>NZ_CALIST010000073.1 GCF_938041645.1 uncultured Campylobacter sp. | reverse complement strand
GCCCGCCTGCGTGTTCGGTAAATTTAGACCGCTTAGCGGCGCAAGTATCGCCCGCGCGATGATAAATGCGGCTCGCAGCGACGCGCGCGGCGTGCAAATCTACGAGCCACGGGAATTTCTATAAATTGCGGGTGGAATTTCGGCGCAAAGGCGGGGCTTGGGTTAAATTTAAAACTAAAGTTTTAGGCAGTGTGGATAAAATTTTATAAATTGATCTACTTTAATTAAATTTTAAATTTAATAGAATTTTATAGTAAAATTTCTCGCTTGAAATTTTAAGCGTGGAATCTTGCGTACTGTGTTGTTGCAAAATTTTTGTTATAAAACCCTATGCTAAAATTTTAGGACTAAATTTGCGGTTTATTTAGTTTAGCCGCGAATAAAGCTTCCTAGGGCTTCAAGCTCGCATGCGGTTATGGCAACTTCAAGCCCCTAAACGATCGTAAGTTTTGCAAGTTTTATAAATCCGCGATATTAAATCCTAAAAATTATGAGCTACTTAGGAGGCGAAAACGTCTATTTTTTCGCTTCTTTCGGCGTAATCGGCGGGTCGAGCTGCATGATCTTATCGCCTAGGCGTTGAAAATTTGCAAGACTTTTTAAGTGAAAATACGCTAGTTCCAGATATCCGCGGCGCGCGAAATCCGCAAGCTTTTTATCGCTTAACTTCAAAAGCTTTTCGCGATTTACGACCGAAAAGCCGTTTAGCAGTGACGATTCCTTGCCGCTAGAGTTGATGCCGAGCTCCTTGGCTTCTAAAATCCCCGCCTTTTGAAATTCCGCCGCCGCAACGCGCGTGCGCATATCTAAATCGGCGTAATTTTGCATCACCTCTTTTAAATTTTGTAAAAACGGCGTCGGCTTACCGTCTTTAAAAAGCGCCTCGCCGTTGCCCTTGATCTGCTGCGCGTCTTTATCGAAGCAGATCGCCGTTTGATCGCCGATTTGAGCTAAGAAAAACGGATAATTCTGCACCGAGGAAGGCACCGTTCCTTTATAATCCTTATCGATTAGAACGTTTTTGGTGCGCCCTAGCAGCGCCACCATTTTGGGCTCTTTTTCAATGGTAAATACGATAACGAGGTTGTCCGCGCAAAACGGGATCTCCGGCGCGATCACCGGTACAAAAGGCGCGGTGGGAAATGCGTCTGCGTGATATTTCAAATCCGCGTGTTTAACGCTATCTAATACGACTGGGGTCATGTTGATCCTTTAAAAAATTTTAGCAATTATATAAAAAAGAATATTAAAATTCTAAAAGGGTTTTGAAATTTTGCCTGTTTTTACTTGCGTAAATTTAGACGTTTAGAATTTTAAATTTGATAGAATCACCGTTAAATTTAAGGAGTGAAAGTGGGCTTGGATGAGCTTTTGGCGCTTGCGATAGATGCCGCAAAAAAGGCAAATGCCGCGATAATGCAAAATTACGACAAATTTGATATCTTTGTCAAAGCGGACAGATCGCCGCTTACGAATGCCGATCTTGCGGCAAACGATGCGATAATGAGCACTCTGGAGTCTAGCGGTATTGCGATCTGCTCGGAAGAGTGCGTGCTGGATAGCAAGCGGCGCATGAGCGAGGAGAGATTTTGGCTGATAGATCCGCTTGACGGCACAAAGGAGTTCATCGCACGCAACGGCGAGTTTTGCGTCTGCATCGCGCTGATCGAGCACGGGCGTCCAATTTTAGCGGTGATCAGCATACCAATAAGCGGCGATATATATAGCTCAAACGGCGGCGGAGTTTATAAAAACGGCGTACTACTCCCTTGCCCCACTAGCGCACCACAAATCTTCATGCAAGGGCACTATAGCAGATCCGCAAAATACGTGCAATTCGCGCAAAAATTTGGAATGCAGCTCGTGCGCAAAGGCTCTGCGATAAAATTTTGCATCTTAGCCGAGGGAGGCGCCAGCGCGTATGCGAGATTTAGCGACTGCTCGCTTTGGGACATCGCCGCTGGGGATTTTTTGCTGCATCAAAGCGGCGGAGCGGTAGTGGATCTCAAGACGATGAAGGCGCCTCTTTATAACGGAAAAAGCCTGATAAATAATCATTATGTGGCGGTAGGTGCGAATGCGGTAAAAAATTTATCTGAAATATTGGAATTCGCAAAGAATTTTTAAGCTAAATTTATAGTAAACGTCTTATAATATAAGTCCAAAAATTTTTTATCAAAGGATAAAAACATGAAGGGCTTTACTATGATCGAATTAATTTTCGTGATCGTGATTTTAGGTGTTTTGGCGGCAGTTGCCATTCCAAAACTAGCAGCTACGCGCGATGATGCAGAGGTCGTTAGAGCATCTCAAAACATCGTTACATCTTTAAGCGATATAATAGGCTACTATACTTCACAAGGTCAGTATAGTTCAGATATTCCTAGCATGACAAATGTAGCAATTCCTATTAAAGCCAAAGGCTCCGTTTGTGCTACTTATAAATATAACAATGCATCGCAAATTACCTTAAAAAAAGAATACAATGGTTTGTGCGCTACAGTTTGGGATTCGGCAAATCTAAAAACTATAAGCAACCTTTATAGTTCAGATGCATTAGTAATTGTTCAGTAGCTTCTTTGGCGCAGGGACTATCTCTGCGCCTTTTTATTTAAAAATCCAAGAAAAATTCCAATCATCCAAATAATTGCGAAAAATATAAAGATAAAACTCCAAAATTGCGCCAGATCCACGCTTTTGCTTGCCGGGAACAGATACCAGCCTCCGCTATAAAGCGCCGTTAGCTTGGCTTGCAGCCCCTCTAGCGTCGCATCAGCCGGCACTGCCGGAACGTCGAATGCACAGCTGTTAAACGGCTTAAAAATCGGCACCACGCTTAAGTCGAAATTTAAAAATTTAACCGCCCCGCCACAGCCGCTTATCCCTCCCATTTCGCCGTCTTCGCGCAGTACGACGCGGATTTTGGCTAAATTCAACGACGAGGCAAATCCTAGCACCGCACCGTAGAACCACACCGCATATCCACAGATTGCGCCGTAAACGTCCTTGCCGCAAACCGCTAAAATCACCGTTCCTAGCGCTATGGCGCAAAGTGCGAATCTCACGTGAATACTAAAGCTTTCCGGATAGATAAAAAGGAATTTTTGCAAGAAAAAATATGAAAATGCTAGCCAAAAAATCGCCCAGATAGCGCAAAAGGCGAGAAATCTTTTAGAGTATTTGTTTTGAAATTTTAAAATCATAAAAATCCTTTCCGCGCATAATTTTATAATAAATTGCAGATATTTTTGCTAAAATCCCAGCTTTTATAGCAAAAATTTCAAGCAAAGGGTAAAATTTTGAAGAGTTTTTTACGCAGATTAGAAAGAGCTTTTGATGCGTTCGCAAATATCTTAGGCGTATTAAGTATCGTATTTTTGGCGCTTTTAGTTATAGTCGTTTTTTACAATGTTGTGGCGCGCTATCTTTTTCCCGCCGCAAATTCCGTCGCTATGCAAGAACTTACGTGGTGGCTATATTCGGCGATGTTTTTATTCGGTGTGACCTACGCGCTCAAAGAAAATGCCCACGTTCGCGTGGATATTTTTTACGAAAAATTTAGCCCCACTGCAAAAGCGCTCATAAATATCTTAGGCACGATATTTTTCATTTTGCCTTTCGTGGCGCTCGTGGCGTTTTTTTCGATCGATTACGTGAGCGAGGCTTATACGAGCCATGAGGCCAGCGCCAATCCCGGCGGCATGCAGCATCTTTGGATCATCAAGTCCGCGATCACACTTAGCTACGCGTTTTTATTTATCTACGCATTTGGATTTTTGATTAAAAATATTAACGCCCTGCTTGATGTTAGGGAAAACAAAGGCTCGGAATTTCTTAGTGGGAATTCTTCGGGCGCGCAGAGTGTGTGAAGGCAAAATGAGCTTAAATTTAAAATTCTATAAATTTTACGCTTTTCGCTCTTGGGCGGAATTTTGCCATGGCAAGATAAAAGGTGGCGAGCTATGATAGGCATAGTGATGTTTGCGGCAGCGCTTTTTATGCTGTTACTCGGTTTTCCCGTTGCGTTTACGTTCGGCGCCGTGGCTGTGATTTTTGGCTTTATCTACGGACTTAGTGAGGCGTGGGATTACGCGCAGGGCTTTGAAATTTTAACCGAAGCTTTCGAGGATATGAGCAGGCAGTTTTTTTCACTGATGCCTAATAGAATTTACTCGATTATGGAAAATCAGCTGCTAATTTCGGTGCCGCTTTTTATTTTGATGGGTATGATTTTGCAAAAGACTCGCCTTGCGGAGCGCTTATTAGAGTCGATGGCATTTTTATTCGGCGGCGTACGAGGCGGCGTGGCGATCAGCACTGTTTTGGTGGGCGCGTTACTTGCGGCTACGACGGGCATCGTGGGCGCGACTGTCATCGCTATGGGCGTCATCAGTCTGCCCGTGATGATGAAATACGGCTACGATAAGCCCCTAGCTACCGGCACTATCGCTGCTGCGGGCACGCTTGGGCAGATTATTCCGCCTTCAATCGTGCTAATTATTTTAGGCGATATACTTTCTGTTTCGGTGGGCGATCTTTTCTCTGCAGCAGTTATTCCTGGGCTCGTGCTAGTGGGTTTTTACGTGATTTATATTGCGATTATTTCATATATTTGCAAAGATTATGCGCCGCCTGTTCCGCCGCTAGAGGGACTTAGCAAATCAAAGCAAATTTTTATCGCGCTTAAAAACGTCGTGCCGGTGCTCGTGCTGATTTTGCTCGTCTTAGGATCTATTTTTGCGGGCATCGCTACGCCTACGGAGAGCTCGTCGGTAGGCTGCTTGGGTGCGATAGCGCTAGCTGTTTTATATCGCACGTTTTCGTTTAGGCTGATCTATGACGCGCTAAAAAATACCGCTAAAATTTCGGGCATGGTTTTTATGATTTTGATGGGTGCCACGGCATTTTCGATGATTTTTTCTTACACGGGCGGAGATGAGGTCGTAAAAAATTTTATGGAAAATCTGCCTGGTCAAGCATGGGGATTTATCGCGCTTACGATGGTAGTTATCATAGTGCTTGGATTTTTTCTAGATTATGTCGAAATTTCATATATCATTTTACCGATACTTTTGCCGATAGTAGAGTCTTTGCATATCAATCCCGTGTGGTTTGCGATCTTAATCGCTGTAAATTTACAAACATCGTTTATGACGCCGCCATTTGGATTTTCGATATTTTTCTTAAAGGGCGTGACTCCGCCGCAAATCCACACCACGGACATTTACAAAGGTGTACTGCCCTTTATTTTGCTGCAAATTCTAGTGCTATTAACGCTCGCAATCTTTCCGGGGGTTTTTGGTTTAAAAGCTTTTTTAGGCTAGAAATATTAAAATTCACGCTAAATTTAACCTAGGAGCTAAAAATGGCTAAAAAGCTTATCGACGTTATGGATACGACCTTTCGCGACGGATTTCAGTCAGTTTTCGGCGCGCGCGTGGCGATGGAGGATTTCCTGCCTGCCGTTAGCGTGGCAAAAGACGCGGGCATCACGCACTTTGAGTTCGGCGGCGGCGCGCGGTTTCAGAGCCTGTATTTTTACCTAAACGAAGACGCCTTTGAGATGATGGATAAATTTAGAAGCATCGTGGGCGAGGGGGCGAATCTGCAGACCCTTAGCCGCGGCGTAAATACCGTCACGCTCGATACAGGCAGCCGCGAGATCATCGATCTGCACGCCAAGCTTTTTGCCAAGCACGGCACGACGACGATTAGAAATTTCGACGCGTTAAACGATGTGGAAAATTTAAAATTTAGCGGCGAGTGCATACATCGCCATGGCCTTAAACACGAAGTTGTGGTTACGATGATGGATCTGCCGCCGGGATGCAGCGGCGCGCACGACGCAGCGTTTTATGAGAGAATTCTGCGTCAAATTTTAGACGCGCAGATTCCGTTCGACAGCGTCTGCTTCAAAGACGCAAGCGGTACCAGCAGCCCGCAGAAGGTCTATGAGACGATCAAGCGCGCGCGTAAAATTTTAGGCGACGGCGTGCATATCCGCCTGCACACACACGAGACGGCGGGAGTTAGCGTTGCATGCTATCAGGCTGCGCTCGTTGCGGGCGTAGACGGCATCGATCTTGCCGCGCATCCCGTAAGCGGCGGCACCAGCCAGCCGGACATCCTCACGCTGCTGCACGCGACGAAGGGGCAAAATTTTGACCTGGGGCTAGATGCAGAGAAAATTTTAAAATACGAAGAGATTTTGGGCGAGTGCTTGAAGGATTACTTCATGCCGCCAGAGGCTACGCAGGTAAGCCCGCTCATTCCGTTTTCGCCTATGCCGGGAGGCGCGCTTACTGCAAACACTCAGATGATGCGCGATAATAAAATTTTAGACAAATTCCCGGCCGTCATCAAGGCCATGCGCGAGGTCGTCGAAAAGGGCGGTTTCGGCACGAGCGTAACGCCGGTTAGCCAGTTTTATTTCCAGCAGGCGTTTAACAATGTAATGTTCGGCCCGTGGAAAAAGATCGCCGAAGGCTACGGCAAGATGGTGTTAGGCTATTTCGGCAAAACGCCCGTTAAGCCGGATGAAGGCGTGATTAAGATGGCGGCGGAGCAGCTGGGACTACAGCCTACGACCAAACACGCCGTAGATATCGCTGATGCCGACGAGAGCAAGAGCGTCGCGTATGCGCAGAAGATTCTACGCGAGCAGGGCATCGAGCCTAGCGAGGAGAACGTATTTATCGCGCTTGCGTGCAAAGAAAAGGGTATCGCGTTTTTAAAAGGCGAGGGCAAGGTGATGATCCGCAAAAAAGAGGACGTAGCACCTGCCGCAAGTCATCAAAGCGGTATTTCTAAAAACGGCAAATTTGACGTTAAAATTAACGGCAAAATTTACAACGTAGAATTTGCCGGACAAAACGTGCTTGTAAACGGCGATCGATACGACATCAGCTTCGATACCTCAGCGCCTGCAAAGCCGCAGTCGCAACGCTCCGCCGGCGAGCAGCCCACTGCTAACGCGCGAGGTGGTACGGACGATAACGATATAAAAGCGACGCTTCCTAGTAACGTATTTAAAATTTTAATAAAGGAAGGCGACGCTGTTAAGGCGGGGCAGACGATAATCGTACTTGAAGCGATGAAGATGGAGATAAATATCGAAAGCCCGCGCAAAGGTATAATCGATAAAATTTTAGTCGCCCAAGGCGATACGGTCGATGCCGATCAAGTGCTTGCGATTTTAAGATAAGCTCTAAATTTAGGCGGCGCTTCCGCCTAAATTTCATGAGGGTCATCCTCGGCGCTTAAGCGAGCTCACCTAAATTTTAAGCTATAATAGCGCAATCTTTTATCAAAATTTAATTTAAAAAGGATGCAAAATGACAACTCCGAACGATCTGGATAAACTAGGTCTTAAAAATATCAAAAAAATCAACCACAATCTAAGCTACGACGAGCTTTTTGAACTCGAAAAGGCAATGAATGAAGGACGGGTGTCAAGCAACGGCACTTTTATGGTGGATACCGGCATCTTTACGGGTCGCAGCCCCAAGGATAAGTACTTCGTAAAACAAGATCCGAGCCAAAAATACATCGCCTGGGGCAAGATAAATCAGCCCATCTCAAAAGAGCTTTTCGATAAGCTTTTAGCCAAAGCCAAAGCCCAGCTAAGCGGCAAGGAAATTTTTATCCAAGACGCATTTTGCGGCGCTAGCAAATCCAGCCGCAAAAACGTGCGTTTCGTAACCGAAGTCGCGTGGCAGGCGCATTTTGTAAAAAATATGTTCATCCGCCCAAGCGAGAGCGAGCTAGCGGAATTTCATCCCGATTTCGTCGTTTACAACGCGTGCAAATGCAAAAACGAAGATTACGCGAGCGACGGGCTGCACTCCGACGTTTTCGTTATCTTTAACGTCGAGGAAAACGTCGCGGTTATCGGCGGTACGTGGTACGGCGGCGAGATGAAAAAGGGAATTTTCTCGATGATGAACTACTGGCTACCGCTTGAGGGCAAGCTAAGCATGCACTGCTCGGCAAACGTGGGCAAAGAGGGCGACACGGCACTATTTTTCGGCCTAAGCGGCACGGGTAAAACGACGCTCTCGACCGATCCAAACCGCAAGCTGATCGGCGATGATGAGCACGGCTGGGACGACGAGGGGATATTTAACTTCGAGGGCGGCTGCTACGCGAAGTGCATAAATTTAGACCCGAGCAGCGAGCCTGAAATTTACGCCGCGATCAAACGCGACGCGCTGCTTGAAAACGTGGTCGCCAACGAAGCGGGCGTAGTAGACTACAAAGACGGCAGCAAGACCGAAAACACCCGCGTCAGCTATCCGATCTATCACATTGATAACTACGAGCCAAGCTCTGCGGGCGGCCATCCGAAAAACATAATCTTCCTGACCGCCGACGCATTCGGCGTTTTGCCGCCGGTCGCAAAGCTAACTAAAGAGCAGGCGATGTATTATTTCCTAAGCGGCTATACGGCAAAAGTCGCGGGCACCGAGCGCGGCATTACCGAGCCCGTGGCGACCTTTAGCGCGTGCTTTGGCGAGCCGTTTATGCCGCTGCACCCGACCGTTTACGCTAAGCTTCTGGGCGAAAAGATCGACAAGCATGGTGTCAGCGTCTATCTCGTAAACACAGGCTGGAGCGGCGGCGCGTACGGCGTGGGCAAGCGAATGAGCATCAAAGCCACGCGCGCATGCATAAACGCGATCCTTGACGGTAGCATCAAAAAGTGCGAATTTGAAAATTTCGAGAAATTTAACTTAGCGATCCCAAAAGAACTCGCAGGCGTCGAGACGAAGCTGCTAAATCCGATCAATACATGGACGCACCCGACGGAATATAAGATCACGCGCGATAAGCTTGCAAAGATGTTTGAAGAGAATTTCAAACGCTACGAGGACGTAAAAGAGGGGGTCGAGTTTGCCAAAGCGGGCCCTACGGCTTAGGCTCCTGGGTCTTGGGGCGATCTGCGCGCTTTTTGCCGCATGCGAAAACACCCCCTCAAATTTAAAACAGCCGCTCGTTGCGATGAGCGGCTTTTCCTTTTACGACGATCCGCTAAGCTACATCAACAATGTGCGCGCAAAATCGGGGCTAAATCAGCTTTCGCAGAATGAAATTTTAAACACCTCTGCGCTTAATCACGCAAAATATGTCGTCGCAAACGAGGCGATGTCGCACGACGAGACCCCGGGCAAGCCGAATTTTACGGGCGAGAATCCGTCAAAGCGCGCTTTTTACGCAGGCTATAATGCCGTCGTGAGGGAAAATTTATCTTATAATTCGAGCGATCTAAAAAGCGCGATTGACGGGTTACTCAGCGCGATTTATCATAGATTTGCATTTTTGGATTTTGCTTCGGATGAGATCGGCATCGGCTATTTTGAGCACGGCAAAAAAAGCAGCTACGTTTTTGAGATGGGAAATTCGCGCCTTAACGCCTTTTGCTCGCGGAATTTAAACGATGAAGGAAGCGGCAAATTTCTACTGGGGATGTGTAAAAATGAAACACTACGGATGAGGGAGGATAAGTTCAAAAGCGCCACTGCGCTAAACTCGCGCCCTTACGTTTACTACCCGAACGACGAGCCCGCGCTTGCATTTTTCAGCAACGAAATTCCAGATCCCATGCCAGAGTGCAAAATCACCGCAAATCCTGTAAGCGTGGAGTTTAATGCCGAGGGACCGCCCGTAGCGATGAAAAGTTTTAAAATTTACGAAGGCGGCAGGGAGCTTCAAAACGTTAAAATTTTAGATAAAAACTCCGATCCTAACGCCATTTTAAGCGATAGGCAGTTCGTGCTTTTCAGCAGAGACGTTTTTAAATTCGACACCAAATACGGCGCGGAGTTTAATTACGAGCAGGGCGGGAAGCAAAAAACGCTGCGGTGGGAGTTTATTACGCAGGCGCCTAAATTTAGATACTTCGTTGTGCAAGGCGGAGAAAATTTGAGCGTGAAAAATGGCGCGTTTTACGACATATTCGTAACCCCGAAAGACTGCAACGATTTGATGAAAAGCTACAAAACGAGCTACTCCTTTATGGATAAGCCCGAAATTTCAAGCCCCGCGGCAAATATGCTGCGCGTAAAGCTAAACGGCGCAAAGGGCGCGAAGCTTGAAATTTCAACGGACAACGGCGCGATAATAAATTTATATTTAAGCGACGACTCCAAGAGCTACGGCGGCATGGGTAAAATTTACGCCGCAATCGCGGCGGTTTTGGCAGCGATCATTTTGTTTTATCTTTTGACAAGGCGCAGAAGGCGATAGGCGAGACCTATTTTTGCGACCTCTGCTTTTGCCTGCGCACACAGGGGCGCATAATGCCATCCAGCGTGAAATTTAATGCAGAGCTCGGCTTTTAAATTTCTCGTCGCAAGTCGAGGTTGGCGCCAAATTTTAATCTAAATTTGGATTTATTTCATCCGCAAGTTTTAAAATTTTATCCTGCCCCACACCTGGCGCATAGATATCCGCTCTATCCCGCCCCTAGCACTAAAAAGCACGGCGATCCGCCCCTCGCTCATCGCACGCTTAGCAAGCTTGGTCGCCGCTGGGCTGTTGCCTATATTTGGCGTTTCGTCTATGCTTATCTCGGCGCAGCGGCGCAAAATAGGCGCCATATCGAAATCTTCGTCCAACAAAACAACGACCGAGCCGCGCCTAAAACTACAAGCGTTCCAAAAAATCTCGGCGCCGTTTACGCATTCGCGCGCCAGATCGAGGCGAAATTTGCCCCGCTCGCGCACGAGAAAACTAAACTCGCTCAAGTTTAGCGGGTGCTCTATGCTACCGAAGGCTCCCGCGATGCTATCTTTGCGCCCGTTATAGACATAGGCGGCGAGCGCGTTTTGTAGTAGCGGCGCGATGATCTCATCATGCGCGCTCGTATGGTCGCCCTCTCTAGCGCAGCCTGGGATCTTTACGAAAAACGGTTTGAAATACTCCATAAACGCTCCTTGAGCTTATAAAATTTACTCGTTTTTGCTTTTAAATTTAGCGCTCGCGGCGGTTAAATTTAACTCTGAGCCTGACGCATTTTCGGTATATTTCGGGCGTTATCATTTAAATTTTACTCTTGTATCTGCTATCGCAGCTTCTTGCGCTTATGTATCGTTTTTACGCCTATCAAATACAACCTGGATGGCGGTTTGGATTTTACACAAAATACTCGCGGGCGGCATCCTTGCTCTCAAAGGGGCTTGCGCTCAGCTCGCTGCCCTCTAAGAGCAGGGCGTAGCTGCGCGCGGCGTCCGTTTTGGCGTATGTTAGCGCCAGCCTTGCCGCAAGCTCTCTATCCGCCTCGCTCGCGCCCCTACTTAGCAGGCTTAGCGCGCCCACGACGTCATCTTTAAATTTTATCTCGCTAAATTTCGGATTTTGCACGGCGGCAAGCTTTTTGTTGTCGCTCTCATCCCGCCCGATTATGAGCTTGGCGCCCTCAGGCAAGCGCAGATGGCGTCCGAATTTTAAAATTTCAGCATCCGCGGGCGTTTCGATCTTTTCAAATTTTACCGCATCCTTGATCCGCTCGCTGAAGCTCTGCACGGTTAGCAAACAGCCTCCCGCCGGCGTTTCATAGTCCTCAAAGCCAAACTCCGCCGCGAGCTGCATCTGTCTAGCCCGCCCGCGCCCGCTGATGTCAAGCAGCGCGCCCCTATCGACCCAGCCCTTGATCTCGGGCGTCGTGGGCGGCAGCAGCATCGCGCACAGCGGACGCAGGATCAGCCCCTCCTCATCGCCGCTAAGCCCGCCGACCTGAGCTAGAGCCTGCGCGCGCTGGCTCATCGGGCGCTGTCCGAGCACCTCGCCAGTGATGATGAAGCTCGCCTCTTCGCTTTGCAGCATCGCAAGCGCGGTCTTAAACATATATCCGTGGCAGTCGATGCAGGGGTTGAAGTGCTTGCCGTAGCCGTATTTGGGCTCGAAAAGCACCTGCCGCAGATACTCGCTTCTGATATCGACGCTTTTAAAATCCGCCCCCGCGGCTGCGGCTCTGCGGCGCATGATCTCGCTCTTATCGTCCTTGCCGCCAAATCCGATATCCATATTCAGCGCGAGCACCTCGATGCCTTGCGAGACGATGAGTTTGACCGCGAGCATGGAGTCAAGCCCGCCGCTAAAGAGCGCCAATGCCTTCATTTCGTTCCTTTACTTGAGTTGATTGATCTTTTTTTGATACTCTAAGATCCGCTCGATCTTGTCGGGCGCGTCGGAGTTTTTGAGCTTTTGCATCAGATCTTGCAGGGCGTTGCGGCGTAAAATTTTGCACGCGTCGTTAAAAAGCGCTGCGCCGCCGATCGGCAAAATTTCATCGTCCAGCGCAAGCGCGCGCAGATTTTCGCGGGCTTCAGTTTCGGCGTTTTGAGCATTTTGGAAGCTTTGAGCGCTTTGAATATTTTGAGCTGCGGCCTCCCTCTCGCCCTGCTTCGCGACGTTGTTTACTTCTTGCTTCTCGCCGCCGTTTGCGCCCTGCTGCGCGGAGGAGCCTTTTAAATTTACGGCGCCTGCGGAAGCTTGCCCGTCAAAATTTTGCTCGCTAGAATTCTCGCCGCTTTTTAAATTTGCGCTCTCTCTACGGATAAAATTTTCTCCCGCGCCGCCCGCGATAAAATTTTCGGAGGCGCTGTCTACATTGCCGTCCTCGCCCGCGATGAAATTTTTAAAATTTCCGCCGCTGCGAGCGAAAGCCAAAAACGCCTCGAAAATATCGCCGTGCATGCGAAAATCGCGCCGCTCCAAGCAGCCGAGCCCGAGCTGTGCCATCTCGCCATCAAGCAGCATCGATTTTATGATCTGAAGCTCCGCGATCTCCTTGCGGCGCAGTAGCGTCCGCCCGAGCCTCGCCGAAGCCGCAGGCGGCGCAGAGCTTTCATAGCGCGCCGTGTTTTGCGCGCGATCAAAATTTCCGCCGCTGAAGCTCCCGCTCTCGTTAAAATTTCGCCCCTCAAAGCCCACGCCGAAATTTTTACCGCCGTCAGCGAGATTGAACGAGCCCGGCGAGACGTTTAAAATTTGCGCCACTAAACTCTGATAGGACTCGGCTAGCACGGGGCCGAGCGCTGCGGTAAATTCTTTGATCTCATTTAGCGCCGCTTCTTTTTGCACGGGGCGGGCGAGGTCGTATTTTTTAGCGATTCTTCGGATCAGAAACTCCCCGCTCTCCATACCGCTAGCATAAATTTGCTCTAGCTCGCGCACCTTGCCCGCGACTATCATATCCGCAGGATCTGCGCCGCCGCCGATTATAGCGACGCTTGAGTCGATCTTATTCAGACACAAAAGCCGCGCCGATTTTATCGCCGCATTGATGCCCGCAGCGTCGCCGTCGAAGCTAAGCACGACGTTAAGCTCCGCGCGCTTTATAAGCGGCAGATGAGCGGGCGTCAGCGCCGTGCCGAGCACCGCTACGGCGTTATCGATGCCCGCTTGATGCAGCATGATAACGTCCATGTAGCCCTCGGTGATGATAAGGGTTTTTTTGGCGATCGCGCTTTTTTTCGCAAGGTCGAATGCGTAGAAAATTTTAGATTTATCAAACAGCGCGCACTGCGGCGAATTGACGTATTTAGCCGGGTTATCGCTTATCGTGCGGCCGCCGAAGCCCACGAGCTTGCTCGCGTGGTTGTAGATCGGAAAGGTAATGCGCTCGATGAAGCTTGCGTAGAGCCCGCGCTCGTTTTGCTTCACCGCGCCCGCATTTAACGCGTCTTGCGGCGGAATTTCTTCGTTTTGTAAAACCCTGATCGTCTGCGCGCTAGCTCCTGCGTAGCCAAGGCCGAATTTGCGGATGCTTTGATCGCTTAGGCTGCGATCGTGCAGGTATTTTACGGCGGCGGGATTTTGATAAAGGCAGCTTTGGTAATAGGCGTTTAAAATCTCAAGCACCTTCTTCTCTTCGCTGCGCTCCTGAACTTTAGCGCCGGTGTATTGCAGCGCGAAATTATACATCCCCGCAAGCTTTTCGACCGCTTCAGGGAAGCTTATCTTTTCGTACTCTTGGATAAATTTAATCGCATTGCCGCCCGCCTTGCACGAAAAGCAGTGAAAAATTCCAAGCTTGGAGCTCACGCTCATACTCGGGTGCGAATCGTCGTGGAAGGGGCAGACGCCCACGAAATTTGCGCCGCTGCGCTTAAGTGGGACATATTTTTCTACGACGTCTACGATATCTACGGTGGCCAGCAGATTTTCTATGCTTTCGTTTTTAATCATAAGCGAAATTATACCCGCACTTTGCTATAATTGCCCTTTATTTTTGCGACGAGGTTTGATTTGGATAATTTTTTCTTAGACGATCGCGACCCGATTTTCGGGCTTATCATGCTGATAAGCATAATCTTACTGGTGTCGATTCTAAGCTACATTTGGGGAGTTTTTTCTAAAAAAAACGAGAGGCAGAGTTTAGAGAATTTCATCAAAAAATTTGACACCCTAGACGCGCTTAGTACCGAGCACAGAGCGCTTTTAGCAAGCCCGCAGATAGACATCCCGACGCTTGGAATTTTAGCTAGCTCTTTCGTAAAAAGCGGCGACTTCGAGCGCGCGATAGAAATTTATCTAATCGCGCTAAGTAAGGCTAGCGGCGGCGTACAGAGGGAGTTTATCCTTACAAATCTCGGTATCGTATATTTCAAAGCGGGCTTTTTAGGGCGCGCCGAAGAGGTGTTTTTGCAGGCGCTGAAGCTGCGCCCGAGAAACAAAGAGGCCCTTACGCATCTTACGGTGATTTACGAGCGGCTGAAGCGCTTTAATGAGGCGCTTGAGGTGCTTGACGCGTTGCGCGAGCAGGACGCCGAAGTATATGCTCAAAGCCAGTTCGAGCGCGCCCAGATCATCGCAAACGACGCCAATACGCCGTTTAACAAGAAGATCGCTAAAATTTCAAAGTTAAACTTCAAAGGCGCGGGGCGGTTCTGCATGGAGCTTTTTATCAAAAACAAAGAGCCTATGGAGGGCTTTGACCGCTTCCCGCCGATCGAGCAGGCTATCGATCTGATCTATGATTTCCCTGCGGCTATAAATACGCAGGATGCGGAGTACAACGCGCTTTTTTATGCGCTCGGAAAAAGCGATCAAAAGCCGCAGAGCGCGAGTAAAATTTTTGAGATTAACGCGCTTATGGCTATGAAAGACGCGGGTTTTGAGGACGCGGGGCTTAGCTTTAGCTACACCTGCGCGAAGTGCAAAAGCTCGGTGGGGCTTTTTTCGCACCGCTGCCCGGTCTGCTACGAGCTAGGCAGCATGGAGATTAGAGCGCAAATTTCGGAGAAAACCGGTGAAATCGGTCAAACTTTTTAGCGACGGCAGCTGCCTCGGCAACCCTGGAGCGGGCGGCTGGGCTTATATCTTGCAATACGGCGACGCGATAAAAAAGGCAAGCGGCGCAGAAGCGATGACGACTAATAATCAAATGGAGCTAACAGCCGCCATAATGGGGCTTAGCGCGCTTAAGCAGCCCTGCCGCGTCGAGCTTTTTACAGATAGCGAATACGTCGTTAAGGCGATAAATTCCTGGCTCGCAAAGTGGGTCGTTACCGATTTTAAGGGCAAGAAAAACGCGGATCTGTGGCGCAGATACCTTGCGGCGGCGGCGCCTCACGAGATCAAGGCCTCGTGGGTCAAAGGGCATGCGGGTCATCCGCAAAACGAGGAGTGCGACGCTATGGCTCGCGCGGCGGCGGAAGCGATAAAATCTTAAAATTTTACGCGCAACAGGGCTCTAGCACGTCCTAGCTTCGGCGTAAATTTTATCGCCCGAAGCTTGTTTTAGCGCATTTGTTCACGCAATCGGGCTTCGGTGCACTCTATTCGTTTGCGTCGTTCGCGCTAGTTTGCACCATATTTTGTGCGCGGATTGCATTCGCAGCAAGCGGGCTTTGATGCGGCTGCATTTGCGACAAGTTTGTTTTAGTGTAAATTTCGTTTGCGATAAGTGAGCCTTAGCGCGGTTTGCGTTAGAATTGGCGGGCTACGTTTAAATTTTATTCGCCGCAGATTGGTGCTAGCGCGTTTCATTCGCCACGTTAGTGCAAATTTAGCGCGGGTTATGCTTGCACTCGTTCGTTCCGCTTGCACGGGTTTCCTTCGCACCTGATGCCGTTTGCGTGCGGACCGTCGCTGATTTCGTAAAATTTTATAAAAAGGGCAAAGATGCAAAATTTAGAAAAATTACAAGAAAAACTGGGCTATAAATTTAAAAATTTAACCCACCTTAAGATCGCTCTTACGCACAAAAGCGCCAAAAACGGACACAACAACGAGAGGCTGGAATTTTTAGGCGATGCGGTGATGGATCTGATCGTGGGCGAGTATCTTTTCAAAAAATTTAGCAGCGACGAGGGCGATCTGAGCAAGCTGCGCGCCGCGCTCGTGAACGAAAGCAGCTTTTCTAAATTTGCAAAATTTTTAGGCATCGGCGAGAACCTGAATATGTCGCTGTCCGAGGAGCGCAACGGCGGACGCGAGAAACCATCGCTGCTTTCGGACGCGTTTGAGGCGATAATGGGCGCCGTCTATCTTGAGAGCGGGCTGCAAAATACCGCCCGCATCGCGACTGTAATCTTAGAAATCCTCTATCCGCGCATAAGCTTTAACGAGCTCGTGCGAGACTACAAAACCGCGCTGCAAGAGCTCACGCAGGCAAAATTCGGCGTCACGCCCGAATACGTCCTTTTAGGCTCGAGCGGCCCCGATCACAAAAAAAGCTTCGAAATGGCGGCACTCGTAGGCGGCAGGCGGCTCTCATCCGCCGTGGGAGCGAGCAAAAAGGAGGCCGAGCAAAAATGCGCGCAAATCGCGCTCGAGCTTTTACAAAACGGCGCCTCGCACGGCAATGGCGAGCAAACGGCATGCGGCGACGCACAAAGCGGCGCGAACTGCGCACAGGGCGGCAAAAAAGGCTCACGAGGCGGCGACGGACGAGCGCGGGGCAGCGCAAAGAGCGATCGCGCCGGCACATCGGGCGGCACGCCGAGCGCTAAAAAAAGCAATGAGCGAAGCGGGCGTGATACGGATAAACAAAGCAGCGGCGATCAAGGAGACGCGCTATGAACACCTTCGGCGAGAGATTGCGCCTTAGCACCTTCGGCGAGAGCCACGGCGCGGCGATCGGCGGCGTTTTGGACGGCTTTCCGGCAGGCGTGGCGATCGAGATTTCAAATATCCAAAGCGAGCTTGACCACCGCAAGCCGGGCGGCAGATACGCTACGCCGCGCAAAGAAGTCGATGAGATCGAAATTTTAAGCGGAATTTTTGACGGTCGCAGCACCGGCGCGCCGATCGGATTTATCATCCGCAACGCAAATCAGCACTCAAAGGACTACGAAGATCTCAAAGATATTTTCCGCCCCGCACACGCCGATTTTACATATTTTGCCAAATACGGACTGCGCGATTACCGAGGCGGCGGGCGAGCAAGCGCACGCGAAACCGCCGTGCGCGTGGCTGCGGGAGCGTTTGCGCAAATCTTGCTGGATCACTTTAAAATTTCCGTAAAAAGCGGAATTTGTGGCGTGGGCGAAATTTACGCGGGAAATTTAGACTTCGACTTTGCGCAAAACAGCGAAATTTTCGCGCTCGATCCCGCTGTGGAGAGCGCGCAGAAGGAGTTAATTCTAAGCGTCAAAAATGCGGGCGATAGTATCGGCGGCTGCGTGCTAACTCGCGTCACGGGCATGCCTGCAGGGCTCGGCGAACCGCTGTATGGTAAGCTCGATGCGGTGCTTGCGGGCGCGCTGATGGGCATAAACGGCGTAAAGGCCGTGCAGATCGGCGCGGGAGTGAAGGCAAGCACGCTAAAAGGCAGCGAGAACAACGATTTTATGCGCGCTAGCAATGATGCGATCCGCACCAATGGCGGCAAGATCGGCGCAAATTTCGCAAACAACAACGCAGGCGGGATCTTGGGCGGCATAAGTAGCGGCGCGCCTATCGAGATCACGACCCATTTTAAGCCTACTCCGAGCATTTTCATGGCGCAGCACAGCGTGGACGTGCGCGGCGCAGACGCGGTCTGCGAGCTGCGCGGGCGGCACGATCCGTGTATCGCCGTGCGCGGCAGCGTCGTAGCTACCGCAATGGCGCGGCTGGCGATCGCCGATGCGCTACTGCTAAACGCAAGCGCGACGCTGGGGAATTTAAAGCGAATTTATGGCGAGGATTAAATTTAGACGAGCGGTGCAGCGAAATTTTGCGAAATTTAATGAAATTTCAAGGGCCGAGCGATGAAATTCCCGCGAGCGAGGCGGGCAAATTTTAAATTTACGCGGTAGGTCTATCGCGACAAGGAGGGCAAATGAGACTTGAGCGTATCGGCGAGGACTCGGCGCTGATCGCACGCATAGAGGCGATCAACGTCGCAGCGTTCCCCGAAATCGAGCGTATCAGCATAAAAAATTTCTTAAAAATGTCGCGCAAAGGACAGCTTGAAATCGCGGCGATTTTCGAAGATTTTACTGCCCTGGTCGCTGGCGGCGCGGCTGATAAGCATTACGCGGCGGCGAGCGAAAATTTATGCGTGGGATCGCAAGATCGCGGCGAAGCTAGCCAAAATCGTGACGCTGCGGGTAAAAATTCCAATGCGGATAACTGCGGCGCGGCAGAATTCGCCTCTTTGAATTCCAAAAATCGCAGCGTGATAGGTAAAAAATCCAGTGCGACGTGTGAAAAATCCAGCTTGGAAAGTAAAAATCCCAGCGCGGAGGCAAGCGAAAATTCCAATTCGGCGGCGCTGCAAAATTTAAGCGGCGAGGAGCTCGTTGGGTTTTGCGTCTATAGGACCGAGCAAACCTACAAGCGCGCGGTTTCGCACCACAAACAGCCGCCGCTTCGCCTAAATGCGGATAAAATTTTAAGATCCAAAGCTCACGGCGGCGCGGAATTTGAAGGTGCAGAGGATGAAATCTCAAGCGACGAAGCGGAATTTTCAGAGGCAAAATTTTTTGGCGTTGCAAGCGGTAAAATCGCGGACCAAAAAACGCAGCCTTTTAGCGGCGATGAAATTTTAAACGCGAGCGCAGATAGCAAAATTCCGATCGACGCGGACCGTTTGATTTGCGGTGCGGGCGGCAAAATTTTATCAAGCGCCAGAAGGGATGAAATTTTATCAAGCGCCGCAGAGGGAAAAATTTCGTCAGGTACCGCAGAAAGCGAAATTTCGCGCTACGATGAGGACGAAATTTCAAGCGGCGGAGAGAGCGAGATTTTTTACGTGGCCTACCTCGGTATCGATGCGAAATTTCGCGGGCTAGGGATCGGCTCAAGGCTGCTCGCTCTCATCGTCACGCAAAATCCGCGCGCGCAAATCGTCCTTGATGTCGAGCCACCGCACGAGGACGCGCCCAACCTCGCGCAGCGCCTACGCCGCATAGAATTCTACGGCAGGCACGGTTTTCGGCGCTGCGGCAAGTTTTTCAACTACGCGGGGCTAAGCTTCGAGATCCTTGCTAAACCGCCGCTAAGCGCGCCGCAGCAGGGATTTGACGTAGCGAGCTTCGTGAGATTTATCGGCGCGGGCAATAAATTTAGATTTAAAATCACCGACGCGCCGCTATACAAAAACTAATGCAAAAGCCCGAATTTAGCCTCATCTGCGATGATACATTTTATAGAATTTTCTCCGCCTCTATCCTTGCGTTTTTTTGCATTTTAATCTCTTTAGACATCGGCGGATCGGGGGAGCTGTTTTACACGGACAGCCCGCTACGCTCGCAGCGAGCCAAGCCCAGCCTGACGATTGTTTTTATGTTTTTAGCGCTACTTTATCTGCGAAGCGGTAGCAAAGAGGCGGCGCGCGTGGAATTTGACGAGCTTAAAATATCCTTTCGCAGAGGGCTAGACAAATACGATCTTATGCTTGGATGCGTTGATCTGATAGAGCCGTCGTTTGGCTTCGTGCGGACGTTTCGCGTGCCGTTTATAAGCTACGAGCGGTTTTTGAAACTGCAAGAAATTTTAAAATTCTTGCTTCTTTTCGCATACATCGCGGGCGTGTTTTTGACGATCAAATTCGGCTTTGCCGAAGCTGCGATCTATGCAGCGGCGGGCATTTTTGCGATTTTGATCGCCTCAAAACTCGTCGTCGCGCGAAGGCTAGACGGACGAGCAGGGCTACGACTGCGCGACTGCCTGCTACTGCGCGGGAGGGACGATACGGGCGCGGCGGTATTTTTTTGCATCCGTCCTAGCTGCGCCGAGCGCGAAGCTTTACGTATATATTTTTTGAAAAATTTCAGCTACGACATTAAAGCGTGAAATTTTTTGGTTTTCAGCGTGAAATTTAGACCCGTGGGGTAGCCTGGATAAGGCTAAACGTAAACGAAGCGCAAAGGCGGATGCTGCGCGAGTATTTCGCGGCGAGATTGGGGTTGGGTTTCGAGCAAATTCCACTCACGGCAGTCGCAGATGAGATCGCTCAGTACTCGCAGTAGCCCTCTAAGTAGTCGCAGACAAGCTCGCTCTGTGTCTGAAAAGCCCCATAATTAGTCGCAAAGATCCACATTGTACGTCCGCTTAACGAGGATGATCGCCGCTCGTAGCAACTCGCCTCGCCGCAAGCGCCTCTGCAAATATCCTGCGCTCTTAAACGCGCCGAAAGCGAGGCGGTGATAAAATACAAAAACCATACCGAAAAGGAATTTTATGCGAGACCATGACAAAGGGCCGATCAAAATTATAGACAGAGCGGTTTACTTTCAAAATAATATCGTTCTTTTTCTTTCACTCGGTTGCCTATATAAAATATTCAATCTAGAAGTTGCTCCGTTAAACTTGAAATTTTACACGCATTTTAGTGCCGATTTAGTTATGTTTATCGTAGTGGTCTTTTTATTGTTGCCGGCTACATTACTTTGGCCTATTAAAAGAAAGGGCAGTCCCGCGTATTTTTTATTGGAAAATAATAAAATCAGCTATATAAACGCTTTCGACGATAAGCCTGGATCGCTAAATCAGGCGTTGAATGATTTTTATTTTGTCAAGAAAGAGGAAATAATAAAAATTTGCAATGCCTGCGATATCGATAAAATAAGCTTTTGCATTATATCTGAGTTATACAATAGCTACGGAAGATTTCACTATTTTTCGCCATACGAGCTGTATAAAAAGTCGTCCATAGGGGTACACATAGGAAAGGCTGTATTGTTTTTATATCATACGATAAATTTCATATTATTCATCTTGCCGTTTAAAATTTATATGCTGATAAGAGCGGGCGAGCCTTTGGGTTTAATCCGCAAAAATATCGTGTTAAGGTTCAAAAATAGGAATTACTTCCTTATAAATATATATTCTAGGCGAGATCTGGATGAGATACTAGAGTATTTTAAGCAAAAAGGCGTCCAAATTACAGATAAAGTGGTCTTTATGCCGCAGGCGCAAAATAAAGGCCTGTTTACCGATAAAAATGAAATTTGGAGCGATGATTTCGACGATACGAAAATTCCAAAAGACATGTTTAAGCGAAAGCTTAGGCGGTTTTTTAGCTTGGATTAAAGAGCGATTCCGCCCGTTTCAGCGTAAAATTTAGACCCGCGGGGTAGAATTACAAAAATTTTTACATGGAGCAAACAATGAAAAATTTCTTTCTAGCCGCAATAGTTTGCGCGCTATTTAGCGGTTGCGCATATGAAGCGCAGTTTAATCAAAACGCCGATGTAGCGCCGTTTGACGACACTATAAGCGCGACTAACGCCATGCAAAGCGCGCTCATTTATATCCCTGGCGAGCTAATGGGGACGAAAAGCTACGCCGCAAGCTCGAAGCTAGGCAGAGACGATGAGCTTAAAATTGACGTCGGCGAGTTTGTCGCAGGCGAGGCAAAGCGCTTCTTCGGCACCTACCTAAGGCGCGTGAGCGTCACCGACGACGAAAAAGCGCTGCAAGGCAAAGGGCTCGTCATCGCGCCTGAGCTTAGCTCATTCGGCTTTGGTTTTTACAGCTCCGACGGCATCGACGTTTCGGCAAAGCCCTACGTGCGCTACAATCTACGTTTAAAAATGTTTAAAAATGGAAAGCCGATCTACAACCAAAATATCGCCGTAAACGAGCGCAACTTCGGCGAGGAGGAGTTTTTCGGCGGCGGTCAGGGCTCATACGCACAGATCGGCGGGATCTTTCAAAAATCGATGGCGAATGATTACGCCGTGCACGCTAGAGAAATTTTGGACGTAATCAACGATAACTAATCGCGCTTGCGCCTTTGTGCGTGGTAAGCGGCATCTGGTTGCTTATTTTTGCTCGCCGTCTTGTGGTAAAATTTGTCGCGGCGATCTTACGGCACGCGCTTGCGGATCGTCGCGCCTAAATTTTATTTATTGATATAATTAGCATGGCTTTAAAATACTCAAATGCGCGCTTACTTGTAAGATTTATCTCGCCTGCGGCATTAAATCCTTTTGATACCAAGTTTGCCAGCGCTCTAGGCATCAAATTTAATCCCGCAAGTTGCGTAAATTCCGCAAAAATCGCGTTATGAAATTAACTTGGCAGCCCATATTTAAGTGCGGCGAGCCGATAAATTCCGCACCTTGGCATACTGCCTAATTCCATTTTTTAGGGCTAAGCTCCGCAAATAAACTTTTCGCGTTCGCTGCTACGCTTGGATCAAATTATATGCTCGTGGCACCAAAAAATTCGCCCTAAATTTAAAGCACCGATTAATATTAATTTTTATATCATTACTAAATTTTTTAAGGAGAGAATTATGAAAAAGTTTTTATTGCTTCCGTTTGCTTTCGCGGCGCTTTTTGCGGCACCAAGCTGTGATAATGTCCAGCTCAAAGCCGCCGTGGAAGGTATCAATAAGAGTGCGCCGATGCGAGTCGACGAGATTACAACGTTAACGGGCGCCGAGTGCAAAGACGGCACTTTTATCTACAACTACGAGCTAAATGACGGCATGGGGATGAAATTTGACAGTGTTGGAAATGATCAAAAAACCGTGATACAAAATGTCATAGATAGCCAAAATAAGCAAATTTTTTGCAATCAGATGAAGGTAATGCATCCGCTAATAAACAGCGCGATATGGAGCTATAAGATAAAAAGTGGCGAAGAATTTATAAGGGTAGAATTTAAGCCTAGCGACTGCAAGTAGCGCTTGCGCGAGATTTAAAATTTAGCGCGGCGTGAGCCTTTGCCTGCTCGCCCGCGCCGAATTCGCTTAAAATTTATCCGCTTCGCTTTTGATTTTGCCTGCGCAAAAGTAACATGTTAAAACCTCTGCTTGACTTTTACCGCGCCGCCGCGTATAGCATGACGCATATCAGCGTGTATTTCGTCGCCACAAAGTGCTAAAACGCGCCGAGTCCTTTTTAAGCCGCGATCTAATGCGCCAGGTTCTGCCAGTGGCGTTTTTCATTAAAATTTTACTATTTCACGTGGAATTATATCTATGCGGCAGCGCAAACACCGCGTAAAGCTTTCGCGCGAAATTCTATAAGTTACGGAATCTTATTTGAAATAGCATCGTAGATTTTGAGTCAGAATTTTATGATTTATTATGCTACACCTGCTGCGATGAAATCTTGCTAAATTTTATCTGCGACCTGCTCACATAAAATTCTGCGTAAAGCATACGCTCGCTTTCGAGCTTACAGAGGCACCAGCTGCCAACGCGCCGCCACACAAAACGCGGCTAATCAAATACCTCGCTTGGGTTTTAAAATTCACCGTTCGCAGCTATTTTTATCAAGCTTTAGCCGTATCGGCGGCAAGCCCTCTATTTCGTAATTTAACACCATCGTTTTGCCGAGCTCCCGCAGACGCTGCGAGAATTCCGTGCTGCAAAAGCCAGCCTTCGCCTTAGCAAACAGCATCTCTTTTAAAATTTCCGCATCGCCTGCATCCAGCGCGCTAAGGTCTAAATTCGGCGAGCTATTTAACGCGTAATCGTATATGAAGCTACCTTCTTCGCATGCGGCGCCTTTTAAAATCGTAGCATCGTCGATCCTGCGCGGTGCGCCCTCGTTTATCCGCGCTAGCGCATCTCGCACCTGTTTGCTTTCGCAGAAATTTCGCTCTAGCTCGCCGCGTTTTTTCTCCGCATAAAATTCCATCGCCACATTTGCCAAAATTCCGATTCCAAGTAGCACAAGTAAAATTTTAATCGGCTTATTTAGCCGCGCGCTTAAGCTTCGCGCGTCCATCATCGCGCCCTTTCGCAACACAGCAGCGTGTGTCCGACGCCCAGTCCGTCGTGAATTTGCGAAATTTTAAGCCCGGCGCTCTGCGCAAATTTAACCATATCGTCCGAGTGATAAATTTTGCTATTGCCGTTTGCCATCGCGGCGAAATACACGCTGATCTGCGTCATGCTATACGCGGCGGTTTCGTAGCGCTGCCTGTCCCAAAACGGCTCCAAAATATAAAGCCGCGCCTGCTCGCTCATCGACTCCGCCGCGCGCGAGAGGATGCTTACGATCTGCTCCTCTGCAAAGCAGTCTAAAAACTGACTAAGCCAGATCGCGTCAAAGCCGCGCGGAAAGCGCGTAGCAGCATCTAGCAGATCGGCCGCAAGCCCCTCTATGCGCTCAGCGCCCTGCGCGCCTGCGACGGCGTCTTTCATCAGCGCGATCTGCCCCGCAAGATCCATTATCGTGATGCGCACATTTTCGTCGTAGCCCACGCACCGCTTAGCAAAGCGCCCCGTGTTGCCGCCTACGTCTAAAATTTTATCCGTCTTGCGCGAGAAAATGATCTTTAGCGCAGGCTCAAACGCCAAATCTGAATAAAAATGATCAAACGCGAGCCAGCTCTTGCGCACGTGCGGCGGCAGACGCGCAAGCGCCTCGTAGATCGTAGCCCAATGTCCAAAAACCTTTAGCCCCTCTGGTTTGCCCGATTTTAGCGTCTCTTCGAGTCTAAATAGCCCCTCGTAGCACACGTCGTGGATGAAGTCCATATCCACGTCCACCATCTCGTCGGTGAGTAGAAAATACCCCGCCTTACTGAGACGAAATTTCTCGCCGCACAGCAGCACCGTGCCGATGCTAAGCGAACTTTCCAAAAGCAGCTTTACGGCGTATTCGCTAAGCGAGAGTTTCTTCGCGATCTCACTTATGCTTAGCCCGTCATGTGCCTCATTAAGCGCGTTTAAAATTCCAAATTTTTTCATCAGCCTACTTACCTGAAAAACTACAGGTGCAAAGGCGATCTCATTCGCCGTCCGCTGCGCCTCGCCCGCGCTTTGGCGCTCCGCGGCGTAACGGTCTAAAAGCTGTTTGGGAAGTTTCATTTTCGATCCTGCTCGTGTAAATTTCGCAAAATTTTAGCAAAAAATTCTAACTTTTCTTGCGCCCACTAAGAATTTACGCGTATCTTAGAATTTTGCGATGAAATTTTAAAATTCCGTCTTAAAATTTATGGAATTTTAGTTAAAATCCTTCTATCAAAATTTCGCGTAAAAGCTCTGCGAAAATGTCAAATTTAGGAGAATCCTTGAAGCTTCAAATGTCCTTGATGTCGGTTGCTTGCGTCGTAATCATCCTGGCTGGTCTTAAAGCCGCGCAGGCTATCGTCGTGCCATTTTTGCTAGCTATTTTCATTACGGTGCTCGTCTCGCCGCTGGTGCTTTATGTCCAAAAGATCCGCGTCGGGCGCGTTTTTAGCTTCCTCATCATCACTTTTTCTTTTGTGACAATTATAGTGTTTTTCGGCGCAGTCATCTTCGATGCGATCAAGGAATTTTCAGCGCGCCTGCCCGAGCTTCAAGCAAAATTTGAAGAGGTGCTAGGAGGCGTGAGTGCGAAGCTCTCTCGATTCGGCATAGAGCTTAACGCCGCAAACCTAGGCATCGATCCGGGCGAAGCCGCCGCGCAGCTATCTGCACTACTGCGCAAAACAGGCTCGATAGTCTCGACGGGATTTTTCATTTTTATAATGGTTTCATTTATGGTCTTTGAAAGCTCCGTAATCGACGAAAAAATCCGCTATTTTTCGCAAAGTAGCCGCGCGACACACACTTTCGTGAAGAAATTTGCCTCCAGCCTCAAAAAATATCTGCTAATCAAAACTATCGCTTCAGCTTGTACCGGCGCGCTCATCGGGCTCGGGCTGTGGGCGCTTGGCGTACCGTATGCCGCGCTGTGGGGGATTTTAGCTTTCGTGCTAAATTTCATTCCTACGATAGGCTCGATCGTAGCGGTCTTTCCGACGCTTTTCGTGACATTAGCTACGATGGATATAGGCTCTAGCATCTGGACTATTGCAATCTATTTGGTTGTAAACGTAGCGATCGGAAATATCATCGAGCCACGATTTTTAGGGCAAGGGCTCGGGCTTTCAACGATCAGCGTGCTTGCAGGGCTACTGTTGTGGGGCTTCGTGCTTGGTATCGGCGGGCTATTTTTGGCTGTGCCGCTTACGATGAGCTTGCAAATCGCGCTTGCCTCAAATGACAAAACACGCTTCATTGCGACTCTATTAAGCAACAAGGTCGAAAGATAAAGCGAAATTCCGCGGAATTTTAAAATTCTATAAATTTTAGCTTGAGCGCGCTCAAGAGTATTTTTGTCTCTTTTAGATAAAATCCGCCCAAAAGGATCAAATATGACGAGCGAAAAATTTATTTACGAAATAAACACGGTAACGAAATTTATCCAAATTTACTGCGATGGCAAGCATACGGACGCGCTTAAAAAAGATGGTGCCGTGCTTCATGACTACAAAGACGATAAGGGGCTAGTGCAGACGCACTTTCATCTCTGTAGCGACTGCGAGCGGATGTTGCGTTACGCCTACGCGCGCCTTGGTGCCTGCCCGCATACCGAAAAGCCACGCTGTCACCACTGCCCGCATCCGTGCTACGAGCGTGAAATGTGGGTAAATATGGCTAAGATGATGAAATATAGTGGTATGAAGTTAGGACTTACGAAGATCAAAAAGCTTTTTTCGTTTAGAAAAAGCTAATTTGTGCGGGCAATTTAGCTAGAGTTTGCGGGTAAAATTTATCTTTGCAAGCTCGCTTCATCTTTATGCAAAAAGTATAAAAAAGTAGCGTGAGAACAAGCGCAAAAAAGATATAAAATAAATCAAAATGCTAAATCTTAGCGCGTAAAATTCTACCTTGCAAACGCAAATCCTCCGCAATCCTTGATAATAAATAATTAAATTTGAGTTTATAGTTTTAAGTTAGAATTGTGTCCAATCAAAGGAGAAAATATGAAGGTCATTACCATCGCGGTCGTTAACGGCAGGGTCGTAAACGAAAAGGAATTAATCGCGTCTATCGCCGATTATGACGATTTTACCGCGGTTGCCGAACAACTCCGCAAAGGGCTGAAATCGAGATATTTTACATCTAGAGAGCATGCGAGAATCTATAAAAAAATCAGTGTCGAGACGGGCTTTAGGCGCGTGCGATTCGACTACAAACCTTATAAAGATAAAATTTCAAACCTTATCGCCGAGGGCTACACCGTCAAGGCGATCCTAAAAAAGATCGGCGAGGAGGATGAAGCGTTCAAAAACGCCGTTACTGCGCCCGGGCTTACGCACTTCATCTCCGTGACGTTCAAAGATGAAAAAACAAGACTTCGCGCAACTGCCAAAAAAAGCGAGGACTTCTTATACGCATATCGCTTCGAAATCAAGAAAATGCACTTCCAAGGCGTTAGCAATAAAGAAATTTTAAAATATATGAAAGCTCATTACGAAAAAGATTTCGCAAAAGTAAGCGAGCGCGATCTTGCCGCTTTTATCGAGGCAAACGCCGTACTTGATACCGACCGCAAACTCTCGCTATATAAAAAGCCGAGCCTTTATGATCCGCATTTTAGCGAGATTATGAAGCTTTACGCAAGCGGTATGCGCGTCTATGACATCTGGAAGACGCTTAAAGCCAAATACCCCGAGCTAGCCAAGCTTCAAGCGCCGAGCCTTTATCAGTTCATCGCAAACAACGCCCTTGGCAAAGCTAAATATATGCAAAAAGACTGATATGCCCGCGCTTCTTTCAAATTTTACTTTCAAATTTAAAATTTCGCCGCGATAAAGATCGATGGAAGCCGGTGAAATTTCGATGAAAACCTGCGTCATTCTCTGCGGTGGCAAAAGCTCGCGTTTCGGCAGCGACAAAACACTGTTTCCATTCCGCGGGCATCCCAGCATGACGCACTTTCTTTTCTCACGCTTAAGCCGCGAGTTTGAGCGGGTTTTCGCCTGCGCCAAAAGCTCTAAATTTAACCCGCCGCTTCCTATGATCTACGACGAATTTGAGGATTTTTCGCCGATGGGCGCGCTGTATTCGGCGCTGAAGCCATTTAGCAGAGAGCGCATTTTTATCATCCCCGCCGATATGCCTTTTATAGAAATTTCTACCATTCGCGCGCTTAGCGAGCAGGAGGGGCAAATTTGCGTAGCGGGCGATGACCTGCACAGACACAGCCTGTGCGGATTTTTTGACGCGGATCTCGCTCCGCGCGCGCTTGAGCTCTACCGCGCGAAAGAGCATAAGATCGGCGCGCTCATCGGATCTGCAAATTCCAAAGTGCTAAATTTCAAAAACAAAGAGCAGTTTTTAAATATAAATTATCAAAACGATTTAAAGGGCGTAGATGAAATTTAAAGCTTTAGCGCTCGCGCTTTGCGCCCTAAGCCTAGCCGCGCAAGACCTCTCCGAACTATACGCAAAGGCCGGCGAATACGAGGCCAAAGGCGATTACAAAAACGCGATGATCTATTACAAAAAGATCGCCGCGGCAAGTTTAACAGAAAGGGGCGAAAAGTCGCGCCGAAAAGTCGCAGAAAATTCTACCTCGTCCGCAGAAAACCGCGCTTTGCACGATGATACCGCCGTTTTAAGCTCTGCGGTGCCGCAAAATTCTTTAGTACAAAATTCCGCCATGGCAAGATCCAGCGGGCCAAATTCCGCTGCACTAAATTCCGCGCCGCAAGGTGAGCAAAATGGTCGAAATTTTGGATTTTTGGGGCTTAAATACTACGAGCCGATCTATATGCTTTTCACCCACGATTTCAGTAAAAAGCCCGATCGTAAGGCGGATGAGCTGCATTTTGAGTTTAGCTTCGAGCGCCCGATTGCCTACGACGTGCTGGGGTTTGGAGAGAAAATTTCATTCGCTTACGCGCAAAATTCCTGGTGGCAGATCACGCAAGATAGCGCGCCTTTTCGCGAAAGCAATTATCGCCCAGAGCTTTACGTTAGTGCGCCGGTGCCGTTTGCGGACGAGATAAAGATCGGTGCCATGCATGAGTCAAACGGCAAGGGCGGCGAGGAATCGCGCTCGTGGAATAGGCTCTACGCGCAAAGTACCTGGAGCGCGGGCGGATTTTCGATCACCCCCAAAGCATGGTATGCGTTTTGGCTGGACCGCACGAACGAGGACATCGCGGATTATCTGGGTTACGGCGATCTGCGCGCGTCATACACCTTCGGCAAGCAGCGACTTAGCGCTCTGTGGCGAAATAATCTGCATTTTGACGGCAGTAACCGCGGCGCAATCGAGTTAAACTACAGCTTCCCGATCTTTAACAGCGGATTTTACGGCTATCTGCGCTACTTTAACGGCTACGGTGAAAGCCTAGCGGACTACAAACGTAGCGTCAATAAGATCGGCATCGGGCTTTCTTTCGTAGAATTTTAAAAGGCGAGCTTAGATCAAAAAGCCTGAAATTCTGCGGCAAAATTTTATCCGCACAAAATATAAAATTCGCAGCTCTTTACTCTGCTCCGCTAAATTTTAAAAAGCAAAATTTAGCGATGCAAATCGCCTTAAATTTTGCGGGCGGAATTTTGCCTACCGTACCGAATCTCCGCAGGTAGAATTTCTTAGAAATTAATATTCTTTTAGCTAAAATTATGGATTAAATTTCATCAAAGGATCAAGAAATGGCACAAATTCAAGAGGCCGAGCTCATCTGGAAAGACGGCAAGCTAATCCCTTGGGCAGAGGCTACTACCCACGTTTTGACGCACTCTTTGCACTACGGAAACGCCGTATTTGAGGGCGTACGAGCCTATAAAACCGACAAAGGCTACGCGATTTTCCGCTTGGACGAGCACACTGCCCGTCTTGAAATTTCGGCAAAACTCTGCCTAATCAAGCTTCCGTTTAGCTTCGAGCAGCTCCGTCAGGCACAGATCGACGTCGTCGCTAAAAACCGCTTCGATCAAACCGTTTATATCCGCCCGCTAGCGTACTTCGGCTACGGCTCGATGGGCGTTTCGTCTACGAACTGCCCGGTAAACGTCATCGTCGCAGCGTGGCAATGGGGCGCGTATATGGGCGAAGAGGCGCTACGCAAGGGCATCAAAGCCAAAATTTCATCGTGGATGAAGCCGGCGCAATTTTCGATGATGGCAAAAGCCAAAGCAAGCGCGAATTATTTCAACTCGCAGATGGCAAATTTTGAGGCGGTCGATGCGGGATACGATGAGGCGATACTGCTCGATCCGCAGGGCTTCGTCGCAGAGGGGCCGGGCGAGTGCCTATTCATCGTAAAAGATGGGCTCATCATCACTCCGCCGAACGACACCAGCCTAGAGAGCATTACTCAAAATTCAGTCATAGAAATCGCGCGCAGCCTGGGCTACGAAGTCCGCAGAGAGCGCATCGCTCGCGATCAGCTCTATGCCGCAGACGAGGCGTTTTTTACCGGCACCGCCGCGGAGGTCACACCGATTAGCAACATCGACGGCAGGATCATCGGCAAGGGCGAAATGGGCGAGATCACGAGCCGCTTGCAAAAAGCGTATTTCGCGGTAGTCACGGGCAAAGACCCGAAATTTGAGCACTGGCTCACCTACGTTAAATAAGGACGCGCATGCCAGCGGATTTGAATGATTATTTTAATAAGAAAAACAGCGACAAAAAAGGCGGGAATTTAAATTTTAAAATTCCTAATTTAGGGGGGATGGGCAAGTTTAGCGGCGTGCTTTACGTGATAATCGCGCTAATCGCGCTACTCGTGATCGCCAAGCCCTTCGTCACGATCCAATCGGGCGAGGTGGGGATCAAGTCAAATTTAGGCAAATACGATCCGACGCCTCTTGGCGCGGGACTTCACTTTTTCGTGCCGTTCATACAGGACGTATTCGTCGTAGATACTCGCACGCGTATCATAAACTACACCAGCAGCGAAGATATGAGCGCGGGTATCGCTACTAAAAGCGGCACCGCGGGCGGTATCATTAGTAAAAACTCGCTTTCGGTGCTAGACTCGCGAAATTTACCCGTCAGCATCGACATCACCGTGCAATACAGGCTCAATGAAGCCACGGCGCCCAACACGATCGCCGAGTGGGGCTTTTTATGGGAGGATAAGATCATCGATCCTCGCGTAAAGGACGTCGTGCGTAGCGTCATCGGCAACTATGCCGCCGAGGAGCTGCCTACCAAACGCGACGAGATCGCCAAATCGATCGACGACGGCATCCGCAAGAATATCGAAGCACTGCCGAATTCGCCCGTAGATCTGCTAGCCGTGCAGCTTCGCGAGATCATCCTGCCGGCGAAGGTAAAGGAGCAGATCGAGAGCGTACAGATCGCCAAACAGGAGGCTGAGCGCACCAAATACGAAGTCGAGCGCGCAAACCAAGAGGCGCTTAAAAAGGCTGCTCTTGCCAAAGGTAACGCAGACGCCGTCAAAATTGAGGCTCAAGGTCGCGCCGATGCCGCCAAGATCGAAGCCGACGCGCAAGCCTACGCTAACAAAGAGATCGCAAAGAGCTTGGACGCAAATCTTTTAAGCCTCAAGCAGATCGAGACGCAGGCTAAATTTAACGAGGCGTTGCGCGAAAACGGCGACGCAAAAATTTTCCTAACGCCGGGCGGCGCGGTGCCTAATATCTGGGTCGATACGAAAGATAAGGCGAAGCAAAGCGCCATCGAGCGGGAAAATTAAAATTTCAGGAGGCTGTGCGCTCCGATTTCGCGAACTAAATTTAATAGCGAGATTTAAAGCAAGCCCGCTCCGGGCGCATAAACTTAACTCGCGATTTCGCAAGTTAATATTAGCGACGAGCGCGATTGCTCGCGATTAGCAAAACTCACACTCGTCGCAGCTTAAGCCTAGCGGTCGCTTAAAATTTAGCCGCCAGGTTTACTCTTTAAATTTACGAGGCGCGCCGCTTCGTAAATTTTATAACTAAATTCCGTATGCGGCGGCTAAATTTAAGGCGTGCGCGACTTCGCAAGCTAAGGATCAAAGATGAAGGTAGATTGGCAAAAACTTGGCGGGCTGCTCCCCGCGATCGTGCAGGACGCGGGTGACGGCGCGGTTTTAATGCTCGCGTATATGAACGAAGAGGCGTTAAATTTAACGCTGCGCACCGGCTATGCGCACTACTTCTCGCGCAGCAAGAGGCGCATCTGGAAAAAGGGGGAGGAGAGTGGTCACGTTCAGCTCGTAAAATCCGCGTTTTTGGACTGCGACAACGATACGCTGCTGCTTAGAGTCGAGCAATGCGGCGGATCCGCCTGCCACACGGGCGCGCGAAGCTGTTTTTTCAAAGAGATTTCGCTGCAAAAATGTGGCGAAAATGTGGGGGGCCCGAGCGCTTGCGGCGCGATAAATTTCGCGGAACACAGCCCTGCAACCTCTCTCGCGCAGAAAAATTCCGCGAATTCCCGCGCAGGGCAAAATTCTACAGCCTGCGACAGCTTGCAGAATTTAACGCCCAAAAATTCTACCGATGGTAATCAAAACTCCGCAATGCAAAGCCCCGCTGCGGCAAATTCCACTCTAACAAATTCCTCCGCGGAGCGCAGCACTCAAAATTTAGACGCCGTCTCGCAAAATTTTACACCCAAAAACTCCGCAGAAAAAAGCCCGTACGGCATTTTGGACGAAATTTATCACGTTTGCTTGGATCGCAAGCTAAACGGCGAGTCCGCGCTCTCTTACGTCGCCTCGCTCTACGCGAAGGGCGAAAACGCCTATCTCAAAAAGATCGCCGAGGAGGCGTGCGAGTTCGCGCTAGCGTGCAAGGACCTCTCGCGCAGCGGGCTTTACGCAGACGTCGCGCGCGAGGGCTTCGGCGAACACAGAGCGGGCGAGCCGCGATACGACGTGATTTACGAGGGAGCGGATCTTTTATTTCACCTTCTGCTCGCGCTTGCGGCGCACAATATCCACCCGGACGCCCTGCTTGACGAGCTAGTGCGCAGGCAAGGGCAAAGCGGCATCGAAGAAAAGCGTCGCCGCGAAAAATGACGCGTAAAATTTAATCGCAAAGGCGCCGCTCGCCCACCTTACGCGGCGAGCTAAATTTAAAAAGTGTTGCCGAAATTCTGTGCCGAATTTCAACGATGAAAGTATATTTCAACCGCGCTATTATCGCAAAATTTAATTTTGCTGCGCGTGCAAATCCGCGCGTAAATTTAAGCGCTTGCGCAAATCGTAAAATTTCACTAAAATTTTAAAATCAAATTTAAAGGATAGGTGATGAAGCAGATCACGATGCAGGAGGCCCTGGATGCCGTTAGCGAGCGCTACTGCAAAGGCCATCACTACGAAAACGTAGCACTCACCGATGAGATGGTGCGCCGCATCTGTGAGGTAAAAAGCCTCGTAAATATGGGCTTTATAGCCACGGCTATCACGGACGCGGCGCTGCAGCATCTAGCCACGCTGCCGAAGCTTGCGTATCTGTTTTTACAAGATAGCGATAAGATAAGCGGCGAGGGCTTTAGATATTTTGCGAGGCACGCCAAGCTTGAGCACATCGGTATCGAAAACGTCAGCATCATGGACGAGGGGCTAAAAGCGATCGTGCAAATCCCAAAGCTAAAATCGCTGCGCCTGGTCAATTCACGCGTGAGCTTTGCGGGGCTGCTAGCCGCGGCGGATACGAAAATCCAGTTTTATCTTGGCGGCGGGCAGTTTAGCAAGGAGCAGATTGCGGAGTTTGAGCAGGCGCAAAGAGACGCCGCAAAGAGTAAAAAGAAGCTTGATCCAGATGACCTGGCGGCGGCGCGGAGTGCGCTTTTAGAATTTTTCGCGGCGATGAGCGAGTGGGAGAAATTCGCCACATCGCGAATTGATGACGCGAATGACGGCGAGGTGCAGCGCAGATGCGACGAGCTCTTTGCACGCTACTGCACGCCCGTTAGGCGCAGCGGCTTCCGCCCCGAGGGCATCTCATTTTCAATGATGGAGGGCGGCACCTACGGCGGGTACGAGCTAACGGACGCCGAATGCGAGAGCAAAAATAAAATTTACATCTACGCCAAGGACGAACACGGCTTTGCGCGCCGCTTCCTGCTAGTGCGCAAGGACGGGCGCTGGCTCGTAGATAAGTGCCAAGGCATGGACGGCAAAAACCGCGGGCTGTAAATTTGAGCGTGAAATGGGGGTTTAAATTTCATTCTCGGCGCGACTGCAGAGATAAATTTTAGCCTGCCGCGGGCACTGTGATAAATTTAGCCTGCCGAGAGTACGGCGATAAAATTTCATCGGCGCTGTGAAACAAAAACAAAGAGAGGGCAAATGAGCGGTAAAATTCTGCGCACGGCGATTAAAGAAAGGCGCGAATGAAGAGGCAAATTTTCTCCGAGCTGGGCGGCTTCGCGATAAAGGGTCCTCGCGCTGCTCGCGCGCTATCTGGATGAGCACGGGCTTGCGAACGGGGACGTTCTTGCTTATTTTACGCAGACCGAGCACGGCGATGCGGTCACAAGAGAGGGCATCGCCGTGCCGATATTGGGCGTTCGCAGCTTTAAAATTTCACAGCACTTATAATCCATATATAATGACGCTGGAATTTAGCGGCACTAATGTATTTTTTTAGAAGTCAATGTTTAATCAAAATTTTATAATTTTAGATGTGGAATTTGCGTTTAAGTCAATTAAATTTAAGCCGCCAAAAGACGGCTTAAATTTCACCTCTCAAAAACGAAAATTTTATTCGTTCCGTTTTCTCTCGTCGCGACGTAAAATTTTCCATCCTTGATAGCTAGCGCATGCGCGTCGTTTGCGCCTTCAAAGCTATAAACCTCCACGATCTTTCTGCTGCGCGGATCGAGCTTTAGGATGCTTGAGTATTGCTTCGAGAGCAGATAAACAAACTCGCCTTGCGCATCCATACCCGTGACGTAGTAGTCGTTTATATCCCTGCCGTCCTTTACGCCGAGAGTCTCGTCGAAGCTCGGTACAAACTCGCTCGAGAGCAGATTGTCGGTATCGCTAAAGCTCGCTATACTCCAGCTTTGCTTTATATTATCCGGCACGCTAGCGACGAAAAACTCGCCGTAGAAATCCGAGTGATCCCAGCTTAGGATATACTGCTGTTTGGCACGCACGGTGGAGTAGCGGTCCTTGAAATCGAGCGTGAAATTTTCATATCCGTCGTGCAGATAGCGCCACGCTTTGTTTGCTTCCTCTTTGCTTTGGTTCGGTGCGGGCTTGAAAAACTCATAGGTTTTATTATAGCTCATGAGCCCTACCGAGCCTTTAAAAAAGCTCGCTGCGACGGTTTCTTCCATCTGCATTATCCAATCGGGTGTGCTTCGTAGATAGCTTTTTACGGTTTTTAGCTCGCCGTCCATTTCGTAGAGCTCGAATTTTAGCGTACCGAGCAAGAAGCTTCCGCTCGCCGCGTCGTAGTCAAGCCCCGTGACGGGATTATTGTTGTTTAAATTTAGCGTTATCTCGCCGCTTTTGCGTAGAGGCGTTAAATTTGTCACTGCGCCATCCGCAGGATTTAGATTAAACTCGCCGCCAAACGCCAGTGTGGCGCACAATAGGGTTAAATTTAGAAATCTTTTCATCTTCAGCCTCACTTCGGTAAATTCGGTAGTTTTGGATTCCAGCTTTCGCGGAAGTCAATTTCGGTCTCCTCCCAGTGATCAAGCTCCCAAAACCACTTTGACGGATCGACGCTCATGCGCGAAGGCGTCGCAGAGGCTAGATAGGGCGGCGGGCCTGCGGTGATAAAGGCCTGCACGCAGTTAAAAGCCATGATGATCGCAAAGGCTGCCACGGCTATCTTGCCTAGCGCGAAGCTCGGCAAAACCGCACCGTATGCGCCCTCTTCGCTTTTTTGCATTATTTTACCTACGTTTTTGCCTAGCAGCAAAATCACGCCCAAAAATATAATGACGCAAAAATGCACCACTACGACCCAAAACTGCGTGTGCGCGCCTAAAATTTCAAGCCCGAAGCCCTGCTTTATGTCGAGGTATCCTCCGCCCGTGCCGTCTAGGCTGTAATGCAAAAAGCCGTCGTATAGCCCAAGGCATGCTAAAAAGAGGATTACGGCTAGGTATTTGACAGCAAATCCGTATCTAACGATCAGCAAAGCCACGAATGAGATCGCTACCATGCAAAATCTCTCGTGCCAGCACATGATGCAGGGACTATCGCCCATACCAAAGCCCAAAACAAGGCATGCGATACCTACGGGCAAAGCGATGAGAGCGAGTGCCGCGAGGGCGAAAAGATTGAAAAATCGCTTTTCATCTTCGCCCCAGCTCGGCAAATTTTCGGAGCCGTTCGCGAAATTTTGATTTTCCATTACTCGCTCCTAAAAATTTCCCATAGGCACGACGGCAAATTTATTCACCCATGCCATCATGATGACGAGTATCGCGATGCCTGCGATACCAAAGCCCATAACCGCGCGCTTTTTCTCAGGTCTAAACCACAACAAAAGGCCCGCGACGAAAAACATCAGAACCATTAAAAATTCCATATTTTCTCCTTTCTTACTGAAATTTAATATCGTAAAAATATTACTATTTTGCTTATTAGACGTATATTAAAAATTATGTTTTTATCAGTATAAATAAATTTTTATGAAATTTCATGATACTAAAATAGCTATTTTTAAGAAAATTTTTTCTATTCCAGCTTGATTTAAATTTATTTAAAACATTTCGGTTGACTTGATTTTGCCTATGCGGGTTGCGTGATAAAACGCCACGCGATTGAAATTATAAAATTTAGCAAGAAGATGAACAATGACTTTTAGCGCAGCGGCAAGCGAGTGGGGGGGGCAATCATCGCTGGGGCGCATCCATTTTTCTTGCGGCGGAGCGATCTCTTGCATTATGTCTATCTTCTTACGTTTAGGCTGTATTCTTGCACCGCGTTTTCCCCTACTGAGTCCTCGTTTCGGTAGCGGACGCCGCCTCGTTGATAGCAAGCAATACCTTGCGATCGGTTTATGTCGGTTGCGGATGCTGTTTTATTGTGCAGTTATTTCGGCTTGCATTGCGCAATGAAATTTTGAAATTTTACAAAGCTTGCCCAAGCCGATCACTTTAAATTTTTGCTCGTTCTTAGTCGCGAAATGTTTGCGCGTGGGCTTTAGGCGGCATGCAGACATCCTCGCGTACTCCCTGCTGAACTATGACGAGCTTTCGTATCCGACGTCAAAAGCCGCCTACGACGCTTTCGTGCCGCCGTTTTGTAAGATATATCTAGTTTCCTACAACCTAATGTGCTTTTGAAAATCAAGCGGGCTTGGCGCAGTATTGCAGGAATTTTTACATGTCGTAGCGATACTGCTTACCGCTAAATTCCATCATTTTGCCGTCGCGTAGACACAAGCACGCGCTAGGTTCGTAGATATTCACGAAAGTCCGAGGGCGCGCTTTGGCAGTAGAAGCTAAGCGCTTGCATGGGCGTCTGAACATATCTATGGGCGAGATACAGCTCGCCGGTGATCTTTACGGCGTCTTTTAAAATTTTATCTGCTTTGTTCATCTAAGCTCCTTTAAATTTACGCGACCTATACTTAAATTTGCACGATTGGGCAAGGAATTTGGAGTATCGTGCTACCGCAAAATTTTAAAAAAGGCTATAATTTAGCAACTTTATTTAAAGGAGAAAAGATGAGAGATTTTAGTTTTTGCAACCCCGTGAGGATAGAATTTGGCAAGGGTAAAGAGGAGCATATCGGGCAGTATATGAAGGAAGCGGGCGCGAAAAAAGCTCTCGTACTATACGGCAGCGAGCGCGTGCGAAAGAGCGGTCTGATGGGCGTCGTGGAGAGCAGCTTAAAGGCAAGCGGTATAGAATTTACGCAGCTTGGCGGCATAAAATCAAATCCCGTGCTAAGCAAGGTAAACGAAGCAATCAAGCTCGCCAAAGAATTTGGCGCAGATAGCGTGCTTGCTGTAGGCGGCGGAAGCGTACTGGACTCCGCAAAAACCGTAGCCGCGGGCGCCTGCTACGATGGCAACGTGTGGGATTTTTTTATCGGCAAAAGCCCAAGCGCCGCGCTTAAAATTTTTGACATCATCACCCTTGCCGCGACGGGCTCGGAGATGAACTGCGGCGGCGTGGTGACCAAGGAGCAGACCAAGCAAAAATACGCGATCGACGCACCTTGTCTATACCCGAAGGTCTCGGTCATAAACCCGCAGCTGCAAGCAACCGTCAGCCGCGAGTATCTCGTATATAGCGCGAGTGACATCATCGCGCACAGCATCGAGGGGTATTTTACCGCTAGCGTCCACCCGGGCATCGTACGAGCCTATATCGAAGCCAACATCAAAACCGTCATCCGCACGACTGAAATCCTGCTCGCAGATCCGAGCGATTACGATGCGCGCGCCGAGTTTGCGTGGGCCGCAACGATGGCGCTAAACGGACTAACCTACGTGGGCGTGGGTGGCTTCGGCTATCCGAATCATATGATTGAGCATGCGATGAGCGCGGTCGTGGACTGCGCGCACGGAGCCGGTCTTAGCGTGGTAATGCCTGCGTGGATGAGGTGGTATAAGGATAGGAATTTAAGCGCGTTTGAGCGTTTCGCGCGTGAAATTTTCGGCCTTAAAAGCGCGGATGAAGGCACCCTGGCGCTTAAGGCGTGGTTTGATAAGATCGGCACGCCGACTAGCCTGGCACAGCTTGGCATCGAAGGCAAGGTGCTAGACGAGGTCATAGACGTAGCCGCGACAAACGCCAAAGCGTGGAATATGGCGAAGCTTTACAGCCGCGAAAATATCGCTAAAATTTTAGATTTTGCAAAATAAGCCGCGAGTCCATAGATAAAATTTAAACCGAAGGGGTGAGCGATCGCCCTTTTCCGAAAAGGCAGGCGGCAGTGTGGGTGCGCTAGAGATTGATATTTCTAAAAAACAAGCGGCAGCGCAGATAGCGAGATGATCGTCTTGTATCCCTTAAAAGTCCGCGAGGCTCGCTGTGAGAGGGCGGCGGCGACAAGCGGTGCGCCTAAATTTAAAGCTCAGACGACTGCGGATCGAGCGTGAAATTTAGCTATGTTTGGAAGAGTAAATTTTGCCACATAATACTTGTACCGAATTTGATACGCAAATCTTGCAATAAATTTTACTCCGGCGCGAAGTTTTATCGCGTTTAATGGCTTTGCTTAAACGCTCTTATCTCGCGCTATCTAAAAATTCGCTCGTTAAATTTGAATCTCGGCTTTATATTTGTGATTGCGAAATTTGCTTTTACGTGCCGCTGCGTATTTAAATTTACCCCTCGATGCTAAGTAGATCGCCGAAAATTTCTTTACAATACTGAACGAAGCGTTTGGGAATTTTAACGCCGCGAACATCTACGGCGATGACGCTGCCTTGGACTTCAAAAACAATAAGCTCGCTAGTGATTTTCAATGCTTTGCAGCCGTTATAACATACGTCGCCGTTGCACTCGGCGTATAAGCCGTTATGCGGTGCGTCTGCGTCCTCGTACCGTCCGAGCTTGATCGGTCTTTGGAAAGGCAGATAGTTTTTATAGTCATACTTATCGTCCGCTAGGCCTATCATATAATAATTCTCGGCGCTGTTTTTGGAAGCGGTTGCAATACCTGCTTTAAAATTTAGTCTAAATATAAACTCTGCCTTGGCAAAAAGCGGCAAATTTTACCGCTTCAAATTTACGCGAGCTGCACGCCTCTGCCTTTTACGACCTCGCCGATGACGTAGCCGTCGGTATTTGCTAGTACGAAGTCAGCGTTTTGCTTCGGCGCTACGACGATCATGCCTACGCCCATGTTAAATGTCCTCATCATTTCGGCCGGCTCGACCTTTTGCGCGATGATTTTAAAGATTTCAGGCGTGCGGATCGCGGTATGCTCGATCTTTGCGCCCAGCCCCTCTGGAAATACGCGCGGTAGATTTTCCACGATGCCGCCGCCCGTGATGTGCGCGAGCGCGTGGATCTTGTTTTTTAAATTTAAAAAGTCTCCGACGTAAATCCTGGTCGGCTCCAAAAGCACGTCGATGAGCGCGCGACCGCCGATTTTCTCGTCAAATTTCAGCCCTAGCTCGGCGATCACTTTGCGCGCGAGCGAGAAGCCGTTTGAGTGCAAGCCGCTGCTAGGAAGCGCGATGAGCACGTCGCCCTCGCGGACGAACTTGCTACGGTCGATCTCGTCCTCCTCGGCGATGCCCACGGCAAAGCCTGCAAGGTCGAAGTCGCCTTTCTCATACATCGAGGGCATCTCTGCCGTTTCGCCGCCGATCAGTGCACAGCGGGCGAGCTTGCAGCCCTCGGCGATGCTTTTTACGACCTCTTTGGCATCCGCGATCTCGAGTTTCGCCGTCGCGTAGTAGTCGAGGAAAAACAGCGGCTCGGCGAAGTTGCAGATGAGGTCGTTCACGCACATCGCGACGAGGTCCTGGCCGATGCCGTCAAATTTGTGCGCGTCGATCGCAAGTCGCAGTTTTGTGCCCACGCCGTCGGTGGCGCCTAGGATCGCGGGCTTTTTGTAGCCAGTAGGCAACCTTACCGCACCCGAAAATGAGCCGATACCGCCCAAAACGTGCGGAGTTTGCGTGGCTTTAACGAACGGTTTTATCGCGTTTACGAAATCATTTCCCGCGTCTATATCGACACCAGCGTCTTTGTAGCTTATCAAATTTTATCCTCCAAGATGGTATAATTTCGCAGATTTTAGCTAAAATCGAATAAAAACGCTATAAAGGCCCACCTTGAAATTTAAACACGCCGTCGTCATTACGGGCAGCATCGGAAGTGGTAAGAGCGCGGTTTGCGAGCTGCTTGCTGATCGCGGATTTGAGATCATCGATGCCGATAAGATTTCGCACTGCGTTCTTGATCGCTGCGCCGCGCAGGTGGCTGAAATTTTCGGCGCGCAATATGTCGTGCAAAAGGACGCGCAGGCTAGAAATTTGAGTTCGCACGCGGAATTTGACGCTAGCGGCGATGAGGAAATTTCGGCCGCGCACCGTGCTTCGGTAGATCGAAAAAAGCTAGGCGAGCTGGTGTTTAAAAACCCTGCGGAGCTTGCAAAGCTTGAAGCACTGCTGCATCCAAAGATAACGGCTGAAATTTTATCGCAGGCGCAGGCTTTGGAGGCGAAAGAAAAGCTTTTTTTCGTCGATATTCCGCTGTTTTTCGAGGGCAAGAGGTATGAGTTTTTTGATAAAGTAGCGGTCGTTTATGCGCCTAAAGATACGCTAATCGCGCGCGTGATGAAGCGAAACGGACTGGATCATGCCGCTGCAAAGCACCGCGTGGAACTGCAAACGGATATCGAGCAAAAGCGCGCTATGGCGGATTTTGTGATAGATAATAGCGGCGATCTTGCCGCGCTTAAGGCCGCGATGGAGAGATTTTTAAAAGAGTTAAAAGATAAAATTTAGCCCTTTGCGCGAGAGCTCGTAAAATTTCTACGCGAATTAAGATGAGACTAAAAATAAAGGAGAAGGCGATGAGGATCGGTAGCCGCGTCCAAAAGGGCGCTAAATTTCAAAATTTTAAAAGCACGCCGTTTAAAGAGCGGTTGAAATTTACGGCGCGAGCGGTTTTGCTCTCCGCGCTGTTTGCGACGGGCGCTGCGGCGGAGATCGACGATCTAAGGAAGGGCTGCGCCGCGGGAAGCGAGATGGATTGTAAAAAACTAAGCCGCGTGATAAACGAGCTGCAGCGCAATTGCGACGCCGGCGGCGAGGAAAACGCGCTGGATTGTGCAAATTTAGGCTACGCATACGACTCAAATAGAAGCTTCAAGCAGGCCGCGCGCTATTACGACAGGGCGTGCAAGCTCGGCGAGCAGAAGGGCTGCGTCTATTTGGGGCTGCTCTACAACGACGGGCAGGGAGTCACGCAAGATCGTAAGAGGGCGAATGAGCTTTTTAGCGATGCTTGCAAGAAAAACAGCAGCGAGGGGTGCGCGAGCCTTGCATACAACTATAAAAAGGGGCTCGGCGTCTATCCAGACACGAAAAAGGCGATCGAACTTTTGATCAAGGCTTGCAAGATGGGACAGGTAGAGGCGTGCCATAACCTAGGGCTTAGCTATGTTCTCGGCGAAGGCGTGAAAAAGGACGCGGACAGGGCTAGGACATTTTTTACGAGGGCTTGCGAGCAAGGACACGCGGATTCATGCGTAAATTTGGGCGTTACGTATTTCAAGGGCGACGGCGGGCAAAAGGATCATGCGCTTGCTGCGAAGTATTTTAGCGAAGCGTGCGAAAAAAGCGACGAGCCGCTAGCCTGCTCAAATTTAGCGTATCAATACGAAAAAGGCTGGGGCGTAGCGAAAGATAAAAAGAGGGCGCGCGAGCTTTATGAAAAGGCTTGCAAGCTCGGAAGATTTGATGCTTGCGAGCATTTAAAGACTATGAGGTAGGCTCTAACATCAAGCGCGAAAAACGCATAACAAAATGGGCTTACGAAAGAAGATAGTTAGTAACTTTAGTCTTAGTAAAGCCTATAAATAAGCGATGCGCTTAAATTTAGATAGAAGTAAAATTTTAATAAAGCGTTAGTGAGCAGCGTTAGTAATTTTAAAATTTGCGAGGTAGATAATGAAAATTTCAAAATATAATGCGAGCGGAAATGATTTCGTGATTTTTACGGATTCTGTTAAGGCGGATAGATCCAAGCTAGCGCGCGAGCTATGCGATAGGCGTGATGGGGTGGGCGCCGACGGGCTCATCGTCGTACTACCGAAATTTAACGGTATCGAGGGGATAAATTTCGAGTGGGAATTTTACAATAGCGACGGCAGCAGCGCCGATATGTGCGGCAATGGCTCGCGCGCGGTATGCATGTATGCGTATGAGAATTTTTTGGCCGGGCAGAGCATGAAATTCCTAAGCGGCGCAGGCGTAATTAGCGGTGAAATTTTCGGTATTTTCGGCGGAAATTTGAGCGAGAGCATGCGAGGCGAGCTACGCAATGTAAGCTTTGGCGAGATTTTCAATCTGCGTCCTAATGCTCACGCGTTAGTAGCTAATGTCGAGGTAATGTTAACTCGTCCTAAGCGCCTGGGCGAAAGCTTTGAGGAGGCAGGGCTAACGTGGTATTTTTATAACACAGGAGTGCCGCACTTAGTAACTTTTGTTAGCGATTTAAATGAGTTCGACGCCGCGCTAGCCCGCGATCTGCGTGAAAAGTATAACGCTAACGTTAATTATGCGTTAGTTCAAAGCCGCCTCGCAAGCAAAATTTTAAAGGTGCGCACCTTTGAGCGTGGCGTAGAGGCAGAAACTCTCGCATGCGGTACGGGGATGGCAGCATGCTTCATCGCAGGCGTCGAAAATATGGGGCTAACTCCCGACATCCGCGTGATACCCGCAAGCGGTGAAACGCTAAATTTGCGCTTAGGGGATGGAGGCAAAATTTACTTTCGCGGCGACGTTAGGCATACTTTCGATGGCGAATTTATCGGATACGTGGAGTAAACAGGGCGGAATTTCGAGCCGGTTTGCGCGAGAATCCGTCAAATTTTCAAGTGCGATTTATACAAAATTTCGCTTTTCGCTACGTTTGATAAAATAATATATTTGCAATACAGCATTGGAATTTTAAAATTTTATGATGATGAAATTTTAGAATTTTCGGGGATGGTTTGCGTGATAATTTTAATTTTGAGGTAAAATTTGTCGCTTCACTGCAAAATTTAATTCCTAAATCTCGGAATTTTATGAAATAAAATTTTAAGATTTCAGCGTGCGGAATTTTGCTACTAAATTTAAAATTTTTGCTTGAATTTCACATTTGTATCGCATTAATTTGGGCTTCTGCGGAATTTAGCGTTATAAAATTTACGCTCTAACCCGCTCATTTGGTTTATAATTTTTGCTGCCACCGCAAAAAATCCGCCGTGTTCGCACAAGTGAAATTCCGTCGCATTTGCACGAGCGAAATCCGCCACTGATAGTAGAAAGCGCGGTATCAAGCGCAAATCCTCGCCGCGGGTAAAATCTATCATTGACGATAAAGGCTGGATTTATCGATGCGGCAATTCTTGAAGTGCGGTAGAATTTACTAACGACGATAAAAGCATAGTGTGGTTACGGCGAAATTTAAAATTTGCGCCCGCCGAATTTCGCCGCGCCGTCATTTTGTCGTTTAAATTTTAAATTCCATCCGCGTCGGTTTCGCCGAAACTAGGCATAAAGCCTGATGATTAACTCTCTGGCGAGCGCTAAAATCACGACGAAGATTGTAAATTTTAATAAAGATTTTTGTCGTATCGCGACAAGCATGACGATGCCAAATAAAACGAGCGCAATATCTAAAAATGTATCTTTCATACGCTTAATTGAAATTTAATCAAAATGCTAAGTATGATAAGAAGTATTATAAAGCGCAAGATTGAGCGCATGGAGGATAGATCACCAAATTCTTTGTCATATTCCTTTTTTACCTCCCATTCAGCTTTCCAGGCGAACATTTTTACTATAAAATCCAGCATTTTCATCCCCTTTTTTTAAGGCGAGTCGCATAAAAATGAAATTCTGTCGCTCCACGTGAAATTAAAGAATTCTATCTAATTAGCGCTTAAAATTTTTAATTTTGGGCTATTTGTCGGCGTTTTGGACGAGCGCTTTTTCGTATTTTTCGATAAAGTTTCGCCCTGACTCGCATAGACGGTAGATGAAAATCTTCGACGCCTTGCCCGCATCAAGCCCCGTATCCTTAATGCTTTCGCGCTGCAGGTAGCCCCAGTTTTTATGAATTATGTCAAGAGTCGATTTGATCGAGGTGTAGTTGCGTCCGCTTGCGGCTGCGAATTCGTTCACGGGTCTCATAAACTCCGCATCGCTTTGCTTGTTGCGACACAAAAGTCCCTCTTTACCTTGTGATTCGACCAGTTTTAGCGTTTCATAAATGAGTTTGTCTTTTAATTTGATCATCGGCTTCCCCTTATGTAATTGATATGGGTTTGCCAAAAGTATATCATAAAATTTATATTTTTATGATATGAAATGTCAATAATTAGAAGCTAAGCACGAACTCATGAAACGGCACGACATCGCAGCGAATACCCTCAATCTCGAGCCTACTGGAGTTTGCCATAGAAACGACTTTTAAGCTCGTGATGCCAAGCCTCTTGAGCACGCTTAAAATTTTACGAAATTTTAAAAAGATAATGTCCGCGTCGCTGAATGGGATGACGAGAACCCCCACCTTTAGAGCAGGCAGGTAAAAATCCAACTCTTTTGTGTAAAAAATTGGTGTATTTAGCCCCAAAAGCTCGCAAAAAAGGACGTTGGCAAATTTTTTCGAGAAGTCCTTTTTGCTCGTTAAAATTTCGCGCATATTAAAATGCGAAAAATATAGTTTTTTTGCGCGCGCGGGCTCGCCAGCTTTGCTTAAAAATCTGATGAAATTTTCCCGCTCAAGTTTGGCAATAGTGCCGTATACGGCGTCTTTGGAGATCTTGATGCGCGGCTTTAGCGCGGTGTAAATTTTATTTGCGCTAAATGCGGCGTGGACGAAGCTTAGGCATTCTTTGAGGATTAAAATCTCCGTGCGGCTAAAGTTTGCCGCAAGCAGCCTCTGCTCAAATTCTAAAATTTCGGCAGGCGCTATGAAGGGGTTTTTTGCGCCGCCGCCTTGGGCTAAAAATGCCGAAATCATCGAGTTTATCTCATTGTGGCGCTTGTCGAAGGCGATAAATTCCTCAAATGAAAGCGGCAAAAGCTCAATCCGCTCAAAGCCTGGCAAAACTAACTCTTTATCGCGAGTAGAAATTATAAAGTGCTTTAAATTTAGCCCTCCAGCAAAGCTTTTAAGCGATGAAATTTCAAAATCGGCGCTACTAAAATTATCCAGAAAAAGCGATGAAATTTGCTCGTTGGCGGCTAAAAATTCTTTGATCTTGCGGAAGAAATTCTTACTCCTGTTTTCTGCTCCATAGGATTCCACTTTTTTTGCATTGTTTGAGCCATTTGCGCTTGCGTTTTTTGTATCTGTATTTTTTACGGCGGCGCGATAAAATTCTTCTATATCCGAAATATCTGCGCCAAGCATAGCTCTTCTACTTATTTCATATTCATTTGCTTCGCTAGCCTTTATATTGTCCGCACTATTTCTAGCTGCAAAAATTGCATCACTCGCTACTGCCCCCTCAAGGCGTAGATCAGCTAAATTTAGATACAAAATTTCATCTTTTTTAAGCTCTGAAATTTCATTTTTCAGCACGGCGCTTTTGCCGGAATTTAGCACTCCGTAGATTATGGTTTTGGCAGAGCTGATACCTCTTTTGCGCGGGATAAAGCCTGCAAATTCCGGCGGATTTTCGTAAAAAAATTTTAGATCATTCATAGCGAGCATTTTAAAATTTTCCTTATTAAAAGGAAATATTTCAATAAAATTTGGCTATTTTCTTGACAAAAAGGGAGCGCTTTTATATAATGTGCGTCTTTTGTTTGAAACAAAGGGTCGCGCGTTGCGACAAGTTCTTTATTAAGGAAAAGTGATGCAAAAAATTAGGTTAAAACTCAAGGCTTATGACCATCGAGTTTTAGATCGCACAGTTTCGGCTATCGTTGAAGCCGTAAAAAGAACAGGTGCGGACGTCAGAGGTCCCGTGCCGATGCCTACGAAGATTAAACGCTACACCGTTTTAAGATCTCCGCACGTAAATAAAGACTCCAGAGAGCAGTTTGAGATGAAAATTCACGCTCGTATGCTAGATATCGTAGCGGCGACTCCGGATACGGTTGATTCGCTAACTAAGCTTGATTTGGCTCCGGAAGTCAACGTCGAAGTTCACGCGATGGGCAAATAAGGGGTAAAACAATGGAATATATCGTAGAAAAAATAGGTATGAGTAGGACGATCGACACGAGCAGCATGCCCGTGACTCTTTTGCGACTTATCAATACCAAAATTTGCGAAGTTTGCGATGAGAAAAAAGCTATCGTAGCCTACGCAGACGGCAAAGCGTATAACAAAGCTATCGCCGGAATTCAAAAGAAATATAGCCTAAGCAAGGAATTTAATAAATTTGCGACTCTAAGCTTAGAAAATGCCGAGCTTGGTGATCAAAATTTAGATGTTTTGAGCGGAGCTAGGATCGTAAAAGTAAGCTTCAGATCCAAGGGTAAGGGCTATCAGGGCGTTATCAAACGTCATGGTTTTGCGGGCGGTCCTGCAGCGCACGGTAGCCGCTTCCACCGAAGGCCTGGTTCTATTGGCAACTGCGAGTGGCCCGGTCGCGTTCAGCCTGGTATGAGGATGGCGGGACACACTGGAAACGAAACGATCACTGCTAAAAACGAAGTCGTAAGCTTTGATGCCGAGAATAAAATTTTAGTGCTTAAGGGCTCGGTTCCTGGATTTAACGGTGCAATGGGCAGAATAAGGATAGTAAAATGAGTAAAGTAAGCGTGCTTAACGAAAAACTAGAAAAAGCAAGCGAAATTGAAATCCCTGCGAAATTTTCGGAAGTCAATTCGCACAATCTATATTTGTACGTCAAATCTTACCTTGCTTCGCTTCGCGCAAATACCGCTAACGCTAAAACTCGCGCCGAGGTTAGCGGCGGCGGCAAAAAACCATGGCGACAAAAGGGTCGCGGTGGCGCACGTGCGGGCTCAACGAGAACCAATGTCTGGGTAGGCGGCGCGGTTGCATTCGGTCCGACTAACGAGCGAAATTACGAGCAGAAGGTCAATAAAAAGCAAAAACGTCTTGCACTAGAATTTGCTATCAATGAGAAAGCAAACGAGGGTAAAATTTTTATCTTCGACGATTTGGAGCTAAAAAGCGGTAAAACTAAAGATGCGGCAAATTTTATTAAGAAACTGGGCGTTAGAGATGCGCTGATCGTTAAAAACGAGCTGGACGCACAAACCCTTTTGGCCTATAGAAATTTAAAAAATTGCTATGTTATCGATACAAGTGAGGTTAATGCTTACCTAATCGCAGTTTACGGCTCGGTCGTATTCGAAAAAGCGGCATTTGAATCAATAGTGAAAGAGGACTAAAATGGCAGATATAACAGATATCAAAACGATCCTTTATACGGAAAAGTCTCTCGGTCTTCAAGAAAACGGCGTGGTCGTTATCCAAACTAGCCCGTCGGTTACGAAAAACGGACTAAAGAGTGTTTTAAAAAACTATTTCGGGATTACTCCGCTAAAGATAAATTCTTTAAGACAGGATGGCAAAGTAAAAAGATTTAAAGGCAGAACTGGCGCTAGAAACGATGTGAAAAAATTCTACGTCAAACTACCTGAAGGCGTAAGCCTAGAAAGCGTGGAGGCGTAAAATGGCGATTAAAACTTATAAACCGTATACTCCAAGTAGAAGATTTATGACAGGGCTTAGCAGCGAGGATATCACTGCAAAAGCTAGCGTTAGAGGCTTGCTCGTTAAAATTCCTGCCGCTGCCGGAAGGAACAATAACGGTCGCATTACTAGCCGCCATAAACAAGCTGGAGCCGCTAAACTTTATAGAATTATCGATTTTAAGCGAAATAAATTCGGCGTTCCTGGCAAGGTTGAGGCAATCGAATACGATCCGAATCGCAACTGCCGTATCGCATTGATCTCATACGCAGACGGCGAGAAGCGCTACATTATCAAGCCTAACGATCTTAATGTGGGCGACGTAGTAGCCGCTGCCGAGGGCGGATTAGATATTAAACCTGGCAACGCGATGAAGATGAAAAACATCCCTGTGGGAACTATCCTGCACAATATCGAGTTAAAACCCGGCAAAGGCGCTCAAATGGCACGTAGCGCAGGAGGTTATGCTCAGCTTATGGGTAAAGAGGAAAAATATGTCATTCTACGTCTGCCTAGCGGCGAGATGAGAAGAGTGCTTGCAGAGTGTATGGCCAGTATCGGCGTAGTGGGTAACGAAGAGTGGGCAAACGTCGTCATTGGTAAAGCCGGACGTAACCGCCACAGAGGTATCCGTCCTCAAACCAGAGGTTCTGCGATGAACCCGGTCGATCACCCGCACGGCGGTGGCGAGGGTAAGAAAAACTCCGGTCGCCATCCGGTAACTCCGTGGGGTAAACCGACGAAGGGCTATAAAACTCGCCATAAAAAAGCGAGCGATAAGCTTATAATTTCAAGAAGGAAAGGAAAATAAAAATGGCTAGATCGCTAAAAAAAGGTCCTTTCGTAGATGATCACGTAATGAAAAAAGTCGTTGCGGCAAAGAAATCCGGCGATAACAAACCGATCAAGACTTGGTCGAGACGAAGCACGATCGTGCCTGAGATGATCGGACTTACGTTTAACGTTCATAACGGAAAGAATTTTATCCCGGTTTACGTCACCGAGCATCATATCGGTTATAAATTAGGCGAGTTTGCTCCTACGCGCACTTTCAAGGGCCACAAAGGCTCCGTGCAGAAAAAGATCGGCAAGTAAGGATAGAATATGAGTAAATCAACTATTAAATTTGTTCGCCTTTCGCCGACAAAAGCAAGACTTATCGCAAAACAAATTCAAGGCATGAATGCGGAATTTGCCCTTGCCACTTTGGAATTTACGCCTAATCGCGGTGCGAAATATATCGCGACGGCGATTTCAAGCGCGGTCGCAAACGGCGGCTTTGAGCCTGAAGAGGTCGTAGTTACAAGCTGCCGAGTGGATGCTGGTCCTGTGCTTAAGAGATTTCGTCCGCGCGCCAGAGGTACGGCTAGTCGTATCCGCAAACCTACTTCGCACATCATCGTCGAAGTAGCAAAACCAAGTAAGAAGGAAGCGTAAATGGGACAGAAAGTAAATCCGATCGGTTTAAGATTAGGAATTAATCGAAATTGGGAGTCTAGATGGTTTCCTTCTAAAGCGACGCTTTCCGAAAGTATCGGCGAGGATTATAAGATCCGCAAATTTTTAAAAGCTAAGCTTTATTATGCGGGAATTAGCCAAATTCTTATCGAAAGAACGGCTAAGAAAATTCGCGTAACGATCGTAGCCGCAAGACCGGGCATCATCATCGGCAAAAAAGGCGGCGAGGTTGAAAATTTAAGAAGCGAAGTCGTTAAGTTAGTCAATAAAGACATAGCCATCAATATCAAAGAGGAGCGCAAAGTAGGCTCGAACGCACTTTTGGCTGCGGAAAACGTAGCTATGCAGCTAGAGCGCCGCGTTGCATTCCGCCGCGCTATGAAAAAGGTCATCCAAAGCGCTCAAAAAGCAGGTGCAAAGGGAATTAAAATTTGCGTCGCAGGTCGCTTAGGCGGCGCCGAGATGGCTAGAACCGAATGGTATTTGGAGGGACGCGTTCCGCTTCATACTCTAAGGGCTAGGATCGATTACGGCTTTGCCGAAGCGCATACGACTTACGGTAATATCGGCATTAAGGTTTGGATCTTTAAGGGTGAAATTTTACAAAAAGGCATCCAGGCTGAAAAGACCGATGATGCGCCTAAAAAAACACGCAGACCAAGAAGAGGTAAATAGTTATGTTGATGCCAAAAAGAACAAAATACCGCAAGATGATGAAAGGTCGCAATCGCGGCTACGCAACGAGAGGAAATTCCTTGACGTTCGGTGATTTCGGTATCAAAGCGGTAGAGGCGGGTAGGGTAAATTCTCGCCAGATCGAAGCGGCTCGTGTCGCGATGACGCGCTTCGTGAATCGTCAAGCTAAAATTTGGATTAAGGTATTCCCAGACAAACCGCTTACCAAAAAGCCTCTACAAACTCGTATGGGTAAAGGTAAGAGCGGCGTAGAAGAGTGGGTAATGAATATAAAACCGGGCAGGATCATTTTTGAGATGACCGGCGTTAGCGAAGAGGTTGCTAAAGAGGCGCTTATGCTTTCGATTCATAAACTACCTTTTAAAACGAAAATCGTAAGTAGGGAAAGCGAAAATGAAATATACTGATTTGAAAGATAAAGATTTGGCTGAGCTAAATTCTATGTTGAAACAAAGTAAGTTGCTTTTATTTACGGCTAGACAAAAGCTAAAAACTATGCAGCTAAGCAATCCTAACGAGATTCGCGCTATCAAAAAAGATATCGCTAGAATCAACACCGCTATTAAAGCGAAATAAGGATAGGTTATGGCATTTAAAAGAGAAATTCAAGGCGTAGTCGTAAAGAAGGCGGGCGATAAAACAGCTACCGTTTTGGTAGAGCGAAGGGTTATACACCCTAGATATAGAAAGATCGTAAAAAGATTTAAAAAATATCTGATCCACGATGAGAACAACGTCGTAAAGATCGGCGATACCATATCTGCGATCGAGTGCAGACCGCTAAGCGCTAGAAAATCGTTTCGCTTAAAAGCGGTTTTGAAAACAGGAGTTGAATAATGATACAGAGTTTTACCAGACTTGCGGTAGCTGATAATAGCGGCGCAAAAGAACTTATGTGTATTAAAGTTTTGGGCGGCAGCAAAAGAAGATACGCCACAATCGGCGATATTATCGTTTGCTCTGTAAAAAAAGCGCTCCCTAACGGCAAGATTAAGCGCGGTCAAGTAGTAAAAGCCGTAGTCGTTCGTACGACTAAAGAGTTGCACAGAGGCAACGGCTCACTAATTAGATTCGATGAGAACGCAGCCGTTATTTTGGATTCAAAAAAAGAGCCGATCGGCACTCGTATTTTCGGTCCTATCGGTAGAGAGGTCAGATACGGCGGTTTTATGAAGATCGTTTCGCTGGCTCCGGAGGTTTTATAATGGCAGTAAAATTTAAGATTAAAAAGGGCGATCAAGTAAAGATCATCGCAGGTGACGATAAGGGCAAAACAGGCACCGTTAAGGCCGTGTTTCCTAAAAAAGCTCAAGTTATCGTCGAGGGTTGTAAAATAGCTAAAAAGGCTATCAAACCAACCGAGCAAAATCCGCAAGGCGGCTTTACAAGCAAAGAGATGCCTATGGATATTTCAAACGTTGCGTTGGTAGAGGGTTGATTATGAGCAGACTAAAAGATAAATACGCTAATTCCATCAGAGCTGCTTTGCAGAAAGAATTTGATATAAAAAATCCTATGCTTATCCCAGCGCTTGAAAAGATCGTTATCAGCGTAGGAACGGGCGAATCGAGCAAAGATCAAAAAGTGCTTCAAAATATGGCCGATACTATCTCGCTGATCGCAGGCCAAAAAGCGCTTATCGTCAATGCAAAAAAATCGGTTGCCGGCTTTAAAGTGCGCGAAGGTTTCCCGGTAGGTATAATGGTTACGTTACGAAAGGAGCAGATGTTTGCCTTCCTAGACAAACTGATCTCTATCGCGCTTCCTAGAGTTAAGGATTTCCGAGGACTACCTAGAACGGGCTTTGATGGACGTGGCAATTACAACTTCGGCTTGCAAGAGCAGCTAATGTTCCCTGAGGTCGAATACGATCAAATTTTAAGAACTCACGGTATGAATATAACCGTCGTAACGACTACAAATAACGATAAAGAGGCATTTAAATTGCTAGAGCTATTCGGCATGCCTTTTGCAAAAGGAAAATGATATGGCAAAAAAATCAATGGTAGCCAAGGCGAAACGCCCCGCTAAATTTAGCACTCGCGCATATACCAGATGTCAAATTTGCGGTCGTCCGCACTCTGTTTATAAGGATTTTGGAATTTGTCGCGTTTGCCTTCGCAAGATGGCAAACGAGGGCTTGATCCCGGGTCTAAAAAAAGCAAGCTGGTAAGGAGAAGAGATGATTAACGATCTTATTTCAGATGGATTAACTCGCATCAGAAATGCTGCGATGCGAAGGCTAGATACGACTAAGCTTTTTCACTCAAACGTCGTTGAGGCTATGCTTAAAATTTTAGCCGAGAAGGGCTATATCGAGAGCTACAACGTAGTAGAGGAAAACAATAAAAAGATCATCAACGTAGTGCTTAAATACGACGAAAAGGGCAGGAGCGTGATAAACGAAGTTAAAAGAATTTCGACTCCGGGTCGCCGCGTATATCAAGGCAAAGATGAGATCAAGCGCTTCAAAAACGGCTACGGAACCGTCGTCGTTAGCACAAGCAAAGGCGTTATGAGCGGTATCGACGCGCACAAAGCCGGCGTCGGCGGCGAAGTGCTTTGCACGATCTGGTAAGAAGTTTCTACTTTTTATGGCATTGTGGTATCCATTCGTAAAAGTAGACATACCCTAGACAAATAAAAAGGAAAATTATGTCAAGAATTGGTAAAAAACCGATCTCTATCCCGAGCGGAGTTGAGGTCAAGATTGACGGCTCGTCGTTAAAATTTAAAAAATCGAATAACGAAAAAGAGCTTGATTTAAAAGGTCATGTCGATGTAAAAATCGAAGACGGAAAGATAGAATTCTCACCTAAAGGTGAAGATAGGCAGAGCAGGGCGTATTGGGGAACATACCGCGCTTTAGCCAACAATATCGTCCTTGGTCTTACCGAGGGCTTTTCAAAACAGCTCGAAATCAACGGCGTCGGCTACAGAGCTGCGATGAAAGGCAAGGTGCTTGAGCTAAATTTGGGCTTTTCGCATCCGATAAATTTTGAGTCTCCAAAGGGGATTGAAATTTCCGTAGATAAAAACGTCGTAACCATCAAAGGCGACGACAAGCAGCAAGTAGGTCAAGTAGCAGCCGAGATCAGAGGATTCAGACCGCCTGAGCCATATAAGGGTAAAGGCATCAAGTATCTTGAAGAGCATATCATCCGCAAAGCCGGAAAAACAGCTAAGAAATAAGGGTTGAGAAATGACACAGAACGTATTAAAAAGAAAGATCTCTTTACGAATCAAGAGAAAAAGAAGAATTCGCGCTAAAATTTCAGGCGTCGCATCTTGCCCTAGAATTTCTATTTTCAAATCTAATAGGACAGTTTACGCCCAGGCTATCGACGACGCGGCGAGCGTTACTTTGTGCGCCAGCAGCGGTAAGGTTTTAAATTTAAAGGCAAACAAAGAGGGCGCGGCTAGCCTAGCTAAAGATTTGGCTTCCAAGCTAAGGGATAAAGGCATCTCCGAGGCGATTTTCGATCGCAATGGCTATTTGTATCATGGCGTAATCGCAAGCTTTGCCGAGTCGCTACGCCAAAACGGCATCAAACTATAACCCAAAGGAATGATTGTGGAAAAGTATAATAGAGAAGAATTCGAAGAGGTAATCGTCAATATCGGTAGGGTTACGAAGGTCGTTAAGGGCGGTAGAAGGTTTAGATTTACCGCGCTTGTAGTGGTAGGCAATAGAAACGGTCTAGTAGGCTTTGGCTTCGGTAAATCCAAAGAGGTTCCTGACGCGATTAAAAAGGCGGTGGACGATGCGTTTAAAAATATCATCAAGGTAAATTTAAACGGCTCTACTATCACTCACGATATCGAAGTTAAATACAATGCGAGCAAAATTTTACTTAAGCCGGCGAGCGAAGGTACCGGCGTTATCGCAGGCGGTTCAGTCCGCCCAGTTTTAGAGCTTGCGGGTGTTAAAGATATCCTCACTAAATCGCTAGGTTCGAACAACTCCTCAAATGTCGTAAGAGCTACTATGAAAGCTCTTAGTATGTTAAAACACTAACAAGGATAAAAGATGGGATTAGAAAATCTTAAAAAAGCCCCAGGCTCGACTCACGCTACTAAGCGCTTGGGTCGCGGTCAAGGAAGCGGTCTGGGTAAAACTGCGGGTCGCGGCGGCAAGGGTCAGACCGCACGTACCGGCTCTCATGAAAAAAGAGGCTTCGAGGGCGGTCAGCAGCCGATTCAACGAAGGCTTCCAAAGGTAGGTTTTACTTCTAAATTTGAAAAACCTTACGTGATTAATGTCGATAAAATCGAAGCTATCAAAGATCTTAGCGAGATTACGATTGAAAGCATCAAATCCGTTCATAAAATTTCGAATTCCGTTAAAAAGATCAAGCTGATCGGCGTAGGCGCAAAAGCGCTTGCTAGCAAGATCAAAGACGAGAACGTAAAGTCTAGCGGACAAAAATAATGAATAAATCGCTACGCAACAAAATTCTCATTACTTTGGGCTTTCTTTTTGCCTATAGGTTGCTAGCTTACGTGCCGGTTCCGGGAGTGGACGTTGAGGTTATAAAGCAATTTTTTCAAAGCAATAGCAACAACGCTTTTGGAATGTTTAATATGTTTAGCGGTAACGCGGCGGAGCGATTCAGCGTTATCTCGCTAGGCATTATGCCTTATATTACCGCTTCGATCATTATGGAACTGCTCGCCGCGACCTTCCCAAATTTAGGCAAGCTCAAAAAAGAGCGCGACGGTATGCAGAAATATATGCAGATCATCCGATACGCCACCATCGCAATCGCTATGGTTCAATCCATCGGCGTTAGCATCGGTTTACAGGGCATCCACGGACAGACCGGAGCGCCTGCGATAATGGCGGAGAATACTAACGAGTTTGTTTTCATCTCGTGCATTTCGATGCTGGCAGGCACCATGCTTTTGATGTGGATCGGCGAACAAATTACGCAACGCGGCGTCGGTAACGGCACCAGCCTTATTATCTTTGCAGGTATCGTAAGCGCCATCCCTAGAGCGATCGGAAGTACCGTAAATTTAGTAAATACCGGCGAGATGAATTTCTTGATTCTTGCCCTTATCATAGCTATTGTTTTGATCACTATCGGCGTGATCATCTACATAGAGCTGGGCGAGCGCAGAATTCCCGTTTCGTTTTCGCGCAAGGTATTGATGGCGAATCAAAACAAGCGCATTATGAACTATGTGCCGATCAAGCTAAATTTAAGCGGCGTCATTCCGCCTATTTTTGCAAGCGCGATTTTGATGTTTCCGACCACTATTTTGCAGGCAAGCACCAATCCGATCATCCAAAAGATCCACGATTTCTTAAGCCCGAGCAACTACTTTTTTAACTTCCTAACTTTTGTTTTGGTTGTGTTTTTTGCGTATTTTTACGCATCGATCGCGTTTAATTCAAAAGATATAAGCGAAAATTTAAAGAAGCAGGGCGGATTTATCCCGGGCATTCGTCCGGGCGAGGGAACGGCGAGCTTTTTAAACGAAGTTGCCAGCCGCCTTACGTTTTGGGGCTCGATCTATCTCGGCCTCGTAACCGTCATCCCGTGGCTGCTCGTTAAATTTATGGGCGTGCCGTTTTATTTCGGCGGTACCAGCGTGCTGATCGTCGTCTCCGTCGCTCTTGATACGATGAGGCGCATTGAAGCGCAGATCTATATGAACAAATATCAGACCCTAAGCGCGGTCGGGCTATAAAAATGGCAATTTTGCTTAAAACAAAAAAAGATTTAGAGGGGCTGCGTGCAGCGAATAGGATCGTCGCGCAGGCCCTTGATTACGCGGCTTCATTTATAAAGCCGGGTCTTAGCCTGCTCGAAGTCGATAAAAAGATTGACGATTTCATCACCTCCAAGGGCGCGTATCCTGCCTTTAAAGGGCTATACGGCTTTCCAAACGCCGCTTGCCTCTCGCTAAATGAAGTCATCATCCACGGCATCCCCGACGAAACGATCTTGCAGGAGGGCGATATCTTAGGCGTCGATTTGGGCTCGAAGCTAAACGGATATTTCGGCGACAGCGCCCGCACCCTGCCCGTCGGTAAAATTTCAAAAGCCGACGAGGAGCTCATCGCATGCAGCAAGGATACGCTGGAGTTTGCCATCAAAACGATCAGGGTAGGAATGCACTTCAAAGAGCTAAGCTTCGAGATCGAGAAATTTATTCGCGCGCGCGGCTTCGTGCCGCTATACGGCTTCTGCGGTCACGGCATCGGCAAGCACCCGCACGAAGAGCCTGAGATCCCAAACTATCTAGAGGGCAACAATCCAAAATCGGGCCCCAAAATCAAAAACGGCATGGTTTTTTGCATCGAGCCGATGATCTGCCAAAAGGACGGCACGCCGGTCATCGCCGAGGATAAATGGAGCACGAGAAGCAAGGATGGGCTCCGCACTAGCCACTATGAGCACTGCATGGCGGTTTTTGACGGTAAGGTAGAAGTCCTAAGCGTCGCATAGAATTTCGCGTAAAAACTAACGCGGCCTAGTTAAAATTTTACACTGCTCGTGTCTTAGAATTTTACTTCAGCCGCTTCACGTATAAATTTTATCCAAAGGAAACCTATCGCACTAGAAATTTTAAAATCTGTCGCGACGGTTTGTAGCCTAGCCGTAAAATTTTAAAGGTTGTGCTTTAGCTCATGCTTTCTGTTTTTAAAGCCTCGTTTTGTAGCTTCGCTCTTAGATTCGCTTTCAATTAAAATTTAGCCTCAAAATTCCGTCACCCAATTCTACTTCCCCCGTATCTTTAAAATTCGGCTGTAAAATTCGAAGCATAAAAGCGCGCAAGTAAG
>NZ_CALIST010000072.1 GCF_938041645.1 uncultured Campylobacter sp. | reverse complement strand
AATTTTAAAAATTTTATAAAAAAGGATTGTATTTGAACGGTTTTAAAACTTTACTATCGCGCTTTAAGCCCTATTTTAGGGATTATAAGCCGCAGTTTGCATTGGCGATTTTGGGTATGGTAATGACGAGCGTGGCGACTGCTGCGAGCGCGAAGCTGGTCGAGCCCGTTTTAAATAAAATTTTCGTCGAAAAAAACGAGCCGTATCTCTACACGCTTCCGATCGCGATCATCGTGGTTTTTGCGATGAAAAGCGGCGGTGCGTTTATGCAAAACTACTTCACCGCCTTCATCGGTCAAGACACGGTGCGCCGCTTCCGCGATAGGCTCGTCGCAAGCCTCGTGCGGCTGGACGTGGATTTTTTCAACCGCTTCCGCACGGGCGAACTCATCAGCCGCACGATCAACGACATCGAGCGTATCCGCGTTGTAGTTTCGAATATGATCCCCGATTTTTTCACGCAGATCATTACGATTTTGGGGCTTTTGGGCGTCGTGATCTATCAGAGCCCGAAGCTCTCGTTTTTCGCGCTCGTGGTCTTTCCATGCGCGATATATCCGCTCTCGCGCCTTGCGAAGCGGATGAAGAAAATTTCGCGCGAGTCTCAAGAGAAAACCTCCGATATCTCCTCGGCGCTCAGTCAAATTTACTCCAACATCGAAATCGTCAAGGCAAGTAACGCCGAGAACTTTGAGGTGGAGAAATTTAACGCCGAAAACAAGAAATTTTTCGGTCTAAATTTAAAGGCGGTCGTAACGACGTGTCTGGTAAGCCCGATCATGGAGATGCTAGGCGCAGTGGGCATCGCCGTGGTGATCATCGTCGGAGGACAGGAGGTCATCGCGGGCCAGATGAGCATCGGCAGCTTTTTCAGCTTCCTTACGGCGCTTTTTATGGTTTACACCCCGATAAAAAAGGTCTCCTCGCTATACAACAACATGCAAGACGCCATCGCAGCGAGCGAGCGGACGTTTGAGCTGATCGACTTGGAGCCTACGATAGTCGGAGGCGGCAAGCAGATGGGCGAGATCGGCTCGGTGAGCTTTTGCGACGTGTCGCTAAACTACGGCGACAAGGCGGCGCTAAAAGACATAAGCTTCAGCGTCAAAAAGGGCGAAATTTTAGCGCTCGTCGGAAACAGCGGCGGCGGCAAAAGCTCGGTCATGAACCTGCTGATGCGCTTTTACGACGCAAGCAGCGGTAAAATTTTATTCAACGGCAACGACGAAATCGGCGAGTTTAACATCCCTAGTCTGCGCGAAAACATCGGCCTCGTAAGCCAGCGCGTCTATATTTTCAACGATACAATCGCGCAAAACGTAAGCTATGGCGCGGAATTTAACGAGCAGCGCGTCATAGAAGCGCTCAAGCTCGCCAACGCCTATGAGTTCGTAAGCTCGATGAAGGATGGAATTTATACCGTGCTTAGCGAGTTCGGCGCAAACCTTAGCGGCGGGCAGCGCCAGCGTATCGCCATCGCGCGCGCGCTGTATAAAGACCCACAAATTTTAATATTCGACGAGGCGACTTCGGCGCTAGATAACGCAAGCGAAAAGGAGATCTCAAATGTCATCGAAAAGATCAAACAAAGCAAAATCGTCTTTGTAATCGCTCACCGCCTCTCCACGATCGAGCGCGCCGATAATATCGCCGTGATGAAAAACGGCCGCATCCTCGCTATCGGCACCGATGCGAAACTAACGTGCGAGTGCGAGGAGTATCGCAGCCTAAAGGGGATCATGCAAAACGGCTAGAGCTTTAAAATTTTGCCCCTTTTACGCCCCGGTTTTGCTCTATGAAATTTTAAAATTTTATCTTTGAAGCAAGTCGCATAAATTTATCCGCAAAGATTGAAATTTTACCTTTAAATTTAGCCGCGCGGATCGCCGCTTCGGCCGCAGGGCTTTTCAATAAAACTCGACTCTTTGGTGCGACGAGGCACGACTGCTAGAGTTTTAACGTTTGGATTAAAATTTTATCTCAAAATTTCAGCGCTTCGTTGCGGCTCGTCTCTAAATTTAAACGCTCGCGCCGTTTTAAAACCGCTGCGGTAAAATTTTATCGCACGCTGGGCTTTTCGGCGCTACCTGCACTTGATCTTAGGCATCTGCGGTAAAATTTTAGCTTTATTTTCCTTTATAAATTTTCGCATCTTTTTAAAATCCCTATCCGAATCGAAATTTTTCGCGTATTGTACAAGTATAAGTCCACAACTTTGCATATCTGCAACCATTAGATCGACTTCATATTTATTGAAATTAGGATCTCCGGGGGCGGGCGGATTGAGGAGTACTATTATAGCTTGCGTATGGTTGGTCTTTAAAATGCCGAAGGAGCGTCGATCCTCTTGTTTTTTTCCCGCATTGGCCTCTTCGATCGCTTGATATATCCCATACGCATACTCATCGATATTTTTTACGTCGTTGAAATATGATATAGATACGAGCTTACTCCAGCCAAATCCTTCCTCACCGTTTAAAAAATAATATGCCGCCGCAAGATTTTTATACTTTCTGGTAAAAGTTTCTCCATCTATCTTAATGCTATACGGTAACTCTATCGCGCTATACGCTTCCTTTACCTTGGGATCCTCCAATATATATACCTTGCCTCGAAACGCCGCGCATCCGCCAAATATCGCCACCAGTAAAAATGCGGTTAAAATTTTTAATCTCATACCCGCTCCTTCAAAATTTTTTCAAATATTTTGCCATAAAAACCGAGCTTTAATCAATAAAAGGCTACAATACGCCAAATTTTAATTCCAAGGGAAAGTCATTGTTTGAATCTATGCGCGCGGCACGCTCGCTAAGCCCCCTATTTCTGGGGATTTTCTTTATGTTTATCGGCGACGCGCTAGTTATCGCAAGCGCGGGCATCATGCTAAAAGAATCCGGCCACAGCGAGCTTGAGATCGGAGCGATTTCGGCGTTTTTCTTTTTAGGGGCGATCTTTAGCGGCTTTTTTGTGCCTTCGATAATTGGCGCACTCTCGTACGTGCGGGCATACGCAGTCTTTACGGCGCTTTTCGGAATTGCTGCAATGCTGCACGATCTAGGCTCAAACCTCGTATATTGGGCGATTTTGCGCTTTATTTTGGGCTTTTGCTACTACGCGCTTTTGATGATAATCGAAAGCTGGATAAACTCAAAGATCACAAACTCCATCCGCTCCCGCGTGCTCGCGATCTACGAAGCGGTTTTTTACGGCGCGTTTGCGATAGGAGTTATAATTTTGGCGCTAAATTTCGGAACGATGAAGGTTTTCGTGCTAAGCGCATTTTTCATCATCCTAGCGCTGCTGCCGGTAAATTTAATCCGCTTCAATCCTCCTAGAGTCCCCGCTCGCATGCGAATTTCGATGCCGCAAATCTCGATCGTGCCGCCGCTTGCGTTTGCGACGGTGGTTTGCGCGGGCATTTTGATTAACGGCTTTTTTTCGATGGCGAGCGTTTTCGTGCTAAGCGCAGGGCTTGGAGTGGGCTCGGTGGGCGCATTTATGGGATCTGCGATGGTTGGAGGCTTCCTATCGCAGCTTGTTTGCGGCGTAATCTCGGATAAATTCGGCCGCAAACGCGCCATAATGATAGTTTGCGCCATCGGCATCGCAGCTTGCGCAGCGCTGTTTTTTGCCAAGAGCTTCATCCTAACGTGCGCGCTCGCGCTGATGTTAGGATTCGGCGCCTTTCCTTTGTATTCGCTCGCCATCGCGCGCGCAAACGACTCCATCACCGGCGAAGGCGCCTCGCGCGTGCAAATTTCTGCGGCGATGCTCTTTATCTATTCGAGCGCGTCGCTCTGCTCGCCTTTGATAATCGGCGCGATGATGAAATTTTTGGGCGCAAACGGCTTTATCTGGGTATTTTTCGCAGCGATGAGCTTTTTATTCGTATTTGCTATCTTCCGCCCCGAGATCGCGCCGAAAAGATAGCTTTAAAATTTTAAATTTTTTCGTAGATCAAAAATTTATAATAAAACGCCGCGATTGCAAACATAAAGCCCATGCTGAAGGTGATTTGCAAAAGCGAAAATCCAAGCTCGAAAAAAAATCCGATCGCCGCCGAAACAAGCGTGGCGACGATGAAATACGCCATGTCATTGTAAGCTATGACGCGCCCGAAAAACTCCCTATCGACGTGGTTTTGCAGCTGCGTAAAAGAATACGACCACACCGTCGTGATGAAAAATCCCGCCGCGATCATCCCCGCAAACGAAAGCCAGTAGTTAAACTCCAGCACCGCCCACAACGCGATGCCCGCAAACTGCCCCAGCAATAGCCAAAAAAACGTATGTTTATTCACGATCTTGCTTAACCATATCTGCCCGAAAAATGCAGCTGCCGAGCGCGACATATTCATAAGCCCGATGACTAGCGAGGCGCTTAAAATCTCTTTGTATTTATACTTCGCAAGAAGCACGATGAGATTGTCGTAGGTGGTGACGGCGACAAAGGCGTGAAGGACGATGAGATGTACGACCAAAGGATGCGAGCGCAGGTAAGAAAAGCCCTCCTTTAGCATCTTAAACACGGGCTCACGCGCGTTTCTTGCGAGGTCTTTAAAATTTAGCCGTAGCAGGATGAAAAATGCAAAAACATATAAACAAAAATCCAAAATAAACGCCGCTCGCACGCTGAAATAGTGGATAAAAACGCCCGCACTCGCCATGCCGAAAGTATATGTGATCGTCCAGATAATGCCCGTCATCTCGTTGGCAAGCTTGAGATAAGGACGGCTTAGAAATTTCGGCAGCGTGGAGGATTCGGTCTGAAAAAACAGCGTGCCTGCGACGCTTCGCACGACCACGATCAGAAGCAGCAGCCACAGATAATCCAAACTATCGATAAAAATCAGCATGAAAATACTGATCATCTCGGTTATAAACATCGCCGTCATCAGGGGCTTTGGTTGAAATTTATCCACGATGATGCCGTTAATGGGCGCTAAAAAAACGTTCGGCACGAACGAAACGACGCCTACCGCCGTGATAGCCCATACCGGCGCGCCAAGCTCAATGAGCAGCGTAGCGACTCCAACGACCGAAAACCACAAGCCAAACATACATATAAAACCCGCCGAAAAGAGCAGGCGGTAGTTGCGTGAATGGCGAAGCAGCACGATATATCTGATCATAAAATTTTATCCCGTAAATTTAATATAAAAAATCTAGCGAAATTGTATCACGACGCGCCTTAAAAGCCAAAATAAGCTAAAAATGCTATAATTGTGAAATTTTAATTCAGGAGTGAAAATGGAAGGGTTCGTAACTACGGTAATAGTATTTTGCGTCCTCATCGCGGCAATTCTAAAGATGGGGGTCAAGATCGTCTCACAATCGGAAATTTTAATCATCGAGCGGCTGGGTCGCTTTCATAAGGTGCTTGACGGCGGCTTTCACATCATCGTGCCGTTTTTTGACGCGGTACGCGCGAAGATGAGCGTTCGCGAGCAGCTCGTAGACATCAGCAAGCAGCAGGTCATCACTAAAGATAACGTCAACATAAGCGTCGACGGTATCGTGTTTTTAAAAGTCATCGACGGCAAGATGGCGCTTTACAACGTCGAGGATTATCGCCGCGCGATTTCAAATTTAGCGATGACGACGCTACGTAGCGCGATCGGCGAGATGAGCCTAGACAGCACGCTTAGCTCGCGCGATCAGCTAAATTCCAAGCTACAAATCGCTCTGGGCGACGCCGCGGATAACTGGGGCGTAAAGATCATGCGCGTGGAGATCTCCGAAATTTCGGTACCGCACGGCATCGAAGAGGCGATGAATATGCAGATGAAAGCCGAGCGCGAAAAGCGCGCGATCGAGCTTAAAGCCGAGGCGGAAAAAGCAGCCCTCATCCGAAACGCCGAGGCGCTAAAGCAGGAGAAAGTCCTCGAGGCCGAGGCGATCGAGCGTATGGCGGATGCGAAAAAATATGAGCAGATCGCGCTCGCGCAAGGTCAAAAAGACGCGATGGACAATATAAATTTAGCGATGAGCGCTTCTAGCTTTGCGGCGGAATACCTGCTCGCGCAAGGTCGCGTAAACGCTTTCAGCGAGCTGTCCAAAAACCCGAGCAAGGATAAAATTTTGATCCCTTACGAAACGAGCGAGCTTATTGGCTCTCTTAGCGTGCTTAAAGAATTCCTCGGCAAAAACGGCGCGAAGGATGTTAAATGAACGCGCTGATTTTTATCATAATCGGCGTGATTTTGGCGATCGTCGAGCTTTTGGTGATGGATTTTACCTTTATATTTTTCAGCGCCGGATTTTTCATCACGGGGCTTTTGAGCTTCGGCTTTCATCTTGATTGGGACGTGCAGATTCTGCTTTCGTTCGTACTCTCTTTCGTGCTTCTGATCGCATTTAAAAAGCCGCTAAAATCACGCTTTTTCAAACCAGAAGAGAAGCATAAGGATAATTTTTTAGACGAAAGCGGCACCGGCACCGTCAAAAACGGCATGGTCTATTTCAAAGGTACGTTTTGGAAAAGCGATGAAATTTCAGATCTTAACGAGGGCGACCGAGTTGAAATTCTAGGCGTAAAAAACGGCCAAATCGTAGTTAAAAAAGATAGCAGTCGAAATTCTAGCGGCGCAGACGGCGTAAATTTAAATGACGGCGACGCAAATTTAGGTGACACGGCCAGCACGAGTGCCGACGATAAAAATTCCAACGCCGCCGCAAGTAAAGACGCGCGAAGCTCTGGCGCTAAAGAAGAAGCGTCCAAAGATCCGAAAGAGGCGTAGAGTGAGCGCTAAAAACACACCGAAAAAAACAATCAACAGCAAAGATGAAATTTTAAAATTTTTATCGTCGCAGAAAAAGAGGCTTTTTGCGGTGGGCGTTACCGAGCTAGGGCTTTTTGGCAGCTACGCCAAAGGTAGCGCCGACGCGTTTTCAGACATCGATATCGCGATCGAAACCGACGGGGCAAAAATGGTAAAAAATCTGGGAAACCCTTTTTCGGCGCTGGTTTTTTTAGACGATTTTAAAAAAAAGCTCTCCAGTAAATTTAATGCAAATGTCGATCTGTGCGATACTACCTCTTTAAGTCGCGAAGAAAAAACAAAGCTGCTGCAAGGAGCGATTTATGTTTGAAAGATCAAGCGTCGAGCGGTTAAAAAAAATATCTGATAAAATTTCATCCATCCTAAAAAAATGCGAGGGCGGCGTAGCGCAGGCGCTTGCCGACGAGGACGTTTTGCAGCCTGCGATAATGATGCAGTTCATCAATATCTACGCCCTGCTAAAAGGGCTGCAAGAAAGCAACGATTTGCAGGCTTTGGCGATCTTTAGCAAAGATGAAATAAGAGCTATCAACGCCACCAGGAATATCGCCTCGCACGAATACGAACGGCTAAATTTTGAGCTGATAGAGATAGCTATCAAAGACTATCTGCCGACGCTAAATCAAAAAATCACCAGCGCACTAAAGCCGTATCGCAAAGGCAAATCGGAAGGATAAATTTGAAAAGACTAAGTATAGATGAAGCCTTAAATTTAATAGAGCATGCCGATCTGAACGAGCTTGGGCGCGCGGCGTTTACGCGCAAGCGCGAGCTGCATCCGGATCGCGTCACGACTTTCATCATCGATCGAAACATAAACTACACCAACGCCTGCATGGTGGATTGCAAATTTTGCGCATTTTACCGCCACGCAAGCGACGCAGACGCCTACGTGCTAAGCTTTGAGCAGATTAGCGAAAAGATCGAGGAGCTCATCGCCGTGGGCGGCACGCAAATTTTATTTCAAGGCGGCGTCCATCCGAAGCTGAAAATCGAATGGTACGAGGATCTAGTGGAGTTCATCCACAAAAATTACCCTAGCATCACGATCCACGGCTTCTCGGCGATCGAGATCGATTATATCGCGCGCCTTAGCGGCATCAGCACGATTGAAGTGCTTCGCAGGCTGCAAGCCAAGGGACTCTACTCGATGCCGGGAGCCGGAGCCGAAATTTTAAGCGACCGCGTGCGAGAGCTAGTAGCGCCGCGCAAAAGCGACAGCGCCACATGGCTTAGAGTGCACGAGGAGGCACACGGCATCGGTATGAAAACGACCGCCACTATGATGTTCGGCACGCTGGAGAGCACGCGCGAGATCGTAGAGCACTGGGAAAAAATCCGCGAGCTGCAAGACCGCACGGGCGGCTTTCGAGCGTTCATTTTATGGAGTTTTCAAGGGCAAAATACCCGCCTTTTGCGCGAGCATCCGGAGATCAAAAAGCAAAGCCCGAACCGATACCTGCGCCTGCTCGCCGTCTCGCGGCTATTTCTGGATAATTTCAAAAACATCCAAAGCAGCTGGGTCACGCAGGGCAGCTACATCGGGCAGCTGGCGCTGAAATTCGGCGCGAACGATCTTGGAAGCACGATGATGGAAGAAAACGTCGTAAAGGCGGCGGGCGCGAGCTTTCGGATGAGCAAGGACGAGATGATAGCGCTGATCCGCGACGTGGACGAAATACCCGCCAAGCGCAACACTAACTACGATATTTTGGAGACGTACGCTTAGGTGCGGGCTTTTGCGCGTTTACGGCAGGAATTTATGCGCTTGCGGCTAGAATATAGCGGTAGAATTTTGTCTTAAAACAGATAGCGAATTTTTGCGATCGTGGAATTTTGCAACGAAATTTAAAATTTTGATATCGGTACGGGTTTAAATTTACTGGCGCGAGCGGAATTCGCGCGGTAAAATTTCATTCCGCTGCGGAATTTCGCCTTAAAATTTTGCGGACGCGAAATTTCACGCCGCGATATCAACGCGACGGAGACGGAGCGCAGAAAGCATTTTGTGAAGACGCTTACCGCGTTTGCGGCGACAAAACATATTGCGGTTTCGATACGCCGTAGAGCTGCGTGTTTAGTAGCAGTATGCTCCCCCCGTTTAGGCGCGGATATTTCGTTTTGTGCCGCAAATGCGCTGTGACAATTTCGCCTCGTAGCTAGAATACGTTGCGGCGGCGCGCTGCTTGGGGCGCTGGAATTTTACAAAACGTGCGGTGCAATTAAATTTTAAAATTTTAAGCAGGACGGGCAAAACTGCCCTAGCGCGAAATTTTAGAAGCGAGTTTGAACAAAATTTTGAAAACTCGTTTTAGCAAAATTTTAAAAGTGAGCTTGAGCGTATAAATTTCAAAAGCAATGCGCATGGCTGCGTCAAAATTTTAAAACCGTGCCCGAAAGAGCGATGAAATTTAAAAATTTTATAAAGGAAAACGATGGAAAAAAAAGAGATTTCACTTAAGACCAAAGGCGGCAAGAACGCTAAAATCGATTTTTTGTATCAGTTTGACGATTCGCTGCCGGTGGCGAGCTTCAAGCTAATTTTTAAAGCAAGCGGCGCGGTGAGCGAGAAGACCCTGGGCCTTGCGCGCATCTGCGCGGGCGTTTTGGGCGAGGGCTCAAAGACGCTGGGGGTGAGCGAATTTCACCGCAAGCTCGATATCCGCGCGGTCGAGATCAGCGCCGCGAGCAATTTTGAAACCTTCGGCATCCAGCTAAACTGCCTAAAAGAGCACTTTGATTTCGGTCTAGATATGCTGCGAGAGCTGCTTAGAGAGCCCAATCTAACGCCCTCGGTGCTGGAAAAGCTAAAAATGCAAACCATAGGCGAGATCGCCGTGCTAAAAAGCGAGTTTGATTACATCGCGACGTGCAACTTAAAAGCGCTTCTGTATCCGCGCACGAGGCTCGAGCGGCCGCTCATAGGCGACGAGGCGAGCATAGAGCGGATCACTATGAAGGACGTGCGGGAGTTTTTCGCCTCGCTGAGTTTAGAGAATTTATACGTCGTTTTATGCGGCGACGTGAGCGATAAAAATCCGAAAATCGTGGAAATTTTGAGCCTTTTTGCAAGCGGAGAAAAGCGCGAGCTGCCGTTTTTTACGCCGAGCGATGCGAAAAAAATAAAGATCCAAAAGGAGCAGACACAGCAGGCTTACATCTACTTCGGCGCGCCCTTTGCGCTGCCAAAGGAGCAGGAGTTCATCGCAAACACCGCGCTTTTCGTGCTCGGAAGCAGCGGTTTCGGCAGCAGGCTGATGGAGCGCATCCGCGTTAAGCACGGCCTTGCGTACTCAGTCTATGCGCGCGGCGATTTCGAGCTTAGTCGCCGCGAGTTTTGGGGCTATCTGCAGACCAAAAACGAAAATTTGCAAAACGCCGCCGCGCTCGTAAAAGAGGAGATCGCGAAGTTTATCGCTTCGGGCGTGAGCGAAGCGGAGCTAAAAAGCGCCAAAAAATTCCTGATCGGAAGCGCCGCGCTGCAAAAAGAGACGATGTTTAAGCGCGCGGCGATCGCGCAGAGCGAGTATTACAAGGGCTATGCATTCGGCGAGTTCGAGCGAAATTTAAAGCGCATCGAGACGCTAAAACTCGGGGCGCTCAACGATTTCATCAAGTCGCACGACGAGATCATGAACCTAAGCTTTTCCGTCATTTGCGACGAGGCCGCCGCGAAAAAGGGGCTTGAAATTTAGCCCGTCGCGGCACAGCGAGTGCATACCTGCGACCGGCTTAAAATTTGGGTAAATTTTAAAATTTGTAAAGCGGCGCAGACGGCGCTAAATTTTACTTTTTCGCTCCGCTTGCGGACGGCTTGCGTTTAAAATTTAAAACTATGGTCGCGCTAAAATTTGCGGGGCTTTGCAGAAGCGATTAAATTTACGAGCCTTACAAAAGCGGCTAAATTTAAAGGCGTCGTGCGCGGCTCGGTAAAATTTCAGCGCGCAAAATCGAAGTCCTGCCTCGCACGCCGTTTGTAAGTCGCGCCGTGAAATTTAAAAAGGCGCGCGTGGCGGCTGCCGTAATTGAATTTTTGCAGTTCGCAAATCGCGCCGTGAAATTTCAAGCGATCGCGCTCTGTTTAAAACCCGGTGCACGCCGCAAAAACACGGCTGCCAAACAAAACACGCGCAAACGAGTAAAATTTACAAGCAAAGCCGGAGAGCAAATTTGCCGCAATGGGCGAAATTCCGAGCAAATTTAAGCAAGCGTTCGATGCAGCGCATAGAATTTCGATCAAATTTCGGCGAGCGATTCCACTGCGGTGTATAGAATTTCGTAGCGCGAGGGCTTAACCGCCTATTAAAATTTAAAGGATGAAAATTGATTTTTGAAGCAAAAGACGCGGCGGCGGCGCAAAAGGCGGGCATTACGACGCTTTTGGATCTGGCGCTGCTTCTGCCCAAAAGCTTCGACGATCTAAGCGTGGGGGACGCGCCCTGCGCGGGCGAGAGCACGGCGGAGGTCGAGTGCCTCTTCCAGCACAGGCGCGGCTCGATGCTCATCGTCACGGCGCACTGCCTCAGCTGGGAGCGCGAGATCAAAATAGTGATCTTCAACGCCAAAAGCTGGCACTTCGGCGCCTTTAAGCGCGGCAAAAAATTTTTCATCCACGGCAAATGCGACGAGAGCTTCGGCTCGTGGCAGTTCGTAAACCCAAAAATCGTAAGCGAGCCGGGCAGGATCGCGCCCAAATACAAAGCCGCGCTGAGCGACGCCGCGGCGCAAAAGCTGATCAAAAAATATCTAAGCGCGGGCGCGCTTCTAGACTGCGGGCTGCGCGCGGACGAGGCGGCGGTACTGCTCGCGCTACACGAGAGCTCGCCGCGCAGCGTGCGAATGCTAGCCGCGCTAAATAGGCAGCTCAAAGAGGGCGGCGCGGAAAATTTCGGCGAGCGCGACGACGTTTCAAACAGCGGCAGAATTCCAAGCGGCAGTGAAATTTTAGGCGATGAAATTTCAAGCAGCGATAAAATTTTAAATGACGACGGAATTTTAGATAACGGCGAAATTCCGAGCTCGCAAAGCTCGGTCGCCGCTGAAATTTTAAACGGCAGATCGCAAAATGATGAGATTTTGGGCAACAAAATTTCAAACTATCCGCGAAGCGGCGGAGTTCTTGCCTGCGAGGCAAAGCGTGGTGCGGCGAATAAAATTTTAAGCGGAGAAATTCCAAAGAACACGAAGGCTTTGCCCCACCCAAGTCTCCGCGACGGCGAGATTGCGAGCGATGAAATTTTAGATGGCAATGAGCATCAGGCGCGCGGAGTAGAAATTTATAACGACGAAAATTTTAGCGCTCAAGGCGATGAGGATTTTCTTGCCGCAAACGGCGCCGAGGCGCACAGAGATGAAATTTCAAACGACCTCAAAGCCGATAATGAAGCGGCGGCGAGCGGCGATAAAATTTCAAACGACCTAGTATCCGGTACCCAAACAGCGACACGGCCGGCAGATGCTCAAGCTGCGACCGCACAACCCATGCTAGAGCATATCGCGACCGAGCAGTCCATAGCCGAGCAAGCCGCAATTGCAAAACAAAATTTAAGCACCCAAGACATAGATACGCAACCCGCCGCCGCCCAAACTTTGAACGCACAAGCTGCGGGCGCACAGCCTTCCTGCGATCAAACCAAAAATGTTCAGACGGTAGTAGCTGTGCAGACCGCAGAGCCTACGATCGCTCAGACTGCAAGCGCCGCCGAGGCTGTTCAGGACGCGCTCGCCGCACCGATGAGCGCTTCGCGCGATTGTTCCGCCCAACCTACGCATTATCAAACTGAAACTATCCAGACCGCAGCCGCCCAAGCTATAACCGCCATACCTACAATAGCTCAAATTGCAAGCGACGCTGGAACTGTCCATGCCGCCGAGGCTGTACAACAGGCTGCAGCCGTCGCATCTATGAGCGGAGCTGAAATTTTACGCACGCTGAAATTTGTCGAAATTCTAAACTACCTGCAAAAGCTAAGCGCGAAAAAAACGAGCTTCCCTGCGCAAATTTACCCGCTGCACGACATTTCAGACTGGCTTGCTTCACTTCCTTTTGAGCCTACGCGCGATCAGCTAGCCGCGATAAAGGACATTGCTAGCGATCTGCAAAGCCCTCTGGCGCGCCGCCGCGTCGTCATGGGCGACGTAGGCAGCGGCAAGACGCTCGTCATCCTCGCGAGCGCGGCGATGAACTACCCGCGCATCAGCTATCTGATGGCGCCTACAAGCATCTTGGCCGAGCAGATTTACGCCGAGGCGCGCCGCCTGCTGCCGCCGCAGATCAAAGTCCTGCTCGTAAAAAGCGGCGATCGCGAGCCAAATTTCGCAGACGCGCACCTTATCATCGGCACTCACGCCCTGCTCTACCACGAGCTCGCGCCGTCAAATCTCATAATGGTCGATGAGCAGCACCGCTTCGGCTCCAACCAACGCGAAAAGATCGCGCGCCTCACGGGGAGCGGCGAGTTTCGAGCGCATTTCATTCAGTTTAGCGCCACACCGATACCGCGTACGCTAAGCATGATCCAGTCCGAGCTCGTGAGCTTTAGCTTTTTAAAACAGCTGCCGTTTGAAAAACAGATCAAAACTATAATCCTGCAAAACGACGGATTTGCGGGCTTTATGCAGGATCTGCGCTGCGAGCTCGCCGCGGGCAATCAAGCGATCATCGTCTATCCGCTCGTGCAGCAAAGCGAAAGCTCGGTCTATCAAAGCCTCGAAGAGGCGGCGCCGTTTTGGAAGGCTCAGTTTGCGGACGTGATGATCACTCACGGCAGCGACAAGGACAAGGAGGAGATCCTGCGCCGCTTTCGCGACGAGGGGCGACTGCTGATAACCACGACGATCGTCGAAGTGGGCATCTCGCTGCCGCGGCTTAGCGTCATTTTAATCGTGGGCGCCGAGCGGATGGGGCTTGCGTCGCTTCATCAGCTGCGCGGACGCGTAGGACGCAAAGGCCAGGCGGGGCGCTGCTACCTCTACACCAAGCTCAAATCTCCGCCGCAGCGCCTGCGCGAGTTCGCAGCGACGCTGGATGGATTTAAGGTCGCAAATATCGATCTGAAAAACCGCCAAGGGGGCGATCTGCTGGGCGGCTCGGTGCAGCACGGCGCGATGTTTGCGTGGTATGATTACGAAGAGGACGTGACGGCGGCGGCAAAGCAGCGACTGAAAGACATAGGACGAGGCGCGTGAAATTCTACGAGGCGCGATAGAATTTAAACGTAATTTTAGCCGCGGCAAAATTTTATGAAGCGAATGCGATTATGAGGGAATGAGCGATCTGATATAAAATTTGAAATTTCACGGCGCAGATTGTATCGGATAAAATTTAGAGCTTTACCAAGCGTCGTTTGCTTTTAATTTCTAAAATTTATGCAACTTAAAGTCCAAAAAAAGGAGAGCAAAATGGCTTACGTGACCTATGACAAGGCAAAATGGCACTGGGGCGCGAAAAACGCGCCGACAGATATCCCGCAGGAAAACGGCGCGACGCACATCGCGTTTTTCTTCCGCTGGTGCATGGAGCGCAAGCTCTACTCCAAGGACTTCGCGGCGGATTTCGCGGACGATATAGCGCGGATGGACGATAGCTTTGATTATCGCGGGTATTTCTTTGGCGCCATGGACGGCGTGCTGAGCAGCGAGGAGCTAAACACCGCGGGCAAGGCCTTTGCGAAGGCCTACTACACCACGGACCGCACGAAATTTGCCAAAACGCACGGCTGGTATTTGCAAGATTATGACGATTTCGTCGCGCGCAAATTCGGCGATAAAAACTTCGACAACGCCTATTTTTACATAGAAAATTCGCCGCAAAATTACGCCGAGATCAAAGAGATCATCGACCGCCGCTACGAGGAATTCTTGAGCTTCAAGGCGGCGAAGTAGAAATTTTACCGCCGAGCTTAGCCGGTTAAAAATACACGCCTAAGCCGAAATGGCGCGCGACCTGCGCCGCGGTAAAATTTAAAATTTTACGCAATGCGTTAAATTTTGCGCAGCGCGTAAATTTCGGTGGCGCTTTAATTTTACATAGCATGCCACGAGCTGGCGCGACACATCGCAAATTAAATTTAAAATCAAACCGCTTCGCAGTGCGGGATACATTAAACCTAGCGGCGCGCTGTTTTTATAAGCCTGGCGCTGTATTTGCAAGCTCTCAGAATGTAATATTAGCAGCCGTTACGCCGATCGTCGCGCCGTAAATTTTATAAACGCCGATCGTTTAAAATAATTCTCAAAGATCGCGCAATCCGCATTTTAAGAATAAATTTGAAATTTTAAAATCATCGCGGCGCGCGATGTAAATAAGCAGAACCGATACAAAACCGCGAGCGGCAGGGCTTAAAATTTAGGAAAATTTAACTATAATCGCCGCAAAAATTTGAAAATTTTAAAATTTCGCAAAGGATTTTATAGATGATCAAGGCACTTCGCGGTATGAACGATATTTCAGGCGAGCAGGCGCGCATCTACTCGCAAATTTTAAACGTGTGCGAGCGCGTGGCGCGCAATTACGGCTTTTGTCTCATCGAAACGCCCAAGCTCGAACAGACCACGCTATTTCGCCGCAGTGTCGGCGAGAGCAGCGACATCGTCGGCAAAGAGATGTATGAGTTTAGCGACAAAAGCGGCGATAGCGTCTGCCTGCGCCCAGAAGGTACCGCGGGCGTCGTGCGCGCCTTTATCGAAAAAAAACTAGACCGCAGCGGCGGCGTGCATAAATTTTATTATCAAGGCTCGATGTTTCGCTACGAGCGTCCGCAAAAGGGGCGTCTGCGCGAGTTTCATCAATTCGGCGTCGAGTGCTTCGGCGAAAATAGCGTTTATGAGGACGCGAGCGTAATCTTGATGCTAGCTCAAATTTTACGCGAGCTAAATGTCGCCGCAACGCTTAAAATCAACTCTTTAGGCGATGAGGAGTGCATGCCCGCGTATAAAACCAAGCTCGTAAATTTCTTGCAAGAGCGCAAAGATAGGCTCTGCGAGGATTGCCAAAGGCGTATCGACACCAATCCGATCCGCGTGCTGGACTGTAAAAACGAAAACTGCCAGAAAATTTTAGCCGCCGCGCCACTTATAACTGAAAATTTAAACGACGCCTGCGACGCGGAATTTGCACAGCTGCAAAGAATTTTAACTCAAAACGGACAAAAATTTCAGATCGATGCGAAACTCGTTCGCGGGCTTGATTACTACTGCAAAACCGCCTTTGAGTTCGTCTCAAGCGAGCTTGGCGCACAAAGCGCCGTAGGCGGCGGCGGGCGCTACGACAGACTCGTGGAGTTTTTAGGCGGCAGAAAGACGGCGGGCGTGGGCTTTGCGCTAGGCATAGAGCGAATAGCCGAAATTTTAAAAACGCGCGAAAGCTTACAAGCGCGCGAGGGGATTTATATCGGCGCGCTAGACGAGGCGTTCGTAAGCACGGCGTTTTCATTTGCGCTAAAGCTGCGAAAGTTTTGTAAAACTCAAATTTCATACGAGCCCAAGGCGCTTGCGAAGCATTTAAAGGCAGCCGACGGGGCGGAGGCGAAATTTTGCCTTTGCATCGGGCAGGACGAGTTTGACCGAGCCGAGGTGTGGTGCAAAAATTTAGAGGATCAAAGCAGCTTTGCGATTAAATTTAAAGAGGTCGAAGCATTTTTTAAGGATAGAGCATGAGCGATTACGGACTAAATATTTGGGGGAATTCCAACTTCACGATAGACGGCGGCAAGCTATGCCTAAACTCCGATTTCAAGCAGCCTTTGGTGGATATCATAAAAGAGATCCGCGCAGACGGCGTGCGAGGCCCGATACTGCTGCGCTTCCCGCACCTCATCAAAAAGCAGATCGTCGAAATTTACTCAAATTTTAACCGCGCTATTAAGGAGTTTGATTACAAGGGAAAATTCCACGCCGTCTATCCGCTTAAAGTAAATCAATTCCCGGGCTTCGTTAAAAATTTAGTCGATATCGGCGAGCCTTACGGATACGGACTCGAAGCCGGCAGCAAGCCCGAACTGCTGCTAGCGATGGCGTATAACAAATACGGCGCGCCGATTACCGTAAACGGTTTTAAAGATAAGGAGCTCATCAATATCGGCTTTATCGCCGCAGAGATGGGGCATAACGTGACGCTTACGATCGAGGGGCTAAATGAGCTTGAAACTATCATCGAAACGGCTAAGGAGCGGTTTGCGCCAAAGCCTTTCATCGGGCTACGCATCAGGCTGCATAACTCCGGAAGCGGGCTGTGGGCGAAAAGCGGCGGGATAAATTCCAAATTCGGCCTTACCTCAACCGAGCTTATAGAGGCGATAAGCTTACTCAAGAAAAACGACCTCATCGAGCAGTTTACGATGATTCATTTTCATATCGGCTCGCAAATTACAGAGATCCATCCGCTCAAAAAGGCTCTCATCGAGGCGGGCAATATCTATACCGAGCTTCGTAAAATGGGTGCGAAAAATTTAAAATCCATAAATTTAGGCGGAGGTCTTGCTATCGAATACTCCCAAGCCAAAGAAAGCTCCAGCCGCAACTATACGCTAAAAGAATACGCCAACGACGTGGTTTTTTTGCTAAAATCGATCGCAGAGGATAAAAAAGAGGCCGAGCCTGATATTTTTATCGAGAGCGGAAGATACGTAGCCGCCAGCCACGCGGTGCTCGTGGCGCCGATTTTGGAGCTTTTTACCCAAGAATACGCCGAAGAGAAGCTCGCCCTAAAAAAGGATAATCCGCCGGTAGTCGCCGAGCTATACGATCTGTATAAAACTCTAAAACCCTCCAACGCGCTAGAGTATCTGCACGACGCCATGTCGCACATGGAGAGTGTGCTTACCCTTTTTGATCTGGGATATGTCGATCTGATCGACCGCTCAAATGGCGAAATTTTAGTTCATCTAATAATGCGAAAGGCGTATGGAATTTTGGGCAACAAGCAAGAGTATAGCAATTTCTTAAACTCACTAGGCAACGCTCAAGAGCGCTATTTAGTAAATTTCTCGATCTTTCAAAGCTTGCCCGATTTTTGGGGCATCAAGCAGCACTTCCCAATCATGCCGTTAGAGAGGCTGGATGAGCGCGCCACGCTATCGGCGTCGATCTGGGATATCACCTGCGATAGCGACGGCGAGATAGAATTCGACAATCAAAAAAATCCGCTATTTTTGCACGATTTCGATCCTGAAAAAGAGGAGTATTTTTTGGGCTTTTTCCTTGTCGGAGCCTATCAGGAGGTGCTTGGCATGAGCCACAACCTCTTTGCACACCCAACAGAGGCGACCGTGATTTTAAAGGATGACGGCGGCTTTGAGATCAAGGATTTTATCGAATCTCAATCGGTCATCGACATCTTGGAGGATATGGACTACGACGTAGTAGATATCCGCGAAAGCCTAAACGAGCGCGTCGAAAAATCAAATCTTATCGGAGATAAAGAGAAAAAGCATATCCTGGGCGAGCTATATCTGTTTTTAAACGACAATAGCTACTTAAAGACGATCAAATGAGTTTTTGGCAAATTTTAAAACAGGACTTCACCGAGCCCTTGCGTCAAGATCCCGCATGCAATAGCGTATTTGAGATATTTTTCTGCTATCCAGGCGTCTGGGCGCTAATAAATTACCGCTTCGCGCATTTTTTCTACGAGCGAGGTTTTAAGCTCATAGCTCGCGCGATTAGCGGACTTAGCCGCATAATCACCGCCGTAGATATCAACCCGGGCGCACAGATCGGTAGAGGAGTGTTTTTCGACCACGCCACGGGGCTTGTCATTGGAGAAACGGCGATCATCGGCGATAACTGTCTGATCTATCAGGGCGTCACTCTCGGCGGCGTGAGCTTAGAGCACGGAAAGCGCCATCCGACGCTGCAAAACGGCGTCGTAGTTGGTGCAGGAGCCAAAGTATTAGGCAACATCACCATCGGCGAAAATTCCAAAATCGGTGCAAATTCCGTCGTCGTAAAAGACGTCGCGCCAAACTGCACCGCCGTAGGCGTGCCGGCTAGAATTTTAGGAAGCTGCGAGAGCGATCCTTTGGCGCATAATAAAATTCCCGATATCAGCCAGGAGCTTATCAAATATCTCATCAAGCGTATCGAAATTTTGGAAGAGTGCATCTGCAGCGGTAGAAAAGATATCTCCGCAATGGATGAGGATCTAAATAAATTCTACAAAGAGTATCTGAAATCATTAAAATAAGAGGGTTAAAGTGAAAAAAGCTCTATTTTTTACAATTTTTGCTATTTTGTCGGCAAGCGGCAGCGATGCTAATAGCGCGAAAAATTCCGCGGACGACGCCAGAATAAGCCTAGTAAAAAGTCTATACATCAAGGACACCTATTTTGGCGATCACAAAAATGCCCTATCAGCTTCTTTCAGATCCGTGCTTATGCAAGATGAAGCATCTGCTGGCGAAGGTGAGGTGGGCTGTTTGGACTACGATCCGGTAATCGGCGGTCAAGATGTCTGCGACGACGCGAAATATGATTTTGAGCTAGGGCAGCGCGATACCGTCGTAGTAACTCAAACCTGCCCCTACGGCGCGCAGACGATAATCTACAAACTCGTCCGTAGCGGAGGAGATTATAAAATCGACGATATCTACGACCAAGACCCAAGTAGCGGCAGGGCTTTTAGCGTCAAAAATCAAATTTTAAATTGTCTAAACCAATCCAAGGAGCATCAATGAAATTAACACTTTCAAGTCGCGTAAGCAAGCTCGGCGAAAGCCTAACAATCGCAATCAGCACCAAAGCCAAACAGATGAAAGCTCAGGGGCAAGATGTCGTAATCCTAAGCGCAGGCGAGCCTGATTTCGATACTGCAGAGGTCGCCAAAAGGGCTGTCATAGAAGCTATGGCCAAGGGCTGCGGAAAATATACGCCGGTTGCCGGAACGCCTGAAATTTTAAATTTAATCGCGCAGAAGCTAAAGCGCGACAACGACCTAGATTACAGGCCTGATCAGATCATCACCAACGTAGGCGCCAAGCACTCGTTATTTAACGCCTTTAACTGCATCTTAAACGAAGGCGATGAGGTTATAATATCGGCGCCTTATTGGGTCACCTATCCCGAAATCGTAAAATTTTGCGGCAGCAAGCCCGTCATCGTAGCCACCAAGGCGGAAAACCGATACAAAATCACCGCCTCACAACTCAAAGCCGCGATCACGCCGCGCACGAAGGCGCTGTGCCTTTTCAACCCGAGTAACCCCGCAGGCGCCGTATATTCGCGCCAGGAGCTGCAAGAGCTTGCGGATGTGTTAAAAGGCACTAAAATTTTGGTAATTGCCGATGAAATTTACGAAAAAATCGTCTTCGGCAAGAGCTTCATAGCCGCAGCAAGCATCAGCGAGGATATGTTTAGGCGCACCGTGACGATCAACGGGCTAAGCAAATGTGGCGCGATGCCCGGCTGGCGCTTCGGCTACACCGCCTGTGCGATCGATGAACTAAATAAGGCGATGATAAACTTACAAAGTCAAAGCGTCAGCAACGTAGCAAGCATCGTCCAGGCAGGCGCTATGCCGGTACTGCGCGGCGAGGCGGACGATTTTATCGAGGAGATGAGGCGCGAATACGAGCGCAGGCGCGATTTTGGTACGGACGCGATAGGCGCGATTCCTGGGCTTAGTGTCGTAAAACCAGATGGCGCATTTTATTTCTTCATAGATTGCTCCCAGGTAGAACCCGATAGTATGAAATTCTGCATGCAACTGCTAGATAAAGGGCTCGTAGCCACGGTGCCAGGAAGCGGATTTGGCATGGATGGGCACTTCCGCGTAAGCTTTGCATGCTCTATGGAAAATCTAAAACGCGGATTTGAGCGCATAAAAAAATTCGTAAAAAATTACCACAGATAGGCATGCCAGCGAAATTTTAATCTAAATTTTAACGCAGCTCGCCGCAGTAATGGATTTTGAGACAAATTTGACTCGACGATACGGCGAATTTTGTGCAAATTTTGCGCGGCGCGACGACGAAATTTTGACCGTAAATTTAGTGCGCACGACAGCAAAATTTAAAACAAATCTAGTGCGGTGCAACTCGGCGGCAAAATTTAATGTAGATCCTGTCGGGCGTAGTACGGCGCGGCGGTAGAATTTTAACGTAATCCCGCGCGGCGCGGCAGCAGAGCTTAATGCTGATCTGACGCGATGCGGCTCCGCACGATACGGCTTAGCGACGGAATTTATACGACCGCCAGGCGCGGTTAAATTTCGCGCCGTTTTAATTTAAGAGCATTTAAAATTTCATACCGTTTTATTTAGGGGCGTTAGAATTTCATATCGCCGCATTACGGCGCCTGTAGCGCGAAATTTTATCTCGGCGGCGACAATTCTAGCGCGTATACGGTCCTGCGCGGCGCGCAAGCAGATCCGACCGCCAAAGCTTAAATCCGCTTAAATTTTAAATTTCAAGCCCGCTCGGGTTAAATTTCAAACCTAGAGCCCGTTTAAGGCGCGTACAGGGCGAGCATAAATACGCGCGCCGTCCAAACGGCGCATGGACGAGACGATCCGCCTCGCCCTATCGCGCCGGCGAACCTAGATAAATTTCAAATGCGGCGGCGATATCCTGCTGCGATGCACCGCGACATGCTTTTGCAAATCTCGCGCTGAAATACCGATTTGCGCTTGTATTTCGGCGGCATGCCGCGACACGTTTTTGCGAACGGCTCGTTTGTGGCGGAGCAGCAGGGGCGGCACGTATCAAATATACCGCGGTCGCGCACGAGCGAAATGCACGCCTAAATTTTACCCGTTCGCTTCTCACAAGCACTTGCATGCGCTCCGCATTTATACGCGGCGCGACGCCGCATCCGCGACGCAAAAATGCAGCGATGCAAAATACAACAGCGCAGGAAGCGGCCGAGCGGTGCACGAAACGAGCCGTGAAAGGCGCCCTTTAGATTTGCGCTCTCGCAAGCCTTCAAAAATCGGCTTTTTTAAAATCTCCCCTACGCGCAGATCGCAAAAATCAGCTTTTAAAATTTTTTCGCCCGCTCAAATTTTAAAATCGGCTCTTTAAAATTTCCCTCTGTGCGAGCTCTCGGAATTTCTCCTTTTTTTGAAATTTTAACGCACATTTAACTAAAAAATTCAATAATTTCAAATGTATATTTTACTTTTTAAAGGAGAACATATGAGAAAAACCGCCCTTGTTTTAGCGCTTCCGCTATTTTTTACGCCCGTTTTAGGTTTTGATGTAGCCAAACTCAACGCCAAAAAAGCCGTGCCGTACGAGCAAAAGACGCAGGAGTTTAGGCTGCCCGTAGGCATCGACGAAAACGGCGTCATAGACGAGGCAAAGCTCGACGACTCGCCTTATGCAAAGACCGTCATCTACGGCGCGAAACTCATCAACGAGACGACGAGGTATCTCGGACCGCAGGCAAAGGACGAAAAAATGCGCTTTGCGGGCAACAACCTCTCCTGTTCGAGCTGTCATACGAGCGGCGGCGTCGTGCCCGATCAAAGCCCGTTCGTGGGTATCTACGCGAGATTTCCGCAGTATGTCGCGAGATCGGATCAGCTAGTCACGCTGCAAGACCGCATAAACGGCTGTTTTCAGCGCTCGATGGCGGGCAAAGCGATCCCTACGAACTCCAAAGAGATGCGCGCGATGATCGCCTACATGCACTGGCTCTCCGCAGGATATGAGGTCGGCGCAAAGCTAAAAGGTCAGGGGCTGCCGAAAGCGCAGTTTTTAGACCGCGCGGCGGATCCTAAAAAAGGTGGCGAAATTTACGCCGCAAAATGCGCCGCCTGCCACGGCGAAAACGGCGAAGGGATAAAAAACGAGGGGTTTGCTCAAAGCGGCGATTACTACACATTCCCCGCGCTTTGGGGCGATGACAGCTACAATACGGGCGCCGGTATGTATAGGCTCATCGAAGGAACGAGGTATGTCAAAGCCACTATGCCTAAAGGAGACGCCTCGCTAAGCTGGGAGGAAGCTTTCGACGTGACGGCGTATATAAACTCAAAGCCGCGCAAGATCAAACCCGATAGAGAGAAAGATTTCCCCGACCTAGACGTCAAGCAGATGGATATGGACGTGGGGCCTTACAACGACGGATTTGACGAGAACGATCACCGCTTCGGCCCATACAAACGCATGATCAAAAAATAAAATCAAACGCCGTCCTTGCGGCGGCGGAATTCTGACGTAAATTTAATGCGGCTCGGAATTTAACGCAAATTTAGTGCGACGCGGCACAGAATTTAATACAAATAGCGTGATGCGGCACAGATCTTAAAGCATTCTGCTCGGCACAGCGCGGAACGGCTCGGGATTTAATGCGGTTGCGGCAGTTAGCACGATTAAATTTCGTGTCGCTTTAATTTAAGGGTATTTAAATTTCAAGCTGCCGTATTCAGGAGCGCTTAAATTTTATGTCGTTTTATTCAAATGCGGCTAATTTTGCGCTGTTATGTTACGATGCCTGCTGCGCCGCGCACTGCTCGCGATTTTAAATTTCGCTTCGGAATTTTAAAGCTCATCGCGCGGCGCATCTAGATTTCGTCGCAAAAGCTCTGGCATAAACGCCGCCAGCGGCAGAAATTTTATCGCAGAATTTTTAAAATTCCGCGTCGATGTTTTCAAAACCTGCGCTGCCTGCCTCTTGATACAGCCACGCTAAAAATTTAACCAAATACGACGAACAAGGCGAGTGTAACGAACACAGCCGACGCCGCAAAGCAGAATATGTCGAACCAAAAAGCGCACGGCGCAGATCGCAAGCGCGATAAATTTTAAAATTTTACCGTGTCCGAGGCCTTAGCGCAAAC
>NZ_CALIST010000071.1 GCF_938041645.1 uncultured Campylobacter sp. | reverse complement strand
AGCTCCTCATCCTCGACGAGCCGACCTCGGGCCTGGACCCCGTCGCGCGCCTGGACGTCCTGGACGTCCTCCGCGACTTCCTCGTCGAGGAGGGGCGGACGATCCTCTTCTCGACCCACATCACCTCCGACCTGGAGCAGATTGCGGACCACCTTCACATTATCGGGGCCGGCCGCACCCGCTTCGCCGGTCCCCTGACCGACCTCACCGAGCAGTGGGCCATGGCCCGCGGCCCCGTCTCGGCCCTGACGCCCGCGGCCGAGGCGGCCCTTGCCGGGACCCGGCGCAACGGGGCGGGCGCCTTCTCCGGACTCATCAGGGTCTCGGACACCGCCGCATTCGGCCCCGACGTCGTCGTCGAGCCCCCCTCCATCGAGGAGGCCGTCGCCGCCATGACCCGCGGCCCGAGGTCCGCCTACGGCGCCGCCCGTCCCCGTCCCGCCGCCTCGGCGGCCCCGGCCCAGGAGCACTGATATGCGCACCACGTGGAACCTGCTGCGCGCCGAGCTGTCCGCCCAGAGCCTGCGTGCTTTTCAGAGCTTCCGCCACCTCTTTTGGGACGTATTTGCCTCCCAGGGCGCCGAATTTCTTTATGCCGCCTCCAACGGTTTCGTCGCTGATCCGCACGTATTGCCCCTGCCTTGCGCCGGCGGGGATCTCATCGAGCCCGAAGCGGTTTGCGATACCCTCAAGCGCGCGGGCTTTGAGAAGCTGCGTGCGCTGCTTTGCGAGGGTGTTTGCGACTACGAAGCTGATGTCCGTGCGAAGCCCAAGAGCTCTTTTTTGCGCCTCGCTCAGGTCTTTACGAGCGTAAAATTTGCCTAGCGTCCTGCTTATTTTGCCGCGCTCGTTTTGCATATACTCGTCGTAGTAGTGTCCGATGTAATCGGTGAGCTTGTTCTCCTGCTTGAGGGCGCCCGCTTTGATGAGCTCGTTTGCGTTGTTATCGATCGTGTCACGCAGCTTTTGATAGGTCGCTTGCAGCTCCTGCGGGAGATCGGCTTTAGCTATCTTTCCATCCAGAGCGTTAAACAGCTGTTCGCTCTGTGCGGCGTCAAATTTATCAAGATATTTCGCCGCAGTGCGAGCCTGCGCATTAATAGCCGCGCTCTCGCGAAAAAAACTCTCGATCGCGCCGTCTATTTCGCGCTTTGCAGCGTTTCGCAGATCAAGGACGCTCATCCCCTTTTTCACCAAAGCGGGGGTATTTTCGCCCTCAAAGATGCGATCTACCGCGTTTTCATACTTGTTGATCCCCTTGCGCCAAAGGGTATCGACAAACTGCGCCCACTTGCCGTCCGCGCCGCCGTATGGTCCCAAAAGCGCGTCCGTTTTGCCTAACAGATCGTTCATCGTAGGCATGTCGGGGTTGAAAGGATCTGCCTGCCGTGCCGCGCGGTCATATTCGGCCTGCAATTTTTCCTGCTTTGCTTTGCTCTCTTGAGCGATTTTGGCTTTGAAAGCCCTTTTGTCGGCTCTTTTTAAAATTTCCTCCGCCTTGATGGGATCGGGCTCGTTCAGAAATTTCGCCTTGACCTCAAAGCTGTAATTTTTCAGCGCCTCATCGCCGCCAAAGAGGCGATCGAACATCGTCTCGTTTGCGCGAATGCTCTCGTCGATATGAGCCTTAGAATACGCGTTGATGCGCGCTCTGCCGCTTTGATCCATATCGATGAATATCATCTGCTCGTCGCCATTTTTGCCGCGTTTTTTGAATGTGAAGCCGTCGCGGCTGATGTGAGTTAGCTTGGCGCCTGCGATGTCCTTTTTGAGCCGCGCGAGTTGGCTTTCGGAGAGGTTGGTCTGCACCCCTTGCGAGAGCGCGTCGAAATTGCCCGTCCTTATGGCATCCAGCACCTCGCCCGCGGTGTCGTGCGTTTTGTCGAAGATGGCGGCATGCTGTCCGGCCGTGCGCGCGGTGTCGTGCGTTTTGTAGCTGTCCTTGTAAATTTGCTCTACACTCTGCTCCACCTCCTGCTCGATGTTTGGGCGGCGCTTTTTGATCTCGCCTCCTATATTTTCAATCTCGCTTGCTTTGAATTTAAGCGGCTCCTCGTTTGCGTTCACGCCGCCGTCTCGCAAAACGATCGTATCGTCCGGACTAACGTCAAAGGTGCTGAGCGGGTCTTTCTGCGCCCTTGCGGCATCGTCCAAGCCTAGGCGCGTCTGCACGTTTCTAGCCTCCGCTTCGCCGTGCAGCTTCGCGTAGTTCGCATCGCCGCCAGTGCCGCCCGTTGCAAAGCCCTCTTTGCTCTGCACCCAGTGTTGGATCTCATGCATCAGCGTGGATCTGTCTTTTAGGTTTTTAAGAGCGATCGTGCCA
>NZ_CALIST010000070.1 GCF_938041645.1 uncultured Campylobacter sp. | reverse complement strand
AGGTGGTCTGTGGCTCAAAAAAGCATATGCCATCGCATCAGACAACGGCGGAATGAGCCCTAATGCGCTGAAAGAATCGTATAATGGTAAAGACTATCGTCGAGGTACGAAAGCTATGCAGAAGGAATTTCCTTTCAGGGTGAAAGGCTACCCGCAGACACCTCCTGCTGACAATACCAATTACTTCTATCTGCCCGCAATAGATAATTATCTATACGGGGAAATCAGACAGGGAATAGGAAGAGGTATGGGACTTGAAGGACAGTACTGGACTTCCACCTGCTATGCTCTGCCTACAACGGCTGAGGGTAAAATGTTTTACGGTGCATTCAACTTCACTTTCAAAAGAACCCATGTGGGAGTACATCGAAGCACGCGTGAGGCTGGAATGCGGTGCGTGAAATTCAATTAATCCAACACTGAAAACCTACATAGCTTTTCTTTGGAAAGCTATGTAGGTTTTCGGCATGACCAAAAGGCTAAGATCTCCTTAATCTTTATCCAAACGCGTGTTTGCTTTGTCAAAACGGGAACATTATTTCGCTGTCTGCATTTTTTTTCTTTCCTTTGCAAGTGCTTATGAAAACGAATATACCCATCCTCACTATCACTGGTTCCGACAGTACGGGCGGCTCTGGTGTTCAGGCAGATATCAAGACGATTAGCGCGCACAAGATGTTTGCTATGAGCGCTATTACGGCGCTTACGGCGCAAAATTCGCGCGGCGTATTCGGCGTGATGGATGTTTCGCCAGATTTTGTAGAGGCACAGCTCGATGCAATTTTTAGCGATATCTTTCCGGATGCTGTTAAAATCGGAATGATCTCCAATGAGGGGGTTGCCGAGGCCATCGCAAAGAGCCTGAGCAAGCACGGCGCGAAAAACGTCGTCTTAGATCCCGTGATGGTCGCCACCAGCGGCGGAGTTTTGATGAAACAAAGCGCGCTGCATGCGCTAAAATACGAGCTCGCCCCCGCCGCGGAGATTATTACGCCTAACGTGCGCGAGGCTGAGGTCTTGGCGGAGATGAAAATTTTAAACTTAGCCGATATGCGCGCCGCAGCGGTTAAAATTTCGCAGTTTTTCGGCGGCGCGATTTTGATAAAAGGCGGCGATCTGACGGCTGCGAGCGTGGCTTGCGGCGCGGCTTGCATTGTGGCGGAAGCGGACGCGGCGGAAATGAATATAGCGCAAAATTTTAAAGTCTTATTGCGTGAAGCGGGCGAAAATGGCGCACACGAAAACTCTGTGAGCTCGACGAAGAGCGCAAATTTCGCGGATGAAAATTTTACTAGCGAATGCAAAATTTTAACGACGGGCGCGGAGTCTTCTTTTGAACAAAATTTATCCGCAGCGCCTTTAGATGACGGCTTTAAACCGAGCGGAGAGGGCGCGGATTTTACAAATTTAGCGGTCGATATTTTGTATGAAAACGGTAAATTTTATGAGTTTTCGGCGCCTAAAATTTCTACGCGTAACACCCACGGCACGGGCTGCACGCTCTCAAGCGCGATCGCATGCGCGCTGGCGGCGGGGCTTAGTCTGTCCGCAGCCGTCGCCCATGCCAAGGGCTTTGTGCGCAGGGCGCTGGGTTGGGATGAGCAGATCGGGCACGGATGCGGCGCGATAGATCATTATTTTACGGTACGCGATCCCTTCGGCGCGGACTTTGACGGATCTTGCGCGAATGAAATCAAAATTATCGCCCCGAATTAAAATTTCAAGCGCTCATTGAGATCCCTGCATTCGTAAAATTTCAAAATTCCGCTGCTATTAAATTTAATCTAGCGGCACGAGATCGTCCGAATGGCTCGTCGCGACTTGTGATAAACGGCGGAATTGCGTGGCTAAAAAGCGTGTTGCGGGAGTAGTGCGCTTAAAATTTTAGTTAATTTTTAGGCATCATAATCCGCGTAGAATTTTAAAGAATTTTTGAATTTTATTGTAGGGTTCGTGCTGCAAGTTAGAGCTTTCCTTATTTGCCTTATGCTATAGCTCTGCTTCGTGGCATTGTTAAATTTGCGTTATTTCTTATAGGTCTTTATGCGCGAAAAAAGTGGATTATAAATATAAACTAGTCATTCATTCACTACTCGCGTTGCTCAAGGTAGATGCATCGCATTGTATGCCGATGTTGCGCTATACCTGCCGCATTGTGCCCTCTAGCTGCGAACTTAGCGATCCATGCCTGTCGTCTCATATTCGCTGAGCTTACTAAAATTCCAAATTTTCTAGCAAAAGAGTTATAATGGCTAAAATTACGTAAATTTAGGAATTTAAAATGCGCTGCAAAAAAGGACTACTACTCTTAATCATCGCCTCAGGGATAATCTCTGCCGCAGATAACTGGATCGCATCGCTACTGCTACCTAGCATCGCAGATACGTTTGGGGTGCAGGTGGGCGCCGCCTCCGCAGTTTTGACGGCATATCTGATTCCATACGGCTTACTTCAGCCGGTTTACGGACATCTTAGCGATCGCTACGGCAGAGGTAAAATTTTAATCTCGCTAATGCTCTTTTTGGCGATATTTACGCTTCTTTGCTCCACTGCAAAAAGTTTAGCGTGGCTTGTTTTATTTCGCTTTTGCACGGGATGCGCGGCAGCGGGTATAATCGCTGTCTGCCTCGGCGTTATAGGCGATGCATATGACGAGAAGGATAGACAAAAAATCGTAGCGATATTTCTGGGTTCGGTATTTTTAGGGCAGGGGCTGAGTGCGGCTTTAGGCGGATGGGCAGTGGCTAGATTTTCTTGGAGGGAGATATTTTTAGCCTTTTCTGCGCTGTCTGCGGTATCTTTCGTATCACTATTTACGCTAAATTTCAAAGACGCTCCGAAAAGCAAAGGCGAGAGCTTCGTAAAATCCATAGCTAGCTTGCGCGGCGATGCTGCGCTTTTGAGAAGCTATTTTTTGGCTTTATGTAACGGCGTAATCGTGCTTGGGGCGTATTCATTCATAGGCGCTTATCTACTTAAAAAGCTGGGCTTGAGCTCAAATTTTGCCGGAGCCTGCCTTATGCTTTACGGCGTCGCTTGCTTTTTGGCAGGAAACGCTGCTAGATATTTAAAAGAGAAGTTGCCGCTAAAAGAAATTCTATCCCTCGGCTTTTTGGCGTCCGCTTCGGCGCTGTGCCTTTTGGCGAGTTGCTTCGCTGCCACTGCATATGTAGGAACATTTTTGTTGGGATTTGGCTATGTTTGTGCGCAGTCGGTCCTAGCAAGCGCAGCGCTTCGTTGCGGCTCCGCCAAAGGTCTATCCTCTGGGATCATAGGCACGGCGATATTTTTCGGAGGCGGCATCGGTACTGCCGTAGGTGGCAAGGCGCTTGAATATTTAAGCTACCAAGGGCTATTTTGCGGCTTTGCTGCGTTAGCCGCCGCGCTGCTGATTTTTTACCGTGCAAGCTTTAAGAGCACGCGTGAAATTTAATGCTCCGCAACAATAGCAAAATTTAAAATTAGGCACACTTCGCTGTCGAGAAATTACCTAAAATTACGCTATTTCAGGGCGCCGCATTGGCATCGTCATAAATATCGCGGTGCATTGCATCACGCTGCCGATTTTAGGGTTCACGCTGCCGCTTTTTCAGCTTTCGTGGTATGAGTTCGTTTCGGGATTTTTTCGGCACGCGGTTTGGTTTTGGGCGATCGAAGTATTCCGTCGCGATCTACGAAACCGCTTAACCGACGAGCCAGATTCTGCGGATCGCCCAAGTGCTTCGTCCCTTTAATTAAAATTTGCAATCCCGCATGGCTCCGCTAGGAATTCCATAATTTCTCAAATACGCTTGAAATTCACGATAAATTTTTATGTTAGAATTACAATTAATAAAATTTCAAAAGGAGCGGCAATGAAATATAAAATTTTAGTTGCAACCTTTACGGCTACTTTGGGCCTACAGGGGGCGCTTGCGAGCGATTTTGACGAGCGGGCTTGCGCGGCGCTAAAGGGTACGAAAATTTACGATACAAAGATTAGCGAAGCGATCTGGAATCAAAGCGGCGAAATCGGTGCCGATAAGATGTCTGCGCTAACTGGCGGAGCCAAAAAGACGCTAAAAGCCGCGCCGCACTGCATAATTCACGGTGAGATAGCCTCCCGCACGGGCTCGGACGGCAAGCATTACGGCATAAAATTTGAGCTGCGCTTGCCGGGCGACTGGAACGGCAAGCTGCTATTTCAGGGCGGAGGCGGTTTGGACGGCTTCGTAGCGCTGGCTCTTGGTGCCGTGCCTATCCGCACTAGCACCGCAACGCCCGCGCTTATGAGGGGCTATGCGGTAGTTGCGACCGATTCGGGACATCCTACGCCTACGCCCGAGTTTGGGCTTGAGCAACAGGCGCGGTTAGATTATGCATATCAGGCCATCGGCAAGGTCGCGAGCGTCTCAAAGCAGCTGGTTTTTTCGGCGTATAAAAAAGCGCCCGCGCACAGCTACTTTATGGGCTGCTCAAACGGCGGGCGCTCGGCTCTGATGGCGGCGCAGAGGTATCCGCTGGAATTTGACGGCGTAATCGCGGCAAATCCGGGTTTTAGGCTTTCGCGCGCGGCGATCGCGGAGCAGTGGGACAACCGGCAGCTTATGAAGATCGCGCCTAAAAACGCCGCTGGGGATAAAATTTTTGCAAACGCCCTTACGCAGGAGGATTTGGATAAGCTAAGCATGGCGGTTCTGGATAAATGCGATGCGCTAGACGGCCTAAAAGACGGAATCATCGGCGCTTGGGAGCGTTGCGAGTTCGATCCCAGCGGACTTGATCTAGCTAAAGAAAAAATTTCTGCGATAAAAGCGATATTTGACGGCGCAAAAAACAGCAAGGGCGAGCAAATTTACAGCGGCTGGTTTTACGATGCCGGAGTAAATCAGCCCGGCTGGCGCATGTGGAAGCTTGGCGACTCGCAAACGGCAGAGCCAAATGCTAGAAATATCGTGCTCTCGAAGGGCTCGATGAATTATTATTTCTTGACGCCGCCGCAACCGGAGTTTGATCTGATGAAATTTGATTTCGATAAGGACGTAGAGCGAACGTTCGAGACCGCGGCGATAAACGATGCGATTTCGACCAAGCTAGATAGCTTCCGCGCTAACGGCGGCAAACTCATCATCGTAACGGGCGTCTCCGATCCCGTATTTTCGGCGATGGATCAGCGCGATTGGTACAAAAAGCTAGTGGAAACGAACGCGGACGCGGACGAATTTGCGCGATTTTTTGCATTGCCTGGGATGAATCACTGCGGCGGCGGTAACGGCATCGATGATGTCGATCCGCTAAGCGCGCTTGAAGCGTGGCGCGAGCAGGGAACGGCTCCATCTAGCCTGCTAGGTAAAAGCACGAGCTGCGCCGGTAAGCAGATCCCTATCTGCGCGTATCCAAAAGTGGCTACCTACGTAGGCGGCGACGAAAATAGCGCGAGTAGCTTTGAATGCAGATAAAATTTATTTAAAGGAGTAAAGATGAGAGGTAAAATTTTAATCGCGGCCTTTACAGCGGCGCTTTTGTGCGGCTGCGCGGCGCACGATGCAAAGCTGGGCAGGGAGGCGGATAATAGGGGCGAAAGCGTGGCTGCGGACTGCGGCACGAGCGAGGGCGTCTGCAAGGTGCCCGCCGTGCAGGGGCCGATGGTAGGCGGCGGCACGGATGAGCACGGCTGCTTAGTCGCCGCGGGGCAGAGCTTTTCAAAGATTAAGAATGGCTGCGTGCAGGTTTTTGATATCGCGGACGTGAGGTTAGCTGATCCGGATAACGCTACGCTTGCGATCTACGGGATATTTTCCGCGGATAAAAGCAGGGTAGAAATCTTTTGGGCGAGCTTGCCGCAGAGCGAAATTTTAAGCAAAGTTAAGGGTGGTTACTATGTCTCGAAGGACGGCAAAATTTCGCTGCTAAAAAGCGGCAAAGACTATAATATCCGCAGAAAATAGCAGGTGAAATTTTAAGTCAGCCAAATTTCGCGCGCCGCGGAGAAATTTAATCCAAGCTCGCCAAAGCTCGGGCTGGTCTAGTAGAGCCTGAGGCTTAAATTTAAGGGCAAGTTAATACCAAGCATTCGGTTATTTGCGGTATCTGCCGTCTATAAAAATTTAATCAAAGGAGCAAAAATTGAGGTCATAAAAGTAGATATACAAAAATCATATCCCAAACCCCGGCGCGACCACGCTCGTATCGGCCAAATACGATGGCGACGTCAATGCGATGGCGATAACGTGGGCGCAGGCGCTTGACTACGACAAGGTTACTATCGTGCCGCACAACGGCTCATACACGAGGACGCTCATCGAAAAGAGCGGGTATTTTGCTGTGCAGATCCCCACGGCAGCGCAGGCGGAGCTGGTTAGCGAGCTGGGCACCGAAAACAACTCGCGCTTTGATAACGCGGACAAGATGAAAAACGTGGAAATTTTTTATAAAGAGGAGCTCGACGTGCCGCTGATCGCGGGCTGCGCCGCATGGCTCGTTTGCAAGCGCATCCCCGAGCCTCATAACGAGCAGAGCTATGATCTTTTCATCGGCGAGATCGTCGCGGCGTATGCGGACGAGCGGATCTTTGACGGTAGGCACTGGCTATTTGAAAAGATCCCTGACGAGTTAAAAACGCTTCACTACGTCGCCGGCGGTCGGTATTATCTGGACGGCAAAGCGGTAGATACCAAGCGCACGCCCATAAGCGACGAGTAAGCGCCTCGCAAAATGCCGGCAAATTTGTAAATTTAAGACGAGCGCACGCGTGAATACGCGGCGAGCTTCGGTAAAATTTCAAACTGAAAAATCTAAAGAGGATAGAAAATGAAAAAATATATCGTCATCACTGGTGCAAGTTCTGGTATCGGAGCGGCCGCGGTAAAGGCATTTGCGAGGCGCGGAGAAAATTTGATCATAATCGCGCGTAGAGCGGAGTTGCTGCAAAGCTTAAAGGACAAGATCGCGCAGATCGCGCCCAAATCGGACGTCGTGATTAAAATTTGCGACCTTGCGCGCAGCGAGAATGTCCTAGCGCTTTGGGACGAGCTAAAAAGCTACGAGCTAAAGGCGCTCATAAACAACGCGGGCTTTGGAGATTACGGCGCGGTCGGCGAGCGCGATCTATCCAAAGTCTCGCAGATGCTACGTCTCAACGTCATTTCGCTCACGCTGCTAAGCCACTTCTTCGTGCGCGATTACAAGTATAAGCCCTCTCAGCTCATCAATATCTCCTCCACCGGCGGCTACAGCATGGTGTCAAACGCCGTCACCTACTGCGCGAGCAAGTTTTTCGTAAGCGCCTTTACGGAGGGCTTGCACTACGAGCTGGCGCAGGATAAAGAGGCTAAAATGCAGGCTAAAGTTTTAGCGCCCGCCGCGACTAGGACGGAGTTCGGCCCCGTGGCGACGGATGACGCGGGCTACGACTACGACGCGGCTTTTAAGCGCT
>NZ_CALIST010000069.1 GCF_938041645.1 uncultured Campylobacter sp. | reverse complement strand
TTTGTGGCGGGATTTTATCTAAATTTTTCCCTGTTTTGAGTAGAAAATAGGCTTTTAGCTCTTTGTATTCTTTGCTTGTTAATATGCTTGCTTCGATATAATTACCATTGCTCATAAAAATAAGGCTGTCGTTTCCTATGTCAAATCCCAAATTTTTCTTAAATCTAAATATGATTAAGGGCGCAAACGCCAAAAATAAGGAGATCGGCACAATTAAAATTCCATAAGAAATTTTATTTTTAAAAGTTACTACCAAAGATAAAAGGATTATCCACGTAAACGCGACAAAAAATGTTGAAATTTTACCTTTTTCCGTCATTTTTAAAGTGGATGGCCCAAAGGTGCGTTTTATTGCAATTATTTCAGATAAATTTATAGAGTATAGGGTCATTCTCTTTTTCTCTGAATAATATTCGATAACTGAATTTTTAAATTTTATATAGCAGGTGCCAAATTTATCCGAAAGTTCTAGCCAGCGTTTAACGGATCTTGGCGAGTCTTGCCTTGTTCCAAAATCTATGAAATTAAGAAAGTACAGAAATGGCGAATAAAATTTAATCATCTCTATCGAGTTATCTTTTATAATTATCGGCTCTTTGTCGTAATTTCTAGCTTGAGTTTTAAAATTTTGCGAGAGTGTATCAGTGGCACAAGAGAGATCGCTTTGCGATTTTTGTTCAACGACATTCGTAAAATTTCGTTCGCTGGCATTTATAGAATTTTGCCTGCCATCGCTCGTAAATTTTAGCCCGCCGCCCGCCAAATTTCGCTTATCGCAATTTTTATCTTGTAAGAAATCCTTTATATTTTTATCATACCGCGTTTTGCTTATGCCAAACCTAGCAATTTCGTCCTTACGCATTTGGCTCCTCCTTATACGCGCTTGATTTAGATATAACTATCGCGCGAGTTTGCACGCAGAGATCAGCCTTGCACATTTTTTAAAATTTGCAAAATTTCGCTTATCTTTTGTGGATCTTTAATGCCTCGCGCATCCTCCACGCGGCTGTTTAGATCGATAGCGTATGGGCGCAGTGCGAGTGCCTCACGGATATTTTGCGCGCCGATGCCGCCTGCAAGAATAAAAGAGATCGCGCCGCCTTTGGAAGCGGTGCTACACTTATCCGCGCTATCATCTTTTGTGGCACCCAGCTTGCCTACTTCGCCGCCGTCATTTGAAATATTTGGCGCGCCCGCCTCATAGTCGTTTGCGCCGCAATGATCGGAACCCTCCTTCGCGGGCTCTATATTGTTTGACTGAGTAGCAGTACACGCACTGACTTCGTACTCCTCGCTATTCTTTGCATCGCGGCCATAATTTTCTATTGCAGGCTTTGCATCGCTTGATCGGGTGACATCACGCACAATTTTACTAGCCTCGCCATTTTTGGCGGCACGGTGATTGTAGCTTGCTGTGGGCTTTATGCCGCTGTTTTCGACACACTCTGCGTAAAATTTTTCCTCGCCGCAATTCTCGCGGATCGTACTACACTCGAGATCGCCCCTCGCGTCGTCCGCGCTTTGTATTGTGCCGCCCGCGTAGTATTTTTCATCACGCGCCACGCCGTATTGTCCTTCGCAGCTAAGCCCTGCACGTCGCAACAGATCCCAGTCGAAGCTCACGCCGTTACCGCCCAGGCTCGTTCCTTTGGCATCGAATAAAATCCGATCGCAGCTCAAACCCTCAAGCAGCGGAATTTCGGCATCGATGCTTAGCACCTGCCACGCCTCGATGCCCGCTGCGTTGAGGCGCGTTTTAAAGTCCGCGCTTATGCGTCCATAAATTTGAGCGCAGTCTAGCTCGCAAATGCTGCAAATTTTTAAAATTTGCTCTTCGCTTAGGGTTTCCGCATCTAAAATTTCAAAATTTAGATCTTTTATCGAAGCAGACGCGGCGCGGCTTGCGTTTAAATTTACGCTCAAATCGTCGCGCTCGTTTTCATAAAATTTTAAGCCGCCGCTAGTGCCCGCGTAAATTTTATCTTCACAAATTTCTTCGCTGCGAGTTTTGTCGCTAAAATTTTTACATTCGCGCGTGGCGGTGCCGTGTTTTTCGGAGCTCAAAGCAAAAACTCCGACGCACTTTGCGCCATTTTCATGCGCTATATGCGCGATCTCGCGCGCTGTATCTATACTCACGCGGCGCTTGGAGCTTGACACAAAGATTACGCCCAAAAACTCCACCCGCACGCCCGAGTCGTCGCCCAGATTTCGCGAACCGCCGTCGAAATTTTCATCACAATCACAATTCTGCTCACACGTAAAATTTATATGATTTTGTGCGCGGTAGGTGAAATTCTCGCCGTCCTGATTAAAATTTGGCGCAAAATTCTTGCTGCCGGAATTGAAATTTCGCGTAGCATTCTCGACATCCAAATTAAAATTCCGCCTAGAATTTTCGCCGCAAAAATTAGAATTTTTTATTGAGCTCTCGCTACTCGATTGCGGTAAATTTTTGGCGCCGTCCGCGCTCTTTAAATTTGCGCATAAAGCCGAGCTGCATGCTAGCACGGCGCGGGCTTCGGCGGCGCTTTTGATGCCGCAAATTTTGATCTTACTTTTGTACGACATATAAAAATTCCGTCACGTAAAGCTCGCGCGCGTTTAAATTTCTGCTCGCGCGATAGGTCGGATAGCGGATCTCTATCGTGCGCACGGAGCCGATGTGCGCGAGATTTTTTAAAAATTCCGCCTTTGAGATGAAGCCTTCGGAATTAAAAGAGATTATTAAAAATTTCGCCGGAAATTCCGCCAGCAGCGCGAAAAATTCCTCCGCAGCACTTGATTTTTTGTTGTATGCCGAGCGGTTCCAGTCTGCGGGAATTCCAGAGACCTTGCTAAGCCCCGCAGCATTTGGGTGCTTGCCATCGTTTATAAAATCCGTGATCAAATTTAGCATAAAATAGTTTGAGCCGTAGGGGTGCTGATTGTAGGGCGGATCGAAATACGCGACGTCAAGCTGCGAAAAGCGCTCGCGCGCGCTCTGTGCAAAGTGCGCGGCATCCTCTTGAAAGACCGCGCTTTCGCAGGCGAAATTTGAAAGCACGGGCAGGCGCAGAGAAATTTCGCCCATTATGCGAGCTAGCGCGTTTTCGCCGCTGCCGCCGAACTTGCCCACGCCCGCTTTGTCCTTGTAAAAGCCCTTAAAAACGCCGCCCGTGTTTGAGTGGATGCTCGCTTCGCTAAGCAGCGGCGCGGTGAAAAAATCTCGAAATTCTTGCGGAATTTTGCTGATCTGCTCGCAGAGCCCGCCCAAAATCAGGGCGTTTCGGCGCGTGTAAAAAGCACGCTCGCCCGCTTTAATATCCTCATCGTCCTTCGGCGCGTACAGCTCGCTAAAAAAGCTCTCCTTCGGCGTAAAATTTCTTAAAATTTCAGCGTGCAGCTCGCTCAAGTCTCGCCACAGCTCGTCGCTGAAATTTGAAAGATAGCAGGAGTTTATCGCGCGCGAGTAGCCCTCCAGATCGTTTGCGATCACAAGGTTTGAGTGTGCTTTAGCCAGTCGCGCGACGATGCCGCTGCCGCTAAAGACGTCTGCGAAGCTGATCTTGTCCCGCCCAAGCTCCGCCTTAATCTCGCAGATCGCCCGCTCGATCGGCGCTAGCAGCGAGCGCTTGTTGCCCAGATAGCTGATGAGCTGCTCGCTTAAAAACTCCCTCTTTTCGCCGCTAGCCATCTAAGCTCTCGCCCTCACGTAGTTTTCGTAAAATTCCCACGTTTTGCCCGATCTGATCGCCTCTAAAATGAGCGGCTTAGCCTCCGCAGGGCTTGACACGACATCGGCGCAGTATAGCGCAAACATCGCGTTTAGCACGACGATATCAAATTTCGGCCCGCTAAGCTCACCTTTTAAAATTTGCTTTAAAGCTTCGGCATTAGCCTCGCCGTCGCCGCCCTCTATATCGCCGTGAAATGCGCGTTTAAAGCCGAACTGCTCGGGATTTACGCGGTATTCTAAAATTTTGCCGTCTTTGACCTCGTGGATTAGCGTTTCGTCGCACAGGCTGATCTCGTCCATGCCGTCCATGCCGTGCACCACCAGAGCGTGCTTGCGCCCCAAAATCATCAGCGTTTCGGCGATGAGTCCGTTTACTTCCTCCAGATAATTGCCCACGATCTGATTGCTTAGGCTTAAATTTGGATTTAGTAGCGGCCCCATTATATTAAAGACGGTGCCGATTTTTAGGCGGTTGCGAACCTCTTTGACCTCGGCGGTGATTTTGTGAAAAAACGGCGCGTGAAAAAACGCCAGCCCCGTGCGATCTAGCAGCGCTCTAATCTGCGCCAGATCGCTAAGTAGCGGCACGCCCAGAGCGTCCAGCGCATCGGAGCTGCCCGATCTGCTGGTAATCGCGCGGTTGCCGTGCTTGGCGACGCGCACGCCGAAGCTCGCTGCGATAAATGCCACGGTCGTGGAGATATTGATCGTCTTTAGCCTATCACCGCCCGTGCCCACGATGTCAAACATCGGACTCGGATCGTCGTAGGTGATCGAGTATTTTAAGATACTGCGCACGAGCGCCGTGAGGCTGCTTGGATATAGCGACTTTTCGCTGATCAGCACGAGCAGCCCCGCAAGCTGCACGATGTCGTAATCCTGCTCATAAAGCGCCTTGCAAATGACCGCATAATCGTCGCTATCTAGCGGGAAGCCCTTTTGTAGCTTCAACATAAACGGGGCGAAATTTACCACGAGTTTCTCCTTTAAAATTATCTTTTTGCCGTAATTGATGAAATTTTCGATGATCTTTTTGCCGTATTGAGTAAAAAAGCTCTCGGGATGAAATTGAATGCCAAAAACAGGCTTACTTCGGTGCTTCATCGCCATTATAATGCCGTCGTTTTCGCTCTTTGCTAAAATTTCAAACTCGCGCGGCAGCGTAGCTTCGTCCACATAAAGCGAGTGGTAGCGCATAACTTCAAATTTACGTGGCAGGCCGCTAAAAAGCACGCCGTCATTGAAAATTTCGATCGCCGAGCTCTTGCCGTGTAGCGGCACCTCCAGCTGCTTTATCTGCGCACCCGCTGCATATCCGATCGCCTGATGCCCAAGGCACACGCCTAAAATCGGCACGTCCAGATCCGCGCGCAAAATATCCAGGCAGACGCCGCTGTCTTTTGGGTGATTTGGCCCGGGGCTTAGGATTATGTGCGACGGGGCAAGCTCGCGCACCTGCTGCAGCGTTATCTCATCGTTGCGGAAGTAGCGCACCTCCTCGTCGCTTAGCTCCAAAATGTATTGATAAATATTAAAAACGAAGCTGTCGTAATTATCTATCATTAAAATCAAAATTTTATCCTTTTTTAGGGCGTTTGCGCCTCTTTAAAATTCTAAATAGTTCAAATTTAACCGCTTTGCGGCGGCTAAATTTAGCGCCGTTTTAGCGCCGCTGCGGGCTAAATTTAAAATTTCGCCCGCGCCAGCGGCATTACTGCGTCGCGAGCTTGCGCGGCGTTGCAGCCGATATGTATCTCGGCTTTGCGGCGCCGAATGAAGCTAGCCGTTAAATTTAACGTCCTAGCGCCGAAGCCGCTATTAAATTTAGCAGAATCGAACTCCCACCGAAGCAAGCGGCACGCCTGAGCCGATAAACTTAGCATCTAAACTTCCTCGCATAGCTCCTCGATCGCCTTGAGCGGACTTTTGCGCTTTTTGCAGATCTCTGCATATTCGCTCTTTGGCGAGCTGTCGTAAACGATACCCGCGCCCGCTCCGATAAATACGAGATTGTTTAGCCATTCGCAGCCGAAATTCTCCGCGTTAAATTTGGCAGCCTCAAACCGCATCGCGCGGCTAAAGCTCGGCTTGCTTTCTAAATTTAGCGCTCCGCAGCCTACGCGAGCTTTGAAATTTAACGTCGCGTCCCGCTCGCTCGCACGAGCTAAATTTTGCGTCTCGCCGCCGCCCTTTTGCGCTGCGAAATCGCAAAGCTCCGTCGCTTCGGACTTCTCCTCGCCGCAAACAGAGTCTAAATTTAAGTTGGAATTTCGCTTAAAATCCTCGTTCGAGCAGGAATCTCGCTCGCCGCGATTTACGAAGATCGCCGAGCGAATCAAGATCGCCTGCATCACGTCGCCGTTAAAGCGCCAAAACCCGATTCCGCCGCCGTATATGCCGCGCTCGTAGCGCTCCAGCTCGTTTATGATCTGCATCGCGCGGATCTTCGGGCTACCGCTTAGCGTGCCCGCAGGAAAGATAGTGCCGAGTACCTCAAACGCGCTTACCCCGCGCGGCTTGCTGCCGTAAACCTCGCTTACGATGTGCATCACGCTTTCGTAGCGCACGACGCGCATCGCGTTTTGCACCCGCACCGAGGCTGGCGCGGCGAATTTGCCGATGTCGTTGCGAGCTAGATCGATCAGCATCCGATGCTCCGCAAGCTCCTTTTCGTCGCTTAAAAGCTCGCGCTCAAGCGCCGCGTCCGCTTCGGCATTCGCGCCTCTGCTGCGGGTGCCCGCGATGGGAGCAACGAAAATTTCGTCCTTTTTGATTTCCATAATGAGCTCGGGACTGGAGCCCGCGACGCAGCCGTACGGCGTCGGGAAGTGAAACATATAGGGGCTTGGATTGTTCTTTTTGAGTCGCTCGTAAAAGTCCAAGCTGCCGAGATTCGTGCCGATTTTTAAAATTTCGCCCAGCACGACCTGAAACACGTCGCCGCTTTTTATCTTTTCTTTTGCAGCCTCGACCATTGCGCTAAAATGCGACTCCTCGACGCCCAGATCGGTTAAAATTTTAAATTTAAGCTCTTTTTTACGCGGCGCGGGCTCAGACGCGCCTTGCGATTTCGATCCGCCTTTTATAGCGGCGTCCGCTCTTGCAGCACTCTGCGGCGTGCCTGCTGTTTCGACGGCGGCCTGTTGTGAAGCCTGCGAGCTAAGCCCGCGCAGGCTTTCGTAAATTTCGGCGTCTTTGCCGTAAAAATCGTAAATTTTGCTGATTTTATCGTAGTGCAGGTAGTTTGCGGCATCGGCGTAAAAAAACGGCGGGAAGTCATACAGCGCCTGCTTCGGTGCGCCGATATTTTCGAACGCGCGCACGATGTTATATCCCAAAACGCCGAAAAGCCCGGCAAAGTTTGCGTTTTTAAACTCGCTTGCGCCCGCTTTCGCGCTTTTTATCTCATCAAATTTAAGCTTTAGCGCCTCAAAGCTCATCTTAAATCCGTCGAAATAATCGCAATCGATACCGATGATGACCTGCCTGTCGTCCTCTGCGAGGTAGCTTTGCGGATGCGTCTTTAAAATTTCGCGGTAGTAAAACAGCGGCTCTTCTAAAAGCATTTTCGTCCTTGGAATTTTTAGCGCCATTATACGCTGCTTAGCTTAAATTTGAGCGGGCGGCGCGAGCCTAGGCGGGCTTAATGCAAGCAAAATTTTAGTAAAATTAGCAAATTTTAAGGAGAGCGTATGAAAATTTTATTTTCCCCAAGCGAAATGAAAAGCGAGCAAAGCGGCGGCACGCGCATTTGCGAGCAAAATTTCATCTTTGCAGATCTTTACGAAAAGCGTCTGCAGATGCTGCGCGCCTACGCGGAGTTTACGGAGGGGGCGAGCGAGGCGGAGCTTTGCAAACTTTTCGGACTGAAAAAATGGGACGCCGCCCTGCGCGAAAATATCTTTGAAAAAGGCTGCGCGAAGGCGCTTTTACGCTACACGGGTACCGCGTATCGCGCGCTGGGCTATGCGTCGCTAAGCCCCGGCGCACAGGAGTTTGCGGAGCGAAATACGATAATTTTTTCAAATCTTTTCGGCCCCGTGCTGGGCGGCGACGCACTGCCGAACTACAAGCTCAAGCAGGGCGAAAAATTTGGCGGCATAGACGCGGCGAAATTTTATCGCGACGGCTTCTCCGCCGCGATGGATCGGTATCTGGCAGATGAGTGCGTCGTGGATCTGCGCGCGGGATTTTACGAGAAATTTTATGAGATGAAGCACGAATATCTGAGTTTTAGTTTCATCAAAGGCGGCAAGGTGCTGAGCCACTACGCCAAGGCTTGGCGCGGTAAGGTGTTGCGCGAAATAGCCCTAGCAGGCGTTTGCAGCGAGGCGGAGGTGCTTGCACTGCGATTGGGCGGCGCTTCCGTGCTCGAGATCAAACAGATCGGGCTAAAAAAGGAGATCGTGCTGGAAATTTCATAAGGCGCAAAATCCGCTCGGAGAAATTTACGATCAAGTTTGCAGGTCTAATGCGGATTTTGCATAAAATTTAGCCCGAACAATTTGCCGCGAGTTCAAATCCCACGCCATATCCAAAGCAATTTTACCCCGAGAAATTTGCGGGCGGAATTTTATCGCGAGGATTTTGCGGCGGCGGCTTTTTGGTCTTTTGGCGAGCCTTGGGCGGCTTTGAGCGAGCTTTTAGCGGCGAAATTTCGCCGTAAGGTTTTTTTAGAGTAAAATTCGCGCTCTTCGCGTTTGTGTGCTTCGCATAAAATTTTATGCCGATCTTGTCGTGACTTTTGCACCGCTTTTACGGCGATTTTTAGAATACGGAGCGCAGAAATTTCGCCGCAGAATTTTGTCTAAAATTTTACTTTGCGGAATTTTGCCGTATAAAATCCTGTCGAAAATTTAATCGCGGCAAAAATACTGCGTCACGATCTAAATGTAAAATTTTAATCCAAATTTACGCCAAACCGTCGTAGTCTAGGCGCAAAATTATGATCTAAATTTTATACTTCGAAGCCGCAACACAAACAAATGCAGATTGAGCTAGCCCCGTATAAAATTTTAAGCCGAAATTATGGCTTGCATTCTGTTGCGATAAAATTTTGAGCCAAAATTTGAGACATAAATTTCAAGCTAAAATTCTGTGCCCTGAAATCTCGCGCTTTAGAATCCCAGAAATTTCCAAATTTAGCAAATCCCTCACATAAAATTTCAAACCGAAATCCCGCGATCAAAATTCCCCGCCTCAAAATCCCGCAAATTTCCCGCTTCCAAATCTAAAAATTCCGCAAATTTAGCAAGCTTTAAATTTTAAAGCTATAAACTTCGCTTCAAATTTTAAGGATCAAAAATGCTAGAACTCCCCTTTGTCGGCGTCGTCGTGGGCTTCATATCGGGCTTTTTCGGTATCGGTGGCGGCACGGTCGTAATGCCCGTGATGATGGCTCTGGGATACGACGTCAAGACCGCCGCGGGCATCTCGGTGATGCAGATGTTCATCGTCTCGCTTTTTGGCTCATATCTGAACTACCGCGCGGGCAAGCTTCGACTAGATAGCGGCATCGCGGTGGGGCTCGGAGGGCTATGCGGCGCGAGCATATCGGGCTTCATCGTAAAATACTCGCCAGAAATCGTGCTTGAGATCGGTCTTTTGCTGACGCTTGCGATCTCCTTTCTCAAGCTCTTTAGCACGAACGTAACAAGCGGCGGCAACGCCAATCCCCACGGCGCGGTGCTGTTTTTCATCGGCTTTGCTATCGGCGCGATCGCGCTTAGCATGGGCGTGGGCGGCGCGGTATTTCTAACGCCCGTATTGGTCGGATTTTTGGGCGTCGATATCAAAAGAGCGGTCTGCATGGGGCTATTTTTTATCGTTTTCGGCTCATTTAGCGCGCTTTTGAGCCTTTCGTACAACGGCCATGTGGATTACGAACGCGGCGCACTGCTAGCCGTGGGCGGGCTTTTGGGCGTGTATTTCGGCACCTCTCAGGCTCGCCGTGCAAAGCGCGAAACTCAGAAAAAATGGCTGCTCGTCCTTTATGTCGTGCTATTTGCGCTGGCGCTAAAAA
>NZ_CALIST010000068.1 GCF_938041645.1 uncultured Campylobacter sp. | reverse complement strand
TGCGAAACAGAATTGTGATTATACAAGAGCGATGCTTAAAGGGGGCTGAATAATTGGTAGAAATTTTAAAAAACGATTTGAAAAATTTTAAATTTTTAATGGAATTTTATGCTTAACGCGCCTGGCACAAATTTCATCTTCAGCCTCCGTAAAAATTTTATAAATTTTGTAAACGACCGCATCCAAACTAAAATTTGATTATACCGCGATATGCCGTAATATCGCGACCGCTGACCGCACCAATTCGCCCATAAAACCCGCTTGCAAAACACTTAAGCGCACGATTATAAGATTTCGCTATAATCACGTCCGATTTAAAATTTATCAAAATTTAAAAGGATTTCTATGCGCGCAATTTTTTCTATCTATACCTTCATCATCGCGGCCCTTATCGGCATCGAGCTCTCGCTCGGCGCACTCGTCGCGCCGGTGGTATTTTTCCCGCAGCATATTATCGGAGATGGCGTGCTATCGCACTTTCAAAGCGGCAAGCTGATGAGCGAGATCTTCGTAAAATACGGCGGCATCCTCATCGCAGTCTCGATCATCTGCCTCGTTTTTGAGATGATAAATTTCAACAACAACAAATCGCAATCCTTTCGCTTGCGCCTTTCGACCTTGATGCTGACGCTCGTAAATATCATACTTGCCCTACTCTTCGTGCTTTACTTTACCGACTACGTCATAAATGCCCAGAAGATCGGTGCAGAAGCGACGATGACGCCGGAATTTGCCCAAATCCACGCGGCTAGCGAATGGTGCATGAAACTCATCATCGTGTTTCAAACGGTGCTGTTTTTCGCAAAAATCCTCCCCGCCCTGGCTGCGAGAGATGTCGCAGCAGCGAAAGACGCGCGGGATGAAGATTAAAATTTACTACGAAGACACCGACGCACAGGGCATCGTGTATCACGCCAACTATATAAAATTTTGCGAGCGGGCGCGCAGCGAGGCGCTTATGCAGGCGGGAGTGGACTTCGCGCACGCGGACGCACACTTCGTAGTTAGCAAGCTTTGCGCTAAATTCTTCCGCCCCGCGCACCTCGGCGATACGCTTGAAATTCACACTAGCCTAGCTGCGCTCAAAAACGCCAGCGCCCTTTTGCGACAAGAAATTTACAAGATCAAAGATATTAAAAACGTAGATTTCAGCGAGCTTTTATACGCGCAGGACGTAAAAATCGCCTTCGTAAAAGACGGCAAGCCGATCAAATTTAGCGCCGAAATTTTAGAATTTTTCAAATCTTTGAGATAAATTTATCTCGCGAGTTCAAATTTGCCTAGTCGTGTGTGGCACAAACATAGCGCAGACCGGCTTTTCAGCGTAAAGTTTAAGAATGCGCAGAGCTCTTGGACAGTAATAAAATTTGCAGGCTAGATAAAATTTTACGACATAGAATTTTGCTCGGCGTTAAGGTTTAAATTTTGATGCTACATCGCGACATAAATCCCTCACGCACCCGAGATAGCCAGATAGAAAACAAAATTTAAAATATCGGAATTTTGCAATGGCGTTAAAT
>NZ_CALIST010000067.1 GCF_938041645.1 uncultured Campylobacter sp. | reverse complement strand
ATTCGTCAATAGATCTTATTAAATTCCGTTAAATTAGTAATTACATATAAAATTTTATGATTTAGTTTATTAAAAATTTTATTATTATTTAAGAGGAATTGTAAGATAATCCTGCCAGTAAATTGATATAGATTATAAAATCTAAAAAGGATTTTTATGAAAAAGGGCAAAATTTTACTCTCTTTTGCGCTACTTTGCTCGCCGTTTTGGCTTACTGCGGCGCAAAATAGCGGCGCTTCTCAAAACTTGTCCGCTGCAAGCTCTGCCTCTAAAATTTCGTCGTCGCAAAGCTCGCGCACAGCCGCCACATCGCGGAGTTCTACATCGCCTATTTCAAATTTATCCTCTAATAGTGCAGCGTCGCAAAGCTCTGCGCAAAAGCCTGGAAGCCCTACCGCTGTAAATTCCGCGCCGTAGGGCAACGCCGTCGTAAGTTCCGCTACTAAAGGCATTGCACAAAATTCTGCGTCACAAAGCAGTAGCGCAGAAAATTCTACGCTGCAAAGCTCGGACGGCGATAATCTCGGCACCATAAACGTCACGGACAAAGCCGATCTGTCCACTACCGAGGGCACGGGCTCTTATACGACGGGCAATATGAGCACAGCGACGGGACTAAATTTAAGCATAAGAGAAACGCCGTAATCCATAAGCGTCATCTCCAATCAGCTTTTAAAAGATCTGAGCCTGCACAACGCCGAAGAGGCTCTTTCAAAATACGCAACCGGCATTTCGCTAAATAACGACGCAGGCGGCAATCGCATCGTCTCGCGCGGCTTTTATGTCGATAATATCCAAGAAGACGGCATCGCAAGCTCGGTTTCTAGCTCCGTGTTCGGGCCTCTTGGCTTATCGAAGGAATTTACCGATTTGGAATTTTACGATCGCGTTGAGGTTCTGCGCGGCGTAGCGGGCCTTACGCAAAGCAACGGCGAGCCCGGCGGCACGATAAATTTAATCAGAAAGCGCCCGAGCGATCAGTTCGGTTTTAACGCAAGTCTAAGCGGCGGTAGCTGGGATAATTATCGCGGTATGATCGACGTAACGGACGCGGTAAATCAAAGCGGTACGGCACGCGCGCGGCTGATCGGAATTTTAAGTAAAACGGGCTCGTTTAAGGACTATCCGTGCAACGGCTATCGCGAAGGCGTCGGCGTTTCGACGGAATTTGACGTGGCCGATAAGACGCTTCTTAGCGCGGGATTTTTGTGACAAAAAACCGTCGGCGTCTATGATATTTACGGCGTGCCCGTTTTAGACAATCATGGAAATTTACTGAATTTACCGCGCAGAAGCTACTTCGGCTCGGATTGGGACAGAAGCGAATATAAAAAATTTAACGCCTACAGCGAACTTTCGCACGAATTTAGCGATGATCTGAAAGCCTATGCGAGGCTCAATTATACCGATAGCGACAGCATGTTAAAATTCGGAGCGCTCGGCGGGGCAGATCCTTACAACGGCACTACGTCGCATACGGTGCGATATAGAATTTACGATAACGACTCCAAAGAGATCGGGTTTCAAACAGGGCTAGACGGCAAATTCGAAGCATTCGGGCAGAAGCACGACTTTTTCTTAAACGGCTCGCTTAGCAACGAAAAGCTTAATTGGCGCGAGACTAGGACGAGAGATTCATCTATGGCGTCGCTAGGAATGAATATTTATAACTGGGATCGCTCAAAGATTGCCCAGCCCGATTGGAGCAGTGCGGCTAGCTTTAAAGACCGAAGCTCCACTACCATAAAGCAGCGCGCGATCTCGCTCGGGACTAGATTAAACTTAACCGACGATTTCCACTTTTTACTCGGCGGGCGCTTTTCGAAGGTAACTTACAGCAGGTATTATTATAATATTTTGCGCGGTACGGCTTCGCATAGAGCGAGCCCGAGCAAATCGGATTTCACGCCGTATGCGGGAGTGGTCTGGGATTTTGCGGATAATTTTTCGTGGTACGCAAGCTATGCCGAAATTTTTAAGCCGCAAGCCGCGCGCGATAAAGACTGTAAAATTTTGGATCCCGTCGTCGGCTATAATTTAGAAACCGGCGTGAAGGGAGAATTTTTTGACGGCGCGCTTAATACGAATGTCGCGCTATTTCAGATCATTCAGAAAAATAGGGCGATGAGCGACCCTCTTAATACGAACTACTCTATCGCCGAGGGCAAGGTGCGAAGCCGCGGCATAGATGCCGAGCTGCAAGGCTCGCTTACTGAGAATTGGAAATTATTCGCGGGATATACTTTCAACCGCAGCGTCTATTTAAAGACGGAAAGAACCTCCGCGGCGGTCGATTATAGCAAAGGCGCAAACGCCAAACGCTACATTCCGAAGCATCTATTTAAGCTCTATACGAACTATGAAATTCCGCTCGGCGAAAATCGTAAGGTTACTTTGGGCGCCGGCATGCGCTATCAGAGCAAAACCGCTTCGATATATCGCGAAAACGTTGCGTACTACGCCGCACCGCAGAAGGCTTACGCGCTGTGGGACGCAAACGTCGGCTATCATTTCGACAAGCACTTTAGCGTAAATTTTGCGGTCAAAAACATCACGGATAAGAAGTATTTTCAAAATACGCAAAATCGCGTCGCGGGGATGAATAATTACTACGGCGAGCCGCGGAATTTTATGTTGACGCTAAATTATACGTATTAGGTGTGGATGGAATTTTGCGCTTATGCGAGCTTGGACTGACCGAGCTCGCGCGATCATATATAATTACGCGCTTTATAAGGGCGCGGATGAGGTGGGCGCAGAAGCGAGAGGCTAAGCTTTGTCGCAAGTAGCACGTAGCGAGACGGGTAAAATTTAAACGAAGCCGCGGGATTAAAATTTAGCTCGCGATTTGATTGATTAACGATTGATTAGCGCGGGCGATCCGGGCGATCGCGGGCAGGGGCGATAAATTTAATTTCGCGAAATTCCGAGCGAATTAAACGCGCAGACTTGTGAGTATAAAATCCGCTCGCGAGGTCGCGGGATCAAATTTAATCCCGAGAAATTTCACTACAACCGGCGCTAAATTTTAAAATTTAAAGAGAAAATTTGAAAACGCTAAAGCAATTTTTTGAAATTCTACGTCCGCACTGGTTCGGCGAGGGGGCGGCGAAGCTGTGGGCGCTGCTGCTGCTCGCGCTTGGTTTTAGCCTCGCTATCATCAAAATCAGCGTGCTGATGAACGCGTGGGATAAGCGCTTTTACGACGCGCTAAGCGAGCTTAAAGGCGAGCTGATCCCCGCGCTCGTGGGCGAGTTTTTGCTCTACACGGCGCTCATCGTGCTTTTCATCGTCTGCGGCAACTGGTTTCGCAAACTGCTCGTAATCGTCTGGCGCGAGCGGCTAAGCGCGATGATGGAGCGCAAATGGCTACATAACGCAAACTTCTACCGCACGAGCCTTGAGGGGAATTTCAGCGCCAGGGGCGGATCAAATTTAGAAAAACCTGGCGACGCAAATTTAAACGAGCGCTCAGAGTATTCCGCAGCTGAGGCGAACAGCGCGGTTTTGCATAGAGACGCAAAGAGGCTTGAAATTTTACCGAGTGCGGCAAAGCAAAATGCGGCGGGGCAAAGCGGCGCAAGCGAGAATGAAATTTCATCTAAAACTCGCGCAGATCGTGAAATTTCAAAAACGATCGCAAAGCTAGACAACCCCGATCAGCGTATCGCCGAGGACAGCCTGCTGCTCGTGCAAAAAAGCGTCGATCTCGTAAAATCGCTCGTCTACAATCTCGCCAAGCTCATCGCCTTCGTTGCGATCTTGTGGCAGGTCTCGAAGGTGTTGAAATTTGAAATTTTCGGCATGCACTTTGAGATCGAAGGCTTTTTGCTCTACGTCGCGCTCCTTTATACGCTGCTTTGCTCGCTGATCACGCATCTCATCGGGCGCAGGCTTAGGGGGCTAAATTTCGCCAAGCAGCGCGCTGAAGCCGACTACCGCTCGGATCTGTTGCTCGTGCGCGAAAACGCAGAAGCCGTAGCGTTTATGCGCGGAGAGGATGCCGAGCGCGGCCGCTTCCGCGCGAGCTTCAGCGAGATTATGAGAAACTGGCGCAGCATCATGAATACGGAATTTCGCCTCGAATGCTTTTCGGCAAGCTACCTAAAAATCACGAATTTAATCCCGATCTTTGCCTGCTTGCCGCTGTATTTGTCGCGCGCGATGAGCTTCGGCGATATGATGCAGGCGCGCTCGGCGTTTTACAGCGTGCAGGACGGATTTGCGTGGTTTATGGACTATTATAAGCAGATCATGGAGTGGGCGGCGAGCGTGCAGAGGATCTATGAGTTCATCTCGCGCATGGACGGCGAGAGTGCAAATCTGCGTGCTTGCGTCAAACAAAGCGACGAAAATTCTGCTCGTTGCGAGGGCTTGTCGGTCTTCACGCCTGCGGGCGAGCCGCTGATCGAGGATCTACGCTTCGAACTTGCGCCCGCACAGTTTATAATGCTGCGGGGCAAGAGCGGCGCGGGCAAAAGCACGGCTCTGCGCTACGCGGCGGGGCTTTGGCGATACGGCTGCGGCGAGATCAGCCTGCCGCGCACGGGCGTGATGTTTATCCCGCAAAAGCCCTATCTGGCGCCGCTTAGCCTAAAAGAGCTCATCTGCTATCCGCAGCCGCCGCGCGCAGACGATGCGGAATTTTTAGAAATTTTACGCAGCGTAGGGCTTGAAAAATTTGCCCGCATGCTAAACTCGCGTGCCGATTACGTTAAAATTTTAAGCGGCGGGGAGGCGCAGCGGCTTAGTTTCGCACGGATACGCTACCACAAGCCGAGCTTTGTTTTCGCAGACGAGATCACGTCTGCGCTCGATCTCGCCTCGGCGCGCGAGCTGCTACTGGGTCTGCGCGCGGATCTGCCGAGGCTCGGCATGCTAGCGATCGTGCATCAAACGGGGCTTGAGGATATATTCGAGCGGACGATAGAGCTTTAAATTTTATTGTTTAAATTTCACGTCGCAGGGATTTCGCCTTTAAATCCATATCTTTTTAAATCCAGATTTATTAAAATTACTCATTTATATTAAGCGGCGATAAAATTTGGCCGAGGCGCTAAGCGTTCGCATACATGGGCGTCAGCACCCGCGCGGCTAGGCGCTCGCACGCAGTAGGCGGCGGGGCAAGCGCTACGGCGCGGCAAGCGGCTTGGAGGTCGGTAGACGGCGTGCGATCGCGATTTTGCGCGAAATTAAGTCGGCAAAATTTAAACGCGAGATGATCTGCCAAGAAGACGGCGCCTAAATAAAATTTTAAACCGAGCCGCGATCGGTAGCGTAACGACTTGCTAAATGAGCAGGCTACGTAAGCGGCGCGATGCGTGGGCGTCGCAATAAGTCGGTAGCGCGTCGGATGGCGTGTATAACACATCGGCGGCGCAGACGGCACGCCGTGATCGAGAAGCGGAGCGGCGATACGTACCTACTCGGCGCCGTATGACATAACCTTCGCTCGGGCAAATCATCATCGTAACGGCGCTACGATCGAAGCGAACAGCACGGCCGTGACGGCGGATCGGCAGCACAAGACGGCGCGGCGTGATTGCGGCGACGACAGCATAAAATGCCGCAATATGGCAACCGCGATCGACAGGATGCGTATGTAGGTAAGACGCAGTGCAAGTAGCGCAAACAGCGATACGATGATGGCGACCCGCGGAGCGTATAAGTGAAACAGCGGTGCGGGTGGCGCAATAACGCCGAGGCGATACGATAGCGGCGACCGACGAGACATAACGCCGCCGTAGCGTTCGCGTGCGCTACGCCTAAGCCGATAAATTTTAAAAACGAAGCAAGGAGATTTTATGCTTAAAGCGGGGATTGTTTATAAATTTGCGCTCATCGTGTTACTAGGCTGCGCGCTTTGCATTTTGGGTTTTTCGGGCGCCTACTTTGCGCGCGGCGAATATGACGAGGCGTGGATGAGCCTGCATAAGATCGCGGGATTGGGTCTGCTTTGCGTCGCGATCTTGCATATAATCACAAGGCGAAAGAAGCTCGTAAAGCTCTGGGGCGAGTTTTTGGACGTGGTTTTGAGCCGCAAAAATCCCGGCTTTTGTAATATGGATCGCATCATAGGCGCGATCGAGTCCTATAATATTAGAGAGATCGCTGGTAAAATGGGCTTTGAGCCGGACGAGCTCGCTGAGATTTTGAAATCGAACGGCATCAAGCTTGTAAGCGCAGATCAAGGCCTGCGCGAGCTTGCGAAGTTTAACGACGAAAAAATTTTCTTCATCTTGGTACTTTTAATTGAGGCAAAATTCGGTAAAGCGGGCAGCTGCAAGGTCTAAATTTAAAAGGCTTAATAGCCCGCATTTGCGATCGCTTCGGCTTGAGAGTGCGCTATGAGCGGATCGATGATCTCGTCGAACAAGCCCCCTGCCATTATCGCGTCGAGGCGGTAGAGAGTTAAATTTATGCGGTGGTCGCTGATGCGGTTTTGCGGATAGTTGTAGGTACGAATTCGCCCCGAGCGGTCGCCGGTGCCTACCTGATCCTTGCGATCTTTGCGCTCTTTTTCTAAGCGCTCCTGCTCCTGCATATCGTAAAGGCGCGCCTTTAGCACCTTCATCGCCGCCTCTTTGTTTTTGTGCTGGTCCTTACCGTCTTGGTTGGTGACGACTAAGCCGGTCGGGATGTGAGTGATGCGGACGGCGCTGTCGGTGGTATTTACGGACTGTCCACCGTGTCCGGAGCTACGCATAACGTCGATGCGAAGGTCATTTGGATTGATCTGTATCTCGCTATCCTCGATCTCGGGCATGACGGCGACGGTGATTGCAGAGGTATGCACCCTGCCCTGGCTCTCCGTTTCGGGGACGCGCTGCACGCGGTGGGTGCCGCCTTCAAATTTCAGCCGCGAATACGCTCCCGCGCCCTTTACGAGCAAGATCGCTTCTTTATAACCGCCGACGCTGCCTTCGCTAGTGCTTACGATCTCGCATTTATAACCGCGAAGATCGGCATAGCGCAGATACGCGCCGAGCAGATCTCCCGCAAACAGCGCCGCTTCGTCGCCGCCCGTACCGGCGCGAATCTCAAGAAAGATATTCTTATCGTCGTTAGGGTCTTTCGGAAGCAGTAAAATTTTGATTTTTTCTTCGAGCTGCGGCTTTTGCATCTCTAAGCTTTTAAGCTCCTCTTTGGCTAGCTCGCCGAGATCGGCATCGCTTAGCAGAGCTTTGTTCTCTTCGATCTGATTTAAAATTTTAAGATACTCGCTAGCCGCCTCTTTGATCGGCTCGATACTGCGCTGCTCCTTAGATAGCGCTGTCATATTAGCGATATCTGCGGTAACTGCGGGATCGCTAAGCATGCGCGAAAGCTCGTCGTAGCGATCCAAAAAAGGCTTTAGTTTATCGGCTAGCATTTAAATTTTATGCGTAAGTAGCGCTTACGCGGCGGTTTTTAAAGAATTTACGAGTTTGGCTAGGCGGCTTACTTTTCTGCTCGCGGTCTGTTTTTTCAAAAAGCCCCTGCTTACGAAGCTGTGAAAGCTTTCATTAGCCGTTTTTAGAGCCTGAGTCGCTGCGTCTAGATCCTTGCTCTCGACCGCCTCTCTTACGGCTTTTGTGATATTTTTTACTCTGGTGCGATAAAATCTATTTCGCTCCGTTCTTTTTATGGTTTGTCTCGCGCGTTTTTCGGCGGATTTGTGATTTGCCATAATGTTCCTTTTCGGTTAAATTTGAACCTGCGATTATACGTAAAAAATATTTAATCGACGCTTAATTTAAGTAAAATTTAAATATAGTTTAAATTTATGTAGATTAAACTTTTTTTGGTAGAATTTCCCGATTTTTATATAAGGATTTGATAATGAAACTTTTCGGAACGGACGGCGTACGCGGTAAAGCGGGAGAATTTCTAACCGCCGAGCTTGCAATGCGCGTAGCAATGGCGGCGGGGATTTACTTTAGGAAAAATTCCGTTACGAATATGATCTTAGTCGGCAAAGACACCCGCAGAAGCGGCTATATGATAGAAACAGCGATCGTAGCAGGCCTTACCTCGGTGGGCTACAACGTCCGCCAGATCGGACCGATGCCTACTCCTGCGATTGCCTTTCTTACGGAGGATATGCGCTGCGATGCAGGCATCATGATAAGCGCGAGCCACAATCCATACTACGACAACGGCATTAAATTTTTCAACAGCGAGGGCTTCAAACTCGACGAAAAAGAGGAAGCGCAGATCGAAAAAATTTATTTCAGCGACGATCTAATCGCCGAAGCGCGCACCAAAATGATGCAAATAGGCGCTGCAAAGCGCGTGGACGACGTCATCGGCAGATACATCGTGCATATTAAAAATTCCTTCCCGAAGCAAAAGACGCTACACGGGCTTCGCGTGGTGCTTGATTGCGCAAACGGAGCAAGCTACAGGGTCGCACCTACCGTATTTAATGAACTGGGAGCCGAAACGATCGTCATCGGCGACGAGCCTAACGGCAAAAATATTAATGATGCTTGCGGCGCACTAAGCCCGCAAAATTTAGCCTCGGAGGTCAAAAGATTACGCGCCGATGTCGGCTTTGCCTTCGACGGGGATGCTGATAGGCTCGTAGTCGTGGACGAAAACGGCGAGATCATCCACGGCGACGCGCTACTTGGAATTTTAGCGGTCTATTTGAAAGGAAAAAATCGCTTAGCAGGCAATAAAATGGTAGCCACAGTGATGAGTAATTCTGCGCTGGAGGATTTTTTAGCTAAACACGACATCGCGCTTCATCGCTGCAATGTAGGCGATAAATTCGTACTTGAGACGATGCATGAACTAGGCGCAAATTTCGGCGGCGAGCAGAGCGGGCACGTGATCTTCGGCGATTACGCTAAAACGGGCGACGGCATCGCAAGCGCGCTGCAATTCGCCGCCTGCATGCTGGATATGAAAAAGAAGGCAAGCGAATTTTCGGGGATGATTAAGCCGTATCCTCAAATTTTACGAAATTTAAAGATCGCGGATAAAAAGCCGCTTGAAAAATTAAAAGGGCTAAAGGAGCTTGAAGCAAGCCTTAAAGCGGACAAAATCCGCTCACTCTTCCGCTACTCCGGCACCGAAAACGTTATCCGCCTCTTAATCGAGGGCAAAAACGAAAAACTGCTGCAAAAGCGAATGGACGAGGTCGAGAAATTTTTTGCCAAAGCCCTAAATGAATAGCGATTTTATAAAATTTTACGGCGCGGCAAGCTCATGGCTCGATACAAAAGGCGCGGACAAAAAATGCAGGCTTTACATATTTAAATTTAGGCTGCGAGATGGCTAAGACCTGTATTAAATTTATCCTGCTTTTTGCGGCGATCTTTGCGATCGATCAAGCGATCAAACTTCTGTTTTTAAACGGCTTTTCGTGGCAAGGAGAGTTTTTTTCGCTAGAGCTTACGCTTAATCGCGGCGTTGCGTTTTCGATGTTTGCCTTTTTGGGCGAAAATTTAAAATTTATCCAGATCGCGCTGATCTCGGCGCTTGCGGCGTATGTATTTTGTCATAAAAAGCTTTTTTGCGAGCACTGGGCGCCGTTTGCGCTGATGCTCGCGGGAGGCTGCTCAAATTTACTTGATCGCTTCATTCGCGGCGGCGTGGTCGATTACGTCGCATGGCATAAGTGGTTTGAGTTCGCGGTGTTTAATTTCGCCGACGTGATGATAGATCTGGCTGTCGTGATTTTTATTTTTCAGGGCTTACGCACCGCAAAAAAGGAGAAAAATGAAGAGAAATAATTACATCGCTTACGCGCTTTGGTTTTTAGGTGCGTTTTCGTGGGTCGCAGCTATGCCGATCGGTGGCGGACTGCATAGAATTTATTGCGGCAAATTTATCAGCGGATTTGCTCAAATCGCGCTATTTTGGCTGGGAAGTTTTACGCTGTGGTTTTTAGTGGGCTTTTTGTTTTGGGCGATTTGGGGAATTTGGATTTTGCTGGATATATTTTTCGTAGGAATTTGGGTGGAAGATTTAAATGCTTTTGTAAGTGAGACGGAGGAAGACGACTACGAGGGGCGTCTAAAAAAAGTCGATGCGCTCTTTGAGCTGTATCAAAAAGGCGCGATTTCTAAAGAGGAATTCGAAGCTCGAAAAGAAATTTTAATGAGAGATTAAGGAGGCTAAAATGAGTTACTATTGGTTTAAATTTGTCCATTTTGCGGGCTTTATTTCATGGATGGCGATGCTGTTTTACATGCCACGTCTGTATGTATATCACGCTGAAAATTTAGACAAGCCGGATTTCGTAAAGGTCGTTAAAAAGATGGAGCGGATGCTCTATCACGCGATCGGCTGGATAGCAATGGCGGTGACGGTTTTTAGCGGCGTGATGCTTATCATTTTAAATCCGGGGCTTATGAAAATGGGATATTTTCATATAAAATTACTAGCCGGAGTTTTGCTAATCTGTTATCATTTGTGGCTGTATTATTATATGTATAAATTTGAAAAAAACGAGTGTCACAGGAGCGGAAAATACTTCCGTGCGATCAACGAAGGCCCTACGATCATAATGTTTATAATACTTTATGCAATGCTAATAATGCCGAATTTACCGAGCAACTAGCCCGTTTTGATAAAAATTTAATTAAAATTTGCATAAAATTAAGGCAAAATTTTTAAAGGAAGCATGTGCAACATATCATTAAGAAAATTTTATCAAGCGAAAGTAGCGCGGGAATCATACTACTTTTATCCGCAGTCCTTGCGATCATCGCTCAAAACGTAGAATTTTTATCGAAATATTACGAAGCATTTTTACATCTAAGCTTCACCATAGGTGTGGGTTCTGCGAAACTTGACGAATCGATGCATTTTTTAGTAAACGACGTGCTTATGGCGATATTTTTCTTTGCCATTGGACTTGAGCTTAAGCGCGAAAAAATCGAAGGGCAGCTGCGCCATTTCTCTCAAATTTTACTTCCTAGCTTCGCGGCTCTGGGCGGAGTAATGATGCCAGCGATTATATTTTCGATCATTAACTGGGGCGATGCCGTCGCGATGAAGGGCTGGGCAATCCCGACGGCGACAGATATAGCCTTTGCTGTAGGCGTTATGGCACTTTTGGGCAAAAAAATCCCGGCTAGCCTTAAAATTTTTGTCCTAACGCTTGCGATAATGGACGATCTGTGTGCAATTTTAATCATCGCTTTGTTTTATTCCTCTACCATAAACGCAATCTATCTAGGCGGCGCAGCTGCCTGTGTCGCAATAATGCTAGCGATGAGCAGACTTGGCGTCGATAAAAAGCTTCCGTTTATCATCGTGGCCGTCGTGCTGTGGGTGATGGTACTAAACTCCGGTATCCACGCGACTATCGCGGGAGTGCTTGCGGGCTTTTGCATCCCGCTTAAGACCCGCTCGGGCTCTATGCTAAAGGATATGGAGCACGGCCTAGCTTACCCAGTAAATTTCTTCATCTTGCCGATCTTTGCCTTTACAAACGCAGGCGTTTCGCTAGCAGGCATTAGTCCTAGCTTCCTTTTCGGTCCGGTGCCGATGGGTATCATGCTAGGGCTATTTTTCGGTAAACAGATCGGAATTTTTGCCTTTAGCTGGATCTTAATCAAAGCCAAAATCGCCTACATGCCTGAAAACGCAGGCTGGCCGCAGCTTTACGCAGTAGCGATCATCTGTGGTATCGGCTTTACGATGGCGCTTTTCGTCGATGGCCTCGCATACGGCGGCAGCGATATGTATCATTACACGGACAAGCTCGCGGTATTTTTAGGCTCGATAATTTCCGGAGTAGTGGGATTTTTCGTCGCAAAAGCAGTCGCGGTAAAACAAAGCTAAAATCCGTAAAGGGTTAGAGTCTTAAAATTCTACGAGTAACACAAAATTTGAAAATTCTACCGCTCAAAAAATTTCAAAATTTTAAGAGCGGCTCTAAATTTTAAAATTTATAAGCTAGAAAATTTAGCTTGAAATTCTGTTTAATCTAAGTACAGCTTAAATCACCAAAATACCCGCATTTTGCATTAAGCTTAGCGCACATTCGTCGTAGTAGCCGCGCTCATGGTTCGGCGCATCGTAGGTAGCTACCGCACCTCGCGGAACGACGACGTCTTTATCGGCGCCAATTTCGTTGAGATAGGTGCGCAGGCTAAGCGCAAACTGCATCACGCAGATATCGGTGCAACAGCCCGTAATCACGAAACGATCGAAGCCGCCCAGAATTTTCTTATCCAAATTATGAAAGCCGTTCGTGCTACGCTTAAAAGTAACGTTTTGCTCGCTTACGAAGTGTGCGAGCTCCTCGATCACCTCCGCTTCTGGCGAGCCAACTAGGCAGTGAGCCGGATAGCGCTTCATCTCCAAATCCCGCTCGGTGTGAGCGTCGCAGATGAAATGCACATTTTTAGCCGCCTCTATCTGCCTAATCACCGCAGGAGCGATCTTTGCTATGCTAGGATCGGCCATCGCGCCGAATTTTACGAAGCCGTTTAGCATATCGATCACAAATACCAAAGTTTTCATCAAAACTCCTTATAAATTTCAGGTTTCATATCTTTTAAAAGATCCATTTTAGCGCGAAATTTTAAAATTTCATTTAAATCCGCTCGAGCAATCTTCACGGCCTCTTTTTTGCCTAGGCGCGCGACGATCTCGCCGTAGGGATTTATCAGCATGGAATTTCCGCCGAAACTCTCGCCCTGCCCCGTATCGCCGCAGCCGTTTACCGCGCAGATAAAAATTTGATTTTCGATCGCGCGGGCTTTCGCAAGCGTGATAAAATGCTCTATGCGGCTTTGCGCGAACTGCGCGATCACAAAAACAATCTGCGCACCGCGAAGCGCTAAGGCACGAAAAATTTCACAAAAGCGCAGATCGTAGCAGACCGCGACGCCGATTTTGAACGCGCGATTTTGAAATTTTATCTCGCAAATTCCTAACCTATCGCCGCCACTTACGATCTCATTTTCGCGAGCGAGCGAGAAGGCGTGGATCTTGTCGTAGCGTAAAATTTCGGCTCCGTTTTGATAAACGAAAGCGGAATTATAAATTTTATCTCGCTCGGAACTTATCGATCCGCCTATTAAAATAGCGCAGCTTTTTCGCGAAATTTCGTTTAAAAATTTTTTTGTATGAGTAGCGTTCGTATCAGCTAGCTCTTTAAATTTAGCCGTATTGAAGCCCGTATTAAAGGCTTCCGGCAGCACCGCTACGTCCGCGCCGCGTTTTAACGCGCGATCGATCAGCCCGCGCGCACGGATAAAATTTTGCTCACAATCTGCAAAATTTTGAGCCATTTTCACGTCCATTTGCAAAATAGCGATTTTCATAAAACCTCCTATTTAGGCGCTAAGCGCATAACATTTGCATGCGTAAGCGCGATAGCTATAGCATCCGTAATATCAAGCGGCTTAATCTCCTTATTAATCCCCAAGATCCGCTTCACCATGAACGCAACCTGCTCCTTCGCCGCCTTTGCTTTGCCCGTGACCGATTTTTTTATCTGAAGCGGCGTGTATTCGGCAAAATTTCCAAAAATTTGTAAAATTTTAAGGGCTAGCGCGCCGCGAAACTGAGCGAGCTTTAAAACAGACTGCGGATTATAGGCATAAAACATCGATTCTATCGCGACCTCATCGATCTCATGAGCACTGAAAATTTGATCGATCGCCTCACTCATCTGCGTCATTTGAAATTGCACGTTTTCGGCCTTCATTTTCACAAGTCCTGCCTCTATGAGAGTGATTTTATTCACGTCTTTTTCCAAAATCGCATAGCCTAAATTTCTAGTTCCGGGATCAATTCCTAAAATTTTCATAACCCTCTTTCACGCTTATTCACTGCTTAATCACAAGTGAATAAACTTAAATTTACCGCAAATTTAGCGAAATTTAGCTAAAATCTTAATCTAATTTGTAAGGGAATTTTATGGCGACGTCGCAAGCACAAGAAATTTTATCGAATTTAGAGAAGGAAATTTTACCTACCGAATACTCTAGATACATTAAAAATTTGAAATTTAACGATAAAAACTCGACCCCGGAATTTTTCATTTATAACGCAACTAACGAGTTTATAGCCAAATATGCCCAGACAAAATACGGCACTAAGATAAAAGAGCTTATCAAAAAACAGTTTGGACTTAACGACGTAATCGTCAAAATCACCTCAAAAGCTAAAATTTCGCCGAAAGAAAAGGTAAAAATCATCTCGGAAAAGTCAAAGAGCACCATTTTAAGCGAAAATTATAATTTTGAAAATTTTATCATCGGCGATTCAAATAAATTTGCTTTTGAGTGCTCTATTACAGTCGCAAAAGAGCCCGGAATTCGCTTTAATCCGCTCTTTATCTACGGACCTAGCGGGCTAGGAAAAACTCACTTGCTTCAATCGATCGGAAATTACTGCATCAAAAAGGGAAAGACCGTCATCTGCGTCACTAGCGAGCAATTTGCTAATGATTTTGTTTTTAATCTCAAAAACAACTCAATCGATAAATTTAAACAAAAATACCGCAACTGCGATGTTTTACTCATCGACGACATTCAGTTTTTAATCGGGCGTGACAAAGCTCAAGAAGAGCTTTTTTATACGTTTAACGAGCTGAAAGACAAAAACTGCCAAATCGTCCTTACCAACGACCTACCACCAAAATTCCTAAAAGGCTTTGAAAGTCGCCTGACAACGCGATTTGAAAGCGGCATAATAGCAAACATTACCCCGCCAAATCTAGAAACTAAAATCGCCATTATCAATAAAAAGAGCGAGGAAAATCGCGTTAGAATTCCACACGACGTCGTAGAATACATCGCCGCAAATATGGGCGATAATATCCGCGAGATTGAGGGCGCAATCAACAAGCTAAACGCTTACTCGTCGATACTTCGCACAAAGATCACGCTAGAATTTACCAAAAGTACGCTGCAAGATCAAATTCACCAAAAATATTCAAGCGTGAGCCTTGAACACGTCATAGAGGTGATTTCAAAAGAACTGAACGTAAAACCTAGCGAGCTAAAGAGCAAAACGCGAGCTAAAAACGTCGTCGAAGCGCGCCAAATTTGCATATATCTAACCAAACAGTTAACTCAAAACTCAATGCCAAAAATCGCCGCATTTTTTAATCTAAAAGATCACAGCGCCATCAGCAAAAATATCAAAAAAATCAACGAGCTCATTCAAACCGACGAGATATTAAAGATAAAAATTGAAGAGCTAAAAAACAAAATAACCAAAAAGGATAAGAATGAAATTTAGACTTTATGAAAATAAAGCAAAAAAGGTGAATGAAAGTGAATAAAACAAAGCTACTTACTCACTGGATAAACTACCTAAAGACAAGCTTTAGGATAAGTTTTTCACAAAAACCTCTTACCAACTACTACAACGATAAAAATTTAAAAGGATAAAAATATGAAAGTGTTAATCACTAAAAAACTTTTAGAAGAGATAGTTTCCAATGCCAGCTCTTATCTTGATAAAAAAGATCTAAGCTCGATAACATCACATCTTTTAATGAGTGCTAAAGATGGAATTTTTAGTATAAAAGCTACCGATCATGAAATAGGTTTGAGCTACAATCTACAAAATGTCTCAATAGAAACAAAGGGAGAAGCCACGGCAAACGGAGGTAAGCTTCTTAGCGTTATTAAAGGCCTAAGCGACGATAACGTTACTTTAGAAACTGTCAACGGAGCGCTATTTGTAAAGCAAAAAAAATCCAAGTATAAGCTTCCGATGTTTGAAACGAGGGATTTTCCGAGCTTTCCTACGATAGAGGGCAAAAACAGCTTTGACGTAAATGCTGGAATTTTAGGCAGAAGCCTTAAAAAAATATATCCCTCGATCGATACGAACAATCCAAAATATGAGCTAAACGGAGCTTTGATCGACGTAAAAGAGGGCTTTTTAAATTTAGTCGGGACCGATACTAAACGACTTAGCGTTTATAAGCTGATCACTCAGTCAAAAGCGGGCGAGCTAGATACTAAAATTTTAATCCCTAAAAAGGCAATAGGCGAAATTCAAAAGCTATTTTCGGACAAAATTAAAATTTACTACGACGAAAACGTGCTGCTAGCGGTGAGCGAGAATTTTGAGTTTTTTACAAAGCTTATTAACGGCAAATTTCCAAACTACGAGCGCGTGATCCCAAGCGATACGGCGTACAAAATTTCAATTCCGCGCGATAAGATGGTAAGTGGAGTGCGAGCAATAAACGCAATGTGCGAGGAGATGAAGGTTACCATTAAAAAGGATGGAATGATTTTTGAGAGCATCAACGAGGATAATTCCGAGGCAAAGACCGAAATTGAAGCGCCAATCGATATAAACGGAGAGATAGTTTTTGGCGTGAAAAACCGCTTTCTGCTTGATTTTTTAAGTAACATAGAGAGTGAAATTTTTGAGCTTGATTTTAACAGCTCCGATACGGCGTTCGTACTTAGCGCGGATGGCTTAAAAACGGTCGTCATGCCGATAAATAATATTTAAAGGAAAATTATGAAGCAAAATTACGGCGCCAGTAATATTAAAGTTTTAAAAGGTCTTGAGGCTGTTAGAAAGCGCCCTGGAATGTATATTGGAGATACCAATATCGGCGGACTTCATCATATGATTTATGAGGTTGTAGATAATTCGATCGATGAGGCGATGGCGGGGTACTGCGACACAATCGACGTCGAAATCACAAACGAGGGAAGTTGTATCGTTAGTGATAACGGTCGAGGAATCCCTGTTGATATGCATCCGACCGAAAAAATTCCTGCAGCGACGGTGGTTCTTACGGTACTTCACGCAGGCGGTAAATTTGACAAAGACACTTACAAAGTTTCCGGCGGTCTGCACGGCGTCGGCGTTAGCGTCGTAAATGCGCTCTCAAAAAAGCTCGTTGCTACGATCAAACGTGACGGAAATATTTATAGACAAGAATTTGCCAAAGGAATTCCTACTACCGAGCTTGAAAAGATAAAAACTACTAATCGCACGGGTACTACGATCGAGTTTTGGCCCGACGGCGAAATTTTTGAAATTTTAGAATTTGATGATGAAATTTTATCAAAAAGATTTCGCGAGCTAGCGTATCTAAATCCAAAAATTACGATAAATTTTAAAGATAATCGCACGGGCAGGGACGAGCACTTTCACTTCGAAGGCGGCTTAGAGAGCTTCGTAAATGATATGAATAAAGCGCCTGCCATATCTAAAGCTGTATCGTTTAGCGATAGCGCGGATGATGTTATGGTGGATTTTGCGCTGATGTATAACGAAACGTATAGCGAAAATTTATTAAGCTTCGTAAATAATATTAAAACTCCGGATGGCGGTACGCATGAGGCGGGCTTTAGAGCGGGTCTTACGCGCGCGATAACAAATTACGTCGCGGCAAATGCGGCTGCGCGTGAAAAAGATACGAAGATCACCGGCGACGACGTTCGCGAAGGGCTTATTGCGGTAATTAGCGTAAAGGTTCCCGAACCGCAGTTTGAGGGACAAACTAAAGGCAAGCTGGGCTCCAGCTATGTTAAACCGATCGTGCAAAAGATGGCGTTTGAGGTGCTTAGCAAGTATTTTGAAGAAAATCCGATCGAAGCGCGCGCCATTATGAATAAAGCTCTTTTAGCTGCGCGCGGTCGCGAAGCGGCAAAAAAAGCGCGCGATCTAACTCGCAAAAAAGACAATATAAATTCCGTTGGCACCCTTCCCGGAAAGTTAGCCGATTGTCAGAGTAAAGATGCAAGCATTAGCGAAATTTATCTAGTCGAGGGCGATAGCGCGGGCGGTTCAGCAAAGCAGGGAAGAGACCGCGTGTTTCAAGCGATACTGCCGCTTAGAGGTAAAATTTTAAACGTAGAAAAGGCGCGCCTGGATAGAATTTTACAATCCGAAGAGATTAAAAATATGATCACGGCGTTTGGTTGCGGTATCGGCGAGGAATTTAACGAGGAAAAACTTCGCTATCACAAAATCATCATTATGACCGATGCGGATGTCGACGGCAGCCACATCCAGACGCTGCTTTTAACCTTTTTCTTTAGATTTTTACGCCCTGTTGTCGAAAACGGCTATGTTTATCTGGCACAGCCGCCGCTTTTTAGATATAAAAAGGGCAAAAAAGAGATTTATCTGAAAGACGAAAAGGCGCTGAGCGAGTTTTTGATCGAAACTGGCATCGATATGAGCGAGTTTGAAGGCATCGGCAACGAGGATCTGATCGATTACTTAAAAATCGTTTCAAACTACCGCTCGCTTCTAAATGAGCTTAAAAAGCGCTTCAGCGTGCTTAGCGCGATCAGATTTTTAATAGAAAACGATGAAGCGCGAAGCCTTGGATACGAGGAACTATTTAAAATTTTAAAATCCCGCTTAGAAAGTGAAGGATTTAACATCTTAAATTCCTACGTAAATGATGAAGGGATTAGGATTTATGTTCAGACGCCAAGCGGCCTAGAACAGCTTGTGATAGATGAGAATTTATTCGGCAATTATATCTTTGAAGAGGCGATCAGAGTTTATTCAAAGATCAAAGAGCGAGATGTAAGCTTCGGTAAGGATTTTATTGAAATTTTAGATGAAATCGAAAAAAGCTCGAAAAAAGGCGCTTATATTCAGCGCTATAAAGGTCTTGGAGAGATGAATCCGGAGCAGCTTTGGGAAACTACTATGAGCCCTGAAAATAGAAGGCTTTTAAAAATCAGCATTGCAGACGCACAAAGTGCTAGCGATACCTTTAATCTCTTCATGGGCGACGAGGTTGAACCTCGTAGGAATTACATTCAAGACCATGCCAAAGATGTTAAACACTTGGATATATAATGTCTATTCTATTTAGTGAGACCAAAGAGCGCGAAAACCGCTTCATAACGGCACTTAAAATTTCGGTACCGTTTACCTGCGTTTTGATTGTTTTCGGAATTATTTTATTCCGAAACGGCGAGTTTAAATTTGATGATGTAATTTTGTTTTTGATACTTTTGATCTGCTATGTTTATTATGTCATCTATCAAATTTACTTCGGCTTTCAAAAGACACTGATCGATCCCGTTACGCATGTGTTTGTGCGCGAGGAGATCGAGAAAATTTTAAGTAACGATCTAGCTAAAAATCGTCAAATAAATATCGTTCTTTTGCGAATTAAAAATATTATCGACATAAACGATCGATACGGTTACAAAAACGGCGATGAAATTTTATACGAGTATTGTAAGGAACTTTCAAATTTTATGGCGGAGCAGGGTTTTAAGGACCTTCCGATAGGACGCTTTATAAATGGCTACTTTGTATTCGGAGTAGAATCAAAAGCTACGAATTTAAGCCATATTTTGCGGATGTTTGAACATAAAATTTCAAGTCAAACGATTAAAAACGTAGAGATAAAAAGTGAATTTACGATGCTTCCAAGCTCCTATGATCGCAATCTAAATAATATTGTAAATGCGCTATTTTATAAGATAAATCACCTGGACGACGAAGAGCACGGCGAGAAGGCGATCGACGTTGAGAAGGTACTAATCGACGTGTTTTCCGCCGACGTTATGGAAGCGATCGATAGTGAAAATTTTAGCTTTAAATATCAGCGCGTTGCAGATAAAAATGGCGTAAAATCACATATAAATTTAATCCCAAAGCTTGATCTAAGAAGCGGCGAAAAGATCACAAAAAGTAGAATTTTAGATATTTTGCTTCTAAATCATTACGATATTAAATACGATATTTCGATGATGAGGCAGATTTCTAGGATCATCTATTTTAAAGATATCGACGCTAAAATTTTTATCGAGATTATGCCTCAGACGCTGCGAAATAACGAGTTTCGCAATGAAATTTTAAAGCTCATCGATAATAATCTAATCGATCCGAAAAAGATCGTGTTTGAGTTTAACGAAAAGCTTATCTATTCGGAGATTAAGCGCTTTGATGAAATTTTAATTAAATTCCGCGAACTTGGATTTAGCTTCGCGCTGTCGCAGTTCGGCGGCTCGAACGCGAGCTTTGAATATTTAAAATTTTTGGAAGTGGATTTTATCGTTTACGACATAGAATTTAATAAAAATTTAGACGATGAAAAGATTAAAAATATATTTATAGGCATCAACGAAGCCTGCGCTAAATCGGGCATCAAAACCGTAATGCGCTTTGTAGATAAGCAGGAATTTCAAATGCAGCTTTATAAAATGGGTATCGATTATATTCAGGGATTTTGCGTCGAAAAACCGAATGATATATCGAATTTAAGGAGATTACAGTGAGATACGGCGAAGAGGAAATTGAGAAATTCGACATAGAAAAGATGGAAGTTTGGCCCAATAAACAGGAGCGTGATTATTTAATAAAAATCACTCTGCCCGAGTTTTGCTGCCATTGCCCGCGCTCGGGCTATCCGGACTTTGCGACGATCTATTTGGAATATATCCCTAACAAGCTCGTAGTCGAACTTAAAGCGATTAAACTTTATATAAATTCATTCATGAACCGCTACATCAGCCATGAGGATAGTATAAATGAAATTTACGGCGCGCTTCAAAGCAAGCTGAAGCCTAAATTTATGAAAATCACGGGCGATTTTAATCCGCGCGGCAACGTCCACACGGTAATCGAAATAAACTCGGATCAAATTTACCGATGATAAGCTCAAATTTAGTCGAACAAATTTTTAAATCCGCAAGCATTAGCCGCTGGAACGATTACCCAAAGATGGTGAGCTTAGTCGAGCTCGACAAGCAGGCACATAAATTTATCATCGCTTATTTTATCGCTAGCTTTGAGCGCGATGTAGATATCAACTATGTGATAGAAGCCGGGATTTTCGAGTTTTTAGCGCGCATCGTCGTGACCGACATCCGTCCGGACGTCTTTCATCAGATCCAAAAAACCAAGAAAAAAAAGATCAACGAATGGGTTTTAAGCGTCCTGGAAAGCGATCTTTTGCCTATTCAAAACGGCGAGTTTTTAGAGCGATTTAAAAAATATCTAAATTCCAAGGATCATAAGAAAGAAGCGGTGATCTTAAAGGCGGCTAGTTACCTCTCTACGCGGTGGGAATTTAACATCGTCTATCAAACTAGCCAGTTTTTAAACGATATCGAGGAGCTAAAAGCCAAGGTTGAGGAGGAGCTTGAGGATTATTACGAGCTTATCGGCGTGCGAAAGATTGTGATGAATAAAAAACTCGCTCGCATAGTCGATCTTAGCGGCAGACTTCGTTTTCAAAAGCGCTGGGCACAGACGCCGCGCATCCCTGAGACATCGGTGCTTGGGCACATGCTGGTAGTTGCGATTTTAAGTTACTTTTTCTCGCTTGAAGTTGGTGCGTGCCGCTCGCGCACGGCATATAATTTTTTCTGTGCTCTATTTCACGATTTGCCCGAAAGCCTCACTCGCGACATCATTAGCCCCGTAAAATACGGCGTTAAGGGCCTTAGCGACATCATTAGCGAATATGAGATGCGGCTAATAGACGATAAAATTTTACCATTCGTGCCGGAACATATGAGAGATGATTTTAGCTATATTTTGGGTATCCGCAAAGAGAGCGGTAAATTTATAAAAGACGAGTTCGAAAACCGCACCTTCGAGCTAGGCAAGGAGCCTAAATTTGCAGAAGGCAGCCTAAAGATGTTTAATGAAGACAAATTTCGCGCAATCGACGGCAAGGCGCTTAAGTATTGCGACAAACTAGCGGCGTTTTTTGAGGCGGGGATTTCGATCAGTTACGGCGTGAAAAGCAAGGAGCTGCTTAGCGGGTATAATTCGATGCTGGAATTTTTCAAATCAAAGCCGAAAATTGAAGGCGTCGATTTTTATAGTGTTTGCGATGATTTCAAAGAGCATTTCGGACTTAATAGGATCGATTTATAAAACCCCTTCCCAGATGGCTGCGGCACATGCGAGATCTAAGTGCTCTGCTGTATTCCTACCCTGAAGCGGTGCCTAAAAAAAGCATTGCACAGGTCTAAGAAAGGGCAAACGGGATTATATGGAAATGTTTCTTAAAGTAAGATTATAAATGAATTTCAAAAATCATCTTTTATCCGTATTTCGCGAGGTTTTTATCCCTCATCATCGCTCTATTGAGTTCAGAGCCAAAATTTTTGCCGCGATGCTGCTTGCCAAAAAGAAGCAGACCGACGAGGATTACGACGTGATCAAAGATATAGCGGGCGAAATTTATCCGGTCGACGAGCAGCGCATCGGCGTGCTTGTTTCCATCGTAAAAGAGTATATCTTAAAGGCGAAAACCTATAAAAGTTTAAATTTAGACTCGCTTCTAAAAGAGATCGACAGAGATATCAAAAATAACAAAAAATATATCAAAAAGATTGATTTTTCACATCTACGCCGTTTGATTGGAGATGATGACGAGGATGCGCTAATCCAACAGCGCGTGTATGAGTTTTTTGTCTGCGAAGTCAAAGAATACTCGTAAATTTTTATCTTAAGAATTTTTTTAGTATAATCATCAGTTTTTGAAATTATAAACGGAGAAGAATTTGGAAAATATCAGAAATATCGCGGTCATCGCGCACGTCGATCACGGAAAGACCACTATCGTAGACGAGCTTTTAAAACAATCCGGCACTTTTGGTAATCACCAAGAAGTCGGCGAGCGCGTGATGGACAGCAACGACATAGAGCGCGAGCGCGGCATTACGATACTATCTAAAAATACCGCTATCCATTACGGCGGCGTTAAAATCAACATCATCGACACTCCGGGCCACGCCGATTTCGGCGGCGAGGTCGAGCGCGTGCTAAAGATGGTCGACGGCGTGCTTTTGCTTGTCGACGCGCAAGAAGGCGTCATGCCGCAGACAAAATTTGTCGTAAAAAAGGCACTATCTTTAGGGCTCAGACCTATCGTAGTCGTAAACAAAATCGACAAGCCCGCAGCCGATCCGGACCGCGTGGTAAATGAAATTTTCGATCTTTTCGTAGCGCTTGACGCAAACGACGAACAGCTTGAGTTCCCCGTCATCTACGCCGCGGCCAAAAACGGCTACGCAAAATACGATCTAAACGACGAAAGCACCGATATGAAGCCGCTTTTTGAGACGATCATCTCTCATGTTCCGACCCCTAGCGGTAGCGATGACAATCCTTTGCAGCTGCAGGTTTTCACGCTCGATTACGACAACTACGTAGGCAAGATCGGCATCGCTAGGATTTTCAACGGCACGATAAACAAAAACCAAAGCGTTATGTTAGCTAAAGCCGACGGCACGCACATCAACGGTAGAATTTCAAAGCTCATCGGCTTTAGCGGGCTTGAGCGCACCGACATCGACGCGGCGGGCACCGGCGATATCGTGGCGATTGCGGGCTTTGACGCGCTTGACGTAGGCGATAGCATCGTAGATCCCAATAATCCGATTCCGCTTGATGCGCTGCATATCGAAGAGCCGACCCTTAGCGTAATTTTCAGCGTAAATGACGGACCGCTAGCCGGCACGGAGGGTAAATTCGTAACCTCAAATAAGATCGACGAACGCTTGGAAGCGGAGATGAAAACCAACATCGCGATGCGCTATGAAAACGCGGGCGAGGGTAAATTTAAAGTAAGCGGTCGCGGCGAGCTGCAGATCACGATTTTGGCTGAAAATATGCGCCGCGAGGGTTTTGAGTTCTGCCTCGGGCGCCCGGAAGTCATCATCAAAGAGATCGACGGCATCAAATGTGAGCCCTTCGAGCACTTAGTTATCGACGCGCCCGATGATTGCACCGGCACCGTCATCGAAAAGCTCGGTCGTAAAAAGGCCGAGATGAAGGTGATGAACCCTACCGGCGATGGGCAGACGCGTATGGAGTTTGAGATCCCGGCGCGCGGTCTTATCGGCTTTCGCTCGCAGTTTTTGACCGATACTCGCGGCGAAGGGGTGATGAATCATAGCTTTTTGGAATTCCGCCCTTTCATCGGCGCGGTCGAGAAGCGACAAAACGGCGCGCTCGTAAGTATGGAAAACGGAGTGGCGCTAGGATACAGCCTGTGGAACCTGCAAGATCGCGGCGTGCTTTTTATCGCTCCGCAGGCAAAGGTCTATCTAGGTATGATCATCGGCGAGCACAGCCGCCCGAACGATCTGGACGTCAATCCGATCAAGGGTAAAAATTTAACCAATGTCCGCGCGAGCGGTAGCGACGATGCGATCAAGCTCGTGCCGCCGCGTGCGCTAAATTTAGAGCGCGCACTGGAGTGGATCGAAGAGGACGAGCTTGTGGAGGTTACGCCCGTAAATATCCGCGTGCGCAAGCGATACTTAGATCCTACGACGCGCAGACGAATGGCGAAAAAATAGAATTTCAAAATGAAATTTTAAAATTTGGCGTGAAATTTAGCTTTTAAATTTCACGCCTTTTTTATAGACAAATTTTAAAATTTGAGCTGCTAAAATTTTGCTAGGAGAAACAATGAATCTTGTTTTATTCGACTTTGACGGCACGATCACGCGTGATGATTCGCTACTTGAGTTCGTCGCCTACGTAGTCGGATTTAAGAAATTCTTTCGCGGGATTTTGGTGCTATCGCCCATTTTAGCGGCGTATAAGCTAGGTCTTGCGAGCAATAATTTTACGCGCGGAAAGCTTCTAGGCTACTTTTTTGCGGGCATGAGCGCCGATAAATTCGATAAAATTTGCAAAAAATACTCCACCACTCACATCGAAGATATCCTAAAACAAAGCGCGATGGACAAGATCGCAAGCTACAAAGCCGCGGGCGATAGGGTCGTCATTGTCACCGCCTCGCTAGAAGACTGGCTGCGTCCGTGGTGCGATGCGCAGGGCTTAGAGCTTTTAGGCACCAAAATACGGCGCAAAGGCGGCATCATCACGGGCGAGATCGAGGGGCAGAACTGCTACGGTGCGCAAAAGGTCGCTCGCGTGCGCGCAGCATACGACGTGCAGGCTTTCGATCGCGTTATCGCTTACGGCGACAGCAGGGGCGATCGCGAGATGTTAGAATTCGCCGACGAGGCGCACTACAAGGCGTTTGAGTAAATTTCTGCGACCATAAAGCTTAAACGATAGTATCTGCGACGACTGCGCTTTTGCCGTGAGTCAGAATTTAGCTCACGCAGAATTTTATCCTTTTAAATTTATCGCGCTTATCTGTGGAATTCTACACTGCACGATAAATTTATATTTTATCGCAGCGCAAAAGCCCTCAACTACGAAATTCTGTTGCAGCATGGGATTTTAAAATTCGCAGTGCGGGTAGAATTCTAAAATTCCGTCGTGTATAAAATTCTGTTCGTAGCGTAGAATTTTGCTTTGAATGGAATAGATATTCTAAAACCGAGCGAGCGTGAGATAAAATTTTAAATTTTGAAATTTTGCGGAATTTCTCGCTTACTAAAATTCCAAAATTTGCAGATCGCGGAATTCTACTCGCCGTGTGCGAAGCGGAATTTCAAAATTTCAAAATTCCGCGCCTTAGAATTCTAAGATCTAAAGCATATTATAAATTCCGTCTAGCAGGAAGTATTTTTTATCCGCAGTGCCGCGGTAAAACGGCTCGAAAGTGTCCTCATAAGCCTTTTTGAAAAAGCCCTCTTTGCTTAGCTTGATTAGATCGGCATTGATGAAATCAAGCAAGCTTTGATTGCCTTTTTGCACGCCGACGCCTAAGAATTCCGCCGCGCCTAGGTTTTTAAACGGCACTTCAAGCGTATCGTCCACGACGGCATAGGCTAGGACGATGATGTTGTCATTGGCGTAACCGTCGGCTCTGCCGTCCTTCATCATCGCGTAGCACTCGGAGGTATTTTTGCAGTAAACTAAATTGCTAAATTTCTCTTTGCGCAAATAGCGCTCGGTCATCGAGCCGTTGGGGTTTTTTTCGATTGAAATTCTCATATCGCGAACCTGCGCAAAGTCCTTCACTTGATCCTCTTTACGCGTTACGATGCCAAAATTTACCGATAGATACGGAAGTGAGAAATCCACCTGCTTCTTACGCTCTTGCGTAATCATAAAGGTGCCGATAACCATATCGACCTTATTATTTTTCAAAAACGGGATTCTATCGCCTGCGGTTACGGCTACGAACTGCACTTCGCCTTTTTTATCGCCGAAAATGTCTTTGGCGATTGAGCTAGCAAGCTCGATTTCAAAGCCCTCAAACTTGCCGTTATTAGACTCGCTTAGCGGCGGACGACCTTCGCGCACGCCTACTCTGATAACCCCTGCCTGCCTGATTTCATCTAGTGTATTTGCAAAAATGCTAGTGCAAAATAAGGCTAAAATAAAAAGTAATCTCATAAAAAGCCCCCTACTTTTTAGTTTTGAAATAATTATAGCACTATATATTTTAGAGAAAATAAATGCAAGCGGTTTAAAATTCAATCACTGCGCGTATGCAAGTTTGAAATTTAGGGGCAAAGCGGGGATTTAAAATTTCGCAAATTCTAAATTTTAAATCCCAAGATTTATTCGTTATGCAAACTGCCTTCGATAAATTTTATATTTTAATTTCTAGCTCGCTTTTATAGCAAGTCATAAATTCCATCTAAAAGGAAGTATTTTTTATCCGCCGTACCGCGGTAAAAAGGCTCAAAGGTATCCTGATAAGCCTTTTTGAAAAAACCCTCTTTGCTTAGTTTTACAAGCTCTGCGTTGATAAAATCAAGTAGCTCCTTATTTCCTTTTTGCACGCCAATACCGATGAAATCAGGTTTACCGAAGTTTTGAAACGGCACTTCGAGCGTATCGTCCACGACGGCGTAGGCTAGCACCGTGATATTAAGGTTTATGTATCCGTCAGCCTTACCGTCTCGGATCATCGCGTAGCATTCGCTTGTGCTTTTGCAGTAGCTTACGTTACTAAATTTCTCTTTTTTGAGGTAATTATCTACGGTCGTGCCCTCTTCGGTTATGAGCCTTATATCGCGCAAACGCGATATATCTTTGATGGCGTCTGCTTTGCGAGTTAGTACGCCGAGATTGGTCGAAAAATACGGCATCGAGAAGTCTACATGATTTTTGCGCGCCGAATCGATGACGAAGGTAACTGCGACCATATCGACTTTATTATTGACTAGATACGAGACGCGATCGGCGGCGCTTAGAGAGACAAACTGCACTTCGCCTTGTTTAGCGCCGAAAATCGCCTTTGCGATCGCATTGGCAAGCTCGATCTCAAAGCCTTCAAATTTACCGCCGCTAATCTCGCTAAAAGGCGGTCTACCATCTCTGACGCCTACTCTGATGACGCCGCTATTTCTGATCTCTTGCAGCGTGTTTGCAAAAAGCCCCGCACAAAGCAAGATCAAAGTAAAAAGTAGTTTCATTTGCCGCTCCTTTGTTTAGGTTATTTACGGCTAATTCTAGCGAAATTAAGATCAAAAGGCGCTTTTTTAGGCTAAATTTATTTGTCATTTGCTTTTTATGAAATTTCAAGGCGCCATTAAATTTAGCCTTAGATTTGATATAATCGCGCAAAATTTAAGCGAGGGCGATATGAAAAATTTTATCTTTTTGTGGCTTTTACTTGCGGGCTGCGCTTTGAGCGCTGCTAAGGATGACCCGAGAGTTTCTGCTTCACAGCAAGCAGAGTCAAATTTATCACAACCAAATTTTGAAATTTTTTACGATGAAAATGCTAGCGATGCGCAGATAGATGCGGGCTTGGACGCACTTTTAGCCTTCGCGGCGCAAAACAGGGGCAGGATCGACGAGGATTTCGGGGAGTTTGGCGAGCGGATTTTTACGCCATTTATTGCAAATATGAAACTAATGCGAAGTGGAAAGCTTGATTTTACACGAATTACTCGAATACTTGCGTTTAAGCCTGATTTGAACTACAATGAAGGATATATTGGCTCGCCGTTGCAAACTGCGATTTCTTACGGCTGTCCGCTTGATTTTGGTGCGGGTATTGATGCGCCAAGCAGCGCTGATTTGGGTGCAGACGAAAAGAATTTGATAACTCCAAGCGAAAAGTTAGGACGTCGCACAATTTTAAAAAATGCGGATGTGCTGCGATTAGTGCGATTTTTGGTAGAGCACGGCGCAAATATACATGCACGCGGATCGTTACATCTAGCCACATCGTGCGGAGATTTTGAGACGTTTTCATTGCTTCTTGAGCTGGGCGCTACAGATATTAGCGGAGTGGTAAGCTCGGTTGCAGGCGGAGAGCTGCTATTTTTACGAGATGCAGGTTTTATCGTTTCGGCATATAAAAATCCGCCTGATCCACGCGCTCGTGAGTTCATAAATAGCGCGAGATTTAAAAAATTCCGCGACGGAAGGCTACGCTATGTAGAGGAAATTTTAAAATTTCAAAGCTTGCGCGAGCTACCGCAAAATGAGTTAACGGGCTTGATTAAGCTAGCCGCAGTACTGGATGATACAGACACGGCGGAGTTTTTGCTCGCTCACGGCCTTTGCAAGCAGAAGGGGCTTTGCGAGTTTCTAAAAGCGCAGGCAAAAACTTACGACGCCGCAAAAATTTCTAAAATTTTAAGCCGTCAAAAGGGCTAAATTTTAAAATTTATACGGCTATGGCATGGCAAAGCAGATAAAATCGCTATTATAATTGTGCTAGTCGCAGCCGCCCTACTTTGTTATTTAGAGCGAGCGAAAAAGTAAAATTTGTTCCGCCTAACCTGCCCTCCTCCGCTTATCAAACGGCTCGCTATTAAGTTCATTCGAGATAAATTTTAATGTATTTGCCAGACAGCGCGGCTGCGAAGGTAAATTTTAAAATTTAATCAATATAAAGGATAAATTTAAGTGCCATTGTTATATAATTTATCTTATTTTTAAAAAGGAGTTTGAGATGACTTTTATAGAGTCTGTTCGCACTTGTCTCAAAGAGAATTATTGCAACTTTGAGGGGCGTGCACCACGTTCAGAGTACTGGTGGTTTGCATTATTTGCGGCACTTTTAGGAATTATAACGTTAGTATTGGATGGCTTTTTAGGCACCTATGCCGTTACGAGTTCCGGTAGAATGATCGGTTTCATTAACTCAATCTTTTTATTGGCAATACTTTTACCTTCTATTGCCGTAGCGGTAAGGCGTCTGCACGATACCGATAGAAGCGGCTGGTTTTATCTGTTAATTTTTGTCCCGATAATAGGCTCGATAGTATTGATCGTATTTTTTATCCAGCAAGGCACTAACGGAGGCAACCGCTTTGGAGACGATCCGTTGCGACCCGCAAGCAGAGGCTCGATTTTTTAAACGTAGCTTTGTAGCACACATAAGCTTTGCAAATAAGCTAAATTTAGGGCTAATCCCATTTTGGTTTTAGCCCTTTGTCTTATGAGGCGGTTTCGCTTAAAATAATCCTTTTCGTCTAAATTTAGATCCCCTGCGCAGATTCAGACTATAAAATTTTAATCCTATTGCCCTTTAATTTCACGATCTTTTTGTCGTTTACGAGCTTCGTAATCGCCTGAGAGACGTTTTGGCGAGGCGCTCCAAGTAGGCTTGCCAGCGTCATTATATTAAAGGGAAGCTCCACGATCTTATCTGCGTTTGCGATGCGATTTAAGAAATTTAAAATCCGCGTCTGGATTTTCGCAAAGACGATCTCTTTAATTAAAATCCGTTGCGAGTAGATATTTTTGATAAGCGCGTTTATGATCGAGCTTGCAAACTCATCTCCAAGCAGCTCGAAAAGCTCCGAGATATTGATCTGTAGCGTCTCGCAGTCGCTTAAAATTTCAAGGCTCGTGTTTTTATCCAAGCAGACGTAGGCGCCGCTTCTTACGAAGCTAAAGATAAATTCCTTACCGTTTTCGTAGCAATTTAGCTTCGCCCTGCCACGTAGCAGAATGATAAATTTAAACTTCTGAGCGTAGATCACGTCGCCGCGAGCGTAGCTTTCGCGCCTAAATTTAGCAATCCGCTCCCTACTTAAAAAGTCGAATTTCTCGCTGTAATCGTTATTTAGTCTATCTATCATAGCAGCTCTTTGCATAAAATTTCACGTAAATTTTACATAAAAAGGATAAATTCGTCGCAATCGCGACAAATTTAAATTTATCTTTGATTTATAATTCGCGTTAAAGACAACCTAGAAAGGATACTTTATGAGGAAAATTTTTATCTCATTTATCTGTGCGTGTTCGCTTTTCAGCGGAGAGGTAATCTCTAAAACCGCTACGATCTCGCAAGACGGCAAAGCAATCGGCGAGGCTGAAATTTTAACGCCGATCGAGGTGATATCCAGCGATGGCGGCGTTACCAAGATTAAAATTAAAGGCGTCGTGAGCGAAAACTATCAGCTTCAGATCCAAAAAAATATGAAAGAAGCTGAAATTTACGCGATTTTTACGAACGAAGCCGAAGCAAATTTTAAAAAGGGCAAAAAGCTCGAGGACGATTACGGCGAGATCTGGTATGAGGCGGAGGGGATTTACGAGATCAGTTCGGATGCCGTAGCTAAGGACGCTAAGGCGCTTTATGCGGAGGCAAAGACGAACTACGAGCAGATCTGCTCGGCGTGTCACCGCTTGCATGAGCCAAAGAGCTTCACGGCAAATCAGTGGCCTGCAAATTTACAAGAGATGATCAATGCAAACTACGTAGCGCTCGAGGGCGACGAGCTAAATTTGATCATAAAATATCTACAACACAACGCAAAAAAACCTGAATGATAAAGGAGATCAGATGAAAAGGCGAGACTTTTTAAAGGCAGGGATTTTAGGCGCAAGCGCGGCAAGCGCTAGCAGGATCGAGGGGGTCACGCAGACGATTTTTGATAACAAAAAGGTATTCGGCGCAAATAGATTTGGCCCCTTTTGGCTAAATTTAAACTCGTCGCAGATCGTTTCGGTAAGCGAATTTGAGGGCGATAAATTTCCAAACACGATGAATTACAGCTTGCCCGATTCCGTGCAGAACGAAAACCGCGTGCTCTATCCGATGGTGCGCAAAAGCTATCTAAAGGCTAAAGGCGCGGCAAAGAGCGAACTGCGCGGCAAAGAGGAGTTCGTGCGGGTTAGCTGGGACACGGCCCTTGATCTAGCGGCGAAGGCTTTGAAAGAAAATTTCGACAAATACGGCGCCGAGGCGATCTACGGCGAGTGCTACTGGTGGGGCGGCAGCGGTAAGATCGGCTGGGGACGCACCGTAGCGCATCGAATGCTTAAAATTTTAGGCGGCTACGTAGAGGAAAGCGGCGATTACTCCACCGGCGCGGGGCTCGTCATCATGCCTCACGTGCTGGGCTCAAGCGCCGTTTACGACGCGCCTACTACGTGGAAAGCGATCGTCAAAAACGCTAAAAACGTCGTATTTTGGGCGACTGATCCTGCGGTAACCAATCAAATTTCATCCATTCCGCCTACGCACGACGGCTACATCGGCATGCAAGAGCTTAAAAAATCTGGCATCAAAACCTACAGCGTAAACGTGATGAGAAACGACACCGCGCGCTACTTCGGCAGCGAAGATATCATCGTGCGCCCAAATACCGACACCGCGCTCATCATCGGCATGTGCCATTATCTGTTTACGAACAACCTCTACGACGAGGAATTTATCAAAAAATACACCGTCGGATTTAATAAATTTAAAGCGTATTTTCTAGGCGAGAGCGATAAAATCGTGAAGGACGCAGCTTGGGCGAGCAAAATTTGCGGGCTTAGCGAGGAGACTATTGCGAAATTTGCTACGGCGCTTGCAAAGGAGCCGAGCACGATTTTAATCGGTCGCGGTTTGCAACGCGCCGATCACGGCGAGCAGCCTTTCTGGGCGCTCGTGGCGCTTAATGCGATGCTAGGACATATCGGCAAGGAGGGGCTCGGCTTTGAATTTAGCCTAGGCTACGGCTCTGCGGGCGCTACGAATAAGGTGGCTCCTATTTTAAAGGGACTTAGCACGCGCATAGATGAGAAATACGAAAACACGGGCTCTGCGCCTTGGAAAAGCGCGAAAAATATCACCATCCCGTCCTCTCGCAGTATCGAGGCGCTGGAGCATCCGGGCAAGCAGATCGATTACGACGGCACTAAAATCAAGCTGCCGCATATGAGAGTCGCGTATATGGCGTGCGGATCGATGTTCACGCGCCATCAAGACGTGAATAATATTGTGAGGCAGTGGCGTAAATTTGACACCGTCATCACCGCCGAGCCTTACTGGACGAGCACGGCGAAGCTTAGCGACATCGTGCTTCCCGTCGCGATCGAGGTCGAACGCAACGACATCAACCAAACGGGCGCTACGGGCGAATATATAGTCGCTTACAGGCCTGCAATCGAGCCGATGGGCGAGAGTAAGAGCGACTTTTGGATCTGCGAGCAGATCTGCAAGCGTTGGGGATACGGCGAGGTCTTTAGCGAGGGCAAGGACGAGCTAGGATGGATGAAGGAATTCTACGCCGATGCCGTAGAGCAAGCCAAAGGTCTGAATATAACGATGCCTAGCTTTGAGGAATTTTACGACAAGGGCTTCGTGCGCTTTGAAAAGGACGACGAGAGCAGCGCGCTATATACGCGCCTTGCGGCATTCCGCGAAAATCCCGCCAAAAACCGCTTAGGCACCCCGTCCGGCAAGATCGAGCTTTACTCACCAACGATCGCTAAGATGGGCTATGCCGACTGCCCGCCGATGCCTACTTGGATCGAGCCTAAGGAGTGGCTAGGCGATGCGAAAAAGACGGCGAAGTATCCGATCCACATCGTAAGTCCGCACTCTCGCTACCGCCTGCACAGCCAGCTAAACAACTCGATCATCAGAAATTTTGCCGAGGTTAGCGGCAGAGAGCCGGTGCTGATAAACCCAAAAGACGCCGAAGCTCGCGGGCTTGCGAACGGCGACATCGTGCGCGTTTTTAACAATCGCGGCGAAATTTTAGCGGGCGTGCTCGTTACCGACATCGTGCCCGAGCGCGTCGCAGCGATCTGCGAGGGCGCGTGGTACGATCCCGAGGTTTGGGGCGAGAAGAGCCTCTGCCAGCACGGCTGCGTAAACGTGCTAACCTTTGATAAAGGCACGTCAAGTCTCGCGCAAAGCAACTCGGCTCACACCGTGCTAGCGCAGATTGAGAAATTTAAGGGAGAGATTAAGCCGATACAGGCGTTTAGTAAACCTAAAATCTTACAATCTTTGTAGCGCGTTGTCTCGTGAGTGCTTTTTGCGGAGCTAGTAAAATTTCGGCTCGATGAACTATACGTTCTATCTACGCCGAAATTTTACGTCGCAACCACAAAAATCATCTCAAAATACTTCCGCTTGTCTTTTTGGCGGCGCATCGTCTCGCGAGCGTCTTTAAATGAGTTTGAAAATTTTGGACTGCGGCAGACTACTTGTCTAGCCTTAACTTAAAATTTCTGCACAACTCTCAAAATCATCTCGCGATACTTCCGCTTGTCTTTTCGCGCTCAAATTTGCAATTTGTTGAATTTGGGCGTAAATTTTGCGCGAACTAAAAACTCTGCTAGAATTCGCTCAAATTTAACCCAAAGGCCGCGCCGTGCAAATCTCAAGTTTGATCCGAAATTTTATCCGCAAACGCATCGTTTCAGAGTCTGTTTTGCTACCTTTTTTCTATCCTGATGAGGGCGAGTTTGAGAGCTTTCAGGAGGGATATAGGCTCGCTAGCCGCAAAACTGGCGAGGAGCTAGCAGACGACGCACCGGGCCAGTGGCGCAAGAGCTGGCGGGTCATCGCGCGTAACGGCATGGACGATCCGTTTTTCGTCGATTTTGCCCTCGGGGACGCCTCGCCCGTGTATTTTGCCTATCACGGCGCCGGCTCTTGGGAGCCGATTAAAGTCGCGGACGACATCGTTAAATTTGAAGAAATTTTAACCGCACTTGCCGCACTTGAGGCGCCTTGCTCGCTTGAAGCGATCGCGCCGTTTGCGGATTTAAACAACGAATTTTACCGCGAACTAGCAGACGACTACGCAATGAAAGATGAAGCGCGCGAGGAGCCCGAATATAAATATTTCAGCGTTTTCATCGAGGATCTGGGCGCGGACAAGGTAAAAACGCTCGTGTTTTTAAAGAAATTTTTTGAGGACGAGAGTTTTGCAGATACGAAAGATAGGACGCGAAATTTGCCGCTTTGCCTTTTTAGCGGCATAGAGGAGTCAGCGCTAGCGCTACAAGACAAACTTGCCTCGCTCGGAGTTAAATTTCACGCGTGGGAGATCTCTTTTAGCGAATTTATCGCGCGCCGTGGCTAAGCGAGCAAATTTTAAAATTTTTAACTCTCGCTATGGCTAAATTTAAAACTTAGCAGCAGGCGATCCTATATTTCATGCTCGTTCGCTTATTATTGCTGTGCGCTAACAGCTTTGCGTACGTTGGAGCGCAAATTAAAGCGTAAAATCAAAATGTAAAATTGAAGTAGAATTTTAAGTGCCCTACTTCGTTTTTTACTTGCAGTAGGGCAAATTTGCTTAAAGTAGTGAACTAAAGCGAGGCAAAAATTATCCAAACCTTGGATCTATTATCTTGCTCAGTTAGAGCAGCTGTTGCGAGCGACGAGCTCTGCAAAATCTAGGGCTGCGTCGTAGTCGGGCTCAGAGGCTATGTCGCTTACGAGCTCTTTATAAACCACAACGCCTGCGGTATCTATGACGAAGATTGCTCTGGCACTGAGACCTGCTAATGCGCCGCTGGCGATGAGAGTGCCGTAGCGGCGGCAAAATTCCTTATCGCGGAAATCGCTTGCAACGCGTAGATTTTTGATCCCCTCAGTCGTGCAAAACCTCCCCATCGCAAACGGTAAATCCATCGAAACGACGATTACTTCAGTGTTAGGAAGCGATGCGGCGCGCTCGTTGAACTTACGTGCCTCCGTCGCGCAGACGGGCGTATCTAGCGACGGCACGGCGACGATGATTTGCACGTGCTTGCCGCTAGCGATCTCGATTTCGCTTAGATCTTGAGCTACTAAACGCACTTGTGGCGCGCGATCGCCTAGATTTATCTCTTGCCCGCTTAGCTCTACGGGCTTTCCTTGAAATGTTACTGTTGGCATTTTTGTCCTTTGTTTTGAATTTGTAGCGGCGAATATACAAAAATTCCTTAAATTTCAGGTAAAATTGCTTTAAAAATCAAGGAGAGCAGATGGGCGAAGATATTTGGGGCAGCAGCAATCCTGCGTCGCTAGCCAGCATAAGACGTAAAAGCGGCGAAGAAAAAAAGTCCCTGGATGAGAAACCACAGGCGCAACCTGAGAATTTAGATTTAACGCAAGAAGCTCTTGCGGCGGATGATACTAGCGAGCAAAATTCCACGGCTCAGAATTCTATAGAGCAAAATTCTACTTTTACAAAACAGAATTTCACACCACAAAATTCTGCGGAGCAAAATTTATCTTTTGCAGCTCAAGGCCTAGATGAAGAAAATTCTATTTTGCGAGATTCTGCTGCGACAGGCTCTGGCGAGCAAGATTCTAACGCCAAAGGCTTGAATTCTACCGAGAATGCCGCAAACTCGCAGAATTTTACAGAGCAGAATTCCACTTGGCAAAATTTAGCTTCCTTAAATTCCGATAGAATTAACTCTACGCAAAGCTCAGCTAAGGTTTACGATCTAAATAAAGCCTACGTATTTTATATGTTCCTCGGGCCTTTCGGCGCGCATAGATTTTATCTTGGGAGTATAATCTCCGCGATTTTTCAGCTTTTAGGCGGGCTGCCATTTCTCATCTGGCTTTTTTTAGTAGTGGTTGCTGTCATATGGACGAGTATAGAAGGTAACGAGCTGTTGGCGCTTGTAAACTCATCTCGTCCGGATTTGGGCGTGCAAGCATCAGACCTAAAGGATATAGAACAGGGCTTTTTTCATTTTATGGTTATTTTCTCGGTGCCCAATGTTTTGTTTTTAATCTGGCTTGTTAGCGACTTTTTTAGGTTGCCTGATATGGTGCGAAAGCTAAATGTATCCGTAGGCGCGGGAGCAATCCTGTATGTTTATGCGGATGACGCTAAAGAGCAGAGCGAAAATCTATCTACTGCCAAAACTACCCTTTACATAGCGTTTGGGCTTGAGGCGTTAAATGCGGTAGGCAGATATATCAAGAATGTAGATAAAGTGGGCGCGTTGGAGGGTGTCGGACTTATATCGATGATATGCCTAGCTGTGGGGCTATATTTTTTAGCGCGCGCTATACGCAGCACCGATCTGCTATCAAACGCCGTGCTAGTCGGGGTTTCCTCGGCTATAAGCGCAGCAAGCACTATATTTGTAGGATTTGAATTGTTTAAACCATCAGTTTTTATGATAAGCATTTATTGCGTATGCACAGCGGTATATCTGATCTATCAGCTGCTAGTTAGTAAAGAGCTTTATGATTGTAGCGGAGAGAAAAACTATCTAAGAGCGTTTTATGTTATTGCAGCTACGGAGATAGTAACTCTAGTCTTGATAGCGCTTGACTCGCAGCTTTTCGCCTTAGTATTTGCCATAGGGTGGTTAGCTTCGGTAATTCTAAATGTTTCGGCGGTTTATGGCACTAGAGAGGTTACCGCTTCAAAAGGCGGCTACGGCCTAGTGCATCTGGCGCATCACGTAAAGCAGATGAACGGGCGGGAGTTTTAGGTATTTAAATTTAAGGGGCGATTAGTATAATCCTATATTATTTTAAAAAAGGAGTTTTAAATGACTTTTATGGAGTCTGTGCAAACTTGCGTAAAGCAAAAATACGCCGCATTTAGCGGGCGAGCATCGAGGTCGGAGTACTGGTGGTTTTTTCTATTTACCGTGCTTGGCGGGATTGTTTTGAGCTTGATAGATGGCGTTTTAGGCACTACGATAGGGTATAATCAAATAATAGCCGGCAAAATCGTCCATCAAGAAATCGGCATTATAGATGCGCTTTTTCAGCTAGCTATGCTAGTGCCAGCCATCGCCGTATCGGTCAGGCGACTACATGACACCGATAGAAGCGGCTGGTTTTTTCTGCTTATTTTAACGCCGATCGTGGGTGCTTTTTTCGGCGATATCGGGCTTTTGGTATCATTTGTGGGTTGGATAGCTGCTTGTATTTTTCGTGCAGCGCGGCGATAGCGGGTCCAATCGCTTCGGATACGATCCGCTATGATAAAGCTCTAAAACTTTGCGGAATTTAGAATTCTAAAATTCCGTGCAGATAAAATTCTTTGTATTATCACTTAAAATTCTACGCATAAGCACTTTGCAGCGCTAAATTTTTCTTCAAATAAGCTTTGGAAATCCTCTTTAATTGATTGCCATTATCTGTAACTTAGAATTTTTATATTATAATGGCTCTTAAAATTTTATTTTAGAAAGGATAAAAATGAAAGAGAGAATCGAGGCGCTGTTTGCGCAAAACCCTAAAATTTCGATCGCGCAGATCTGCAAAGAGCTCGGCGCCAAGGAGATCGACGTGCTGCTAAACTTGCCCGAGCGCTTCGGAAAGAGCGCCGGCGGCGATAAATTCGGCGAGGTCATTAGGGAGCTTGAGAGCTGGGGCGAGGTGCTTTTTGTGAAAAATACGCCGAGCTTCATCATCGAGTTTAAAACCAAGATCCCAAGCGGCAAGAGCGCGCAGGGATATTATAATTTCGGCATGGGCGCAAACGGCGATGAGGCACATGGGCTGGGCATTTTGGGAGGTCATCTAAAGACGGATGAGATCGATAAGATTATCCTCGTGACGCAGACTTTCATGGGCATGCTCTCGAAATTCGTGGGCTTTTACGACAAAGCGGGCGAAAATATCTTTAAAATTTACGTCTCGCGCGATGAGAAAGGACAGCTTCTAGCCGAGCAAGACGCGAAATTTGAGGCGCTAAAAGTCGCGATTTAGCGCTCGCACAAAACTCGTCTTGCGCGGTTTGCGTAAAATTTACTCTTGTCGGGTATTTAAGCTTGATCTCGCCTTTTGCGCGCGAGATCAAATCCGTAAAATTCTACTGCGAAATAACACTCGCGCGCCTCTATGCGCTCGCGCAAGACCCGCCTTGCTCTGCTCGCTCATCGCTTGCTTAACGGCGCGTTGAAATTCTACGGGGCGCCAACCAAGGCGCTTTAAGCTAGCCAATAAGCTTTCGGGCAAAATTTTAAATTATCGTTAATGATGAAATTCCAAACTCGCCTCGTCGCTATTTGCGTCTTAAGGGCGTTTGGAATTTCACTAGCCCGGGCTAGCGTCTGCCTTATCTGAAACGGAATTTTGCCGCCTCAAATGGATAGCCCTTTCAAATTTTCTCTCAACAATTTACTACTAAATTTTCAAAAATTTTATTTATATTGTCTTTGTACTGCTTATCGTCAAACTCTAAATTATTATTCGCAATCTTCCGCCCAGTAATATCTCCGAGCTCTATAAGATATTGCTTGAACTTTTCTAAAAATTTATCTACGTTCGCCTTTTTATCGGAGCCCCACTCATCTGAGCTAAAATGAAAATACGCGATAATTTTTTTGCTTTTAAGATAATATTTCGGCTGGTAAATTCTCGATTTCGGAAAATATCTCGATACTTCCCCGCTCAAACAAAGGCAAATATCGATCTTTTGTAGAGACTCCATTTCAAAGTTGCTAAAAACCCTTTTAATCTCTTGCCTTGCCACTCTTATAATATCCGGCATATAGATCGGCACATCATCCGCCCCGCCGATAACGGCATTTATGTTAAATTTCACACGGCACCTCGTCCTTAAATTATAAAGTGATATTATTCAAAATTTCGGCTCATTATATCATCTTCATAATATTTATTGGGTGCTGAAGCTACGGAGTTTTGAAATCGATATATTTTTTATCAAAATAGACCCGAATGAAGATTAAATTTTATAAAATCTATCATTTTAATTTCATATCTCAAAAACTTTCCGCCGCTACGCAAAGAGCGTTAAATTTTAAAATTGAAATTTTATACGTTAAGCTTAAAGCTTATAAAACTCCGATATTTAGGGCAATACAGGTCTGAATTTTTATCTTTTATTGCTATAATTCCCTCATAAATTTAAATCTTAAGATTAAAAAGTATTCTTAAGAATTTTATAAGGCGGAGGAGATCTTGAATAGATTGATCTTAAAGGTTTACGCGTGGCAAAATACCGCCACGCCGTGGTTTTGGCTCTTTGTGATAAGCGCAGGCTATCTTGCGACATCATATTTTTTCTTTCAGCGCTGCCTTTTTATGTCGCCTACGCAAATGGGCGCCCTCGTGCGTCTGGGCTTTGCCGTAGCGGGCGTAGGCGCGCTCATCGGCTTGCTGCTGCCGTTTGGCTTCATAGCAAGGCTCATTGCTTACCTGCTTGGCTTTGTAGGCACGATATACGGCTATTTACAAAGCTCCGCGCCGCACCCCGCCGCAGATACGGCAAATTGCCTCTCGTCACCTGCATTTCCTTTTGCGGCGCCGCTTGATAGCCTGCTGCCGGAGTTATTTCGCCCCGCAAGCTGCACGGGCACCCCGTCCTTTCCCGCGGGCACCGCGCTTAGCGATGTGCAGAGCTTTTTCGGCGGATTTTACGGCGAGGGGTTCTATCTGGTGCCGAGTATCAAATTCGCAGACGCGGCGCAGTGCGCGCAGGTAGCGTTTGCGGCATTCGCGGCTGTTTTGGCCGTGATGTTTGCGAGCTTTTTATACGGCAGATTTACGAGAAGTTTTTAAAATTTTAAGAAAGGATAAGCATGAAGTTTTTAAATTCTATTGCGGCTGCGGCGGCTCTTGCGGCTGTGATCGCAAGCTGTGCAAACGCCGAGGTTAAGGCGGGCGAGACGCTTTACGGCACGGTGCTAAAGCAGGTAAGCGTAAGCGGCGATTTGTCGCACAAGGACGGCAGGCTGCTGCCCACAAACGCCATAGAGGTCTTGGAGGTCAAGGACGGAGCGGTGAAATTTTCGCTCACAGGCTATCAAAATCCAAAGGCGCCCAACGTTATTTATTTCACGCCTAAAGCGCGCATAATCGCGGTGGCGTTTTCGAAGCAGGCTAAATTTCAAAGCGAGAGCTTGGGCGAAGAGGACGGCTTTAATAAGGTTAAGATAACCGCCTACACCGACTATGGCGCGCTAAGCGGCGACGTGGATAAAATTTTCGCGGGCGCTAAGGAGAAATTTGAGGCCTCGTGTAGCGTCTGTCACGCTCTGCACCAGCCCGCCGATTACGAAGCCAACAGATGGCCGGGCTACATCAAATCGATGCTTTCGCGCACGCCTATCAGCAAGGATGAGAGCTGGACGGTGGTGCAGTATCTGCAAAAGCACTCCAAGGACGTAAATTTAAAGGATATGAAATGAAAAGACGAAATTTTTTAAAGCTCGGCGCGGCGGTCTCGGCGCTTCCGCTCATTCCAAGCTCGATGCTCGCGGCGGATAAACTCACCGCGCTTAAGAAAAACGGCGAAATTTTAACCGCGGCGCGGTGGGGAATTTTAAAAGCGAGCGTTAAAAACGGCAAGATCGTAAAATCCGCGCCGTGGAAGATCACCTCTAAAATTCCAAATACTCTTCAAAATACGATGGCGGATCTTGTTTACAACGCGCGCATCAAAGCGCCGATGGTGCGAAAATCTTACCTCGCCGATCCCGATAATCCAAAGCCCGAGCTTCGAGGGCTTGACGAATGGGTCGAATTAAAATATGAAGACGCGATCAAGCTCGTCGCACGCGAGCTTAAAAAGACACGCGAGCAAAAGGGCGCAGACTCGGTGTTTGCCGGCAGCTATGGCTGGCAAAGTACGGGCAACGTGCATGTCTCAAGGACGCTGCTTCATAGATTTATGAACTTAAGCGGCGGCTTTACGGGCGTCACGGGCGATTACTCTACGGGCGCGGCCCAGGTCATCATGCCGCACGTAACGGGCTCAAATCAGGTCTATGAGCAGCAAACCTCGTGGCCCGTGGTGCTTGAAAACTCCAAAGTAGTGGTCTTTTGGGGGCTCAATCCGATCTCTACGCTTCGCGTGGCGTGGACGAGCTCGGACGAGCAGGGATTTAAGTATTTCGAGCAGCTAAAAAACAGCGACAAAGAGATCATCATCATCGATCCGATCAAAACCGTAAGCGGCAAGTATTTCGAGGGTAAAGCGCGATGGATCGCCCCTCGCCCTAACACCGACGTAGCGATGATGCTAGGCATGGCGCAGCATCTCTACTCGCAGGGCAAGTACGATAAGGAATTTTTACAAAACTATACCGTGGGCTTTGAAAAATTCGTGCCGTACCTCACGGGGCAGAGCGACGGCGTGGCTAAGACGCCGGAGTGGGCTAGTGAAATTTGCGGCATTAGCGCGGATGTGATAAAAGAGCTTGCGATAAAATTTTACGAAAATCGCACGATGATAATGGCGGGTTGGGGTATCCAGCGCGCTCATCACGGCGAGCAGGCACACTGGATGATCGTAACTCTATGCGCGATGCTAGGACAGATCGGACTTGCAGGAGGGGGCTTCGGCTTTAGCTATCATTACGCTAACGGCGGCGCGCCTACCTGCGCGGGCGGCGTAATCGGCGGAATGAACGCGGCAAGCGTCGGCGTCGTTAAGGACGGCAAATTCCTAGGGCTTGCGCAGGATCAGAAGCAAGGCGGCGAAGCAGCCCAAGCATGGCTGGTAAATACGGCGAAGGTCGCCTTTCCTCTAGCTCGTATCGCGGACGCGCTACTAAATCCTGGCAAGACGATCGACGCAAATGGCGCAAAGATCACCTATCCGCAGATCGACTTCATCTACTGGGTCGGCGGAAATCCTATCGTACATCACCAAGACACCAACACCAACATCAAGGCTTGGCGCAAGCCGCGCACCATCGTAGTGAATGAAATTTACTGGACGCCGACTGCTAAGATGGCGGACATCGTGTTTCCGACCACGACTCAGTATGAGCGCAACGACATCACGATGAGCGGAGACTACTCCAATATGCATATAATCCCGATGAAGCAGGTCGTCGCCAAGCAGCACGGCGCGAAGGACGATTATCAAATTTTTACCGACCTTTGCAAGGCTTATGCAGACGGACTTGCCGAGGTTTATACGGACGGCGGCAAAACGGAGATGGATTGGATCAAAGAATTTTACGAAGGGGCAGCTAGCGCCGTGAACGCAAACACCGCTTTAGGCATTCAGATGCCGAGTTTTGAGCAGTGGTGGGAGAAAAACGAGCCGACGGAATTTTACGAAACGCCAGAGAGTGCTGCGTACGTGAGCTTTGAGGATTTTAGAAATGATCCCGTTTTGGAGGCTTTGGGAACGCCTAGCGGGCTGATTGAAATTTACTCCGATACGATTGCTGCGATGAACTACAAAGACTGCGGCGCGCATCCGATGTGGTTCGAGCCCGTTGAGTGGCTCGGGATGAAAGATAAGCCTGCGAAATTTCACCTGCTTAGCCTGCATCCGCTCGATCGCTTGCATTCGCAGCAGAGCAACACCTCAAATCGCAAGAGATACGCCGTCGCAGATCGCGAGCCGGTACTGATCAATACCGAGGACGCTAAGGAGCTCGGTATCAAGCAGGGCGATCTGGTGCGCGTGTATAACGCTCGCGGCGAAATTTTAGCAGGTGCGAACGTAAGCGACGACATAATGCGCGGCGTGGTGCAGATCTTCGAAGGCGCGTGGTACGATCCTAACGCCGAGGGGCTTTGCAAAAACGGAAATCCGAACGTGCTTACGATCGATCTTCCTACGAGCGAGCTTGCCAACGGCAATATTGCGCACACGGCGCTGGTAGATATCGAGCTTTATAAACACAAGGCGGGCGAGGATATCAAACTAACCGCGTTTATGCCGCCTAAAGGAGCGAAGTAGGGATTGGGAGCGGTTTAGGTTTTAAGACTGGCTCATTGCTGGCTTGGACTAGATACGCCAATCCTCTACAGGCTTTAGCCAAACTCGCCGTGGTTTTGCTACGGCGAGGCATATCGATTTCGACTTGCCGCGGCTTTATATAGTCGCGGCTGTGTATCGGGACCAATTTGCTTGCTACAGCCTCGAGACTTCAACGATAGGTTACGGAGCTGATTTAAATTTTATAGCCTTGCGCTTGTAGTATGACTGAGTTGATTTTGACTTATCGTAACTTTGAGCTGTGGCAGGCTGGAGATAACAGCAAGCAATATTTGCCTCGCCGCCCTACTCTCTATTTGCTCGTGAAATTCTCGCTAAATTTAAGAACTCGCCGTTTGGACTAGAATTTCAATCCAAACTAAAAAATCGCCTAAGCTTCCATTTAAAATTTTTCTTCGGAATTTGTGTATCACTAAAATCGTCGCTGTAAATTTCGTTTTTATCGGTGAAATAGCCGCTATTTTGAGCCTGCGGTATAAAGTCGGTCCGATCTTCTATTTTTACGTTTAGCGCCTTGAAATATTGCAGTAGCTCATTATACTCTTTTGCAGATATGGCATTTATTAAAAAGTAATTTCTATTGTTAAATTTAACGACAAAATTTCTTTTTAACAGCCAAAGGGGCTCCGAGCTCTTTTTGAGCTTGTAAATTTTATACGGCAGAGCAAATATTAAATATAGCATTAGATGCTTTATATAAAGAGCAAGTTTGCCTATATGAACGCCTATGCTTGAATATCTATATAACTCATACGAGCTTAAATAATGGAACCTGCCGTAAGAGTTTTCTAGTTCGCATACTACGCAGAAATGAACGCTAGATATATTTGCGGACGGATCGGGGGCTATTTTGGTTTCGGAAATTATGCTATCTTTCATATCTATATTTTCGACGTAGCGGATCAGGCTGTTTGAAAAATAAAAATAGCTCGGATTTTTAGAAAAATTTTGCTCCGCCGAAATTCTTAGCCGTATGAAAGAATATGTCACAAAAATTAAAGAAACGATACCGAAAGCGCTAAATTTCCCCGTAGTGCCGGTCGTAATCAGATCATAACTTAAAAGCAAAAAACACAATATGCAAGTAAATATATTCCAAGAAAATACATGATAGACGGTGTAATCGTTTATGATCAACGGCTCCTTATCATAGTCCCTCATAAAATCCTCGTTTTGTAAATTTTGGCGCATTTTATCGTTTGGGTGCTTACGAAGCATTTAAAATTTTATCTTAGCGGCAGTTTCGATGTGTATTTGGCGGGGCGCGAAATGACGGATAGAAATTTAAAGGCAAAAGGCGGCTTTAGCCTCGGTAATCTCGCCATTTTGCGAACCGCAAAAGCTGCATTATCGAAGCAAATTTAATCCGCAAATTTCGCTATCAAATTTACAGATTTTAAAGAAGGCTCGGCAAAATTGCTTTAAAGTAAACTCGGCAAAACCGTGCAAGGCAAGCTCTACGAAATCACTCAAGGCGAGCATGTCACGCAAAACAATCAAATTTCGTCGAAACAATCAAAATTTATCGAAACGATAAAATTTTGCCGAAACGCCCTGATCTCGCCGAATTCCGCCGAGCGAACCCTGCCGAGCCCAAAAGTCAAGCAACTAAAATTTACTCCTTCGGCGCTATCATATCCTCAGGCACCACCCACGCGTCAAATTCCTCGGCGGTCAGTATGCCCGATTTTATCGCCTCCTCGCGCAGCGTCGTGCCGTTATGATGCGCGGTTTTGGCGATCTTGGCGGCATTTGCGTAGCCGATGTGTGGATTTAGCGCGGTTACGAGCATCAGGCTTTCGTGCAGCAGTTTGTCGATTTTAGCCTCGTTTGCCGTGATTCCGCAAGCGCAGTGTTTCTCAAAGCTGTTCATCGCGTCGCTTAGCAGGCGGATGCTTTGAATGAGATTGTACGTAAGCACCGGCTTAAAGACGTTTAGCTCGAAGTTGCCCTGGCTTGCCGCGACGGAAATCGCGACATGGTTGCCCATCACCTGCACGGCGACCATCGTGACGGCTTCGCACTGCGTCGGGTTTACCTTGCCCGGCATTATCGAGCTTCCCGGCTCGTTTTCGGGGATGTTTATCTCGCCGATGCCGCATCTTGGTCCGCTTGCTAACCAGCGCACGTCGTTTGCGATCTTCATCAAATTTGCCGCCAGGCCGTTTAGCGCGCCGCTTAAAAACACCTCGGCATCGTGGCTGGTTAGGCCGTGAAATTTATTCGGATGGGATTTAAATTTAAACGCCGTGCCCGTTAGCGCGTTTAGCTCGTCGCTTACCATCTCGCTAAATTTCGGGTGCGAGTTTAGCCCCGTGCCCACCGCGGTGCCGCCGATGGCAAGCTCCTGCAAAAACGGCACGGTAGCGAGGATCTGCGCCTTGCTCGCCTTTAGCATATGCGCGTAACCGCTAAATTCCTGCCCGAGCGTGAGTGGCGTGGCGTCTTGTAGGTGAGTGCGGCCGATCTTTACGATCCCCGCAAACTCGGCGGTCTTTTTATCCAGCGTCGCTTCAAGCTTTTCGATCGCTGGCAGCAGCTTTTTTTGAAGCTCCAGCACAAAGGCTATTCGCATCGCCGTAGGATAGGTGTCGTTTGAGCTCTGGCCTTTATTTACGTGATCGTTTGGATGCACGAATTTTGCGTCTTTAACGTCCAGTGCCACCTTATCGCGAAAATTTAACCCCAAAATCTCCATTGCGCGGTTTGAAACGACCTCGTTTAAATTCATATTCGACTGCGTGCCCGAGCCCGTCTGCCACACGACTAGAGGGAAATTTCCGTCCAGTTTGCCGTTTAAAATTTCATCGCACGCCTGCGCTATCGCCTCGGTGCGAGGCTCGTCTAGGCGGCCTAGCTTACGATTAACAAGTGCGCACGCCTTTTTTAGATAGGCAAAGCCCTCTATGACCTCTTTAGGCATCGTCTCCAGCCCTACTCCGATCTCGAAATTTTCATGGCTACGCTGCGTCTGCGCACCCCAATATTTCTCATTCGGAACCTTAACCTCGCCCATCGTGTCTTTTTCGATACGAAATTCCATAACTAATCCTTTCTAAGAGAAATTTCGGAATTTTAATTTTAGACGGCGACATACTATTCGCTGCAGCTCGAAATGCTTTGCCGATTAAGTTTTACCGCTATTTTGATCGCTTCAGAGCCTGCGCCGAAATTTTTGCGCCACGCTCAAAGCGACCGGATTTACGCACGCCGCACCGAATGTGCCTCATCTCTACTCGTTTTTATTCTCGTCTCTTTCTTGCAGTTCCTGTTCGCACCTTTTGGTGACTTTTACGAGCGAGACCCTAGTGCCGTCCATTCGCAGCACTTCATAGTCGCAGTTTTCATCGCTTATTTTATCGCCGATTTCAGGTAGGCTGCCGAAGAGATTAAAGACGTAGCCGCCGATCGTGAGCTGCTCGGTCTCCTCATCGAAGTCGATGCCCATCACCTCCTCGACGTCTTCGATCTCGAAGCGCCCTCTAAACTCAAAGGTATTTTCGTCGATGCGTTTGAAATTTTGCGCATTCGCGTCGTGTTCGTCGTTGATGTCGCCGAAAATTTCTTCGATTATATCTTCCATCGTCAAAAATCCCGCCGTGCCGCCGTATTCGTCGATGACGAGCGCGGCAAACACGCGCTGTTTGTTCATCATCGGTAAAATTTTAGAGATCGGGCTGTTTTCGGGCACGATGATGAGCTTGCGCACGATCTTGTCGAAGCTTTTGCCGCCCTTTTGCTGGATGATGTCGCGGATGTGGATGAGGCCTAGGACGTTGTCCTTGCTGCCGTCAATATACGGAAAGCGCGTAAATCTAGACTGCAAGACGGTGTCGTAGTTCTCCTCGTAGCTTGCCTGCTTGTTTAGGCAAATTAGATCGCGGCGCGGCGTCATTATCTCTTTAGCGACCGTGTCGCTGAAATCGACGGCGTTTTTGATGATCTCGGTCTCCAGGCTATCGAGCACGCCGCCTTTTAGGCTCTCGCTTGCGATGATTTTGATCTCTTCGTCCGAAAGCGCGAGCTCGCTCTCTTTGGCGGGCTTTACGCCGATTATTTTAAGCGAAACGGCGGCGATGAAGTCAAACGCCTTGATGATCGGGAAAAACATAATCCAAAAAATATGAAGCGGTCTGGAGATAAAAAGCACGATCTTCTCGGTTTTAGCAATAGCGATGGATTTTGGCACCAGCTCGCCGAGCACGACGTGAAATAGCGTAACGAGCGTAAAAGATATGACGAAGGCGATCGTATGCGCCGCCGCTCCGCCGCCTATGCCGATGGATCTTAGTGGCAGCTCGATCAGTCTCGATACCGCGGGCTCACCGATCCAGCCGAGGGCTAGCGAGCTTATCGTAATGCCTAGCTGAGTGGCGCTGAGATAGGTGTCAAGGGAGTTTGAAATTTTAAAAGCGAGCTTTGCGTTTGGAATTTTATCCTTGATAAGCTCTTCGAGGCGAGACTTTCTTACTTTGACGATTGAGAATTCCGAAAGAACAAAAAAAGCATTCATAAAGATGAATACAAAAGCTAAAACTAACATTAAAACCGAACTGTCCGTGTCCAAATTTTTTATCCTTTGAAATTTAAAAATAAATATTTATGATTATATCCAAAAACGCTTTAAAATCCAAAAGGTGCGGAAAATACCTCGCGGCCCGCTCGTAGAATTTCGCGAAGTTGAAATTTTACTTCTATTATCGCACGAAATTTCATCTGCCCGCGCGAGACTTGCCGCTGCGCAAAATAGCGTTAAAATCTGCTGCCTAGCCGAATAAATTTTATTTTCATGCCTGACTGCGGCTGCAAAATTTTGTTTGCATACGACCATAGCGAAATTCTATCTGCGTCCAAAGGGGTAGAATTTTGCTCTAAATTTAATCGCGCTTAAAATCGTAAAATTTCGCGCCGTAAAATTCTGTAGCTACGGACATTTCGGCCTCCTGCGCGGCGGAATTTTGCCTAGTGCTTGCGTTTTGAAATGAAATTTTGTCTAGGCGCGATTTTGTTTATCGTGCGTTTTAACGGAATTTCGCGGCGATTTAGAATTTTGCGCCGCGGCAGACCTTTGTTGCGGCGAGATTTTATCGCGATAGAGCTTATGCGCGGCGGCGGATAATCCTAGCGCCACGCGCAAGCCCATTAAGAAATTTAAATGCGACGATAAAACCTGCTACTTAAAAAACCTTAGCGCGCAAGCTCTTGCGAAATTTTAAATCGCAAGACTATCTATTTCTTGTGGCAGCCTCGTAAAGCGGCAAGACTTTCGGCATCACCTCTTTTAGATCGGCGATGCGATCGTCATTTGAAGGGTGCGTGGACATAAATTTAAGCGGATGGCTCTCATTTAGCTTATTCATCTTCTCCCAGACGTTTATCGCCGCCCTCGGATCGTATCCTGCGCGCGCCATCAGCTCAACGCCCATCAGATCGGCTTCCGTCTCATGCGTGCGCGAAAACGGCAGCGTGAATGTGTACTGCGCCGCCATATTCAAAGCCGCTGAGCCCAGATCTCCAAGCCCTGCTGCGGAGCTTGCTACGGCGATACCGACATCTTTCATCTGTTCAGTCGAGGCTCGCTCGCGGCTGTGTTCGCGCAGTGCGTGAGACATCTCGTGCCCCAAAATAGCAGCCAGCTCGGCATCGGTAAGCTTTAGTTTTTCGATGATGCCAGTATATACGACGATACGGCCGCCAGGCATACACCAAGCATTGATCGTAGGGTCGTTGATGACGTTTACCTGCCAGTTCCATTTCAGTGCGTCTTTGCGAAATGCGCCGACTTGAGCGATTAGGCGCTTCGAGATGCCTCTAACGCGATCAGTTAGCTTTTTATCAGTATTTAGGACATGTTTGGCGTTTGCTTGGGCGGTAATCTGCTTGTAGGCAAGCGCGGCACTTTGATCCATTTCAGCTTCGCTTACGGTGATGAATTGCGAGCGGTCGATGCCTACGGCGCCGCCTTGCGTGGTGCTCGCGCAGCCGGTAAAAATCATCATCGCAGCAAAGGATATTAAAAGAGCTATTTTTTTCATCTTTTCTCCTTAAAATTTTGCGGCGATTTTAGCGAAATTTGATTAAATTTTTAGAATTTTATTTTGAATTGCTGTATTTTGCAGGCGCGATCTATTTGTAATTTGTCGTGAAATTTAAGAACACCCGTCGCCTTTAAAATAGGATTGGGCTTTGTAATTTAACGATAAAATTTAGCGGTGATTTCGCAGAATTTTATCGCGGCGTAAACGAGGCATTGCTATGTGAAAGTAGTGGATTTGTCCAAGTGCGGTGTTGTATAAACAAGGCGCCTCTGCGCCTAAATAAAGGCAGGGGGCGCGGTTTTAAATTTATGCTGCGTAGGCTACGATAAATCCGGCGGAATTTTATTTGCACTAAGCGCTCAATTTGGGCGGATAAGAGCAATTTGAAATTTACATAATCAAATCGCGCGATAAAATGGGCTTGGATATCGCTATGATTTGAGATGAGTCGCGTTAGTATTTTGTGGTGCATAAATTCTAATTGTTAGCTTAGTGGTAGCCCTTCACATCGCATCTTACGCTGCAGTGGAATCGCGTTTTATTAGAATTGAAATGATCGCAGAAATGCCAAACGCCACATACGCCTTTTTGTAGAATTTATCTCGTGGGATTTCATTTGCGCGCGTCGGGATAAAATTTCAAACTGCAAATCGTGCCATATCACTTTGAGGCGGAATTTTAATTTTATGCGTTTAGAATTTTAAAATTCGGCTACGCAAATTTGTACGATGAAATTTCAAGCTTAAAAATCCGCGCCGGCTTTGGAATTTTATATGTGCCGCGTCAGCTATAAAATTTTACACTTAGAATTTTATCACTGCGGCAAGATTTGGTTGGACCGGGGTCTCGCATCGCCGTAGGATTTTTGGCGGCACGGAATTTTGCAGCGCGCATCTAAATTTAGCTATGCAAAATTCGTAAAATTCTTTATCAGCATGGAATTTTACAGCGCCGTTAAAGCGCATAAAGAATTCTGCGCAGGCCTCGCAAACTCTAACGAAAGCTCCTTTCTTTTAGGGCGCGCGAGCTTTAAGGCATGCTAGTAAATTTTGCAGCGCAAAGCAGCGAGCGCCGAGTGTTTACCGTTAGGGATTTCGCGCCCGCGGCGCCCATTTAGTCCTTTTTGGACTTTAGCTTGGCGATCGTTTCTTTTGCGGCCTCGTAAGCCTTAGCGCTCATCTCGCGCGCCCTTTCGCTCACGTTTTTGGCGACCTCGGAGCTTTTTAGCTCGGCAAATTTTTGGCTCATCTTCTTTTCAAACTCGCTAAGCTCTTTTTTGATTGCGTCCAGTTTCTCGTCCAGATCGAGGTTTTCGATGATTTTGGCGCTTTTTTGGCTCAGCTCTTGAGTGATTTCGCGTGCCTTGGCGCTTGCCTTTTTTGCGCGCTCGCCAAGCTCGATCTCGCCAATTTTGGCGCTTAGTTGCTCGGCAAGATCGCTTGAAATTTTTCTAAATTTAGCCAAATAGCCGCCGAATTCTTCATCGGCGATCTTGGCGATCTCGCTTTTAGCGGGCTCCTCCGAGCTTGCGACTGCGTCGCTTAAAACCGCGCTAAATAGCTCGCTCATCTGCGAAATTTGAAGCCTTTCGTTCTCTAGGCTCTGTGCGTCGCTTGCTGGCGAGAAACTTAGCTCGTCGCGGTATCTTTCGGCGGCTTTGTTTATGCCGTCGTAGCAGCCTAAAATCGCGCCTCTAATCAGCGCAGAGGCTGTATTTTTACTCTCGTTTGCTACGAAAATTGCGCGATTTATGATGATTTTTGAAATTTCTTTTGTGCGGAATTTTGTAAATTCCCCGTCGCCGATAGCCGAAAATGCGATGTTTTTAGCCGTCTCATGCGCGGTGTCCTCGATGTCGGTTCCGCTTTCGAGCACGCTTATGAAGGCCAGTTCGCTTGCTTCTTTAAGTACGTCCGCAAGCGGAAGCTTGCTCGCGATCGCTCGCTGTAGCGCCGAGCCTATGCGCTCTTTTAGCTCTGTTTCGCTTGCGTTTTGCAGCGCAGTATCCAGATCATCGTAGCTGCGCAAAACAAGTGCTTTAATAGCCTTTTGCTTACAAGCGATCTTTTTGCGCAGATCGTCGTAGTCGTAGATGAGCTTGTAAAGCCCCTGCTCGTCCTCGTCGCACAGCGCCTTTTTAACGCCGTTAAGTAGGGCTTCTGCCGTCTCATCGCTAAGCGCGCCCGCGTCTTTTAACTCGGCTGCGAAGTCTAGGATTAATTGCGTGCTTTTGGCGCTTTTACTCTCGTCGTCAAGCTCACACAAAGCCTTCGTGGCTTCTTGCAAGGCGAGCTCTTGCACATATGAGGCTAGCTCGGCTTGTGAAATTTGCGCGAGATCGGCGCCGAATTTTTCTATCAGTTTTTCCTTCATATCCTCTCCTACAGTATGTATTTAAAATGAGCCTTTAAGCGCTCGAAAATTTCGTTTCGATGCAAGTCGTCTTTAACGAAAACGCTTACGTTGAAGCTCATATATTTGCCGCCGTTTGAAAAGCGCGAAAAGTCTATTTTGTAATTTTCGCCCTTTAAAATTTCATCGATCTGCTCGCGCTTTTGAGTAGTCGCGTCTAGGACTACTTTGTATTCCCAAAAGAGTGGATAGTCGATTTTCGGCTTTTCAGCTCCTAATATACACGCCACTCTTGCCCCCCTCTTTGCGTTGCAGTACGACGTCGGTGATCTGCATCGATTTATCGATCGCTTTTAGCATATCATAAATCGTCAGCAGCCCCACGCTCACGCCCGTTAGCGCCTCCATCTCGACGCCGGTTTTGCCCGTGATTTTCACCGTTACAAAAAGCTTAAACGCGCACTCGCTCGCAAGCTCCTCGATATCCGTTTTAATGGAAGTAATCGTAAGCGGATGGGTCATTGGTATTAATTCGCTCGTCTTTTTAGCGCCCATTATCGCGGCAACGACGGCGGTTTGAAGCACGGGACCTTTTTTGGCCGTGTTTTGCTTGACGGCGGCAAACGCCTCCGCGCTCATTCGTATGATGCCGCTAGCGGTGGCTACGCGCTCGCTATCGTCCTTAGCGCCGACATCCACCATGCGGGGCATATTGTTTTCGTCGATATGTGAAAGCATAAAATTTCCTTGTAGTTTTTGGCGGGATTATAGCAGAATTTCGGGCATAAAAAAAGCCCGAGCTTTTAAACTCGGGCTTCATACAAAAAGGAGGTTTTATCTTGTCGGACAAGGACGATTATACTACCTAAACAGTAAATAGAAATAAAATATATCCTTTTTAGGCGAACTCTTTCGTGTTTAATTTATAGACGTTTTTAAAATTTAATAGCATGCTATGACACGCTACGTGGGAATTTGAATGGGTAGCGAAATGAAATGGAGCAAAAAAGCGACTAAATTTAAAGCGGACGTTAAAGAGCAAAGATAAAATTTAAAGCAGAGTTCGTGGTTATTTTGGCTCAATATGGACGATCAAAAGAGTGGAGCAGAGTGCTATGTCGCGGCAGCATAAATAAAATGCTACAAAGAAGCGGCTTAAATTTAAACACCGTCTTGTTATAATTTAAGCTCGTTTTGCCTAAGTCCAAGGCATCGCGCGCGCAATGCAATATAAATTTAAATTCTTTGCGCGAGCGTTAAACGACGCAGGCGCGGATTAAAATAGCGCGCGCAAATTTAAACATCGTCGCGCAAAATCCGGCCTGCATTTTAAATTTAGCCTCGTTTAAATTTTAAACGTTTTTAGCAGACTGCCTAAATTTAACCCCTTATCTTCGCCGTTTGCGCCGCCTCCTAAAAGATCGCCCAAAAAGCTGCTTGCGTCGTTGATATCGACTTTGCCGTCGCCGTTTAGGTCGAGCTTGGCGCTTGCGATTTTGCCGATCAGCGCGCTAAAATCCACCCCTTTGCTATCGACGGCGTTTGCCCGCACGTCCTCGCCGCCGCCCAAAAGTCCGCCCAACATCGAGCCTAGCGAGCCAGACCCGCCGCTTTCGTTTTTGCTTAAAAAATTTGAGCTGATGCCCGCAATTATCGCATTTATCTGATCGTCGGGCAGATCCACGCCTAGAAATTTCTCGATAAAAGCGACAGGGCCGCTTTGGAATTCTCTTAAATTTTTATCGTCGCTTTTGAGCGCAGAGACCATATTTACAAGTCCATTTATGTCCATTTACGCCTCCTTGATCTTGGCTTTCGGGGCCTGTTTTACAATAAGTTCTATTACTTTTAGGGCGTCCGCCTTGGCCTCAAAATCCTTGCTGACGGCGATGATCTGTCCGTTGCTGGCCGTTAGGCGGAAGCGAACCTTGTCTGCTTTATCGGTGTAAAGCTCAAATTTCGGATTGTTTAGCTTTTCGCCGCCCGCGATTTGATCCTCGATCTTATTTAGTGCGGCGTTTTTTGCGACGCTTTCGATGCCGTTTTTGCAAGCGGCCTTGCTCGTGTAAACCTCCGAAGTACATAGCACGTGTCCGTCATAGAGTAGATCGAATTTGCAGCCGTCCTTGGCGTCTTTGATTAAAAACTCAGCCATTTTTCATCCTTTCGTAAAAGATATCGTTATTTTAGCTAAAATTTTAATAAATATTTTTAATAGGCGCGGAATTTTCTGCTAAAATTGCGCACAAATTTCATTTACAAAGGATCATAATGATAAAGGCTCTACGTTTTAGCTTGATTCTCGCCGCTACTTTAGGATTTGGCGCGGATGAGAGCGATGCATTATTTAAGGATATAAGGACGCGTCTGGGTTGCAATCTAGCCGCACAGGACTGCGAGACTAACGCGGGCGGGCAGAAGGCGCTCTTTAGCGTAGCGCGCCATCCGATCGAAGCGGGAGCAAATGAGCTAAAAATAAGCGGAATTTCGCGTGAGCTGAAAAATCCGAGCGTTAAAATTTCGGGCGTGAGTATGAATATGGGCAATGCGGAATTCCCGCTAAAGCGCAGCGCAGACGGCTATGAAGCGACGCTTGACGTTGCAGTATGCACGCACGCCGTAATGCGCTACAAGCTTGAAATTTACGAGGATGGCGAGCCTAGCGGGCTTTTTGTGTATTTTGATCTGCGAAAACGCGCTACAGATCGAGACCGCGGCGAAGACATCCACTTGCATCACCACGAGCATTAGACGCGCCCAGTTTGTGTGCGGGGTAAAATTTGCGCTTTTTCAGACACGACGCTTTAGGGAAACTTGCACGTTGATTGTAGAAAATTTTACAAATTTTATAAGGCGCCGCTTGCGATAAATTTTTATGTATCTTTCGAGCGACACGCGTCGTGGGCAGATACGGGTGCCTAAACGAATACGCGAATAGCCGTAGTGATCTAGGCGCGCTTCATTAGGGCGTTTACAAAAACGCCTTTATAAACGTGCGGCGATTTGCCGTGCATTCGCCGCATATGTTTCGTAACCACTACCGAGGCGCGTCAAATTTAGTCCTTCGCCGCCTTTAAATTTTAAAATTTTTAAAATTCGCTTGCGTTTCATACGCCTAATCTATGCGGAATTTTGAAATTCCTTGTATAATCCGAAGCAAATTTTAAAATCTAAGGAAAGCCATGCAGACATTGAGGCAAAAGCACTTTAGCGGCGAGCGCGCGCTGTTCGGCGCAAAGGATCTGCGGATCGAAAATTCCGTCTTCGGCGAGGGCGAGTCGCCGCTAAAACACAGCGCAAATATCATCGCGCAAAACTGTAAATTTGAGTGGAAATATCCGTTTTGGTACGCCGGAAATATCCGCGTGCAGGACTGCTTCTTTGACGAGATCGCGCGCGCAGGGATCTGGTATAGCCGCGGCGTGGTGCTAAAAGACTGCCTTTACGGCGCGCCTAAAGGGTTTCGCCGCGTAAAAGACGCCGCGCTGCAAAACGTAGAATTCCACGACGCGCAGGAGACCTTGTGGCACTGCAGCGACGTCACGCTAAAAAACGTCACCGCAAAGGGCGCGTATTTCGGGCTTGATTGCGAAAGCTTAAACATCGAAAATCTATCGCTTTTTGGGGATTACTGCTTTGACGGTTGCAAAAACGTAACGATTAAAAATTCCAAACTCCTCTCCAAGGACGCGTTTTGGAACTGCGAAAATATCCTCATCGAGGACTGCTTCATCGCGGGCGAATATTTCGGGTGGAATTCCAAAAACGTAACGCTGCGAAACTGCAAGATCGAGAGCCTGCAGGGCTTTTGCTATATGCAAAATTTACGCTTGCAAGACTGTGAGCTCGTAAATACGACGCTAGCGTTTGAATACAGCGACGTGCATGCCGAGGTAAAAGGCGCGATCGATAGCGTCAAAAATCCGAGCAGCGGGCTAATCCGCGCGGCAAGCATCGGCGAGCTGATCCTAGACGGCGCAACGGACGCGTCTAAAACTGAAATCATTACTGAATTAAGGGCGTAAGATGGGACTTTTTGATTTTATAAGTGGCAAGGAGAAATACGACTTCGACACCCTGCCGAATCGCCGCGGCACGAAGTCGCTTAAATGGGACGTAGGCGAGAATGAGCTTCCGATGTGGGTCGCGGATATGGACTTTGCCGTCGCGCCCGAGATCATAGAGGCTCTGCAAAAGCGGCTAAACGAGCGGGTTTTAGGCTATTCGCTTGTCGATGATGAGTGGCGCAGCGCGTATCAAGGCTGGTGGCTTGCGCGACACGATTATGAAATCCAAAAGGAGTGGCTGATCTATGCCGGCGGCACGCTGCCTGCGATCGATTCGATCATCCGCAAGCTCACCTCGCCCGCCGAAAACGTGCTGCTGATGAGCCCCGTTTATAACTGCTTCTACTACTGCATCAAAAACGCCGCCCGCGTGCCTGTGGAGAATGAGCTTGCCTACGCTAACGGCGATTATAGCATCGATTGGGAGGATCTACAGGCCAAGCTCGCCGATCCGCAGACGACGCTTTTTATCCTTTGCAATCCGCACAATCCGGTCGGCCGCACCTTTAGCAGGGATGACCTTGCCCGCATCGGCGAGCTGTGCGAGAAGCACGGCGTGACGGTGCTTAGCGACGAGGTGCATTGCGATCTGACCGAGCCGGGCGTGCGTTACACGCCATTTGCTGCGGCAAGTAAGACTTGCGAGAGGATCTCGGCTAGCATAATCGCGCCAACCAAGGCTTTTAACATCGCGGGGCTGCAAAGCGCGGCGGTCTTTGCCGCGGATAAACGCTTGCGTCATAAAATTTCAAAGGCGCTAAATTCCGACGACATCGCCGAGCCGAATTTTTTCGGCGTCCAAGGAGCGATCGCTGCATTTACGAAGGGTGCACCGTGGCTGGACGCGCTGCGCGAATACCTCAGCGAAAATCGCAAATTCGCGGCGGAATTTATCGCGCGTGAGCTTCCGCAAATATATGTCGTGCCGCAAGATGCGACCTATCTGATGTGGCTTGATGCGGGCGCTTACACGCAGGATAGCGCGGAGCTTGCGCGCTTCATCCGCGAAAAAACGGGGCTGTATCTCTCCTGCGGCGCGCAATACGGCAAGGGCGGCGAGAAATTTTTGCGCCTAAATATCGCGACATCCAGGGCGCTGCTAAAAGACGGGCTAGGGCGGCTGAAAGAGGCACTAAAGATCTGCCTGCACTAAGCAAGCTGCGGCACGGCAAAGGCGAAATTTAAAATTTACAGCGACTAAATTTAAAGCGGCGGATAAAATTTTAAAATTTTGCGACAGGGCGCGAGTTTTGCGCTAAATTTAGCGGCGATCAGGCGGCGGCGCGCGAGCGTTTAAATTTGGCGCGCGGCAAATAAACCGGCGCTAAATGCGCTACAAAAGGCGGATTATGGATAGAAACGGCGATCTGGAGAAGCTTTATCTACTTGAAAAACGGCGCGAAAAGCTCGCGCGCATTAGCAAGCTCGTCTCATTTTTGATAACCCTACTACTAGTCGGGCTCTATGTGTTTTTGAATACCAGAGCAGAGCCTGTCTCATTTGATACAAACTGGCTCATAGTCGCGTTTTTCATCATCTTTCCCCTCTTAAACGGGCTGCTCTACCGCCTATTTTGCGGCTTAAACTTTGGCAAAAACGGCGGCACGCAGCGCGCAAATTTTGATAAATTTAGCGGCTTTGATACGGCGCAAGATACGGACGTATTAGGGCAGGGCGCGGCTCAAGATGGGCAAATTTTAGGCGCCGATGCGAAAGAGGGGCGGGTATTAAAAGCCGAAGCGGGCGAGGGCGGTAGCTTCGAAAGCAATGATAGCCGCGCGAGCGCTACTTACGGGAGGTTCGAGCCTAAAGCCGCCGAAGGTGAGGGCGGGAGCGAAAAAGACGGCGTAACTGGATCGAAATTTAACTTTCTAGCCGATCTGCAGAGCCTGGAGGATGAGCGCGCGGCGCTGCAAAAAGCGGTGAAAAAGGCTAATCTAATCGCCGCTGTCGTAGGGACCAGTGTGGGCGCACTGGTGGCGCGCTTTTGGAACGAAGTGGCGCCCGGCGTATTTTTCGGCATCTCCGTTTATGGCGTCGTGAGCGCTCTTTTGACGGCGAGCAAAAGACGGAATTTCAGATCAAATTTCAAAAGCAGGATCGTCGCGAGCATCGCAAAAAGCTTCGGGCTTAGCTACGATGAAAGCGGTGGGCTGGGGACGGATGAGTTTTTTGAAATTTACGACTGCTACATAAACGAACAATCGAGCGAGGATATGATGAGCGGGGAGGTGCAGGGCGTGCGCGTTAGCTTTAGCGACTTTTACGCTGCCGAAAAGGTGCGCACCAAAAACGGCACTCGCACCGACGTAAAATTTCACGGAGTGCTTTTCGTCGCGGACTTTCACAAAAGGCTTAACTGCGAGGTGCGGGTGTGTCACAAAAACTCGCGAAATCTGCGCAAATACGGACAGCGAGCGAATATGGACGACGTGAAATTTGAGGAGTTTTTCGACGTCTATACGACCGATCAGGTAGGCGCTAGATACGCTTTGACGCCGCTTTTGATGCAGCGACTGACGGAGATCTATCTAAGACTAGGCTCGCAGATAAACGCGGTGCTAAGGGAGGATAAAATTTACGTGGCGATCGAGACTTGGCGCGATAATTTCGAGCCTAGAATCGACTGCTCGCTAAAGCAGGACGCCACGATAGAGCTTTACGTAGATGAGATCGGCGCGCTTGTTGATATCGTGAGCGAGCTAAATTTGAACCGCAAAATTTGGAGCGAATGAAGTGGGCGGCAGCGCGGAGTAAAATATTCAGAGGCGGCGGGCTACATACAGCCGCGACGGTGCAGATAGACAGGACAAAGCGCGCGGGATCGTAGGCCTTGGTGGCAGCGACACAGATGTGCCGTGTAGCTGAGCGTGGAAATGAATGCATTGCGCGGATCGTGCGTTTAGGCGGACATGTGATCGCTCCTTCGCGCGAGCCAATCGAAAGATGGAGCGCGCGCAGCAGCGTTCGTATAAGACTTTGCAAGCTACTTTGAGCCGATAAATTTTATAAATTCCCGCTCCGTTTAACGAGCGAGTGCTTGCGATTTATCATCGCTCATGCGACATAAATTTTTATCGCACGAGCAGTTTGCATTAGAATTCTACTATCGCTTGAAATTTATGCCGCCGTGCGCGACTTAAATTTTGCCGAGACGATCTGCGCTAGGCTGCATTTCGGCTAGGCTAAATTTACTCTCTGTCTCATTACAGCATGGCGGTAAAATTCCGCGGCAAGATAAACCGCTTAGTCCGCCAGTCCCTCTTTGCCGCATTTTGCGATGAGAGCGTCAAATTCCGCTTTGCTAAATGCGCTTACGATTATGTTTTTCGCGTCGATAAATTCGTATTTTTCTTTCGGCAAATTTTGGATGAAATTTTCATATTTCAGCGTCGCAAGAATATCGTGCTTTTCACAATGATCCTCATCGCCTCCAAAAATGGCGACGCTCCACCGCGAAACTTCCCTCCCGCCCAGAATTTGTAAATTATTGTAATCCACTCTAGGCTCAAAAGGTAGTACGGCAGCAATATCTTGCGGAAGGATATATCGCCCTATGATCTCACTATCCTCGTTTATGCCGGAAAACATCTGATCTGAAAAATATGCATTTAGGTTTTGGATATTGGTTACGAATTTGCTAAATTCGTCTGCGGGATCCGGCGCGTCCATAATGCGCGCGATAATTTTTTGATCAAATGAAACTTCGTTTCGCACGCCGTAAATCGTGCACATTACCGCTTTCTCTTCCAAATTTCGTTTTATATTTGCAAGTCCAGCGCGTATATCGGGCTCATAGTCAAAGCCCTCGATATTTTGCGCGCTAAATTTCTCACCGTCCTCGCTCACGATTTCGCCGTCCATTTTTAGGGCCAAATTTTTGAGGTATTCTAGCGCGATCCGCCAGTCTGAACGGGTGCTAGGCGTGCCGATACAGACATTATACGCGCCATCATCGTAGCATACCTCAAGACCGCGCCCGCTAAGTCCGTCCGCACCTGCAGTCAAGCAGCTAAGCTCGCTTAGCTTCGTGCTGTAAAAACCCTCAGCGTCAAATTCCTCGTCGTCTTCATCCGCGTTAAACTGCGATAAATTCGGCACCAGCCGTAGTGCCTCCTCTACGCTCATCACGGGCGCTTCGTCTCCCGAAGGCTTCTTTTTGTTTTTGACGAAAAACGTGATACTCATTTTGATCCTCTGGAATGAAATTTAGCTCAAAATGCACTTTAAGCTTGGACTAAATTTATAACTTCCCGCCCTCGATTACGACGTCGTCAGCCTTGATGTCGTCGCCGTATACCGGCGCTAGCGTCGCATCGTAGTCGGCGTGGAAAAATTTCTCGCCCGCGAGCTTTACGATTAAATCGTCAAGCCATTTGCGAAGCTCGTCGTTGCCCTTTTTGACCGCGGGCGCGATGACGTCCTGATCGCCGAGCGAGCGGATACCTACCTTAAAGCCAGGGTTTGACTTCGTCCACGCAAACAAAAGCGTATTATCATGCGCGATCGCATCGCCTCTGCCGTCCAGCATCGCACCGAAAGTCTCGGTATTTTGGTCAAATTTTAAAAGCTTGATCTCGGGGTGGTTTTTCGTAAAATACAGATCTGCGGTCGTGCCTTTGTTGATTAAAAGCGTTTTGTCCTTAAGCTGCGAAACGTCGGTGATATCGCCGTCCTTGCTCGCGACGCCGAGGGCTACCTTCATATACGGCAGCGCGAAATCTACGACCTCTTTACGCTCCGGCGTGACGGTGAAATTTGCAAGCGTGATATCGACCTTATCCGACGCCAAAAATTCCGCGCGATTGGCGGCCTCTACAAGCGCGAACTGAACCTTGCTCTCATCGCCCAAAAGCTCCTTTGCGATACGTTTTGCAAAATACACGTCATATCCCGCGTTTTTGCCCGCCTCGTCGATATAACCAAACGGCGGCTTATCGCCGAAAACCGCGATCCTTACCACGCCGCGCTTTTTAATCCCGTCGATATAACTTTGCGGCGCGGCGGAACCTTGCGCGGAATTTGAGGAGCCTTTGTCCTCGTCGTTGCAACCTGCGAAAAATAACGCACCTAAGATAAAAAGCGTGCTTAGCGTTTTTTTCATCTTTTCTCCTTTATTAAAATTTATTTTTTAAATTCGAACATATTTAAAAATTTCTTCGCGCGCTCGCTCTTTGGAGCGGTAAAGAACGCCTCCGGCTCATTAATCTCCACGATGCTTCCCTCATCCATAAAAACTATGCGATCGGCTACGGCGCGCGCAAAGCCCATCTCGTGCGTTACGATTAGCATCGTCTGCCCCTCTTTGGCGAGATTTAGCATTACGTCTAGCACCTCGCGCACGATCTCGGGATCAAGTGCCGCGGTAACCTCGTCAAAAAGCATGATCTTGGGCTTCATCACAAGGCTTCGCACGATTGCGATGCGCTGCTTCTGCCCGCCGCTAAGCTCTTTGGGGTAGGCTCGCTCTTTATTTTCTAGTCCTACGATTTTGAGCCAATGCCTGGCTAGCTCTACAGCTTGCTCGCGCGGTACGCCTTGGACTTTCGCGGGACCTAGGATTATATTATGTAGTACATTTAAGTGGTCGAAGAGCTCGTAGCTTTGAAAGACCATGCCGATCTTTTGCCTGATCCTGCGCCACTCTTTGAAATTTTGATCGATCCGCTCTCCCTCGATTATAAAATTTCCGCTTTGTACCGGCTCTAGCCCGTTTATCGTGCGAAGTAGGGTGCTTTTTCCACAGCCGCTAGGGCCTAGGATTACCACGACTTCGCCCTGCGCGACGCTAAGGCTGACGTCCTTTAGCGCGTGCAGCTCGCCGTAAAATTTATTGACTTTGTCGATTTTTAAAATTTCCATCAGCTCCACCTATTTTCTAGTTTTTTCGAAAGCGCCGAGATAGGGTAGCAGATCAAAAAATATACGAAGAATATCGCTCCGTAGATGATTAGCGGCGCGTAATTATCGCGGAAGACATTCACTTCGATGATCTGCTGTCCGACTTTCACGAGCTCGATGACGCCGATGAGTACGGCGATCGAGGTTGTTTTTATCATCCTGCTGAATAAATTTATCGTTGCGGGCACCAGGCGCCTCATCGCAAGCGGCAGGATGACGTAGAGATAAATTTGAGATCTGCTAAATGCGAGCGCTTCGGCACTTTCGAACTGATGCTTGGGTATGCTAAGCACGGCGCCGCGCACCAGATCCATCATCTCAAAAACGCCCCAGACGCTAAAGACGATGATCGAAGCCGCGATATTTGAGATGTGGATGCCAAATGCCTTACTCGCGCCGAAATATACGATGAATAGCCAAACGATGGGCGGCATGATACGCACGATCTCCAGGCAAATTTTAAGCGGGATGTATAAGACTCTGCGCCCGGAGGCCATTAAAATTCCAAGTACCAAGCCTAGCACGAGCGAAACCGCGATCGAGATGAGCGCGATTTGCAGCGTGAGCCCGAGCCCGCCAAGAAGCCTGATTAAATTTTCGCCGCTTAAGAGTTCCATCGCTAGCCTCTCATATACGCAAGGCGCTTTTCAAGCAGCGTAAGCGCTAGCGAAAGCGGCAAGATTATGATCAGATACGAAACGCTTAACATAAATAGCGCCTCGTTCGTCTTGTAATACAGCCCGATGATGTCCTTTGCGGCATAAACGAGATCGGCGAGCGCTACGATACTAACGATCGAGGTTTCTTTAAGCAGAAAGATTATGTTTGCGCTGATGGAGGGCAGGGCGATCGCAAAGGCGCGCGGCAGCACGACGTAAAACACTATCTGTGCTTCGCTAAGACCGAGGCTCATCGCGCTTTCGATCTGGGATTTTTTTATCGCCTCAAAACCGAGCCTAAAGCTCTCGCTCATATAGCTTCCGCCCAAAAACGCAAGACCTACAATCGCGCAGGTAAAGCCCGAAATTTGAACGCCCAGCTTCGGCAGACCGTAGTATAGAAAAAATAGCTGAATTAAAAGCGGAGTGTTGCGAGATAGCTCGATATATGTGCTCACAAGCGGGCTTAATAGAGGCAATCTTTTATATTTTATTAGCGTGCAGATAAAACCGATGATTATGGATAGTAAAATCCCGTAAAATGCAAGCTTCAGCGTTAAAATTCCCGCCTTTACGAACATCGGGCTAAATTTAGCTATAAAATCAAAATCCATAAATTCTTCTTTCCGTAAAATATGCATATTATACAGATAACTGATTAAAATAGTATTAAATCAGAATTTTTTTATAAAGATTCCGAAAATTTAGGAGTTTAAAAATATATCTTATAAATATATTTAGTCCGAGCAGATACCCGGACTATAGAATTTTGACGGAATTTTACGAGTAAAAAATATACGCGTACCCCGAAACCAAAAACGCGGAGAATATCGCTAGAATTCCGCCACTTCGTACCATTTCCGCCTGGCGAATGCGTCCCGTGCCGAAAACCAAAGCATTCGGCGGTGTCGCTACCGGCATTATGAAAGCGCAGCTTGCGCCCACACCGATTACTATAGTAAGAGTTTCTTTTGGCAGCCCCATCTGAGCCGCTACTCCCGCAAATACTGGTACTAAAAGTGCAGCAGAGGCGGTATTGCTCGTAAATTCCGTAAGGCAGATGATGAAAACTGCCGTTACCAAAAGTACGATGTAAGTAGGCGCTCCGCCGAAAGTGTGCGCGACTAGATCGCCAAGCACCTTAGAAGCTCCGGAATCGCCTAAAACCGCACTTAGCGTAAGTCCGCCGCCGAAAAGCAGTAACACGCCCCATTCGGTGTTTTCGGCGATGTCGTGCCATTTGGCAAGCCCTAGTATGACGATTACGACTGCCGAGCAGATCGCTACATAGGCATCATCCACTTTAAAGCCCACAAGGGCTGAAATTTGCTTTGAAAATATCCAGCCAAGCGCTGTTAGAGCAAATACGACGATAGTAATAATGCGCTCGCGCGTCCAAGGGATATGCTCCAGATCCATCTCTATTTTATGACTTAAATTCGGCTTGAAAATTATATAAAGCACCACAAGCATTATCGGTAGCATCACGCACATTAGCGGCAAACCTACCTTCATCCAGTCCGCGAAGCTGTAGTGCAAGGCTTGAGCCACGATTAAATTTGGCGGAGATCCCACGAGCGTGCCCAGACCTCCGATGCTTGCAGAATACGCGATGCCTAAAAGCAAAAACACAAGCGTGCCGCGATCTTTGCTCTCGTCCATGTTGGCGCAAATTCCAAGCGCGATCGGAAGCATCATCGCAGCAGTTGCGGTGTTTGAAACCCACATCGAAAGGATCGCCGTAGCAAGGCAGATTAAAATCGCAGCTACACCTAAGCGACCGCCTGCGCGGGCGATTAGCCACATCGCGATCTTTTTATCGAGCTTTTGCATATGCAGAGCCGTTGCCAGAGCAAAACCGCCGAAAAAGGTAAAGATCGTAGGGTTTGCAAAATTTGCAAGCGTGCTTTTGATGGTGGCAGCCGTGAAAGTGCCATCTTTAGCGAATTTGCCAAGTCCGATAGCTACCGCAAGCACCGGCACCATAAGCGCGGTTACCGTGATATGCACGGCCTCTGTAAGCCACATAATCGCGATAAAAGCAAGTAACGCAAGGCCTTTTTTGACATTAGACTCAAATGGTAGCGCGGCATATAGCGCAAAGCCCACAGCAACGGCAATCGCCATAATGATGACACCACGCTTAGGAAACGGCACGGTGTCGGTTAGCCTGTCTAAACCCAGCTCGTCTACGTCTGAGTCCAGTGTTCCTTGTAAGCGGGAGTTGCGCAACTCCACTTTGTGTTCTTCCATAAATACTCCTTTTTTGGATTTGGCTTATGATACAAAAATGAGGCGGGAATTTTATAAATTCCAAATCAAATCGTCTTAAATTTTTAAAAGTGCAGTTACTATCGGTAACACGGCACTTATCTCGTGTGTAAATTTTAAATTATACATAAAAACGAGCAACTAAATAAGCGCTTTAAATTTCATCACAGATTATTTTTTAATGACACCCGACATAAATTTGCTAACTGCCCAAGGGAGGCGGTGTAGAATTTCGTCGAATTTCATCTAGGCAATCGAGATAGAATTCTGTCCTTAGCAAACGAGATAAAATTTTATCCAAGGCGAGTGAGATAAAATTCCAAGTCTTGTCGCGAAATTCATCGAAATTTCAAAAAAAGGATATTATAATCAGCAAATTTTAAACGGATTTGTAAGCGAATCCGGTGGAGGAGGCTCAAAGATCGTAAGTTATAAAACGGTAAGAGCGGCTGTGGCGAGAAGCCTTGAAATCGTAAATTGTAAGGAGAAAATATGAAAAACAAAATTTTAATCGCGGCGTTTGCCGCTGCGGCTTGCGTTAGCGTAGGCTCTAGCGAGGGTTTACTTTTAGGCATCGAGGGAGATTATTCATTTAAATCTAGCATTACTTCTAAGTGGACGGACGAGGATTATTCGGATACAGATAAAGACAGTAAAGGGCAAGCTGCGATAGGTTTTAAAGGCGGCTATGATTTTGACATAGCTAGGGTATACGGTGAGTATATGTATGATTTCAAGACTTCAAAAAGCGGCAGTGATGAATATGGAAATTTCAAGCACGAGTGGAGCAAACATAGCCTGCTAGTAGGTGGGGATTTTACGCCTGAGATTACAAATGGCTTTAGGCTAGTAGCGGGCGCATATACGGGGGTTTCGTTTTTGAAATACAAAGATTCTTATAACGACTTTGACGGCACTAGCGGCTCCGCATCTAAGACCGCACCGGGTTGGGTCATTGGCGCAAGACTGGGCGGGCTATATAGCTTTGATGAGCATAACGAGATCGAGTTTGGCTACAAGGCGGACTATACGAGATACAAGGCTAGCAAACTAGATGAAGACTTAGATAAAGTATATGAAACCAACCACGGGCTATATCTAGGATATAACTTCAAATTCTAAAAATTCTAACGTGCTAGCGCAGGATGGGGCGAACGAACTCCCGCTCCATCCATTTTAAATTCCAAATAATTATTAGACGTCAAATCGCAGGATTGTTTAATCCGAAATTTGCTAGCAATTCAGATGCAATTATATGATAATCAAGGGCGCTGCTGGTACTAGACATCAAATTTTACCTGCTTACGCGTATAAAATTTAAAATTTTTAAAAATATCATTACGCAAGCTTAATTTCCTATTTTTAGTGCTATCTGTTAAGCGCTTAAATTGATGGAATTTATGAAATTTTACTCAATCTGCTTTTTTCTAAGAATCGTTATATTTTCAAGTTGAAAAAGCGGAATTTTATCAATGTCTCCATTTGCCATTTTAAATTTGTTTCATAATTGCTTCGTATATCTCACGACTCCTAGCTTGAGTCCGACGCAGAAATGCCATTTTGCTTTATGGAAATCTCACATTTACATCTTCGGGATTAGCACTTAAATTTTGCGGTAAAATTCTAAAACTACTACACCTAAGAATTTTACCGTTTTAAAGCATTAAATTTTTACGATTTTAAGGTTAGTTGCAACCGTAGAAAAATTCGCGGTAAAAGTGGTGGATGCCTGTCGTGCGGATTTAGATGCTAGATTAATCCGCAAGCGCTACGCTTTTACTAAAATTTTGTCTTTGTAAAAATTTTAAAATTTCAATCGCTGTTTTTAAAATACTTCGGCGCAAACATAAATTTCTAGCTGCTTCGCTATATTTTGTAAGCTAGCTCGGAGTTTTAAAATAGCAAGTCGTCGTGCCTGCTATTTGCCAAAAACCCTAGCGAAAATCGCGTCTACGTTTTTGGTGTAATATCCGTAGTCAAAGCACTCTTTGATCTCGCTTTCGCTTAGCTTTTCTCGTAGCTTTGTATCTGCTAGCAGATTTTGCAAAAATAGGCTATGCCCTTGCTCATCTATAGCTTTTTTGCCCTCTTGCAGATCCGCCCAGACCTTCATCGCATTACGCTGCACGATTTTATAAGCATCCTCTCTGCTAACTCCTCGTTTAGGCAGCTCTAGCAGCACGCGCTGCGAAAACACGAGCCCACCGGTTAAATTTAGATTTCTCATCATATTTTCGGGATATACGAGCAGTTTTTCGATCAAGCTCGTCAAGCGATTTAGCATAAAATCGGCGGTTATAAAGCCATCAGGGAGGATAAATCGCTCGACCGAGCTATGGCTGATGTCGCGTTCGTGCCATAGCGCTACGTCCTCCATCGCGGGTATTGCGAAGCTACGGATCATACGACATAGTCCCGTTACGTTTTCGCTAAGCACAGGATTTCGTTTGTGCGGCATCGCAGAGCTGCCCTTTTGACCTGGGCTAAAAAATTCCTCTGCCTCATAAACCTCGGTACGTTGATAGTGGCGGATTGCGATAGCGATCTTTTCGCAGCTGGAAGCCAGGATCGCAAGTGCGCTCATTACCTGCGCGTAGCGATCGCGCTGGATGACTTGATTGGATGCGGGAGCGGGCTTTAGCCCCAGATATTCGCACACTAGCTCTTCCAGCTCTAGTGGAGCGTGGGCGAAATTCCCCATCGCACCACTTATTTTGCCGTAGCTGATAATGCTTTTTGCGTGTTGCAAAAGCTCTAGCGCGCGATTTATCTCATCATACCAGACCGCAAGCACGAGTCCGAAAGTGATCGGCTCGCCGTGGATACCGTGGCTGCGCCCGACCATCAGCGTCATTTTGTGCTTCATGGCTTGAGATTTTATCGCGGTTTTTAAATTTTGCACATCCTCAATGATGAGCTCCATGCTTTCTTTGATTTGCAGCGCGACGGCGGTATCAATGCAATCGCTACTAGTCATGCCGTAATGCACGAAGCGGCTCTCCTGCCCAAGGCTCTCACTCACGCTCGTTAGAAATGCAATCACGTCGTGCTTGGTGGTCTTTTCGATCTCATCTATCCGCTCGATCCTAAAGCTTGCGTTTTGTAGAATTTTATCTTTATCGCAGTCACTTATTAGACCTAGCTTATTCCACGCTTTAACCGCCGCGAGCTCGACTTTTAGCCACGCGTCGTATTTGGCTTGCAAGCTCCATTTTTCAGACATCTCTTTTCTTGCGTATCTTTCGACCATTTTAGTAGCCTTTCGGTTAGAATTTCTTGTATAATGATGGCAAAAATTATATAAAAATAGGGCTGAAAGTTTAATATGGGTTATGAGAAAAGAAGCCTGGGAAGCTTTGAGGGACGCAAAATTTACGAAATTCTGCTTAGCCTCGGATACGATATGAAATCCGCGCAGCGCATCTGTGACAAGCATCGCGTAACCGATGCAGAGGATCAAAATTTGCATAAAAATTCCGTTGCTCGCGGAGAAATTTTTTTGATCGATTACAAATGCGAGCCGCGCGGACTGAAGCCTATTTTTGAGTGCGATGCGTTTGCGGCATTTGACAAGCCGAGTGGAATTTTAAGCCATCCAAGCGGGCGCAACTCGCCTTATAATATGTATGACGAGATCTGGTCGCTATACGGGCAGGACGCGTGCGTAGCGCATAGGCTTGATTTAGAAACCAGCGGAATTCTTATTGTCGCCAAGAATAAAGACGCGGCGCGCGAGCTTAAAGAGTGCTTCGAACAGCGTAGAGTGATGAAAAGCTATCTAGCGCTCGTACGAGGGGATTTGCAAAGTGCTGCTTGCAATGGCGAGATAGAGAATTGCTATGCGCTAGGTTCGTATGAAATTTGCGGATCAAAATTTGCGGACGATGCTGTGAGTTTGCCAAGTAGCGTGTCGGATCTGCGCGATACACTAGCTCTAAAAGGAGTAGGCAATAAATTTGGATTTAATATCTTATCTAATGGTGCGAGTAGGGGATTATGGCGCAGCGCTCTATCTGGCGGCGCGCAGGCTAAATTTAAATCTGGTGCTCCTGCTGGCGATGTTGGCAGCGGATTTGAATTTGATGCTTTATTCTGCGGCGTGAGCGATAAGCTTAAACCCGCTATCGCGATGAGTAGCGCGGATAACGGACATAAACCTTGCGCCTTACCTGCGGCTAAATCTTTGCTGGCTACTTCTACGGGATACGTAAATTTTAAAAAATTTGAGCCTGCAAAATACGCAAAATTTAGCGAAAAACTGAAATTTTTAAAGGATTTCGAGGGGTTTGTGATTGATGCTCCGATCGCCCCTAGCGACGAGTTTGCCGATCTTAAAATTCGTATGAAAATATCGCGCGATGGCAAGGAGGCAATCACGCTGATTCGCCCGCTGCGATATCTCTCAGATATAGACGCTAGTCTTATTGAGTGCTATCCGCTGACGGGCAGGCAGCATCAGATTAGGCTACATCTATTTGCCGCGGGTGCGCCGATATTGGGAGAGCCGCTGTATGGGCTTTCGCGAGAGCAAGCGGAGCGGATATTGGATAAAAAGATGGATGAGACGGAGCGGATCAGAACGACGGGAGCGCCGAGATTGCTACTGCACGCGAATGCGATTTGCTTCGAACTGAGTGGCGAACGATACGAGATAAAAAGCAAATTTGACGCCGCAAAAGAGTTTTATAATCTCGCGAAAATCGGTAAAATTTAAGCAACTCAATAAAATTTTGAGGTGGCGGCGATTATTTTTATGACTAGGATTTTGCTTTTGCTGGTTTTTATAAAATTTTGTGGTTACAACGGCGTTTAATTTATTAATTCCTCATCTATAGTTATTTGAAAATTTTAAGACGATTTTATTTTGCGATGGCTATATTGGGAAAAAGCGTTACAGCTATAAAAGCATATAATTCAACTTGGCTAGACAGCGGGTTTCATATATTTATTTTCGGTAGCGAAGATGACGATAAATTTGAGCTCAGAGCGCATAAATATTGGATGCTTCAAGATAAGTTGGGTGGCAGTATAAAAGATTTTAGATCTGGTGTTGATTCTTTTAAAAAATACAATCAAGAACATGGGATATTTAAAAAAGAATTTGACGAATACGCCAATTTTCTATTTAAGCAAAAGGGTGGGGCGGGAAGCTCCGTTAATTTAGAAAGCTCGGCATTAATAGCAAGCATGGGGAGCAAAACGGTAGTTGCTTCTTTTGGGGAATATCGCAAGAGGGTGCTTGGTTTGGGTATAGACCGTAGCATAGAACAAAAACAAACAATAGAAATATCGCAAGATATTGGCATGAGACTTGGATTGTAATTGTTGATTTCTATGAAAATTCGAAATGTTAAGGGTAGATTAGAAAGAATTTGTGGATAATTTCTGCCTTTGTAATCTTGGATTTTTTAAGCAGCGATCTGTCTAAGAAGATGCCGATCTCATCCATTATTTTTTGCGCGTCCATTGCTACTCCTTTATAAATTTTTTGCCGATTTGCTTTGTGATCTGGAAATATTAGCCGATTTTTTTTCTATCTTTTTAAAATTTTATCCATATTGACGCCATTTTGATCTAAAATTTTACCTTGCTCGTTTCTTTGTTTGAGCTGTCCGCACGCTGCACTGATATCTAGCCCTTTGCTCTGGCGGATCGTACATGTTATGCCGTGCGCGCATAGATAGTCTTGAAATTTCACCATATTTTCAGGGCTTGGTCTGCCAAAGCTCGAGCCTTCGTGCGGATTAAAATAGATCAGATTTACTTTTGCGCGGATGCCATGTAGAAGCTTCACTAGCGTTTTGGCATCGCTTGATTGGTCATTTACCCCATCGATCATTAGATATTCAAACATCACGCGTTTTCGCAGATCGATTGGGAACTCGCGCACCGCCTGCATGATCGATGCGATATTGTAGGCGCGATTTATCGGCATTAGTTTTTCACGCAGTTCGTCATCCACTGCATGCAGCGAGATCGCGAGTAGCACGCCAAGATCCATTTCGCCAAGCTTTTTTATCTGCGTAGAAAGTCCGCTCGTACTTATCGTTTGGCGACGCGGCGCTATTGCGAGTCCGTCGTTTTCTTTTAAAATTTGCACGGCTTTGGCAACGTTGTCTAGGTTATTAAGCGGTTCGCCCATCCCCATATATACGACATTGACGCGGCGCTCGTACGGGATCGCGTTCATTTTCTTGATGAGCCAAATTTGAGCCACAATCTCGCCTGGAGTTAAATTCCGTACGAAGCCACCTTTTGCTGTCAAGCAGAAGCTACAGCCAATTTTGCAGCCTACTTGCGAACTTACGCAGATTGAATAGCGCGCGTGTCTTATGATTTTTTCGTTTTCGTCTCGCAGCTCATCCTTCATCGGCAATAAGACACTTTCTATCGTCTTGCCGTCTTTGAGAGCGAAAAGGTATTTGATACTGCCGTCGCTACTTGTTTCGGATCTGATGCATTTAAGCGGGTCTAAATAAAAATTTTGAGCTAAACTTTGACGGATCTCTTTTGGTAGATTTGGCATTTGTGCAAAGTCATCCACATTCTTTTTGTAAATCCATTCGTAAATTTGCTTGGCTCTAAATTTTGGTTCGACGAAATTTTCAAGCTCTTTCATCGTAAAATCAAAGATATTTTTCAAATTAATGCCTTAGTTTTTAGATATTTAGTTAAATTTTCTTTTGCAGCGGCGTGATTTTTTAAAAAATCTGCGTGAGCGTTTGAATCGCAAAAATTTGTCGCACAAAAAATTCCGTAAGCGGGAATTTGAAATTTTTGAGCTACCTTAAGAACCGCAAAAAATTCCATATTTTCTAAAAAATAACCTCGCTCAAAGAATTTTAGCGCAGATTTTTTATCGGTCGTGATAAAATTTGAGGAGTTTACCTTGTATGTTCCACGTGGAACACTCGAAGCGATTTCGCCTTCTATAGGCGAATAGCTCTTATCTTCTAGGCTTGA
>NZ_CALIST010000066.1 GCF_938041645.1 uncultured Campylobacter sp. | reverse complement strand
GAAGGAAATGTAACGAAGTGGTACGAGACATGAAATTTAGGAGAATAAGCATTTTTAAGCCATTTTATTCTAGCCGTATAAAATTTGTAGTATTAAATTTAAATTTTCAAAATGGGCGGCGATGAGAAATAAATTTAAGGAAAGTGGCGAATGATATACGGCGATTTGATATTTTTAAATTTGTTCCGTAATTACGAAGATGAATTTGCCGGAGTCGGTCGGTGCGACTTTATAATTTATTTGGAAGAGCTGGTTAAGGCTGGAGAATATGGTATAGCGCTGGAAGATTTTTTAGTTCAAATGTATGAATATGATATAAAAATTTCTTCTAACGACTTAACAATTATAAAAAATTTATGCGAAGGCGTGAATATAGGTAGTAATCTATGGTCGGTTCTAAGCATTAGAGCAGCGGGCGATTAAAAATATATCTGAAAGGGGCTCTTATGATAGAGGAATATATAAAAATAATAGAGGATTTTTTGCAAAACAGAATCGACGTATTTAAATTTGAAAAGATATATTGGGATAAATTTATGAATGATAAAAATTTTCCCGATGAATATTATGAGCCGCTAAACAGGCTTCTTACTGATATCGATGAATTCGAACCAGACGAAGAGTTGAGGGGTGATGATACGGTAGGCGATTCATTAAGTGAAGAGGATCTAAGGGAGTGCGCGAAAAAGGCTTTAAAACAAATTACGCTTTTAAAATAGTAGTTTTATAAAATTATAATTTTTGCGAGAATTTTAAAAATATATTACGATATAATGCGCGCAAACTCACATCCCAATAAAAGGAAACCCAAATGCGAATTAACGGAAAAGAGATATTTGAGAAAGGCGGTCTTATGTTTTATTTAAGCCTAATGGCTTCTTTGGAATACCAAGATAAATATATCGCTCATCCTACGGCTAAACATTACGAAAGTCCGTCGGAAATGGCAGATCTTTTATATACCGAATGCAAAAATGCCTTATTGGAGCAATTTGAATTTTGTTTCCTGCCATACGAGAGAGATGCACTAAGAGAACTTTTGGAGCTCATAGATAGATATTTTAAAGATCAAAGCTTACTAGAAGGCATAGGTGAATATTTGGTCTATCACAATAAATCTTGGATAGAGGTTAGAGAGTTGGCCTTAAAGACCTTGCATATTTTTGGCTACGATTTGGAGGACTTTGACTATGATTAGACCCGGATTGAGCCTGGCAGAATGAAATTTATCGTATATATCTTTAATCTGCTACTATGTCTAAGCGCCTGGGCTTTGCTTGGTTATATACGGTAAAATAAGACCGATGCCACGCAAACGAATAGCTTTATTTCGGGCGCACTTATGCCGCGCCGTATCATACCGCACGCCGCAATGACGTATCTAACGCCGCTAGGCCGTGCTTTAGCCGCTACGTCGCGATGCGCTCTATCGCTGTGCCTTAAATCCTTGCGCCCGAGTCGCCTAGATCATCTTTCCGACGAGTTTTTCTTTAAATTCCTTGTAAATTTCAGGCCCCGCGTGTTTGTATTCGCTCGTCAGCTTATTGTGAAATTCCGCCATATCGCCGCCGCTTTCGCGGTAGAGCTTGATCGCGTTTCGCCTTACGGCGCCGTCTTTTAGATCGCTATCGTAGGTTATGCTCGTGTACCTTGCTCGCGCGCCGTCCTTGATCTCGCGGTAGGCCTCGCAGCCTTTGGTTCTGCCGAGTTTCGCGACGCACGCGCCGTAAAGGGCTTGCAGGCTCACGCACTGGGGTATCAGCGCCTCCGCCACGGCAAGGTCCGCTTTGGCGATTTTAGAATTTGCAGACTTTTGTTCCTGTTGCGCGGCCTTCGGCTCCTGCTTAGCGATTTTGGGCTCCTGCTTTGCAGCTTTTGCCCCTTGCTTTTGAACCTTTGGCTCTTGCTTAGTAGCTTTCGGTTCCGCTTTTTGGGCTTTTTTCTCCGCCGCGCCGCTTGTTTTGCCTTGCTTTGCGTTCGTTCCTGCGGCGTGCGAGGCTAGGCTGATCTTTTCAAATTTCGGATTTTTGCGGTAGTTTAGATCGTTAAAGAATTCTATCACGTCGTCGTAAAATTTATCGTTGCTGACGATGCCGATCTTGCCCTCCTGCCCGCAGAGCTTGCCCATCAAAAACACGATGATCTTATCGGCGAAGTCCTTTCTTTGCTTGCCGATCGTAAAAACCTCGCCTATGCTAACGCCCATCTTCGATAGGCGCGCAAGGGTCAAGGCGCCGATCTTTTTGGCAGTGTTGGAGACGATATTTAGCTCGTCGCCCTCTTTGAGGTTTACGACGTCGAAGATATTATCTACGTCGATATTTTCGTCGTCAATGATAAAATGGGTCAAAGTTTTTCCTTTAAATTAAATTTCAATGCCCGCGCTCGCGCAAATTTCATCTCTAAAGCGCGCGAAAGGCCTCATCGCAGGCTGATTTTGCAGATGCTCGCCGATCGGCTTTTGCATCCACGCCATATCGTACCAGCGGCCGAATTTATAGGCGCAGCGCTCGAATTTACCGACGAAGCGAAAGCTCATGCGCTCGTGAAACCGCACGCTCGCGTCGTTTAGATATTCGTCATCCCCGCAAGCGATGCAAGCGTTCATATCTGCGATGTTTTGAGCCCCTAGCGCGCGCTGTAGCGCTTCGTAGAGCAGCCTGCCGATACCCAAAACGCGCACGTTTTGCGACACATAAACCGAGCTCTCCGCCGACCAATCGTATGCCGCGCGCTCTTTGAAAACCGAAGCGTAGGCGTAGCCGAGGATTTGGCCCGGTTTTAAATTTACGCCGCTTTGTTTTGCCGCGACGATTAAATTTGCGCCATTTTGTTTTGCCGCACCGCTTGCGTAGTTTGACGCCTTATTTACAGGCGAAATTTCATTCCCTGCGCCTGCCGCGCTTGCGGAAATTTTAAAATTTTCATCCCGTTCGTCGTCCGCGCATGCCGCCTCGTCGCTTACGTAAGCGAGCAGATAGGGGTATCTTTGCAGCGTTTTCTCGATTCGCCCCGCAAATTCCGCGGCGCCGGGCACATCGCATTCGAAGCTGATCGCTGTTTGCTTTACGTAGGGCGCGTAAATTTCAAGCAGCGCTTCCGCATCTTGCGGCGTTGCGAGGCGCAGTTTTATCCGCATAAAATCTCCTTTAAATTTCGCAGTTTTGTATAATTTCGGTTTTAAGCTTATCTAAATTTGCCGCCGCGATTTGGCTTTTAAATTTAGCGGGAATTTTATCTCGCGCGCAAAACGGCTAAATTTCAGAGGCGCGTTTGAGCGCGTAAATTTTAAAATTTAACCCGCGCAAGCCTCTATTCGCCGAAAAGTCGCCAAAACTCGGGCGCAAATTTCGTCGGCGCAAATTCTATAATCTCGTATTTTGCGACGCCGTTTTGAAAGAACGGATCTTGCGCGATGATCTCATCAAGCTCCGCGCGGTTTTTGGCATTGATTAAGATGATACCGCCCGTGCGAGGGACTTTGCGCCCCGAGCAGATAAATTTATCCGCCGCGAAGAATTTATCTAAAAACGCGTTGTGCTCGTTGATAAAGCGGTCTGCTTCGCTTATTTCTTTTACGTAGGTGAGGTTTGCAATAAACATTTTGATCCTTTGTGAGATTTAAAGCGCGATTTTAGCATAAAATTCCAACGGATAAAATTCCCGCTGGAATTTTCGCGCGCTACGTTATAAAAAATATCGGCGAAATTCCAATTATCGCGCAGCCAAGCGCTGCGTAGCGAAGCTTTATCGCAGCAAGCGCGCAGATGTTTGCGAGCGCAAAAAGAAGCGGCGGAATTTGCGCCTGAAAACTCGGCAGAGCAAAGTTTAAAAACGCAAGCAGCGGCGTATCGAGCGCGCCGCCGAGCCCGAATAGATGCAAAAATATGCTTAACGGATAAAAGATCACAAACACGTATCCCAGCGGCATGACGCTAAGCTGCTGCAGCGAAGCGGTCGGGAAGAAATAATAGACCGCTACGTTCATGCTGAGCCAAACGTAGAGATTGAAAAGTATGACGTTTTGCCAGAGTTTAAATTTAGGCGCGAAGTGGTGCAGGTAGAGGAAGATATACAGCACGCCGAGGCAGGAGAAATAAAATCCGATCGAAAAGGCCAGGTGCGGGAAAAACGCGAGCAAAAGCGCGACGGTGAGAAAAAGGTTCGTAAATTTAAGTACGTAGAAATTTCGCATCGCGAGGTAAAACCCCACGCAGCACATCGCAAGCGAGCGCAGAAAGCTCGGCGTGAAATCAAGCACGAAGAGATATCCGCTCATCAGCACGATCACAAAGACGCTAAGATCGCGCTTAGCGCTGCGATACGGAAAGTATCGATCCTGAAAATAGCGGTAGATCGGCATTGCGAGCAGAAAGACCGTGCTAAAGATAATGCCTAGATGAAAGCCGCTGATCGAGATGATGTGCGCTATGCCCCAGTTTGTGACGGAGGCGCGCAGCGGTTTTGAAATTTCAGTCGCAAAATACAGCGCGGAGTAAAGATCCGCCGTCATCTCATCTTCGTGTTGGGCTCGGACGAACTCTATGGCGCGCCATTTTGCCCCGGAGGGCGCAAGCTCGTCTCCGATTTTAAAGCTTGGCGCGTAAAAGCGCTGCTTTAAAAAATCTAAAAATTTTACGTTTTTGGTTACGATGCCGATATTTACGCGAGCGAAGCGATGAAATTCCCGCCCGAGCCCGGCAGTCGTGTAGAGGGTAAAATCCGCCGTTTTGAGCTTTAGCACCGTGTAGGTGCGGCCGCGCTCGTTCGTTTTGGCGTAGGCGTTTAAAATTTGCGCGTCGTAAAAAGCGTAGTTTTTCGCGCGGAATTCTTTGAATTCATAAAATTTCAGACCCAAGTTTAGCGATAAAATTCCAAGCAAAAGCAGCAGAAAGTATAAAATTTCACGTTTGCGGTAAAAGAGTTGAAGCTTCACGGACTGAGTTCTGAGCGGTGTTTAAGTTCGCGCGACGGAATTTTAAAAGCTCGCGCGCGGCTAAATTTTAAAATTCCAAAGCTCTATGCCGCTCCGCCCGTTGGAATTTCGGCAGCGCGGCATAAAATTTGGTCTTAGCACGAATAGTTCGTCGCAAACTCAAACGGCGTAGGGCGCGCCTCGTAAGGCCAAACCTGCGTTTCAAATTTAAAATGCTGATAGGTCTCGATAAAAAGCTCGCTCATTATCGGGCGCAGATACTCGTTATCGCGGATCACCGCCTCTAGGCTGCCGCGAAGCGTGTGCGGAAGCTGCTCGATGCCGCGCTCGCGGATCTCATCCAGGTGCAGCTTGAATAAATTTTCATCCATCGGCCCCACCGGCTCGGTTTTGTTTTTGATGCCGTCGATTCCCGCCATCAGCATCGCCGCAAACGCCAAATACGGGCACGCGGTGCTATCGGGGAAGCGCATCTCGGCGCGCACGGAGTTCTCGCCGCTGCCGTAAGGGATACGGATCGAAGCTGAGCGGTTTTGGCTCGAATAAGTTAGAATTGACGGCGCCTCAAAGCCCGGGATTAGGCGCTTATAGCTGTTGGTGCTCGGGTTCGTAAACGCCGCGATGCTGCGCGCATGCTTTAGCACGCCGCCGATATACCATCTCGCCGCGTCGCTTAAATTTGCATAGTTGCCCTTTTTGTAAAAGGTATTTTTGCCCTTTTTCCAGATCGATTGGTGCACGTGCATTCCGCTGCCGTTATCGCCGTAGAGCGGCTTTGGCATAAAGGTCGCGGTTTTGCCGTTTAGGTGCGCGACCATCTTTACGACGTATTTGTATTTTTGCACGTTGTCGGCGGCCTCGACGAGAGTGCCGTATTTGACGCCGATCTCGCCTTGTCCTTGCGCTACTTCGTGGTGGCAGATGAAGGTCTCAAGCCCGATCTGTTCTAGCACTTTTAGCATCTCGGCGCGCAGATCGACCATCGAATCGACGGGCTGGACGGGGAAGTAGCCGCCCTTTACGCCAGGGCGGTGGCCGCTATTAAAGCCGTCTTTGTAGTTTTTGCCGCTATTCCAATGCCCCTCTTCGGTATCCACCTTAAACATCGCGCAGTTCATATCGTCGATGATCTTTACGTCGTCGAAAACGAAAAACTCATTCTCCGGCCCGAAGTAGCAGGTATCTCCAAGACCCGTGGTTTGCAGAAACTGCTCGGCTTTTTTAGCGATCGAGCGCGGGCATTTTTCGTAAAGCTCGTTTTTGTAGATGTCGTAAACGTCGCAGATGACGATGATCGTCACGTCCGCGGTGAACGGATCCAAAAATGCCGTTTGCACGTCGGGCTTTAGCATCATATCGGATTTATCGATCGGCTGCCACGCCGCTACCGAGCTCGCGTCGAACGGAATTCCGTCGGCGAAGTCCTTCGGCAGGCGCTTGTAGTTGTAAGCGACGTGGTGCCAGGTGCCTTTTAGATCGGTAAATCTAAAATCCACGAACTCGACCTCATTTTCATCGCAAAATTTAAAAAATTCCTTCACGTCATTAACAAATTTTCCCATATTTTTTCCTTTTTTCCGCCCGTATTCGGGCTAAATTTAACGGCGGATTTTAACATTATTTAGTTGAAATTCGACTTTATCTGCGCCGTTTTGCGCGCCGCGATTTTTAAAATTTTGCGCCGCCGAAGCTTTTGAAATTTTAAAATTTCTCGCCGCCGCGCCTTTTAAAATTTAAAGACGGCCGCCGTAAATTTACGCCAGATTTACAAACTGCCGCTCGCGATTTTTGAAAACGGCGATCCGCTCGTAGCCGAACTCGCGCGCTTTGGCGTAAATTTTATCGTAGTTTAGCGCTACTTGAGCTACCGAGTGCGCGTCCGAGCTAAGCGTGATCGGCACGTCTGCATCGGCTAGCATCTGCAAAAGCGCGTCGCTTGGATAAATTTCATTTGCAGGCTTGCGAAGCCCCGCGGAGTTTAGCTCCACGACGATGCCGCTTTTCTTGATCGCATTTATCGCGCCGCCTGCTAAAACTCTGATATCTTTTTTTGGAGTAAATTTAAAAATTTTAATCAGATCCATATGCCCTAAAATGTCGAATTTGCCGCTTTTGCACAGCGCGCAGATCAGCGCAAAGTATTCGCGATAAATGTCGTCTATCTCGCGCCCGCTCCACTGATCTAAAAATTCCTCGTTATCAAAGCCCCAGTTGTTTAAAAAATGCACCGAGCCGATGAGATAATCGATCTCGCGCGCGAAAATCCGCTCATCCATTAGCTCTTTTTTCGTCATAAAATCGACCTCATATCCCAGTCGCACGTCGATCCGCCCGCTAAACTCATCTTGCAGATCTCTAATCATCCGCTCGTAAAGATCCATCTGCTCGAAGCTCATTCGGTATTTTTGATCGAAGTTCATCGGCGCGTGATCCGCAAAGCCGAAAATTTCTATGCCTCGTGCGATCGCCGCTTCCAAATACTGTCGCGGCTCGCCGTTAGCGTGGTTGCAAAGATAGGTGTGGTTGTGTAGATCGGCTCGCATCAACTGCTCCTTAAATAAAATTTTGGCTAAATTGTAGTAAAATCGCGCTTAAAAAATTACTAGGAATGTATTTGAAAAAACCCGAACTCTTAGCTCCTGCTGGGAATTTAACGAAACTAAAAATCGCCCTAGCTTACGGCGCGGACGCCGTGTATGCGAGCACCGGCTCATTTTCGCTGCGCCAGCGAAGCGCGAAGGAATTTAGCAAGGAAAGCTTCGCGCAGGGCGTCGCGTACGCGCACGAGCGCGGCAAGAAGCTCTATGCGACCGTAAACGGCTTTGCGACCAACGGCCAGCTAGGAAACATCGAAAGGCATTTGGAATTTCTTCGCGATCTGCGCGTGGATGGAATTTTAATCGCCACCCCAGGCGTCGCGAGCCTCGCGCGAGCCGTAGCTCCAGAAATTCCGATTCACGTCTCCACCCAAGCCAACGTGCTAAACTATCTCGATGCGCAGGTTTGGGCAGAGCTGGGCGCCGTTCGCATCGTCGCGGCGCGCGAAATGACGCTCAAAGACGCCGTAGAGATCAAAGATAAAATTCCGAACCTGCAGATTGAAATTTTCGTGCACGGCTCGATGTGTTTCGCATACAGCGGGCGCTGTCTTGTTAGCGCGGTGCAAAGCGGGCGCTTCAGCAACCGCGGAAGCTGCGCGAACGACTGCAGATTTAACTATGAGCTTTACGCGAAAAATCCTGAAACCAGCGCGCTTTTCCGCTTACAAGAGCGCGAGGGGGAGGGCACTTTCGTAATGAACGCGAAGGATCTTAGCCTCATTTCGCACGTGCAAAAGATCATGCAAACGGGCGCGATCGACAGCTTCAAAATCGAAGGGCGCACCAAGAGCGAATACTACGTCGCATGCGCCACGAACGCTTACCGCGCGGCGATCGACGATGCCGCGAGCGATAAATTTGAGGCCCGTGTTTACGAGCGCGAGATCGCGACGCTTAAAAACCGCGGCTTTAGCGACGGATATTTGATAAAACGCCCATACGAGCGAGAGGATACGCAAAATTTAGACCGCAGTATCGAGCTTGGCACGCATCAGGTCTGTGCTATCAGCGAAGACGGCGAGTTTATAAGCGTCAAAGATAAAATTTTACCGGGCGTTTCGTATGAAATTTTTGCTCCGCGCGGCTTTAAAATTTGCCCTTGCGATAATGAAATCGGCGAAATTTACGAGCTTAGCGGCAAGCCGCATTTAAAATTTAAGAGGCTGCAAAGCCGTAGCGGTAAGGAATTTAGCGAGATTCACAGCGGCAATCTAAATGAGATCAAGCTGCCTACGAAGCTTGCAGAGTTTTGCTTTTTAAGAAAGGAGATAGAATGAAATTTGTTTCTATAATAATGGGCTCAAAGAGCGATTACGAGGTCGTTTACGAGGCGGCTAAAATTTTAAACGAATTCGGCGCGCCGTACGAGATGATCGTCTCCTCCGCGCACCGAAGCCCCGCCCGCACGGCAAAATACGTCGCGGACGCCGAGAAAAAGGGTGCGCAAGTTTTCATCTGTGCGGCGGGCATGGCGGCGCATCTTGCGGGCGCAGTCGCTGCGAATACGACCAAGCCGGTGCTAGGCGTCCCGCTCGGCGGCAGCGCGCTCGGCGGCGTAGATGCGCTGTATTCGACCGTGCAGATGCCTGCGGGCATCCCCGTCGCGACGCTTGCGATCGGAAAGGCGGGAGCGAAAAATGCGGCGTATCTGGCGGTGCAAATTTTAGCTCTAAACGACGAGGTTCTAAGCTCGAAGCTAAAGGCGGATCGCGCGGCAAAAGCTGAGGCGCTGAAAAAGGACTCCGAGCAGATCGAAGTGCTGCTGTAGCGCGCCGCTAAATTTAAAAGCAAAATTCTATTCTAAAGGACGAAAGAGCCAAAAAGACGGGTCGCGACAGCAAGAAAATTTTGCCCGCGCGCAGATTAATACGACCTTTTTGGAACGGCACGCCTGCGGACTTGCCGCAGCTGCGCTTACAAGCCGTGTAGCAAATCGCCTCTAGAGCTAGCGACAAGCTTAACGGCGCAAAATTTTGACGAAGCTAAATTTTCAGATAAAATTTAGTCGCGCGAAATTTTAGGTCTGCCCCGATAGGCATAAAATTTCAGAGCCGCTCTAATAGGCATAAAATTTTGCGCTGCTCGCGACTCACAGATGAAATTTTAAAATTTTAGAATTTTAGAATTTTGCGGCGTGTGACGCACTAGAATTTATAAATCAACGATAAAAGGATAAAAATGACGTTTTCACAGATTATTTTGACGCTTCAAAACTACTGGCACGAGCAGGGCTGCTTGCTCGTTCAGCCCTACGATATGCCCGCGGGCGCAGGCACCTATCATCAGGCTACCTTTTTGCGCAGTCTAGGAAGTAAGCCGTGGCGCGCTGCATACGTAGCACCCTCGCGTCGCCCCACAGACGGGCGCTACGGCGAAAACCCAAACCGCCTCGGCGCGTATTATCAGTTTCAGGTGATCTTAAAACCGAGCCCGGATAATATCCAAGAGCTCTATCTAAAAAGCCTGGAAAAGCTTGGGCTCGATCTTAAAAGCCACGATATTCGCTTCGTAGAAGACAACTGGGAGAGCCCGACGCTAGGGGCCTGGGGGCTTGGCTGGGAGGTTTGGCTAGACGGCATGGAGGTGACGCAGTTTACATATTTTCAGCAGGTAGGCGGCATCACGTGCGAGCTCATAAGCGGCGAGATCACCTACGGACTTGAGCGCTTGGCGATGTATCTGCAAAACAAAGACGACGTTTACGACATCGTCTGGGACGACAAAGCGGGGCTCGTGACCTACGGCGACGTGCATAAAAGGGGCGAGTTTGAGTTTAGCAAATACAACTTCGAGCTCGCGGACATCGCGATGCTTTTTAATCAATTTGAAAACTGCTTCGGCGAGTGCAAAAGCATCCTAAAGCACGGCCTGGCGCTTCCTGCGTATGATTACTGCATGCTCGCGGCGCACACGTTCAACGTCCTTGACGCGCGCGGAGCGATCTCGGTTACGCAGAGGCAGGATTATATTTTAAAGATCCGCGATCTTGCCAAAAACTGCGCGCTTTGCTACGCAGATCCGCAAAAATATGTCGCCGATCTTTGCGGCACGGCGTGCAGCGATAAAAAAGGCGGCAAAGACGGCGGCGCGGCGCCCGCTTCCTCCGCAGGCGCAAATTTAAAAAACGCCCACGGCAAGAAAAACGCCGCAGACAAAGCGGATAAAAGCGAAAAGTGAAATTTATGAAAACGGGCGAAATTTATGAAATTTTAAACGCCGCCGCGCCATTTTGCGACGCGGAGGCGTGGGATAATAGCAGGCTTTTGCTCGGAAACTTGGATGATGAAATTTCAAAAATCTATCTAAGTCTCGACGTTACTAGCGAGCTGGTGCGCGAGGCGGAGGCGGGCTCGCTTTTCGTGGTGCACCACCCGCTGATTTTCAGTCCGCTAAAATCGCTTGATCCGCGGCTCTATCCTGCAAATTTGATCTATGAGATGATTCGCAAAAATATCTCTCTCATCGCGATGCATACGAACTTTGACAAGCACGTTTTAAACGGGTTCGTAGCGCGCGAAATTTTAAAATTTGAAATTACGGATGAGCGGGAATTTTTGGTTTTCATGCGCGCGGATTTGAGCTTCGAGCAGCTGTGCGCGGATATAAAACGCAAGCTTGGCATCGAGCATCTGCGCGCCGTAAAGACGAAAAATTTTATCCGAAATATCGCGCTTTGCACCGGCAGCGGAAGCGAACTAAATCAAAGCTTAGGTGTGGATTGCTTCATCACGGGCGATATAAAATATCACGCCGCGCTTCAAAATTTAGAAAACGGCGTGAGTTTGATCGATATAAATCATTTTGAAAGTGAGCGCTATTTTGGGCGCGCGCTCGCACCTTTCTTGCAAAAAAGCGAAATTGAAGTTATAATAAGCGAGCAGGAAAATCCATTTACGTATTATTAAAGGAAGAAGATGAACAAATATTTAAGCCAATTGGTGCAGCTTTGCGAATTCGATAAGCAGCTGGACGGATTTAAGCCTAAAATCGAGGCTGCACAGGAGAAGCTGGGCAAAAAAAGCGGCGAAATTTCAGGCGCAAAGGAACAGATCGAAACTCTAAATGCGGAGATCGCCGAGCTAAAATCTCAAATTTTACAAGCAAACGCGCAGCTTAGCGCCTTTTCGTCCAAGCTAAAAAGCACGGGCAAAAAAAGCGGCGCGGCAAAAACCGAAAAGGAGATCAAAGCCCTTAGCGTCGAAGAGGATATCGCAAAAGAGCAGCTCGAGGCCACAAACGAGGAGATCGAAAGGTTAGAAAAGATCGTAGCCGCAAAGGAAGCGCTTGTAAAAGAACAGAGCGAAAAGCAAGAGGCGTTTGAAGCCGAGCTAAAAAGCTTGCAAGAGCAGGTAAGCGCCGAGATGGGCGAGGTCGAGGTCGCTCGCGGCGCGATCTACGCCAAGCGCGATAAACTAATGCAGGCGATGAACCCAAAAACCGTCTCATTCTACGAAAAGATCCGCAAATGGGCGGGCAATACGGCGGTCTCGCCGGTGCGCAAACAGGCCTGCTACGGCTGCTTTATGCGTATAAGCGACAAGACCTATTCTGCGGTCATCAAAAGCGACGACATCGTAACCTGCCCGTATTGCGGCAGAATTTTGTATAAAGAAGCCGAGTGATCTACACCGCCTTGGCGTTTTTGGCGTGGCTTGCAGCTGCGCCTTTTATTTTTATCCTAAGCTTTAAAAAAAAATACCGCGCGAGCCTGAAGGCGCGATTTTTTCTATACAAAAACCCTAAATTTAGCCCCGCTGCGGTGCACTTTCACGCTTGTAGCTTGGGCGAGGTAAACGCTCTTGCGCCGCTAATTTCTAAATTTGAGAGCGTCGCGCTTAGCACGACCACGCAGACGGGCTTCGGTGCGGCGCGCGCGCTCACGCCGAACTCTCGCTACCTGCCGTTTGAAAACTGGCTTCCATTTTGGCTTACGGACAGCCGCGTGCTGGTGATTTTTGAAGCGGAGCTGTGGCTAAATTTGATCCGTTCCGCTAAATCGCGCGGAAGCTACGTGATCCTGCTAAACGCGCGCATTAGCGACCGCTCGTACGCGAGCTATCTGCGCTTTAAGTTTTATTATCGAAAAGCGTTTGAAAATATCGATTTGGTGCTTGCGCAAAGCGAGCTTGATGCGGCGCGGCTGAGGGAGCTAGGTGCAAAAAATATAAAAATCATGGGCAACGTGAAAAGCGCGAATATCGCCGTTGCGACGAAGGACTATTCCGCCGCGGCCGCAAATAGCTTCGTGCTTACGATCTCAAACACTCACGAGAGCGAAGAGGAGCTCATTTTATCAAATTTAAACGATTTTATAAAATTTCACGGCTCGCAGAGTGCGCCCGAAAAAGACCCATATGCAGCGGGTGCCTGCGGCGATAAAAGCTTGCCTGCGGCTGAGCTTTACGGCGAGCAGGGCTCGACCGAGCCGGTAAATTTAAACGCAACTTCTTTGGATGCGGCGACTTCAAGCGACGCTTCATCCGCCGTGCCGAATACGGCGCCTTCAAACGGTGCGTCTTTAAATTCTACCGCACGGAACGCGGCAGCTTCAATAACTACGCCGCAAAAGCTAAAAATCATCCTGGCGCCGAGGCATCCGGAGCGCTTCGAAAAGGTATGTGAAATTTGCAAGGCTTGGGCGCGCGAGCACGGGCTTAGCTTTGAGCGATTTAGCGACGGCGCTGGACTTCGGAGCGATTTTATCTTGCTCGATGCTTTCGGGGAGCTAGCGAACTTTTATAAAATTTCAAACGTCGTGATCTTGGGCGGCAGTTTTTTGCGCAATATCGGCGGACATAGTCCGATCGAGGCGGCAAGCTTCGGCGTGCCGATCATCAGCGGGCGATTTTTTCATAATCAAAAGGCGCTGTATGCGCTCGTGCAGAATATCGCTCTGTGCGGGGCGGATGAAATTTCAGGCGCTTTAAAAGAGCCGCTAAAGGGCACGCGGATAGATAAAATTTGCGATCTGCAAGAGATAGAAAATTTAATCAAGGAAAGAATTTAATGCAAGAAAAAGCCTACAAACTGCTGGCGGCGCAGGAAAACATCTCGCACAACGAAGCCAAAGCGCTCATAGACGCGGGGCTTGTGAGCGTGCGCGGCGCAAAGATCGCTCTAGCGCGCGAGATGCTCGGCGAAAATACTAAATTTAGCGTGATGAAGCCCGCAAAACCCGCGATCATTTACGAGGATGAGAACGTTTTGGCGGTCAATAAGCCGCCCTTTATGAGTAGCGAAAATTTGGAAAAAATCTATAAATTCGGGCTTCTAAACCGCCTGGATAAGGAAACCAGCGGCGTCGTGCTGCTGTACAAAAACGAAGAATTTCGTGAGGCGGCGATTGCGGAATTTAAAAATTTGCGCGTGAAGAAAAGCTACATCGCGATCGTGAAAGGGATCGTGAGCGAAGAGATGAAATTTGACGAGCCGATTTTGACGATAAAAACTAGAAGCGGTGCGTTTTCTAAAATTTCGCCAAACGGCAAGAGCGCATTTAGCGAGGTTTATCCGCTGATGATAAGCGGCAAAAAATCGCTCGTAAAAGTGCGGATCGAGACGGGCAGGACGCATCAGATCCGCGTGCATCTGGCGAACGCGGGATTCGGCCTAATAGGCGATGAAAAATACGCTAAAAGCCGCGCGAAGCGGATGTTTCTGCACTCATACGAGACCGAAATTTTAGGTCTTAAATTTAAAGCTCCGCCGGGTAAAAGCTTCAACGAATTCGGCTTTGAAATTCCTAAGGATCTCTGATATTCAATGGCTTTTAAGTTAATTTTAGGTAACATCGCAAGTTTAAAAATTTTATAAGGGATCAAAGTGTTTGAGATCATAAGCGAGTCGTTTAAAAATGCGGTCAATAAATTAAAAACAATCGATGACGAAAAAGCTTTAAAAAACGCCTTGGAGACGTTAAAAAAAGCGCTTTTAAAGGCCGACGTGCACCACAAAGTCGTAAAGGATTTTTTGGCGCTTGTCGAAGCCGATCTTCGTATCGGTACGATAGGGCAGAAGCCATTTTTGGAGTCCATCAAGACAAATTTGACTAAAATTTTAACGGCGCCTAGAGGCAGCAGCCAGGGATTTGTGTTCGCTAGCACGCCTCCTACGGTAGCTTTGATGACGGGACTTCAAGGAAGCGGAAAATCTACAAGCACGATAAAACTTGCAAACTATCTGAAACTTCGTAAAAAAAAGGTCTTAGTCGCAGCGTGCGACTTGCAGCGCCTAGCCGCGGTCGAGCAGCTCCGCCAGCTGTGCGAGGCGAATGAGATCGAGCTGTTTTTCATCGAGGGCGAGAGCGATCCGCTAAAGGTTGCGGAAAAAGCGCTAAGCAAGGCTAAGAGCGGGCTTTATGACGTACTGCTCGTAGATACGGCGGGACGTCTTGCGATAGACGAGGCGCTTATGGCACAGCTTGCGGAGATGAAAAAAGCTTTAAATCCGCATGAAATTTTTTACGTAGCGGACGCTATGAGCGGTCAAGACGGAATTAAAACGGCCGCTAAATTTGATGAAATTTTAGGCCTTACGGGCGTGATCTTAAGCAAATTTGACGCAGATACCAAAGGCGGCGTAGCTCTTGGTATCGCGCAGCAGCTGGGCATCCCGCTTCGCTTTATCGGAACCGGCGAGAAGGTGGCCGATTTAGAGGGCTTTATACCCGATAGAATCACCGGCCGCATTATGGGCGAGGGCGATTTAGCGACGTTAGCCGAGAAAACAAGCGCCGTTTTCGACGAAAGAGAAGCCAAGGCTCTAAACAAAAAGATCAAAAAGGGCGAGTTTAATTTTAATGATTTCGTAAATCAGCTCGAAAGCGTGAAAAAGCTCGGCAATATGAAAAATTTAATCGGCATGATCCCGGGGCTTTCCGGAATGGCGAATAAAATAAAAGATATCGATTTGGAAAACTCAAAAGAGATACTTCATATCAAAGCGATGATTAATTCTATGACGCCGAAAGAGCGCGAAAATCCGGAACTGCTAAATAATTCGCGTAAGCGCAGACTTGCTGCCGGCGCGGGGCTTTCACAGGTGGAAGTAAACCGCTTCTTAAAGCAGTTCGCGGGCGCTTCAAAGCTTGCGAAGAAATTTTCGGGCAAGGGCGGTATGCAGGGGCTTGCCTCGATCGCTCAAAGGCAAAATTTACCGAGATAGCCTCTCGGTAGAGTTTGCAGATGTTTAAGTTTTAGCCATCTGCAAGTTCTAAAACTTACAAAAATTTAAGGAGAAAAAATGGCAACAGTTGTTAGGCTTACAAGAATCGGAAGAAAGAAGCAGCCTTTTTACCGCATCGTGGTAACGGATAGCAGGAAAAGACGCGACGGCGGCTTCATCGAGACGATCGGCTTTTATAACCCGCTAAAAGATAGCGATAATATTAAATTCGACGCGGAGCGTTTGGCATACTGGAAGAGCGTAGGCGCGAAGTTAAGCGATAGGGTCGCTCAAATCACAAGCAAATAAAATGGTAGAAAATTTTATAAAAGAATACGCAAAGTTGATCGCCGACTATCCGCAGTCCGTCTCTACGCAAAAGCGGGTCGGTGAAAACTTTACCGAGATCATCGTCTATGCCGACAAGGCCGACACCGGCAAACTCATCGGCAAGGACGGCAAAATGATAAACGCCATAAAGACCGTCATCATCGGCTATAAAGCAAAAGATCCGATTAATTATAAAATTACCGTCAAAGCCAAAGATGCCTGATGATCTTTTAGAGGTCGCGAAGCTCGGTCGGACTATCGGCCTAAAGGGCGCGGTTAAAATTTTTGATCGCAGCGACTTCCCCTCTCAGTTTAAAAAAGGCGCCAAATTTTATCTGCGAAACGGCGAAATTCTAGAAATTCTATCCTTTAGCGGCGCAAATTCTAGTGCTATTTTTAAAAATTACGAAAGCGTAGAAGCGGCGGCAAATTTAACCAACCAAATCCTTTACCGAAGCAAAGAGGACACGCGGAAATTTTGCAAATTGCAAAAGGGCGAGTTCTTTTACTTCGATATTATCGGGCTTGAAATTTACGAAGACGGCGCGGTTTTGGGGCGTGTAAAGGACATATCGCAGATCGGAAGCGGCTATCTTTTCGAGGTAGAAACGGATGAAAGCTTAATCTCGCAGGCTTTGCCGAAAGAATTTTTCATCCCCTATGTGGACGCCTATGTGAAAGAAATTTCGCTTAGCGAGCGTAAAATTTTTACTCAAAACGCGCGCGCGATTTTGGAAAATTCATGAATTTTATCTTCATCTCGCTGTTTGAAAATCTCATCGCGCCGTATTTTGAGGACTCTATTTTAAAGCGCGCGGTCGATAAAAAAATAATTGCGACGCATTTTTTTAACCCGCGAAATTTCACGACAAATCGCTACAAAAAAGTAGACGATTATATGATCGGCGGCGGTGCGGGGCTTTTGATCGGTACGGAGCCGCTTGCCGGAACGATCGAACACGTAAGAGCTAAATTTAAAAACGCCAAGTTTATCTACCTCTCGCCTGCCGGTAAGAAATTTAATCAAAACGATGCCAAGCGCCTAAGCGGCGAAGAGAGCTTATGCTTTATCTGCGGGCGCTACGAGGGGATCGATGAGCGCATAGTCGAGAGATATGTAGATGAAATTTTTTGTATCGGCGATTTCGTTCTTACCGGCGGAGAGCTCGGTGCGCTTTGTATGTGCGATGCTATAAGCCGCAACATAAAGGGCGTTTTAGGCAACGAAAGCTCGCTTGTTGAAGAAAGCTTTGAAGGCGGAATTTTAGAGGCGCCCGCATTTACAAAGCCTGATGTTTTTGAAAATTTACCTATAGTTTCAGAGTTTTTAAAGGGTAATCACGCTAAAATGTATAGCTTAAAAAATAAAATGGCGCTATGCAAAACGAGGTTCTTCCGCCCGGATATGTACCGAAAGATCGCCAGAAATAAAGGAAATTTATGAAAAACAAATATATCCAAGCGTTTGAAGACGCTCAGATCACAAGCAAAAGTGTGCCTGATTTCCGTGCCGGCGACACCTTAAAGGTAGCCATCAGGATCAAAGAGGGCGATAAGAGCAGAATTCAAAATTTTGAAGGCACCTGCATTGCGCGTCGCGGAAACGGCGTCAGCGAGACTTTTATCATCCGCAAGATCGGCGCAAATAGCATCGGCGTAGAGAGAATTTTCCCGATCTACAGCGAAAGCATCGAAAGCATCGAGGTTCTAAGAAAAGGACGCGTTCGCCGCGCGAAACTATTTTACCTACGCGACAGACGCGGTAAAGCGGCTAAAATCAAAGAGCTTCGAAAATAATCCTTTAAATTTATGCTTCCCAATTCAAAAGGAAGCTCTTTTTATAATGCGCGAGATTTTAAAAAATTTCGCGCAAAATCTACTCGCATTAAATCTAAAATTTTACAACTTTTCCATTAAAATTTTTAATTCTAAACTGCCTAAAAATCGTCTTTTTCGATAGAAAAAGATAAAATATATCCTGATTTTATTTGCGTTTAAAAATATTACTATAAAATGCAAATTTTAATTTAGAAAGCTCACGCTAAATTCGAGGATTCGGCCGAGCAAAATTTATTCAGTAAAGAGCGAGATGTGATTTTTTTAGGCATTGACGTAGGATCAACCACTGTCAAAACAGTAGTTTTAAACGAAAAATATGAAATTTTAAGCAAGAGCTACGAGCGGCATTTAGCAAAGCCCAAAGAGCTGGTGCTGGATAAAATTTTGCAAATCCAAAAAACCTATGCAGGCGAGCAATTCAGCGTCGCCATAGCGGGTTCGGCAGGCATGGGTATCGCCAAAAATTGTAAAATTCCGTTCGTCCAAGAGGTTTTCGCTACCTCGCTCGGCGTCAAGCGGATGTTTCCAAAGACTGATGTTGTCATTGAGCTCGGCGGCGAGGATGCTAAAATTTTATTTCTCACGGGCGGACTTGAGGAACGGATGAACGGCTCATGCGCGGGCGGCACCGGCGCATTTATAGATCAGATGACCAATCTTTTGCATCTAGATATTACGGAGCTCGACCGCCTAAGCTTTGCGGCTAATAAAATTTACCCGATCGCCTCACGTTGTGGTGTATTTGCTAAAAGCGACATTCAGCCGCTACTAAATCAGGGCGTTAGAAAAGAGGATATTTGCGCTAGTATCTACGCCGCGGTCGTCGAGCAGACGATCTCGGGGCTTGCGCAAGGTCGCGAAGTCAAGGGCAATATCCTGTTTCTGGGCGGCCCACTGTTTTTCCTAAAAGGTCTTCAGGCGCGCTTTAAAGAGGTGCTAAAGCTCACCGACGAGACCGCGACGTTTCCAGACATTGCGCCTTACTTCGTGGCTTACGGCAGCGCGCTATATGCAAAAGATACGGGCGAGACGTTAAATTTGGAAGAGACGATCGCGCTTTTGAAAAAGGAGCCCGATAGAACCGCGCTGGAAGCCGAGCCGCCGCTTTTCAAAGACAGGGCGGAATTTGACGAGTTCACCGCTCGCCACGCCCGCGCGAGCGTGCCTAAGGTGGATATCCACACCTACAGCGGAGACGCGTATTTGGGCGTGGATTGTGGCAGTACTACGATCAAGGTCGTGTTGATGGGCGAAAACTACGAACTATTGTATAAATTTTACTCCTCCAATAAAGGCGATCCTGTCGATATCCTGCTGCCGCGTCTTAAGGAGCTATACGATCTTTGCGAGGGTCGCATCAAGATCAAGGGCAGCGGCGTTACCGGCTATGGCGAGGATCTCATTAAAACCGCCTTTCGCTTTGATTACGGTATCGTCGAGACAATCGCGCATTATAGTGCTGCGCGCCACTTCAATCCGAAAGTAGATTTTATCATCGACATCGGCGGGCAGGACATCAAGTGTTTCTCCATTAAAGATGGCAATATCGATTCTATCGTGCTAAATGAGGCGTGCAGCTCGGGCTGTGGCTCGTTTTTGCAGACCTTTTCAAATTCTTTGGGTTACGACATTAAAGATTTTGCAAGCTTAGCCCTTTTTGCGACTCACCCCGCTAAGCTTGGTAGCCGCTGCACGGTTTTTATGAACTCTTCGGTTAAGCAGGCTCAAAAGGACGGCGCTACGATCGAGGATATCAGCGCTGGACTTGCTATTAGCGTCATAAAAAATGCGATTTACAAGGTCATCCGAGTGCGAAACGCCGACGATTTGGGTCAAAATATCGTAGTGCAGGGCGGTACATTTTTAAACAACGCTGTGCTGCGCGCTTTTGAAAAAGAGCTCGGCAAGGACGTGATCCGTCTAGATATCAGCGAGCTTATGGGCGCATACGGCGCGGCGCTTTTTGCCAAAAATAACGCAAACGAGCACACTGATATGATCAGTCGTGCAGAGCTTGAAAATTTCACTCATCGCAGCGAATTTAGCGTCTGCAAGCTCTGTACTAACAAATGCCCGCTTACGATCAGCTACTTCGGCGATACTAAATTTGTCTCGGGCAATAAATGTGAGCGCGGCGCGGGCAAGGAGATCCGCCACGACATTACGAATTTATTTGAGTTTAAAAACGAGCTTTTGAAAAAATATCGCAAGCCGCCGAAGCAGGATGAGCCGCGGGTCGGAATTCCGTTTGTTTTGAATATGTTTGAGATGATCCCGTTTTGGAGTGCGTTTTTTGAAAATTTAGGCATGAGCGTCGTGTTGTCGCAAAAGCCGCGAAAAGAGACGCTGTTTTTAGCAAGCCAAAGCATCCCGAGCGATACCGTCTGCTACCCGGCTAAAAGCGTGCACGGCCACATCTACGATCTGCTAAATAAGAGCGTCGATTTTATCTTTTATCCGTGTATGAGCTACAGCCTGGATGAAAATATCAGCGAGAACTGCTACAACTGTCCCGTAGTCGCATACTATCCCGAATTGATACGCGCGAACGTAGGCGCGCTAGAGGAGAAAAAATTCCTCTACCCGCACGTGGATCTTAACATGCAAGATTCGTTTTGCAAAACGATGCAGGCTGAGCTCGCGGACGCCGGGTATAAATTTCATTCCGACGCCGTGAAAAACGCCGTCTTGCAAGGCCTTAAGGAGCTACAAAACTATAAAAATACCGTTTTAATAAAAGGCGAGGAGACCCTAAAGGAGATCAATGCAAGCGGCGCGCCCGCCGTCGTGCTAGCGGGTCGCCCGTATCATATCGACAAGACGATCAACCACGGCATTGATCGCTATCTAAATTCCTTGGGCTTTATAGTGCTTAGCGAGGACGCGCTGCCGCTTAGCAGGGTGCAGACGAAAAGCCTTAATCAATGGACCTACCACGCCAGGCTTTATAGCGCGGCACGGTTTGTCTGTAAATACCCGCGCATGCAGCTAGTGCAGTTAGTGAGCTTCGGCTGCGGGATAGATGCGATCACGGGCGACGAGGTGCGCGACATACTGCGTCAAAACGGTAAAATTTACACTCAACTTAAAATCGACGAGGTTACGAACCTAGGTGCGGTCAAGATCCGCCTGCGTAGCCTAAAAGCGACTATGATAGAGCGCGAGAGGCAAGGCGCGCAACAAGAAGCAAGAAAGGATGCGCGCTAATGTTTGCTAAATTTACGAAAGATATGAAAGCGACCCACACGATATTGATCCCCACGATGATTGATCCGCATTTTCGCTTTATGCAAGGCGTGTTGCGCGACGAGGGCTATAAGAGCGTCTTGCTCGGCGAAAATCGTCAAAATATCGTCGAGGAGGGGCTTCGCAGCGTGCATAACGACATGTGCTACCCCGCGCTGCTCGTCATCGGGCAGTTTATTGACGCGCTAAAAAGCGGCGAGTTCGATACGCACAAGGTAGCGCTTCTCATCAGCCAAACGGGCGGCGGCTGCAGAGCGAGCAACTATATAAATTTGCTTCGCAAAGCGCTTGAGGACAGCGGCTTTAGCTACGTTCCCGCGATCTCGTTAAATTTTGGATCGCTAGATGAGAATGAATTTAGCCTCGGCAAAAAATCGCTTCTAAAGCTTTTCGCCGCGATATTTTACGGCGATTTGATGATGGGGCTGTATAATCAGTGCAAGCCCTACGAAAAGATCAAAAACCAAACGAATGAAATTTACGAACTCTGCGCCGAGCGGATCAAAAATTTGACTGACCAAAGATCGTTTTTCAATCTTAAGAAAAATTTTAAATTTATCCTCTCGCAGTTCGCTAAAATCGAGCGCGACGATAAGCCGCGAGTGAAGGTGGGCATCGTGGGCGAAATTTATCTCAAATACTCGCCCATCGGCAACAACGGCCTAAACGCCTACCTCATCCGCGAAAACGCCGAGCCCGTCAATACGGGGCTGATGGACTTCGTACTTACCTGCATCTACGATGCGGTCTACGACAAGCAGCTCTACGGCAAGGGCGGCGCGGCGTATTACGGCTCGCTTGCAGTCGCTAAGGTAGTGGAATTTTTCCAGCGCATGATGATTAAGCAGATGAAGCGCTTCGGCTTTCGCGCGCCGAGCCCATTTAGCGAGGTTCGCGCCGCCGCCGACGGCTACATCGGTCACGGCGTAAAGATGGGCGAGGGCTGGCTGCTGACGGCGGAGATGGTCGAGTTTATGCGCCACGGCATACAAAACGTCGTGTGCGCGCAGCCCTTCGGCTGCCTGCCAAACCACATCATCGCGCGCGGAATGATCCGAAAGATTAAACAGAACTACCCGCAGGCAAACATCGCCGCTATCGACTACGACCCGGGCGCAAGCGCGGTAAATCAAGAAAACCGCATAAAGCTGATGCTTGCTAACGCAAATAGAAAGTAGCGCGCCGCATATCAAAAAGGGCTTTGGAATTTTAAATTCTAAAGCCTGCCGTAAAATTTTAAAATTTAAAAGCAAGCTCGCGATGACGGTTAAATTTTGACGCGCAAATAGCTCGCTTCCTTCCGCGAAATTTCCTCGAGATTTTAAAATTTTAAAATCTTGGCAGTGCCATTGCGCTTATTTTGCCTTTTCCGTGCGTTTTTAGCCCCCCCCGTTTTTGTAAAATTTCATCGAAATCTAATGCAAATCCGCGCGGAATTCTACGCGTCGCCGCCATGGAATTCCACCGCAGAATTCTATTCCGCTGCGCCGTAAAATTCCACTTTCGTTAAGGCAAAATTTAATACAATCTGTCTTTAAATTTTACGAAGGAAGTTTATGAAATTTTGGATTTGCGGCGCGGTTTTGGCGCTATGCTGCGCGGTTTTTAGCGGATGCGCGAGTAAGAATTTGCCGGGCTACATGCAAGGGCGCGAGCATATCATCGCTATGAGCGCGGCGTCTGGCGGTCAGCTGCGTATGAGCGGCGAGATTTATGATTACGTATTTGATGCGAATCTTAGCGCCGTGCGCGCCAAGGTTGCGAGTCTGGCGTCGCTAAATAAAGACGCAATAAGGCGCAACGTAAGCATGCTCACGATCGACAGATACAATGAAGGCAGTGATGCCGCATATATCCAGCACGAAATCGAGCTCGTAAAATACGATCTACCGCTATCCGTGCAGGCTAAGCTGATGGATGATCCCGAGCAGCTTGAGCCAGCGTATAGCTCTACGTTTCGCTACTCTTATCTGATCGAAGGCAAATATTTTAAGCGCTTAAAAGATCACGACGAGCTACGCAGATCGCACCGTCTAAGCGTGCCGATCGAGTACCCTGCGCGTATAGCGGTCGATAGCGGGATCAAAAGCGAGCGCGATGCGAAAATGGATACCGATATACAAGGACTCATCGTGATGCCGCTAATGATGCCGGTGCTGCTTTTAGGCAGTATTCTAGGCGGCTGAAATCGGCTGAATCACGGAAGTGAAATTTTATTGATTTAAATTCTAAAATAGTGGCGGACAGAGAGGGATTTGAACCCTCGAGCCCCGGTTAGAAGCTGCACCCTTAGCAGGGGTGTGGTTTCGGCCACTCACCCATCTGTCCACAAAAAGAAGTCGCATTATACATAACTAATCTAATAATGGGCTTAAATTAGCCTAGCCCGCAGAATTTATCGCCGCGCGGATATTTTGAGCTAGCGGCACAAAGAGATATAACGAGTCAAAAGACGCTATGAAAAGAATTCATATTTATCATAGTAAAATTTTAAGTATAAATTCGCTTGCCCTGCAAATTCTAAAATTTTTGAAGCTTAATTCCAAAGTTTACTATAACTTTACGTTAAAATCCTCTTTAAATTTATGGTGGTCCAGTAAAATCTGGCGCAAATTCTGCATATAAATTCCGGTCCTTAAATTTTCTACCTTCGTCATCGCACGAAATTTAAGCTAAGATTAATGGGGGGGGGGGGTATACTCTTCAAATACATTTTTTAAAAGGATTTACCGTGTCGTCTAACGCTAAAAGGTTGATGGGTATTATTGCACTTGTGGCTGCTTTTTTTGGAGCTGGTTTTTATATGAATAGCATCGATACGCTAGCCTCCCTGTTTGGAAATTTTTATAATCCATCTTTTGTTGTAGATTTTCTCGCTTTTGAGAAAGGAGTAGATCAACTTAAAATTACCTACGTAATCGCATTCGTGATTATATTTGTAGTGCTAGCTATTTTGATTGATAAATTTATGATTAACTCGAAAGATTCTAAAAAATAACGTCGCCAAATTTTTAAAGTAGGCGCGACGATGAGGTCAAAATTGTAAACGATCTCGTTACGCTTTTAAATTTAATTTTAAAATCTGCGTTTTTTGCAGTAAATTTTGTATAAATTCCATATTTAGAAAATTTTAAAATATTCAGAATTCTTAAAATTTCAAATTCAAAAATTTCAAAGTATGGGAATTTTTTAGGCTTTTAAATTCCGAAATTTTGCGAGTTTCAAAGCCTTTAAAATCCCAAGAATTCCAAATGTGCGCGATTTATTCGCCTAGAGCTTTGTCGATGAGCTTGACGTCTTCGCTTGCGCTGCCGTCGATGACTAGGGCTTGATCGCCGCCACTTACAGCGCTTTTTCCATTAAATTTTGCGCCGACTTCGATGCCAAAGCTTTGCGATAGCACGTCGCCTACGAGTACACCGCCGCCTAGCAGCTCGACGAGCTCGGCTTCGATATTGCCGAAAAATTTGCCGTTGATTACGATATGCTTTGCCTTGATTGAGCCGCGCGCGGTGCCGTTTTTGCCGATGACGACGGTGCTATCTGAGATCACGTCGCCTTCTACGTTGCCGTCGATATGCAGTATGCACGATAGACGCAGCTCTCCTTTGATGAGCGTGCCTGCCGAGATTATCGTTGTTTGAGCGGTATTTGCATTGCCTTTATTAAAGACTGCCATGGGATTTCTTCCTCCTTGGTAAAAATTTCTTTATAGTTCTTTTTGTTCCATTCGATGAAATTTAGCGGATTAAGCGGTAACTGCAAAAATCTGATCTCATAATGCAGATGCGGCCCCGTGCTAAGGCCCGTATTGCCGCTAAAAGCGATAAGATCACCTTTACTTACGAACTCGCCCACTTTGCGGGTTAAATTTGAATCCAGATGCGCGTATCGCGTTGTAAAGCCGTAGTTGTGGCGGATCTCAACTAGGTTGCCGTAACCGCTGCCGCCTGCTCCGCTGTATTGGATGATGCCGTCTGCCGGCGCGTAAATCGGCGTTTTAAGCGGCGTACGTAGATCGACGCCGGGGTGGAATTGTTTGCGCTTTAAGATCGGGTGGTTGCGCCAGCCGAATCTCTCGCTAAGCTGATAGGTTTGCATCACTCTACCGTTTGGGATTTGCATAAATATCTCTTTTATCAGCGCATCTGAGAAGGTTTGGTTTACGATCTCATCGGCGCGGCTTTTGATCTCCTCCTCGGAGGTAGGCTTGATATGCGAGAGGCGATCGATCATGCGCTCATCGGCCTCGGGATCGAGTCCGAACTCATGCTCCAAATCGGCTATCTTGCCCTCGATAGCTTCAAATTCCATTTGGCTCGCCGCGATACCGTCGCGAAGCTTTTGATTCAGCTCGTTAAGCTCGGTTTTGGTCTGCGAAAGACGGTCGATTTTAGAGCCCAGATACTTGATATACAGTGCGCCCGTGACGAAAATAGTAAAAACAAATAGCACCAGATATAACGCGATCTTTTTGATGATTTGCGAGAGCAAAAAATTCCTAGAACCGTTAAGATCGGTGATAGTTATCATAAATTTGTTTTTCATGGCGTGCATTATAATGTAGTCTAGCTGAAATTTCAAAAAAGTTGTTTATAAATTTAAAATCTGTTAATCAAAAATTCCACTAAAAGATAAATTTTATTATCTAGTATTATTTCTGTTTAAGGTTATCGTAGTATAATACCAACAATTTTAAGTAAAGGAGACACAATGTCAAAAACAGTAAAACAACTAAACAAACTTCAGGCTGACGCTCATGCGTTCTTTGTCGTATTCCACGATTATCACTGGAATGTTAAGGGCTTGCAATTCGCTCAAGTTCACGCTTACACCGAGAAAGCATACGACGAGATGGGCGAGCTTTTCGACGATATGGCTGAGCGCGCGCTTCAAATAGGTGGTAAGGCTGTAACTAAAGCTAAGGATCTAATTGAGCTTTCAAAAGACGCTCCGATTAGCGCAAAGGACAGCTACGGCGTAACCGAAGTACTTGAGAACGTCAAAAAAGCCTACGAGTATTTGGTAGAAGAGTTTAAAAAGCTTCAAGAGGTAGCCGAAGCAGAGGGCGACGATACTACTTCAAATATCGCGCAGGATCACTATGGCGATTATGAAAAACGCCTATGGATGCTAAGCTCAATGCTAAGCAAATAATCCTCGCAAATCCTTTCAAAATTTTTAGGGGCATATGCCCCTAAAATCTATTAAAGTTAATATTGAAATTTCAAGAAATTTTAAAATTCTAAGATTATAATTTCACG
>NZ_CALIST010000065.1 GCF_938041645.1 uncultured Campylobacter sp. | reverse complement strand
AGAGGGATCGTCTAAGGCTAAAGGTAAGAGAGGCAAGAAAGGTAGGGGAGAGTAAAATTCTCCCGACCTTAGCTCATTATTCTACAAGTCTAGCGCTTGCGACGAATGCAAGGGTTAGGCAGCAAGCGTATAAATTTAGGCGGAGCTATGGAAGTGTGCAAGATTTTAATTCGAATCTCGCGTAATTAGCTTGCTCGACTATATTGTAGATTTAGAAGTTTACAGTTCGATTTAAACTTGCGGATGCGATTTTATTTTATGGTACGGCGAGTCGATATTTTTTTGGAATTTTAAGGTGCAAATTCCTGATTTATTATAAATTTTAATCTCACTACTTTTAAGCAGAACTAAAATTACCCTAAAGACCGCCTAACTACAGCAAGGTATCGGCAAATCGATTACCGGCGCGTTTCAGCTAATGCCTAGAAATCGTGTAGGCTAAAGTCAAGCCATAAGAAATCATAGTGGTTTAGGGCGGCAATTTTGCAGAAGCGGCAGTGGGTTTATCTGATCAAAGCGTATAGTATAGCGCGAGCGTGGCGGTTAAAAAGACCACAAGAGATAGGTTTAAGGCAAATTTCACCCTTATTTAAACGCTAGCATTATTACGCCTGCGCCGATGAGTGCTAGCGCGAGCCATTCGCGAAGACTCGGGCGCTCGCCTAAAAAGATCACAGCGATAATTACAACGAGTACTACGCTTAGTTTATCGATCGGTGCTACTTGATAGGCTTTGCCGATTTGTAGGGCTTTGAAATACGCTAGCCACGATGCACCCGTCGCCAGCCCGCTTAGTATCAAAAACACCCAGTTGCGAGGGGTTAGGCTCGATAACGGCTGCCAGGCTTTAGCGTAGCGCAAGAATATGGCGAGGCAAAAGGCAATGATGATCGTGCGGATAAAAGTTGCGAAATGAGAGTTGATCCCTTCGAGTCCGATTTTTGCAAATATCGCAGTCAGCGCCGCAAAGAGTGCTGATGCAAGCGCCAAAGCCGCCCAAGTTTCCATGATTTTCCTTTAGAAAAATTGCTGAATTATAGCCCCATTTAGATAAAATTTGTTTATAATTTTGCGAGCGTCGCAGCAAAAAGCTAAATCGCAAGCGAGCAATCCTACGAAGGCGGCATTGAAATTTTAAAATTTTAGCCGCAAAATACGGCTAAATTTCAGTTCCGACAAGCAAAGCTCGCCTCGCGCGTTACCGAATGAGTTTGGGCACCGTTTGAGTGGTGTGCCGCAAGACACGGTTCGCAGAAACTGCTATAAAATTTTGCTTTGGCAAGATAAAATTTTATTGAGGCAAGACGAGCTTTCCTTTGAATGCCAAATCTCGCTTTAATGTAGTAAAAGCACTACCGAATACGCCTTTCGCAAATCCAAACGCGATATAAATTCTACCCGAGCAGAAAGAGCTCAAATTTAAAAAGCATTTACCGCCCGTATATAAAATTTCAAAATTTCTATAAGGAGAGCTTATGAAAAAATTTCTACTCGCGCTCATCGCGATATTCGTTTTAGCGGGCTGCGGCAGCGACCCGAAAGGCGTAGCCGAGGACTTCATCAGAGCCCTATACGAGGGCGATTCTAAGACTTTGGTGGATGCTATAGATATACCCGATAAGGACAGATCGGACGACGGCTCTATGCAGATGATAAACGGCAAACTGATGCAGATGGCAGGTGCCGGCAAGGAGGAGGCTTCCAAGCGCGACGGGCTAAAGGGCGTCTCGGGCGAGCTGCAAAATAGCGACGAGAAATCGGTGCTCGTGAAAGTCGTCGTGTCTTTTAAAAACGGCACAAACCGCACCGAGAGCGTTAAACTCGTCAAAAAAGACGGCAAATGGAAGGTTGCGCTTTAGCCAAAAAGCTTCTCGTCTGTCTGATCTTCGCTCTAGGCGGGCTCGGCGAGCTTTGGACGCTCACGCGCGCGCCTGTCGCCAAAGAGCCGCTACGAGTGCCGGATGAAATTTTATCAAATCTACGCATGGGCGATCTCGTCTTTCGCATGGACGACGTCACCGACAGCCGCATAATTGCAACCGCAACGAATTTTAGATACTCGCACGTAGGCATGATCGTGCGCGAGCGCCCGCTTTTGGTGGTGCACGCCGTAACGGGTGAGGGCGAGCGAGAGGGCGTCGCGGCCGTTTCGATGCGGGAGTTTTTGACGCATGCACGAGACTTTGGCGCGGCGCGGATGAAATTTTTAAACGAGGAGCAAAAGGCGCGCCTAGCCGCCTCTTTACTTAAGCGCGTCGGCGAGGGCTTTGCGCTAAGACCTCGCGGCGAAGCGAACCTATACTGCACGACGCTACTTGAGCAGGAAATCTCTAAAATCACAGAATTCTCGCCGCAGTATTTCGAACTCAATCTAGCTGTCCTAGGCGGCGAATACCTCGCGCCGAAAGCATTTTGGCATTACGGCGGCATCGAAATTTTATACGAGCGGTAGGCGCGACTTAACTTGGGGCGGAATTTTGCGCGCTGTGTAAATTTAAATATCGCATCAATTCAAATCCGCGAATGAATAGAATTTAAGCTTAGAATTCTGCGCCGTAAAATTTCGGTCAAATTTCGCCTTTACGCTAAATTTTAAAATTCCGAAACGGCGTAAAATTCTACGTAATATAGAATTTCGTGGAGTATTAAATTACAAAATTCCATTAATTACTAAATTTGCAAAATTTGGTAGGCATGGAATTTTATAGAGCGCGCGACTTGCAAAATTTTAAAAAGTGAGACGCGCGAGCTTTTACAGCTCGCCGAAAAGCGCTTCGAGATTTTTAAGGCCTTCCTCTGTGGAGACCTTTTTCTCGCTTGCCGAACCGGTTTCGATAAGCTCGATCTCGCAGCCGCACAGCATCGAGGCGAGTCGGATATTTAGGCCGTTTTTGCCGATCGCTTTGCTTTTTTGATCGGGGTTTACATAGACGATCGCCTTGCCGTCCTGCGCTATTTTGACCGAGTTTACGATCGCAGGCGCCATTGCACGAGTGATCAAAATTTCGGGACTTGCGGAGTATTCAAACGCGTCGATGCTCTCGCCGCCGCTTCCGTCTTGCAAATTTTTGCTTAAAAATCTACTCACCGCGTCGATGCGAGCGCCTCCTTTGCCGACGGTAGCGCCTACCGGATCGACGTTTGGCGAGACGGCGCTAAGCGCGATTTTGGCACGCCTGCCGGGGATTCTGGCGCAGGCTTGGATGATGACGCTGCCGTCTTTGATCTCGGGGACTTCGGCGGCGAGTAGGGCTTCTAGGAATTTCGGGCTGGTACGCGAAAGCTCCAGCCTGATACCGTGAGATTTGTCGATGGCTACGTTTTTTATGACGGCTTGCAGCACGTCGCCCACTTTAAAATTTTCGCCCTTGATGCGGTTTTTTTGTGGCATGAAGGCTTTCGTATCCTCGATCTCTACGTAGGTCGTGCCGTCGTGATCGATCTTAGTGACGGTGCCGTGGGTGAGGGCGCCCACCTTGCTTTTATAATTTTCAAAAATTTTCTCCTCAAGCAGCCTTTGGATGTGGAAATTTAGCTCTCTGGCCAGTACACCGGAAGCCGTGCGGCCAAGGTTTTCGATATTTATTTCGTAGCTTAGCTCATCGCCGATCTCCGCGTTTTCGCCTATTTTTTTGGCCTCGCTTAGCGCGATGAAGTTGTGATCGCCGAGCCGCTCATCATCATCCGCGACGACGTGAACTTTTTGGTAAAGCTTGACACGCTTGGTCTGCGGATCGACTTCGCTATCGTAGAGATATTCCTCGCCGAAAAGTCTTTTTGCGGTCTGGATGAACGCCGTTTTGACGCGCTCTTTGACGTCTGCGGGCTCAAGCCCCTTTTCATTTGCAATCGACTCGATGATGTCGGTGATTTTTTCCATCAATTTTCCTTAAGATTTGATTTCGTGCTACTAAATTTGGATTTTAAATTTTGAAGTGCGGTATTATATGGAATTTTGACTTTATTTTTATTTAAACGAATTATTATCTAAATTTCGCTAAACTCACGGGTTTAAAAAGATAAATGAAAGGATAGATCATGCAGCTAAAACTTGCCAGAACGGAGCTTGCTTCTAAGCCAAAAAGCGTTAAGATCGAGGATTTGCAAGCCCAAGTAGAAAAGAGCGGACAGAAAATATTTTATCTGGATAGAGAAAATTCTCAAAAAGATTTAGCCGCTTTAGTGGATTTTTTCGATACTAAGGGTTTTAGCGTGTATCAACGCATAGTGCGATACGGACTGAACGAAAACGAGTATATGTACGAGGTGCATATCCTTTGAGTAAACTCCTCTTCATCCAGACCCTAGGTTGCGCGATGAACGTGCGCGATAGCGAGCATATTATCGCGCAGCTAAAAGAGCAAGATTACGAGATCACCGACGACGTAAATATTGCGGATCTGATCTTAATAAATACCTGCTCCGTACGCGAAAAGCCCGTGCATAAGCTTTTCAGCGAGATCGGAGCTTTTGATAAGGCGCGAAAAAAAGGCTCTAAAATCGGCGTTTGCGGCTGCACCGCAAGCCATCTGGGCGGAGAAATTTTTAAGCGCGCACCCTTTGTGGATTTCGTGCTCGGCGCTAGAAACGTATCTAAAATTTCGCAAGCCGTACGTACGCCAAAATTTATCAGCACAGACATAAACTACGACGAGAGCGAGTTTGCCTTCGGCGATTTTGCGAGCTCGCCATATAAATCCTTCATAAACATAATGATCGGCTGCGATAAAAAGTGCTCCTACTGCATCGTGCCGCAGACTAGAGGCGATGAAATTTCGATCCCCGCTCAAATCATCTTGCGCGAAGCCGAAAGATCCGTAGCTCGCGGCGCCAAAGAGATATTTTTGCTCGGCCAAAACGTCAATAATTACGGCAAGCGCTTTTCTAGCGCACACGAAAAAATCGACTTCAGCGACCTGCTCATGCGGCTTAGCGAGATAGAGGGCATCGAGCGCATCCGCTTTACTAGCCCGCATCCGCTGCATATGGACGATAAATTTCTAGACGTTTTTTGCAATAATTCTAAAATCTGCAAATCGATGCATATGCCGCTACAAAGCGGCTCTAGTAAGGTTTTGCGCGATATGAAGCGCGGATATACCAAGCAGTGGTATCTAGACCGCGCGCTTAAACTGCGCCAAAGCTGCCCGGGCGTAGCGATCAGCACCGACATCATCGTGGGCTATCCAAGCGAGAGCGAGGAGGATTTTGCCGAGACGATGGAGGTGTTAGAAGCGGTGAGATTCGAGCAGGTTTTTTCGTTTAAATTTAGCCCGCGACCGCTCACGCCTGCAGCAAACTTAAAGCCGCTGGATGATGAAATTTCAAGCGAAAGGCTAAGCAGGCTACAAAGCACTCACGCTAAAATTTTAGACGAGATCGCAGGAGCGCAAAAAGATAAAATTTTCGACGTATATTTCGAGGAGCTGCGCGAGGACGGCACCGCGTGCGGTAGAAGCTTTTCAAATTTTCTAATCTGCGCGCAAGGAAGCGAGGAGTTGTTAGGCAAAACGCGCAGAGTGCGTATCGAAAAGACCGCCAGAATGGCGCTTTATGGACAAGTTATCGCTTAAAAAGCGGTTGTTTTTCCGCGCCTCTGAATATCTCATTTTTATCCTGATTTGGTGTATTTTTTTAACGTGTAGGGTTAAATTTACCCCCACGAAGCTGCCCGGAAAGCCCTGCGTCGTCGTATTTTGGCATGGAAGGCTAGCGATGATGAGCTTTGCATATAGGCGCTGGTGGTTGCGGGATTTCGGCGGCAAGAGGCGCGCTAAGGTCATCATCTCGGATCACAAAGACGGCGAGATAATTACGCGCGTGATCTCGCATTTCGGCATCGGCGCGATCCGCGGCAGTAGTTTCAAAGGCGGCGCGCGCGCGCTTATGGGTGCGATCAAAGAGATAAAAAACGGCACCGACGTCATCATCACTCCCGACGGTCCGCGCGGCCCCCTTCACAGCGTCGCCGATGGAGCCGTGATCCTTGCGCAGCGACTGAACTTAGGCATTTACGCGCTAAATTACGAAGCGAGCAGTTTTTGGAAATTTCATAGCTGGGACGAGATGGTCTTGCCAAAGCCCTTTTCGCGTATAAATTACAGCCTCAGCGCGCCGCTAAATTTAGAAGGACTTGGCCTTGAAGCGGGCAAAGAGGCGATCAGGCGGCTGCTTTTTGCAAGCGCCGAGCAGGACGCTAAATTTTGTTTGAAATAATAGTCTTTTGGTATAATTGCGATTTTAGGAGAGAAAATGGCACTATTTAAGGCAAAATCATTCCTCGGCGTCGCTAAAAGTGCCGACGCATGCGAGTTTTTTTATAGAAAATTGGGCTTTGGCAAAAGAATTTTGGATGAGAAATCCGATCGTTTTCCCATCGCGCAAGAAAATGATCTGGCTACCTCGCTAGCGGGCTTTGCAGATCTGAGTGATAAAAATTTAATCTCTTGCGTGCTGATAGACGACGAAAATCAAAGGGTGCATTTTAACGAAGATTATATGATTAAAGAAAATAGTATTTATCAAAAAGTCGATGATAGCTTCATAGTGGAATTTCCTCGTGCAAGTGCACAGGCGGCGGATGAGACTTTTGGAATAGAATTTAGCTCGCACGCTAGTTTATTTAAAATTTTATACTTCTTGCTAAAAAATCAAAGCGATTTTGAAAATATGGCGATGTTTGCGCTGAAATTTAATAACCGCGCATGTTTCGTCGTTGCCAACCAAGAACGCGTGCTCTACGCCGATATAATGCGTATCGACGAGGAGATGCAGGCAGCGATGAGCGACGCGGACGAGCTATTTTACGAGCTTTTAAATTTTCAGATCGAGACCTTCTATAAATCCGAAAATAGCGAGTTTCTCACCAACGTTTTCATTTACTCCGACGGCACGCTTAGCAACGAGATCGGCTATGTGATTTTCACGCGCATCTTCATCAAAACAAATTTGATAAATCTAAATTTCGCCGATTACATCAACAAAATCGCGATGCTGGAAGCCCGCTAGATCAAATTTTTCGCTCCGCACTTAGGCAGAATTTTAAAATTTTATCTTTGCAATTGCGCCTGCTTGATACGATTTAGTTGCCTGTTTGTGCCGCATTTTATTAAATTTTATCTCGCGTTACATAATGGATTTTGGCTGGGTAAAATCATTCGTATTTAAATCAGCTCGATTTTAAATTTAAGCTCATTTGCCGCAAAGATCCGTCTTGCACCGCAAATTATATTTTTTCACGAATCCCGATTAATTTTACGTAAAAAATTTTCTATCAAAGCCCGCCTTTGCTCCACGTCGTCGCTATCACTAATGCCCTCTAGCTCGCTTGCGTGATGGGCCTTGGGCGGGATATCTTTCAGATACGACCACACCTCGTCCTCGCTTAAAATTTTGCCGTGCAGATCAAAACCTACGTTTAGCGCTCTGCCCGAAACCTCGGCGATATCTGCGTGCAGGTGACCATAGAGCATCAGTGCGCCATAATGGCAGTTTGCCCACTCGATCATCGGGTAGTGAGACAGAGCCGCTCTCTTATGCGATAGGCGCACAAAGGCATATCCCACGATCTGCTCAAACATAAAATTGCCGTCCGCCTTGCGTCCGCTTAGCAGTTCGTTTTTCATCGCGGCGATGCGCCCATCGTGGTTACCGAGCACCAAAAAATGTCGCCCGTTTAGTCTGCGAAGTAACTCGCAAGTGTGCGCAAAATCCTTGTGAAAGGAGACGTCGCCGAGATTATAGACAAGATCCTCGGGTGTAACAAGTGCATTCCAAGCGGCGATGAGATTTTCATCCATCTCGGCTACGTTCGCACCTTTTCTAAAATTCGGGTATTTTTTCAGCACCAGCTCGTGGCCGAAGTGTAGATCGGAGGTAAAATAAACGCTCATAAAAGCTCCTTAAATAGCGCAAGATCCGCGCCCGAAGCAAACAAAAATCCGCGGCTTATCGGCGGAATAGCAAGCTGTCTGCACGCTTCTTTAAATTTCTTTTCCATAGCCGCTTTGATATATGGCGTCACAAGGATAAATTTTTCGCCCGCGCCCACGGCTACCTTGCCGCCTAGCACGCAGCCTGCGCCGTTTTCTAGGCAGCGCGCGCATTCGTTTCGCTGTGCGGCGCTTAGCACGAGCCCTAGTCTCTTGCACGCCTGATCCGCGCCGCGTATCTCGTTTGCACCGCGTTTTACGAGATAAATTTTAGGTGCGGGATTAGAAATTTCGGGAGTTAAATTTAACACGTCGGCTGCCAAAAACTCAAAGCTTTTTTTTACGCCACCAAAGTACTCATCCAAAAATGGCTCGCTAAATTTCGCGCGAATAAATCCGCGCTTAAACTGCTCCGTTAAATTCGTCTCGTCGGTAAAGTATTTTAGATTTCGCTCACGTAAAAACCGCTCCAGTTCGCACTTTCGCACGCCTAGAAGCGGACGAGCGATCACGTAATCCTCGCGAGCCTCTAGCTCTTGCATGCCTAGCATCTCGTTAAGCCCTGCGCCGCGCCCAAGCTGCATCAAAAACCACTCAAATTTGTCGTCAAACTGATGCGCCAAAATCAAATTTTCATAGCCCTGCTCGCGGCAAATTTGGCCAAAAAACTCATATCTAGCCGTGCGTGCCTCGTGCTCGAAATTTGACGCGCCCAGTCGCACGCTTTTTACGTAGATTTGTTTGTGAAATTTGGTCGCCAAGTCTCGCGCCGAGGCGACTTCATCTTTGCTTTGCGAGCGGACATTGTAATCTACGATCGCAAGGTTAAATTCCACGCCCGCCTCGTCCAGAAGGTAAAAAAGCGCCGTACTATCGACGCCGTGCGAAAAAGCAAGCAGATTTCGCCCTGATTTTAGCTTGCGTAAAACGGGCGCGCTTAGCACTTTAAGCCTTTGCCGTGATCTTGCCTAGCGCCTGGCTGCCCGCCACCTGCGTGATCTCGCACCAGTAGCGACCGCCGGTTTCTAGCTGCTCCACGTCGCTTTCGTTGATCAAAATTTCGCCGTCGATATCCTTATCCCACAGTGCCTTTTTCGCGGCGTAAAACATCTCGCCCTCGCTGCTTTCGCCCTCCAAAGAGACGATAAATTTTTGCCCTAGCTCCTGCGCGAAGCTCGCCTCGATCGCGGCGCGAGTGATCTTTTCTATTTTACTTAGGCGCTTTGAGATGATTTTGGCGGGCACTTGCTCCATCTCATACGAGAGCGTGTCCTCCTCTTTCGAATAAGCAAACGCCGAAACGCGGTCAAATTTAAACTCCTGCAAAAACGCGCAAAGCTCGTCAAATTCGGCTTCGCCCTCGCCCGGGTGCCCGACGATGACACCCGTTCGTAAAAACGCACCAGGCGCGCTTTTCATCAAATTTAAAAGCTCTTTGATCCGCGCCGCGCCGCTTCCACGCCTCATGATTTTTAGCATTTTGTCGCTCGCGTGCTGGATCGGCATATCAAAGTAGTTCGCAAACACCGGCGAGGCGATGATACGCTCCACTAGCGCGTTTGAGGTCGTGCTCGGGTAGAGATAAAGTATGCGCGCGGTTTTGACGCCATCTATCTTTTCGACCGCGTCGATGAGAGAGATGAGGCCGTCGCTAACAGCGTGATCGCGCATATACGAGCTGCTGTCCTGTGAGAGGAAGCTAAAGTCGTAGTAACCTTTTTTCACGAGCTTTTGCACCTCGTCTATGATGTTTTCCAGCGCGCGGGATTTTAGCTTACCTTTAAAGGTCGGTATCGCACAGAAGCTGCATTTTTGATTACAGCCCTCTGAAATTTTGATGTAGGCGTGGTAGTTCGAGCCCGTTATCACGCGCTCTTCGCTTGTTTGCAGGTAGGTATCGGGGCTAAATAAATTTTGCTTTTTTAGGATGATTTCATCGATCTTGTCGTAATCTCCGACGCCGGTGAAAAGATCGACCTCGGGTAGCTCCTTCATCAGCTCCTCGCGGTATCGCTGCATTAGGCAGCCCGTAACCACGAGCAAAGAGCCTTTTTTACGCGCTTCGTGCATATCTAGGATCGCGCGGATACTCTCCTCTTTTGCCGAGTTTATAAAGCCGCAGGTGTTTACGATGATGACGTCGGCAGAGGCGATATCTGGCGTAATATCGTAGTTTTGCAGACGCCCGAGCATGATCTCGGAGTCGACTAAATTCTTATTACAGCCTAGAGAAACGAGATGGAGTTTTGCCATTTTACAGCCAGATATTATCGATCAGGCGGGTTGTGCCGACCTTTGCAGCAAGTAGGATTATCGTATCGCCTTGCTTGATCTGTGAAATTTCATTAAATTTATAATCCACGAATGCTATGTAATCGACCGCCAGCGGCTCAAGCACGCTAAGCATCTTTTCGCGGACGATATTTAGGCTGATCTCGCCTTTTTTAATAAGCGAGCTGGCATTTAGCAAGGAGCGCGAAAGCTTAAGCGCCATAAGCTTTCCCTCCTCATCCAAATAGGTGTTGCGCGAGCTAAGCGCGAGCCCATCACTTTCGCGCACAATCTCACAAGGGATGATATTTATAGGCATAAAAAAGCTCTTTACCATCTTCTGCACGATGAAAAGCTGCTGGGTGTCCTTTTTGCCCATATAAACGTTGCTAGGACGAGTTAGATTAAAAAGCTTATTTAGCACTTTTAGTACGCCGTCGAAGTGCCCGGGACGCGTTTTGCCTTCTAAAATTTCACTTATCGGCTTAGGTGCTATGATCGCTGGCTCCTCCGTGCCGTAAATTTCATCCGCGGTCGGGATAAAAAGCGCGTTCACATCGAGGCTTTCGCAAATTTTAATATCGCCCGCTTCGTTTTTTGGGTAGCTGTTTAGATCCTCGCCGGGCAAAAACTGCGCCGGATTGAGGAATGCCGAGACGATTACGATGTCGTTTTCGTTTCGCGCTCTTTTTATGAGGCTCGCATGCCCCGCGTGCAAAGCCCCCATCGTAGGCACGAAGCCTACGCTGCCGCTTGCTGATGCTCTGAAGCTTTTTAGCTCCTCTACGCTTCTAATGATCTGCATTGTTCTCTCTTTTCAATATAAAATATTAGGCTGGCAATTATATCAAAAAATATTAAAGGTATAAATTAAGCGCAAAAGGGCGGTCTATTTAGCGAGTGTTAATCAATAAGTACTAAAATCTACTACGAGCTTTAGCTCTAAAACAAACTTCAAAAGGAGCGAAAATGGCTACTCAAGAGACAAATTTAGATTCTTTGAAAAAGGATATCGACTCTTTGAAAGCGGATTTTAAAGAGATTATGAAGTCCATCAAAAACATAGGCGCAGAGCGTGCAGAGTCTGCTAAAGATAAAATTCTAGATCAGCTAAACAGCAATGAGATCAAAAAATATATAGATGATCTAAGGCTCAAAGGCAAAGACGGCATAGAAAACGTGAATGACACGATAAAACAAGACCCGATAAAAAGCGTCGCTATCGCTGCGGGCGTCGGATTTTTGCTCGCTTGGCTGCTGAAAAAATAATGGCCGGCATATCTGAATTTATAGTTTCGGTAGTAGAGCTCGTAGACGCTCAAGCTAGCGATATTAGGCGTTCTTTTTTAAAGAGCGCCAATTCGGTTTTATTAAATATAATTACGGGCGTGATTTGCATTATAGGCTTAGTATTCTTTTTGTTAGGACTGCACGCGCTTCTTGAAAAAACTATCGGAGAAATTTGGGCGTATTTTGCTTGCTCTATCGCAGCTTTTTTATGCTCTATTATCGTATATAAGGTGCTTTCGTGCAAAGCGAAATGACAAAAGAGAAGCTAAGACTAGTGGTGTCTATGCTTGAAGATAAAAAAGCCGATTGCAAAAAGTTGAAGCTAGAAGAAGCAAAGCTAAAACTGCTACTAAACGACCCCTTGCCCGATCTCTCGACGGAGCTTAAACTGATTAATCATGGCAATATCAAGCAGGTTTTGATATCCCTAATAGATAAATGCTTCATAATACCCGCCTTAAATAAAATTTTATAAACAACCTTAATCCAAAATATGTTATAATCACGCCAAAAGCATAAAAAGGTCTTAAATTTTGGATAATTACGAATACACGGAACTTTTAAAAACCCTAAGTACTAAAGTCGAAAATATTGCAGGCGTCGTAAAACCGGAGAACATTAAAGCGCGCCTAAAAGAGATCGAGGAGCTTGAAAACGATCAAAATCTCTGGCAGGACATCGCAAAAGCAGGTGCCATCGGCAAGGAAAAAACTAAAATTTCAAATATCTTAAATAAATTTCTAAACGCTAAAAATGCCGTAGATGACGCGAAGGCTCTATATGAGCTGGCAAACTCGGAAAACGACGAAGAGACGATAAACTCGCTTTTTGCCGAGGCGGGTGAGTTAGAGGACAAAATCATAAATTTAGAAATTTCTATGATGCTTGGCGGCGAAAACGACGATAAAAACGCTATCGTCAGCATTCATCCGGGCGCGGGCGGTACGGAGAGCAACGACTGGGCGAGTATGCTATACCGCATGTATCTGCGCTTTTGCGAGAGAGAGGGCTTTAAGATCGAGGTTTTGGACTTCCAAGAGGGCGAGGAAGCAGGTCTTAAGGACGTTAGCTTCATCGTGCGCGGCGAGAACGCCTACGGATATCTGAAAGCCGAAAACGGTATCCACCGCCTGGTGCGCGTAAGCCCATTTGATAGTGCAGGGCGCAGACATACGAGCTTTTCAAGCGTGATGGTAAGCCCCGAGCTAAATGATGATATCGAGATAAATATCGAAGAGAAGGATATTCGTGTCGATGTGTTTCGCGCAAGCGGCGCAGGCGGGCAGCATATCAATAAAACCGAAAGCGCCGTGCGTATCACGCACATCCCAACGGGTATCGTAGTAAACTGTCAAAACGATAGAAGTCAGCACAAAAACAAAGAAACGGCGATGAAGGTGTTAAAGTCGCGCCTTTACGAGCTTGAGCTGATGAAACAGCGCGAAAAGGACGAAAACGTGCCTAAAAGCGAGATAGGCTGGGGGCATCAGATCCGTTCCTACGTACTTTTCCCGTATCAGCAGGTCAAGGACAACCGCAGCGGCGAGGCGTATAGCCAGACCGACGCGATCTTAGACGGTGATATAAAAAGCATAATCGAAGGCGTTTTGATTTCACAAGCGAACAAATAAATTTTTTTGAAAGGATGAGAATGAGTGAAGATGGAATTTTGCTAGCGCTAGGATATAGCGTAAACGACGCGACGGTCGCGCAGCTGCGAGGAATTTTATCGAAGTGTGATTTTGAGGATAACGAGCTTGATCGCATCGTGGGGCTGAACGATAAGCTTAAAATTTACGGTGCGCACGTGGCGATGTCCAATTCTAACCCATATTTTAAGATCAAAAATGACGCTACCAACGAGGAGCGCAAGACCGCTGTGGAGCAGATCATCAGCGCTTGGTCGGAAAAATTTAAGCTCAAGCTGCAAAAGGTCGCAGGCAAAGAGACCTATTACATTTTGGGTCGCCAAATTTCAAAAAATTAAGGAGCAAAATATGAAAAAAATTCTAGCTTTGATCGCCGCTGGAGTATTTTTGGCAGGCTGCGTTAGCAACGCACCGAAAAGTGCAGTCGATGCACCAAAGAGCGGCAAATATTCTTTCGCCGACGTTCAAGACGGTATCCGTGCGATGAACCTACAAGGCGGCGTCGTGCAAAGCGATGCGTGCAAAAACGGCAATGGCGCAATGTGTCTAAATTTTGCGGATTCTATGTATTCCAAGCACGACTACGCCTCTGCCGCTAACGCCTACAACGCTGCGTGCACGCTCTCTCAGAACTTCCCTGCTTGCCAGAAGCTCGCAGCGATGTTTGAAAAAGGCGAGGGCGTGGAGCAGAATAAATTCAACGCCATTGATCTATACCGCATCTCGTGCTATTACGGCTACAAGGACGCGTGCGCAAATATGCGCCGCTTAGGCTACAACGGCTAAGGCTTTGGGATTTAAATTTTAAAATTCTATTTTAGATTTACTCGCTACGAATGAGCTGCTTTCAAATTCCATTCCGCCGTATCGCGGGATGGAATTTGATGCGTGAAATTCTATTATCTAGCCGCAATGGCTAAGATTTTTCTTGCCTTCTCAATTTGCTCCATAACATACGCTTTTTAAAATTTAAACTTTCTAAATTCTATCTTTTCATTAAAAATCGACATCGTGCGTTGAAGATTGCTTATATCTTTTTGCATCGTTTGCATAAAATAATCTCTCAGCTGCACATACTCCTCTTTATTTGCCATCAAAATATTTAGTATCTCAACCTCGGCGTTTTCTTTATAAAGCACGAGCTGATCGTGAAGACCGAAAAAGCCGAGGCTGCCGTTGCGTAGGTGTATAAGAGGCTTTGCTCCGAAAATCCCCGACGCGGCTAAAACAAAAAGACACAATACATTAGTTATATATTGACCAATTGTTTCATCGTATGAGTCGGCGACAAAAGCTAATAAAAGCCAAAGAAGCAGCGCTATTTTTATAAACCAATTTACCCTTTGTCGCATACTGTGTCTGCAATCAAAGCTAATCACCATTGCGCCTATGCTGTTTAGTTCGAAAATCTTGCGAATTTTGTTTTTATGATAATACAGAATTTTATCGTTTTTAAACTCAAAATACATACCGTCTTTATCGCGAATTACGGTCAATAATGAAACCAATATAAATGGGAGCATTCGAAAGGTCTTAAGGCTAACGGGATTTACTATGGTAGCGAAAGTCAAAAATATAATAAAACCTATCAGTAGCGCCGGAAATTGATAAATCATAAATTCGTAATAAGTATGGTCTTTGATGATTATCGGCTCTTTGTCGTAGTCTCTAGTTTTAGAATTCTGCGATAAGGCGCCGCTATCATCCGAGATAAAATTTTGCGGCTCTGCGTTATTTTCATAGGAGGAATTCTTATCCGCTTCGGCTTCTAAATTTAAAGCGTCGGTAGCGAAATTAGGAGCTTTAGAATTCATGGATTCAGAATTTGAGACTTCAGAATCTGAAGATTTATAATTCAAGAATTTAGAATTTGAGATTTCGGAATTTTGAGCTTTAAAATTCGAAGCTTCAGAATTCCGGGCTTCAAAATTCGAAACTTCAAAATTTGAGACTTCGGAATTCGAGATTTCGGAATTTTGAGCTTTGAAATTCGAGACTCCAAAATTCGATGTTCCAGAATTTTCTCCGTTAAAATTTTGTACCAAGCCCTGCTTCGGCTCCTGATGCCGCTTTTGTAGTAGCTTTTTTAATTCCTCAAGCCTGCTTTGATCCATTCTTGCCCCCTAATAAGGCGTTTCAGCCTCGCTTATTTTTCCCCGCGCTTTTCATTGCCGCTAGCTCCTGCGCTAAAAATTCCCCCGTGTAGCTACCTGTCTTTTTAAAATCCTTCGCAAGCTTTTCTGGGGTGCCGCAAGCGACGATCCGTCCGCCGCCTTCGCCGCCCTCGGGCCCCATGTCGATGATATAATCGCAATTTTTGATGACGTCTAGGTTATGCTCGATCACAAAGACGGAATTCCCAAGATCGACCAGATGGTGCAGCACCGCTACCAGGCGATCTACGTCTGCAAAATGCAGCCCCGTCGTGGGCTCGTCCAGGATATATAGCGTGTTACCCGTGTCGGTGCGACTTAGCTCCTTGGCGAGCTTGACGCGCTGTGCCTCGCCGCCGCTAAGCGTCGTGGCGGGCTGGCCTAGCGAAACGTAGCCGAGCCCGACGTCCGCGAGCGTCTTTAGCTTTTGATAAATTTTGGGCACGGCTTTGAAAAACTCGAGCGCCTCGTCGATACTCATCGCCAAAACGTCGGCTATGCTCTTGTTTTTATATAAAATTTCAAGCGTTTGCGCGTTGTATCTCGTGCCGTGGCAGACGTCGCAGACGACGCTGATATCGGGCAGGAAGTGCATCTCGATCGTGATCTCGCCCTCGCCCGCGCATTTTTCGCAGCGCCCGCCCTTGACGTTAAAGCTGAAGCGACCGATCTTGTATCCGCGCAGTTGCGCTTCCTTCGTCGCGGCAAAAAGCGCGCGAATCTCGTCCATCACCCCCGTGTAGGTCGCGGGATTGCTGCGCGGGGTGCGTCCGATCGGGGTTTGATCCAGATAGATCGCTTTATCCAGGCTCTCAAGCCCCGAAATTTTAGCGCCCTTTACCGCGTGCACCTTTCTAGCGCGATTTAGCTCCTCAAGCGCGGTAGGCAGTATGGTTTGCAGCACTAAGGAGCTCTTGCCGCTGCCGCTAACGCCCGTGATGCCGACTAAATTTCGCAGCGGAAATTTCGCGAAAAGGCCGTGGATATTATTGATATTTACGTTTTTAATACTTAGCCAAAGCTCCTGCTTGCGGTGCTTTTGGTAGTTTATCTCCTTTTGGTTGTTCAGATACAGCGCGGTTTGCGTATTGCTTTTAAGCAGATGCGCGACGTCTCCTGCGAATACGACCTCGCCGCCTAGATTTCCTGCTCCGGGACCGATATCTACGACGAAGTCCGCCGCCTCGATCGTCTTTTTATCGTGCTCGACGACGATTACGGAATTTCCCTTTTCCTGTAAATTTCGTAGCGTCTTGATGAGCTTTTGCGTATCGCGCTCGTGAAGCCCGATGCTAGGCTCGTCGAGCACATACATCACGCCGCTAAGACCAGAGCCGATCTGGCTTGCGATACGAATACGCTGCGCCTCGCCGCCGCTGATAGTACGCGCATCGCGCCCCAGCGTGAGGTATCCCAGCCCCACGTCCTTTAAGAAAAACAGCCTCTCGTTGATCTCTTTTAGGATCGGCGCAGCGATCTGTGCGTCCTTTTCGCTTAAATTTGAAAATCGCTTCTCGTCGCTGAAAAATTCCACGCAGTCTGCAATACTCATATTTATCACGTCGCCGATGCCCTTGTCTGCGACCTTTACGGCGAGGCTTTCGGGGCGCAGACGCAGTCCGCCGCAGTCGGGGCAAATTTTTTCGCTCATATAATCGTCCAGATCGCTTTCGTTTTTGAGCAGATCATAGGCGTATTTGATCGCGCCCTCAAATTTACGCACGAGCTTATGTTTTTTCCAGTAAAAATCGATCTCCTTGACGCTGCCGTAGAGGATCAGCTTTTTTTGCTCCTCGCTTAAATTTGCGTACGGGATTTTAACGTTTATGCCGTTTGCCTCGCAAAATCCGAGCAGAAATTTATAGTAATAGCTCTTGTTGAAACCCGACATCACTTTAATCGCGCCGCCCTCGATCGAAGCGTTTTCGTTGATGATCTTGCCCAGATCGAGGCTAAATTTTATCCCGAGCCCGTCGCAGCTCTCGCACGCGCCCTTTGGGGAGTTGAAGCTAAACGCAAGCGGCTCGAGCGGCTTGAATGAAATTTTACAATCAAAGCACGCCATATGCTCGCTGTAGTGGATCAGACTCTGCGCGAGCCCCAGTTCGGCAGCGTTTGCGATCTCCACCTCAAGCTCGCCGAAGCTGAGCTTGAGCGCCTTTTCGACGTCGCTTGCGATACGGATGGAATTTTCCTCGTCGATGATCGTGCGGTCGATGATGACTTTGATCGAGTGCTTTTTCGTCTTGCTCAGCTCGATCTCCTCGTCCAGTCGCACTAACACGCCGTCGATTTGAGCGCGCACGTAGCCCTGCTCGCGCAAGCTTTGCAACATATCGGTGAAGCTGCCCTTTTTCTCGCGCACCAAGGGCGCGCCCAAGATCACCTTTGCGCCGCGCGGCAGCTTCATAATCTCGGCGATGATGTCGCTGGAGCTCATCTTTGAGATCGGCTTGCCGCATTTGTGGCAGTGCTGCACCCCTACGCGCGCATATAAGAGGCGCAGATAGTCGTAAATTTCAGTGATCGTACCCACCGTCGAGCGCGGGTTTTTCGACGTCGTTTTTTGATCGATCGCGATCGCAGGCGTCAGACCGTCGATCTTATCGACGTCGGGTTTGCCTACGCGGTCTAAAAACTGCCTCGCGTAGCTGCTTAGGCTCTCGACGTATCTGCGCTGTCCCTCGGCATATAGCGTATCAAACGCCAGCGTACTCTTGCCGCTGCCGCTAAGACCGGTAAAAACGACGAGTTTGTCCTTTGGAATTTGCAAATTTATATTTTTCAGATTGTGTTCACGCGCGCCCGTGATGGTGATGAGATCGTTCATTTTCGCCCTTTTGTGCAAATTAATCTTACATTATAGCTCAAATTGTTAAAATTGCGCTTTTGGAAGGGGCGGCGATGATACTAATCTGCACGGCTTTGCGCTGCGAAGCCCAAGCGATGATCGAGAGTTTTAAACTTACGCGTAGCGGCGATCTGTTCGCAGGCGAGCAGATGCTTTTATACATCTGCGGCGTGAGGTTTGGGGCTAAATTTAAAGCGGACGCGGAATTTGTTCGCCGTGCCGATACAGACGCGAAATTCGCGCGTGAGCTTCGCAAGGATCGGCGCGGCGCGGACGTGAAATTTAAGCACCGTTCGGATGCGGGCGCGCTCTGCGGCGGCGATGCAGAGGTCGGTTCTGCGCGAAATGCGGCTGAAAATTTTGAAATTTCAGATTTTGATTCCGCGCAGAATTCAGAGCGCTTCGGTGAAATTTTACTTTCGCGGCGCATGAACTTTGCGCTAAACATTGGCGTCTGCGGCTGCGAGGATACAAATGTGCAAATCGGCGAGGCATTTTACTTTGACGGCACGGCAGCGCAGGAATTTTGCGGCGAGGACGGATCGGAGCTTTGCAGCTCGCAGGTTGGGGAACACAGCGCGCAGACTCCGAAATTTCAAAACGTTTGCGAGCGGGAATTTTGCGGCGCGAGTTTGGACGGCAAGCTGCGGGCAAATTTAATCTGCGTAAGCGAGCCTAAAATTTTAAACGCAGCGGAGCGAACTGATGTGGCAAATATCGCAGAAATCGAGGGGTGCGGCGAGATAAACGCACAAGCCCTAACGCAAGGGGTAAACGGCGCAGCAGATACAAAAAATTTCACGCGCGACGCGACGCGGGCTGAAATACAAGGCGCAACGCAAGTTGAGACGCAAAATTTAGCGAGCGTAAAACCCTCACAAATCGCGGTAAGTGGGCACAACGTCGCGACGAATACCGCAGCGCGCGCAATACAAAATACGCTGTGCACGGCAAAAGGCGCTACTTGCGAGCGTGCAAATCGCGACATCAGGCTTTACGATATGGAGAGCGCGCTTTTCGTGAGCGCTTGCGAGCGAGCGGGCGTGCCGTGGGCGATGATGAAGATCGTAAGCGATCATCTGCGCGGCGAGCGGCTTAGCAAAGGCTTCGTCTATGAGCTCGTAAAGGCGCGCCTGCCGCAAATCCGCGCCGCGATAAAGAGCAAAATTTAACTACGAGTGCGTGCAAAAAAACGAGCCGAGAGATAAATTTGGCTTCATATGCCGAATACGACGCGGAATTTGAAGGTATTGCGGAGGCGCAGGAGAAACGATGAAAATAAAAGGCTCTTATCTGTGTTTTGCGCTCTTAGGGTTCGCATGCGTCGCGGCTTGCGCGTATGCCGTAGCGGATCTGTTTGCCGATCTGCCCTCGCTAGTCTTTTTAGCCCTTTTGCTTGCATTTGCCTGTATCGGGCTATGGCTAAAAGACGCCCTAATAGGCGCACGCTACCTATTTTACTGCGTCTGCGTGCAGCTACTCTTTGCGGCGGCCATTTTCGCCGCCCTTAAATTCCCCGCCATGGCGCAGTTTGTGCGCAGTGCGGAGATAGGCACCGGCATACCGCTAGGCATCGTTCTGCTCGTGCTGCCCGCGTTTTTCTGCGCCCTGCCGTATTACTACCGAACGGGCGTCAAAAAAATCCCGCAAAAGCTCATACTCGGCGGAATTTTGATTCTAAACGTCGCTATTACGCTAGCTTACGCCTTCTATTTCGAGCGACTATTCTGCGGTGCGATCTGAAATTTAAACGATTTTTAGTGACGGCGCGCGAAATTTAAGTATAATTTGAAAAATTTAAACGAAGCGGAGCAAGATGACGGAGGCGAAAAAGGAGCTGGGCGCGCAGTTTGGCGTGAATCTGGGCGAGCGATCAAACGCGTTTTTGGGCGCGCTATTTGATAAATTTCACTTTTCATTTCAGCAAAAAAAGCAGCTAGCGGAGTTTGCGAGCGATTTTGAGGCGTGGGACGAGGCGCCCATTTATGAGCTGCTTACAAGCGAGCGGTGTGGGCTAAATTTTAATAAAGCTAAATTTAATAAAGCAGGGAAAGTCCCAAGCGGCGAGCAAATTTTTAATTTCGTGCGCGAGACTTGGCTTGAGCTTAAATCGCGCCCGCACTCATACGCGAGCTTCAAAAGAGATTACGCGCCGAAAAAATTTGAAATTTCATCCTTTCGCGCGGATCGCATCGCTTTGGGCCGCTGTCCGGTGGCGAGCGAAAACACGCGCTGCTGCAATCTGCTGACGCTCGATGCGGTCAATTCGTGCGGCTTTGACTGCTCCTATTGCGCGATCGGCTCCTTTTACAAGCACGGGAAAATCGGCTTTGACGAGAATTTCGCGGCAAATCTAGCGCGCCTGCAGCTCGATCCCGCGCGCAGCTACCACATCGGCACGGGTCAGAGCTCCGACTCGCTCATGTGGGGCAATCGCTTCGGCATTTTAAGCGCACTAACGGACTTTGCGGCGCGGCATCAAAACGTGATTTTGGAGCTTAAAAGCAAGTCGAACAATATCCGTTTTTTCCTGCAGCGCGAGATCCCGCGCAACCTCATCGTCACCTTTTCGCTAAACACTCCCGCGATCATAGCGAACGAGGAGCATCTAAGCGCAAGCCTGGATGCGCGGCTGGCGGCAGCCGAAGCGCTCGCGGCGCGCGGTATTTTGGTGGGCTTTCACCTCCACCCGATGGTTTGGTACGAGGGGTGGCGGAGTGATTACGGCGCGCTTTTTGAGCGGCTGCTACGCAGCTTCGATCCAGGCGGCGTCGCGATGGTTTCGCTCGGCACGCTTACCTTCATCAAGCCCGTCGTCAAGAAGCTGCGTTCTCGCGGGCTGCGGAGCAAAATTCTACAGATGCCCCTTGCGGACGCGAACGGCAAGCTGTCCTACCCGCTGCAGATCAAGCGCGAGCTTTTTAAATTTGCCGCGGACGCGCTTTCGCCGTGGCGCGAGCGGGTGTTTTTCTACCTCTGCATGGAGGATGCGAGCCTGTGGCGCGAGGTTTTGGGACACGAGTACGAAAGCAATGACGCGTTTGAGGAGGCGATGAAGGCGGCGTATTTTGCAAAGATACGGCGGCGCTAAACGCGCTGTTTGTCGCAGACGTCGCGGCTTGTACTAGCTCGCATGCGGCGCCGAGGATACAGCGCGAAATTTGGCGGCGAGCGAGCGATTAAAATTTAGCGGCGCGCCGAGTTTTATAAAATTAAATTTTATAAATCGTGCGGGGCGGGCACAGCGAGCGGCGATGAAATTTTACAAAACGCTCGCACAGCAAAATGCCGCGGGCTAAATTTAAAATTTTACCCAGCGAAGTCGCGGCGCGGATTATTTAAACCGCGCAAATTTAGCGGCGGACACAATGAGCGGAGAAATTTAGCGTAGGGGCATTTACTCGGCGCGCGAAATTTAACGCGCCGAAGCGGCATGAAAATTTAAAGGAGAAAAGATGAAAGCATTGATCACGGGCGCAAGCGGCGGTATCGGCAGCGCGGTTGCGGAGCTTTTGCGACAAAACGGCTATGAAATTTTAACGCTAAACTCGCGCTTAGAAGATCTGGACGCGCTAGCGAAGGAGTGCCGCGCGCTGGCTGCGGCATGCGAGGTGGACGCGCTGATTTTATGCGCGGGTACGGCGAAATTTGCGCCGCTTGAGGCGATGAGCGAGAGCGAAATTTTAAAAATTTTAAACGTAAATCTCGCCGCAAACATCATCATCACGCGCACGCTTTTACCGAATTTAAAGCGCAACCGCGCCCATATCATCGGCATTAGCTCGATCGAGGCGCTGCGAGCGAGCCGCTTTAGCGCGGTTTATAGCGCGAGCAAGGCGGGGCTGCGGGCGTTTCTGCTCTGCCTTTTTGAGGAGGCGCGCAAGCAGATCAGAGTAAGCTGCATCAACCCGGACATCACCAAAACGCCGTTTTACGAGGATTTGAGCTTTGAGCCTGCGGATGATGAAGCAAGCTTCGTGGACGCGGAGGAGATTGCAAATTTTGTGCTGCAAATTCTGCGCACGAAGTCCAACGTGAGCGAGTTTACGATCCGCCCGCAAATCGTAAATCTGCGAAAAAAATCAAAATTTAACCGCAAAGGAGACGAGCTTGAAAACTAGTAAAAGTAAAATTTTTATTATGCTAATTGCGGGGGTTTTTATTATTTATGGAGTTATAAGCAGCGGCGGTATGTATTGTAATATGGAGGAATTCTTTTCTGATAAACAGGGCGAAGAGGATGACGCTTGCATCGCCAAGCTGATAAAACGAGCGGACGACGGAAACGGCTTTGCGGAAAGCAGGCTAAGATACCCAAGCAGGGCGTATATCAAGCGCGTATGCGAAAAGGGGGTGGAAAACTTAGGCGAGCGAGAGAGATATTATTTCGAGCGCTACCAGAGCTGTGAGCCCTGGGGCTTTAAAACCCCAAAATTGCAAGGCGGCGAAGCAAATACGACGAGTGGCAGCGGTAATTTAGCGCGAGGTGATATGAACGCAACAGACGGCGAGAGAAATTTAACGCGCGAAGGTGCGAATACAGTCCGCGATGAAGCAGGCGCGATCAAACGCGATATAAATTCTACGGGAGGGTCAAATGCCGGGCAATAAAGCGAAATTGAAAGCCAGTAAAAGTCAAATTTTTTTGTTAATTGTAGGAGTTATTATTCTGTGTGCCCTATATATAAGAAACAATGGCGCGTATTGCAACATTTTGGAATCTTTTTTAAACAATAAGGGCGAAGAGGATGACGCTTGCATAGCCAGACTAATAGAGCGCGCGGACGCCGGCGATGACCATGCGGTAAATCGACTAATGTATCCGAGCCAGGCATATATCAAGCGCGTATGCGAAAAGGGGGTAGAAAACTTGAGCGAACGCGAGAGATATTATTTCCAAGGCTTTAGCGGGGATCGATGCGATATTTGGGGCTTTAAAACGCCCAAATCAAAGGGCGGAAAAGCAGGTACGATGAGCGGCGGCGGTAATTTAGCACGAGGCGATACGGACGCGACGGACGGCGAGAGAAATTTAACGCGCGCCGAGGCGAACAACGGCAAATCTGACACTACGAGCAGCAAGACGAACACTACGGAGCGCGAAGGAAATTCTACGGAAGAGCAAAATGCTGGGCGATAAGATTAGCCTTGAGGGCGATATCGTAAATTTTATGTCGTTGGTCAAATTTGTGAAAAAATGAGTTAAAATTTATTACTCAAGGAAAAATATGGTAAAAAAGAGATCTTTAAAAATAAAAGGAAGCATATCGATTGCCATAATCCTGCTTTGGGTTTATTTTTTGATTACGGCGCTGAGCGGTGATAGATACTGTGGCATATGGGATTATATCGTAAACAGTGAAGAGGACGACGCCTGCATCGCCAAGCTGATAAAGCGCGCAGACGCGGGTAGTGAATTGGCGCTCAATCGGCTTAGATACCCTAGCAAGGCGTATATCAAGCGTGTATGCGAAAGAGGAGTGGAAAACTTAGGCGAGCGAGAGAGATATTATTTCGAGCGTTTAGGTGTAGATCGTTGCGAAGCTCCAAATTTTAAAGGCGGCGAAGCAAATACGACAAGTAGCAGCGGTAATTTAGTGCGAGGCGATACGAACGCGACTGACGGCGATGGAAATTTAACGCGCGCCGAGGCAAACAACGGCGAAGTTGGCACCGCGGGCAGCAAGGCGGACAAGATGAGGCGCGAAGGAAATTCTACGGAAGAGCAAAATGCTGGGCGATGAAAATTTAGAAAAATTTTTCTCACAAATCAACGCGGCGGAGTTTGGAATTTCGGCGGGCTCAAAGCTTGCTTTAAAAAATTCCAAGCTTGCAGGAAGCGCGAGAGACGGGAACAAGGACAAGCCCTTAAAATCACAAGGTGATGCGGAATTTTGTGGCGTACAGCCATATTCTAGCGGCGTGCAGCAAGATGAAATTTTAAAATTTAATGCCGAACCGCTGTTTAATGCCGAGAAAGCACACTTAAAATTTAACGTCCGTCCATCGCAGGTAGGGCTAAGTGCTCATCCGTCGCAGGCGCAGTTCGACGCCGAGCGAGCACAGACGAAGATCGAAAATTTCATGCGCGATCTGCTGCAAAACTATGTGATTTGCGTAAGTGGCGCGGAATTCGCCTTCGCGGAGATCGAGGCGTATTTTACGGGCGCGGATCGAAACACCTACAAGCGCACGTCGCGGGCGGGCGAGATATTTTTTCACAATTTCGGCTTTGACATTTCGTTTCGCAGCGTCCCGCAAAGCGGCGGCGGGATTTTGGTGCGAAGCCTGCGCGTCCTAAGTGGCGCAGAACTTTTGGCGGGTAGCTTACTTGGCTCGACGGGCGACTTGCACGGCTTGGCGGAGAGCGATTCGCTCGGCCATGCCGCCCCGCTCATACAAAACGGCGATTTTATCGCGGGTCCGCGCAAATGCATGGGTAAAATTTTAAATCTACAAACGCGAAATTTAAATTTTTCGCTACGGCGTGCGCCGCAAATAGCGCATGCAGCGGGCTTTAGCAACCGAATCCGACGAGGCGAGATCGTAAATGAAGCGAATCTGGACGCAAATACGCCAAGCGGCGCGGCGAAGCTTGCGAATGAGCCGCGTAGGCTTACTAGCGAGGAGTTTGAGGCGTATCTGAGCGCGGGCTGCGCTGCGGCAAAAACATATAAAAAATCGCTGCAAAGATATGAAGGCTAAATTTTGATCAAACGGCGCACAGCGGGCGAGCGGTAAAATTTAATGAGCTTTAAGTGGCGGCGTTATAAAATGGCGCGTCCATCAAATTTAAAGGCGGCAAATGGATCAAAGCAGGCTAGATGAATTAAAAAAGCCACTACAAAAGCGACATCAAGAGCCGAAGCGGGGCTCGGAACAAAATTCTAACGGCGAAAATTTTAAAGTCCCGAATTCTGAAATCCAGAATTCCGAAGCCTCTAATTTTGAAGTTTCAAATTCTGAATCCCTGAATTATAGAGCCCCGAATTCTAAATTCTTGAATTATAAATCTTCAAATTTCGAAGCTTCAAATTCTGAAACCCTAAATTCCGATCCCGACGCTTTAAATTTAGAAGCCGAAGCGGATCAGAATTCTGCCTGTGATAACAACGCAGAGCCGCAAAATTCTATCTCGGATGGCAGAGACGCTTTGCGGCAAAATTCCAAAGCTAGAGATTACGATAAAGATCCGATAATAGTAAAAAATTATGAGAAGTTTTTTGTATATTCGTTTCTAGTCCTATTATTGCCGATCTCTACGCTACATGCATTTTTAATTATAGATTTTATAAATCATGAAGATATTGGCATAGTTCAGTATTTCGCTATTTTATTCATTATTTTACTATCTACGGTTATAATATCCATATTTACCGTAATCCGCCCTAGACAAGAGATCAAATTTACAAACAAGTATATAGAATTCATTAACGACGGCTTGGTTGAAAAACGCTGTGAAATTGACGAAAACGCCTTATCTTTAAATTTCTCTATCGGAATTTTGGCAAGTTCATATGAGATAGGAAAATCTGAAAAGATATTTTTGTACTTTATCGCTATTTTTATGTACGTAACATGGTGGAATATATTTTTTATAGCGATATTCTTTACATATTTATTCGGGTTTTTATTAAATTTTATACTTTATCTGTTTATAAATAGTAATTTAAAAGGGTTTAGGGCTCTGCCGTTTATTAGGATCGCACGCCCCTCATACGGCAGATGGTTTAGGAACAAACCCGTTTATCCAAGATATTATCTCGTTTATCTCTATAATCAAAAAATTTATGATGAAATTAAAGAATATTTTTTGCTGAAAAACGTAAATATAAATAACGTTAAGAAAGATTATTTGTTTATCTAACGAGGAGGATAAAATGACGAGGGAAGAGGTCGCGAAGAAAGAGTCAGGCAACGTATATAAAAGTCTTTTGTCAATTAAGCTATTACAAATTTATATCTATTTTTAAAGAGGGGCTTGAAATAATGGAAAATTATAATAAACAAAAAGCCAGAGATTA
>NZ_CALIST010000064.1 GCF_938041645.1 uncultured Campylobacter sp. | reverse complement strand
ATTTACAGCGTGTTTGCTTTTTAATTTACGTTGGATAAATTCTATGAATTCCGTAAAGCTTTAAAAAAGATTTACGATCTAAATTTTATTAATGAAATTTTTAGTTTAAAGTTTTATATCTAAATTTTAAATTTTAACGCAGCTATTTTGATAAGGCGCTTGCAATTAAAACTATTCGCCGAAATTTTGATGCCAACACTTATCTATGAAATTTATCTCGAGCCTATAAAATTACACGACGCCTTTAATTTAATCAAAATTTTGCTACTATGCGTGAAAAATTTAAGGAGTTTCATGCAATCAGGCAAATTTACTCTCGCGATCATTGTGGTGAATGTCCTATTCTTCGTGATTTCATTCGCATTAGAATATTTTTTCGGCTTTAAGTCCTACCTGTTTTTCGGGCTCAATCCATATTTTTTTGAGGGGATGCCGTGGCAGCTACTAAGTTCATTTTTTATGCACGGCGGAGTGATGCATCTAGCGATGAATATGGCGGTTTTATATCAATTTGGTGGGATTTTAGAGCGGGCGTTCGGTGGGATAAAATTTACGCTACTTTACATCGCAGGCGGGCTGCTGAGCGGCGCTTTATGTCTGGTTTATATCCGTTATGCCATGAGCATGGGAGAAATCGTCAATATCGTAGGCGCTAGTGGCGCTATTTGCGTGCTTTTAGGCGTGATTGCTTATTTTGATGAACGCAATGCGGGTGGGATTTTTATCGCGATTTTGATAATGAGCTTTGCGCCGATGCTAATGGGCGTAAATGTAGCATGGTATGCGCACATAGCGGGATTCGTGGTCGGTTATGGCTTTGGAATGATCCAGAAAAAATTTAGAATTTTGTAGAATTTAACGCTAAATTTCACATAAAATTTTATGAAAGGATGCAGATGAAACGGATATATTTTATAAGACATGCCGAGGCGCAAAGCGGCAACGGAAGCGATTTTGAGCGGACATTAAGCTATGCGGGCGAACTTTGTGCAAATAAACTTGGAGAAAAGCTGCGTAGCTTGGGACTTATGCCTGATTTGATTATTACAAGTTCGGCTATACGCGCACTCCATACGGCGCAAATTATCGCTAATGCGCTGGGCGCGACAAAAAAGATAGCGTCATTGCGAGAGTTATACGACGCAAGCTTATGGGATTTGGCAAAGTTTGTTCGCAGCTTGGATGAGATACGATTTTTTGGGTGCGGTGTGAATGTTGAAAAATACAATGTGGTTGGTCTGAGTAGCGAAAAACATCGCGACGCAAACGCTGAAAATTCTGCTTTTAAGAGCACTAAAAATCCCGCTAGCATTAGCGAAAATAATGCGATATCTTGCAATAATGTGGAAATTTCTAGCACAGATGTTATGCAAAATTTTAATGCAGCTAGCGCAGAATGCGTATTTATCGTTGGACATAATCCGGCAATAGGCGGAATTTGCTCGCTTTTAGGCAAGAAGGAAGTCGATAAATTTCCTCCTTGTTCGATTTGCGGCTTAGAATTTAACATTCATAAATTCTCAGATATTACCGATCATAGCGGCAAAATGGTAATGTTACAACGCCCTTAATTACGCTTTTAACGCTTCATAATTACAATCAGGCGGCTCGTTGGCGCATTTAAAGCTGCTTTTACTGAGCATTGTTATATACTCGTAAACAAGACTGCGCGGCAAAATTAGCAAGTTATTTTTGAGATAACTTTAAAATTTTAAAAAATTTCCAATGATGTGACTAGCCTTGAAAATCGCAGGCTTAAATAAGCCAGAAAACTAAATTTCATATTTTTAGATAATCGAGCGTTAGCGCTTTTGCTTAAAATTCTATTTGCTTTGTAAAAAGCTTGAGTTTAAATTTTTCGGACGAAAATTTCGTGCTGAAATTTTCTCAAAAACATAAATTTATTGAGAAGAATAAAATTTATTAAGTAAAATTTAATAGTAGCCGTGGTATCATTCCCCAAAAATTTTGATAGGGAATTAAAATGAGACAGTACGAAACTTACAGATGCGACAAATGCGGCGCGGAGGTCGAGGTGCAAAAAGTAGGCGGCGGCGCGCTTAGCTGCTGCGGCGAGCCGATGAAATGCATCACCGAGGATCTGACGCAGGTAAATTTGATGAAAGCGTTTGCAGGCGAGTCCCAGGCGCGCAATAAATACGATCTTTACGGCGATTTAGCCAAAGAGGCGGGCTTTCACGCCATTGCGCGACATTTTTACGAGGCCGCCGAAAATGAAAAATGGCACGCTAGAGCCGAGCTAAAGGCGCATCATGCGGCCGCAGGCATTCCGCTTGATAAGATGGATAAAAATCTGCTTGATGCTGCCGCCGGCGAGCGCTACGAGCACGAGAGCATGTATCCGAGCTTCGCTAAAATCGCAACCGAAGAGGGCAAAAAAGAGGTTGCGCGCCTTTTTAACGCTATCGGCAAGGTCGAGGAGGAGCACGAGCGCGAATACAATGAGCTTCAAAAGATCCTGCTAGAGGAAGGCTTTTTCGAGAGTTTTGACGAGGAGGTTTGGGTGTGCGAGGTCTGCGGCCACGTCCATCGAGGCAAGAAGGCTCCAGGCGCCTGTCCGCTTTGCAAGGCTCCGCGCGAGTATTTCAAAAAACAAAGGCTTGTCTGATTTGACGCTTGCGGCACAGTGTTTTTTGCGATAGTTTTTGAAGCCGTCGCAAATCTCGTTTATTGTCGCGAGCCGATCGCTTAAATCTCGACTTAAAATTTTGCGCGAGATTTCGTCTTTTTGCTCCTTTTTGCCGCGAATTCCGTGGCTAGACGAAATCTCGGGCTAAATTTGTTTAGCCTAAACTCCTTTTCTTATCCCCCTAAGAAATGAAATCCTGCTCGCAAGAGCGGGATTTCTGTCGTAAAATAAATCTAAAATAAATCATGCCGATGATTTTATCTCTTTAAATTTTATTAGAAATTTCTATATGATTCCTGCGCTGTTTACAAAACAAGCTTCGCGTCGGTAAATTTTGCAGCAAACTTTGGTGGCAAATCTTTTGCATTTTTAAATTTTAAGGAGAATTCAGTGCGATGAGAACTCGAAAGCAAATCAAACTATAAAATTTTGAGGGTTTAAATTTTAAATCAGAAATTCCATCCTTGCGGAATTTGCAGATAAATTTTATATCCGCTACCTCTTAATATGTCGATTATCTTTTGCTTATAAAATCCTTGGATGAAATCCCGTATCGTCAAAATTTAAATGAAATTTTATACTAAATTTATCTGGAATTTTAGGCAAAATCGCATGAGAAAATCTAAAAAGTAAATTATTCTATATTCCAAAAGAGTAAAATTTTAGATTCTTTTGCGATCAAGCTCTAAGGCTCGCGCGTTAATTTAAAATTTTGCCGAGTTAAATTCTAAAGCTCGCAAGGTAAAATTTTTAGGTTCTGTTATGCTAGTATGAAAAACAAATTTCAGAATTTTTCAAAATAAAATTCCAAATTTTTTAGAAAATAAATTCCATTTTTATCTTCTAAATAATAACCATTCCTATTTTGACTACTTAAATTCAAAATTTTAAAACTTTTAGAATCTAAATCTTCTTCTCTATCAGTTCCAAAATATACATTATCCTTATCTTTTGAAAAATCATTATTCAATACTTCAAATGTTTTTATATCAGCTCCTTTTATCAAAGGCTCTTTTTCAACAATCCA
>NZ_CALIST010000063.1 GCF_938041645.1 uncultured Campylobacter sp. | reverse complement strand
AATATATCTCATTTTTGCTCCATGATTTGATTTGTGGGGTTTGCTTGCGCGCAGAATTTGCTTTGAATTGCGCTTTAAATTTTACTTTGCGGAATTTAATTTTCAAAATTTTAATTTGAAATTTTGCCTCGTGAAATTTTACTGAAATTTGCTTTTAAAAAATTTAGCTAGGAAATCCCGCTTTGAAATTTTACGTAGCAAATTTATACTGATCTCAAGTCTCGCACCAATAACGCTTTGTATCGAGCTTTTAAAATTCTACGTAGCAAATTTATGCCTTGAAATTTAACTTCCGCGTGCCGAAATTTAGCGCCGCTTTTATGCAAAATTTTACTTCCGTACTCCGTCCCCGCTACGACGAAATTTTAAGCTTAGAGCTTTGAATTTATCCTTAAATTTAGGGCGTGCGAGCTATAAATTTAAAGCGCGGGTTAAATTTAAACTCGCGAGCTTGCGGTATTTTTACGCCGCCGCATACATAGCGCATAAAATTTTAAGCCTCGCTCGATGTAAAAGCGACATAAAATTTCAAATTTCGGCTAAATTTTAAAATTTAGCGATACTGCCGCGCAAAACGGCGTAGAATTTTAAAATTTTAAAGCTTTGCGTTCCGCGAGCTGTTTTAGCGGCGTGAAAGCGGTGCAAAATTTAAAATTTATGGGCAGTGGAAAAAATCGCGCGGAAGCAAATCAAGTAACCTGGGCTAGCAAAATTTTAAACTACGGCTCTATGAAATTTCACAGCGGCGCGCTGCAAGCGAGCTCTCGTAAAACCAGGTTTTAGCGCGCGGTTAGCTCGTGCACCAGATCTACCAGATATTTGGCGTTTTGCACGCTTACGTCGGGCAAAATTCCATGCCCTAGATTAAAGATATGCGCGACACCCTTCATCGCCGCTAATATCTCGCGCACGCCCGATTCTATCGCGCTGCGATCGTATAGCCGCATCGGCTCCAGGTTGCCTTGAAGCGCAAATTTGCCCCCGAGCTGCTCGCGCGCAAGCTCAATCGGAGTGCTCCAATCCACGCCCCATACGTCAAAGCTCGCCGCTCCTCGCTGCTCCGCAATACGGCTCAACCGCGACATCTGTGCGCCCGTGCCCTTGGCGAAGACGATGAGCGGGATATGCGAGAATTTCGCCTTTAAAAATTCCGTGATTTCTAGGATGTATCGCCAGCCAAACTCCTCGTACGCGCTCGGCTCCAGCGCGCCCGCCCAGCTGTCGAAAATCTGCACCGCATCGACGCCCGAGCCGATCTGGCGCGCCAGATAAAGCTTCGTCGCCTCCGTAACGAGGCGCAAAATTTCATGCAAAAGCTGCGGATTTTCGTAGAGCATCCTTTTGCAAACGGCGTAATTTTTGCTGCTGCCGCCCTCGATCATATAGGTAGCGATCGTCCACGGCGCGCCGCAAAAGCCGATAAGAGCTTTATCCGCGGCAAGGCGAGAGCGAGTAAGCGAGATCGTATCATAAACGTATCCGAGCTCCGCCGCGGCCTTTTGCGGATCAAGGCGTGCCAGATCGCCCCGGGAGCGGATCGGATCACTAAATTTCGGCCCCTCGCCCGCTTCAAAGCGCAGATCCATACCCATCTGCATCGGCACGACCAAAATATCGCTAAAAAGTATCGCCGCATCGACGCCCAAAATCTCCACGGGCTGGATCGTCACCTCGCTAGCGGCGCGGTAGTCGCGGCACAGGCTCAAAAAATCACCCGCCCTCTCGCGCACCGCCATGTATTGCGGCAGGTAGCGCCCCGCCTGGCGCATCATCCAAATGGGCGTGTATGGGGTCTCTTTGCCGAAGCATGCGTCGATGAAAACCATTTTTATCCTTTAAATTTACTCAAAATATACAAAGCCAAACAAACCGCAAAGATAGCTCCTGCGAGCAAAAGCATATCCAAAGGGGTAGTAAAATCGGTGTGCAAAATTCTCTTGAAAAAATCCACTACGAGCACCATTATGATGACGCTGCCGAGTTTATGCTTCAGCTCATCTAGAGAGGCGATCTTTAAAACTTGCAAATTCAGATCCACAAACTCGTCGATAAACAGCTCATAAATTCCAAATACAAAGATTAGCAGTACTATAGCGACCAGATACAGATCGATCGCCGTTATTATCTCGCTTAAAATATCGACGTAAAGCGCTCCCTCGCTCTGCGGAGCTAGAAAAAATTCTACGATTTTATAGAGCGCCGAGCAGATTTCGTAGCTTGCCACCACAAATATCGCCGCGCCTGCCGCGATGCAAAAAAGTACCGGCAGGAGGGTTAAAAATTTGCTGCAAAGTAAAAATTTTTCAAATATAGCTTTCATTTTTTCCTTAAATTTTAATTCGGGTAGCCGCTCCGCAAACGAACGTATAAATTTAAAAACCGCTCCATGCCGAAGCGTTCGCTTAAATTTACACTCGTTTGCAGCTGCATAAATTTATCTCTTTTGATCGCGTCCGTTTGAGTCTTTAAAATTTTGCGCTAGGTTAAAGGCGCAAAATTTCAGCTCGCGGCGTTAAATTTTAACTAGGTTGATTTGCAAATTTATTCGCGCGGCCTCGGCACCGAAATCACGCGCGCGACTGTATCCGCGTGCAAAAACTCGGCAGCCTTGCTAAATTATCCTACTTGTCTTGCTGCATATCGATCCAGCGAAGCGCGATGCGCACGGCGTTCGTAGCCGCTCCGACGCGGATCTGATCGGCGCTGCACCAAAGATGCAAAATTTTATCGTCGAAATTGTCCCTGCGGAGCCTGCCGACGTAGGTTTCGTTCGTGTCGCTCGAAAGCAGCGGCATCGGATATTCGTTTTTGCTCGGATCGTCTACAAGCACGATGCTAGGCGCGTTTCTTAAAATTTCACGCACGCGGCTAATCTCGAAATCCTTTTTAAATTTTATCGTGATCGCCTCGCTGTGGCTGCGAAGTACCGGCACGCGCACGCAGGTAGCCGAAACGGCGAAGTTTTTATGCAAAATTTTCTGCGTTTCGTTCACCATCTTCATCTCTTCTTTGGTGTAGTCGTTGTCCAAAAATACATCGATGTGCGGGATGACATTCATCGCGATCTGATGCGGGAAAACCTTCGGCTCGCACTCATCAAGCTTAAAAGCGAAAAACTGCTGCAACTGCCCTACAAGCTCGCTCATACCCTCTTTACCTGCGCCGCTCGTCGCTTGGTAGGTGCTTACGTCCACGCGCTCGATATCAAACGCGTCATCAAGCGGCTTAAGAATTTGAACCATCTGGATGGTAGAGCAGTTCGGATTAGCGATTATGCCTGTCTCTTCCCATAGCTTTATATCCTGAGGATTACACTCGGGTACTACGAGCGGGACATTTTCTTGCATACGAAAGTGGCTAGTGTTGTCGATCACCACCGCGCCGCTTGCTGCAGCAAATGGCACGTAATGCGCCGAAATGGAGCCGCCCGCGCTAAAAAATGCGATGTCGATCTCGTTTTCGTCGAAGGTGCTGTCCGTTAGCTCCCTCACGACGTATTCTTTACCGCGGAATTCCACCTTCTCGCCCGCGCTCTTTGCGCTTGCAAGCGGCAGTATGTCCTTTACGGGGAAGTTCATCTCGTCTAAGACGCGCAAAATCTCCTCGCCTACAGCGCCGGTAGCGCCTACAATGGCGATATTGTAACTACTCATCCTCTCCTCCTTTTAAAATTTCATCGCTAGGGTCGTCGCTCTGCGAATCTTTGCTATCTAAATTTGAATTTAATAAATTTTCATCCTGCGCAAGCTCGTCCGCTTCGCCCTCGTCGCCCTCCTCGGCTTTCGGGCAGGTTGCGATGCTCACTACGTCGTCGCCCTCGACATTTACGACGATGACGCCGCTGGTGTTGCGGCCCGCTTTGCGGATGCTTTGCATATCGACGCGGATCATCTTACCGCTGGTGGTTAGCGCCATAAGATCCATCTCCTCATCGACCATCACGACGCCGATGAGCTCTCCCGTGCGGTTGGTGAGCTTCATGCAGATGACGCCCTTGCCGCCGCGATTTGTGAGACGATACTCGCTCGCGGTCGTGCGCTTGCCGATACCCTTTTGGCTCACGCTTAAAATTTCTTGCATGTCGCTTAAAATAAACGCTGCGCCGATGACCTCGTCGCCTTTTTCTTTAAATTTAATCCCCTTTACGCCGCGAGCGATGCGCCCCATCTGGCGAATTTTATTTAGATTAAATTTAAGGCACATTCCCTTTTTCGTAGCGATGAAGAGCATATTTTCGTTGGCGCTTTGCAGCTCACCCTCTTGTGCGTCCGAAATTTCATCTGAAATTTCATTCTCGCTTCCCTCTAAAATATCCTGCTCGGTCTGCTCTAGAATTTCCTCAGCCTCGCCGCCGTCCAGATCGTCGCCGCTTAGGGCGCCTCCTTTGTAGTTTTGCATCTCCTCGGCGCTGTTTGGAGCGATGAGAGCGGTTACGAGAGTATCGTCCTCATCTAGGCTGATAGCGCGGATGCCAAGCGATCGGATGTTTTTAAACTCGCTTAAATTCGTACGTTTTACGATGCCGTTTCGAGTGAAAAATACGAGCGACTTGCTCGGATCAAAATCGGTCGTAGGGATGATCGCCATGATCTTTTCGTCCGCGCCGAGCTGGATTAAATTTACTACCGCCTTGCCCTTTGCGGTGCGCGAGCCCTCCGGGATTTTATAGACTTTAAGCCAGTAAAGCTGCCCGCGGTCGGTGATAAACATAAGCGTATCGTGGGTGTTGGACGTAAAAAAGCTCTCGATGAAGTCGTCATCGTACGTCGTGACCGCCACGCGCCCCTTGCCGCCGCGCTTTTGCTTCTCGTAAGTCTTGCTAGGCACGCGCTTGATGTAGCCGCGGTGAGTGATCGTAACGACCATATTTTCATTCGCGATAAGATCTTCGATGTCGATATCCTCGTAGTCATCGACGATTTCGGTGATGCGCGGGCATCTGAATTTATCCTTGATCTCCAAAAGCTCATCTTTGATGATACCTTCGATTAGCTCCTCGCTCTTTAGGATCGCGTCAAGCCGCTTTATCTCGGCTAAAATTTCTTTTAGCTCCTCCTCGATCTTTTCGCGCTCAAGCCCCGTTAAACGGCTTAGCCTCATATCCAAAATCGCGCCTGATTGCGCCTCACTAAGGCCGAATCTGCTCATTAAATTTTCGCGCGCGACGTTTGTATCGGCGGAATTTCTAATCACGTCAATCACTTCGTCGATATTATCTAGCGCGATCTTTAAGCCCTCCAAGATATGCGCTCTAGCGCGCGCTTTTTGAAGCTCAAAAATCGTACGGCGGATGATGACGGTTTTTCTGTGGTTCAAAAACAGCTTCAAAAGCTCTATCAGCGTGAAAATCTTCGGCTCCTTGCCGTCGATCGCGAGCATTATCACGCCGAAGGTCGCCTCCATCGTGGTTTGCTTAAATAGATTATTCAACACGATCTCACTCATCGCGTCGCGCTTAAGCTCGATTACTACGCGAATTCCGTCGCGATCGCTCTCGTCGCGCACTTCGGAGATGCCTTCGATCTGCTTTTCTTTTACGAGATCTGCGATCTGCTCGATTAAGCGCGCTTTATTTGTCTGATACGGCAGCTCGTCAATTACGATGACGTCTTTACTAGCCTTTTTTTCGATATGGGTTTTAGCGCGAATTTTAACGCGCCCTCTGCCCGTTTTATACGCCTCGATAATCCCCTTTTTGCCGTAGATGATGCCGCCGGTCGGAAAATCAGGGCCCTTGATCTCGCCCATGATCTCCTCTAGGCTTGCGTTTTTATTCTCAAGCAGTATCAAAAGACCGCCCACGAGCTCATCTAGGCTGTGCGGTGGGATATTCGTCGCCATTCCTACGGCGATTCCGCTTGAGCCGTTAAGCAGTAAATTCGGCACGCGCGCAGGCAGGACGTCGGGCTCGTTCAGGCTCTCGTCGTAGTTCGGCACGAAATCGACCGTCTCTTTATCCAGGTCTTTTAGCAGCTCTTCGGCTAGCGGCGTCATACGCGCTTCGGTATACCTCATCGCCGCCGCGCCGTCGCCGTCGATCGATCCGAAGTTACCCTGCCCGTCCACGGAAGGAATTCTCATCGAAAAGCTCTGCGCCATTCGCACGAGCGCATCATAAACGGCGGTATCGCCGTGCGGATGGTATTTACCGATAACGTCTCCTACGATACGGGCGGATTTTTTGTATGGCTGGCGAGAGCCCACGCCAAGATCGTTCATCGCGTATAAAATTCGCCTATGCACCGGCTTTAGGCCGTCTCTGGCGTCCGGCAGCGCACGACCGATGATAACGCTCATCGAGTAATCAAGATAGCTCGTCTTGATCGATTCTTCGACGTCGATATCGATGATCTCCTGATTTTCAAACATATTTGATTGCATAAATATCCTTTTAAATTTTAAAGCGCGATTATAGCGAATTATTCTTTTGCATTAGCTAAAACCAAGCCGCACACGGGCATAAAGCCGCCATCGATCAAGCTCTCGCGCGCTTGCAGCATGCTAAGACCCGAGGTGATGATGTCGTCTACTAGGATCACGGGGAATTTCGGCGGGGTTAAAATTTTAAAATTTCGCTTGTGTTTTAGGCGAAATTCCAAACTCTGCCCCGTGTATTTGACGCGGTTTTGCGCGCGCAGGCAGTGAAATTTTGGCTCCACGAGTTCGCTTTTTAGCGCGCGAGCTAGGATCGCCGTGTGCGAATAGCCGCTGCGAGCGTCATCATCCAGCGGCACGGCGTTAAATTTAAAAATCCCGTCCGTTTTAAACGTTTCGTAATTTTGCGGATTTGCAGAAATTTCGCGCTGCAGATGAAGCGGGAATTTCGCTAAGCTTAAAGAGGCTATGCGCGCAAGCACTGCAGCGCCGTATTCGTGATGTTTAGAAAGTATAAGCTCTCGAATTTCGGAGTAGCCGTAGTAGTAAAATACGCTAAAGCCCTCCACCTGCCGCATACTTAGACGGCATTCGGCTAAATTTGCGGCGCAGGCGGCGCAGATCGTGCGCAGGCTAAACGCGCCGCAATTTACGCAGCGCATCTAAAGCGTAGAGATGATTTGATCGGCAGATTTTTTGACGATGTCGCCAAGCAAGCTTTGCACGAAAGGATTAAGCGATCTAGCCGTGCGAAGCGCCGTAAATTGGCTCTGATCCTGCGAAACGCGCTTGGTCGTAGTTTTGTTGCCCTGCACGATAGAGATCGCGACCTCGCCTCTTGCGCTCATATTTTCCTTCGAGTAGCCGTTGATCGCCGCCGAGATGCTTCTAATGTTTACGGTTACGATATTCGGGCTTGCCGGATCGATCTTTACGCCGCGAGCCTCAAGCTCCGCGCGTAAAGCTTTGTCGAACCACGCCGAGAGATTGTTTTTTAAAAGTACCTCATCGACCAGCTTGCCGTTATTATCGTTGATGACGGCGATTACCATCTGATTTTCGCGCTGATCGTTGATCGCGTTGATATTTACCGACTTGCCGCTTACGGTCTGATCGGCCTTAGAAAGATACGGATTTAAGCTGATGACGCTGCTGGTTTGCGAGCAAGCGACAAAAAATAGCGCAAATACGCCGATTAAAAATTTTTTCATTTTTATCCTTTTTCTGAAATTCGGGCGCATTGTAGCACTAAATTTAAAATTTATAGATTTTTTTGTATCATTAGCAGAATCAAAGGAGAAATTTTGCAAGCACTCGCTTTAAAATACAGACCCAAAAGCTTCGATCAGCTCATCGGTCAAGACGCCGTCGCCAAAAGCCTCGCGCACGCGCTGGATTCGGGCAGGCTGAGCCACGCATATCTTTTCAGCGGACTTCGCGGCAGCGGCAAAACCTCGACGGCTAGGATTTTTGCCAAAGCGCTTTTATGCGACAAAGGCCCCACCGGCAAGCCGTGCGAGCTCTGCGATAACTGCGTAATGGCAAACGAGGGGCGCCACATCGACATCATCGAGATGGACGCCGCCAGCCACCGCAAGATCGACGATATTCGCGAGCTCATCGAGCAGACGAAGTATCATCCCGCAAGCGCGCGCTTTAAAATTTTCATCATCGACGAGGTGCATATGCTCACCAAAGAGGCTTCCAACGCGCTTTTAAAGACGCTTGAGGAGCCGCCTAGCTACGTAAAATTTATCCTTGCGACCACCGATCCGCTCAAGCTTCCCGTCACGGTTCTATCGCGCACGCAGCACTTTCGCTTTAAGCCGATCGCCAAAAGCGCCGTCGTAGCGCATCTAGAGCAAATTTTAAAAACCGAAAACATCGCTTACGAAGAGGGCGCGCTCGAAATTCTAGCGCGCAGCGGCTCGGGCTCGCTACGAGACACGCTCACGCTCCTCGATCAGGCGATTATCTTTAGCCGCGAAGGTATCACCGAGCGTGCGATCGCCGATATGTTAGGCTTGCTCGATCCCGCCAAAATTGGCGAAATTTTAGACGTAGTGCTGCGCCAGGACCGCGCGGGCGCGATCGAGATCATCAAAGAGGTCGAAAATTACAACGCCGAGACGATAATCGACGAGATGATCGCAAATTTAAAGGATAAATTCCTGCGCCGCGACGCGAAATTTAGCCTGCTGATGTATGAGCGGTTTTTCCGCATTTTAGCGGGCGCTAAGAGCATGCTCGCCATCAGCCCCGACAACACTTACGCAATTTCTATGATGATTTTTATGATGATGGAGGCGGTCAATCTGCGCGAGATCGACGAGCTGATCGAGGTCGGAAGATCCCTGGATCAAGGCGAAGGCTATCCTTCCGCTTCGGCGCCTAATTTAAACGCGCAAAACTCTGCGCCGAATTTTAGGTCAAATTTCAACCAAAGCGCGACTTTTGTGCCAAACAGCGAGCCGGACGGCGCAACTTTTACGTCAAGCGACCAGGGTAGCGCTACAAGCGAAGTGCCGAGCTTTACTGCGAGCGCGAAACGTCCCGCAAGCCCTGCGCAAAACTTCGGTGCGGCAAAACAAAGCACTGACGCGAGCGACGAAATAAAACCAAACGCAGGCAGCGACGCGCAGACTAAAAATTCTAGCCCATCCGCCAAAACGGGCGCTCAAAATGAAATTTACGAGAATTTTCTAGCCAAAATTTACGACCGCGATTACGATCTGGGCGAGAAATTTAGCAAGTGCGTGGAATTTTTAAAATTTGAGCGCGGCACGCTGTATCTGCTCTCGCGCGCGCAGGGGCAGGACAGAGAGTACCTGCGCAAGGGCTCGCGAGCGATAAATAGCGTGCTAAAATCGCTTTTCGGCGAGAGCGCGGCCATCAAGATCGAGCAGGGCGCGCCGCAGAAGCAAGAAAATTCTACGCCGAGCGGCGCGCAAAATTCCGAGGTAGGCGCGAGCGGAGCCGCGAACTCCGAGCAAGATGAAATTTCAAACGGCGGCGAAAATTCCGAAGACAATTCCGCGTCGAAAGCGGCAAAACCGCAAAAAAAAGGCGATAACAGCGAGGGCGAAAAACAGCCGCCCAAAGACGATCTGTTAAGATCCACCGATCCGCAAAACTACGCCGCAAAGCCCCGCGATACGAGCAAGAGCGTGCGCGCCGCCAAGGCAGGCCTCGCCGAGCTCGCAAACGGCGCGCAGGACGGCAAGGAAATTTTGATCTCCGAGATGAATAGACTCTTCGGCGAGCCCACCAAAATCACGGAATAGCGCCCGCTGCGGATAAATTTACACTGCGCCGCGTGATTTTAAATTTAAGCGCGCCAAAACGATATAGAAATTTACGCGGCGAAGCAAGCCTGCGCGATTTTAAAATTTAAGCGCGCAAAGGCGGTGTCTAAATTTACATGGCAGACCAAAGTCGCGCGATAAATTTTAAAATTTTGCGGCGCGCGATCGAGCTCTAAACAGCAAGCTTTAAATTTGATCGTCAAAGCGCGCTTTAAATTTAACCGCGCTGGCGATCCAAAATTCATACGCCGCGGCAGTCTAAATTTAGCGCGCCGCAAGTATCCGCGCAGTCTGTCCCGTGCAAGCTCAAAATTTAAATTTAAACGCACTCTCCGCAGTTCAAAAATAAAATTTGCGCGTTTGCATAGCAAATATAAAATTTCGCGCTCATCCGCACCATGCCCTCCGCGATACGACTTTATCCGTACCATGCTCCCGCCTGATGCGCTCTCTCAAACTTTCATCAAACTTTGCGATACGGTTTTAGCTACATCTACGCGGCTGCTCGTGCAAAAACGCAGGCTCCGATCGCTCGCGGGCGCCGTAAGTCAAAGCTGAATTTCGCCAGGGTAAAATCGCGGCGAACTGAGCCGCCCTGAAATTTTAAAGAATTTATCCAGCAAATGGGCGGCGGTTCGCGATGCACGCTTATGAATTTTACGCGGGCGCGGCGGGCGAATTAGCTAAAATTTAGCGCTTTTGGTGTAGAATTCTGGCAAATTTCAATCCAAAGGTCACCAAAATGCGCGGATATAAAATTTTCTCCGGCACTGCAAATCCCGAATTTGCCAAAAAAATCTCCAAATATCTCTCGCTGCCGCTTAGCGAGTGCGCGATCAAAACCTTCAGCGACGGCGAAATCAGCGTCCAGATCGGCGAGAGCGTGCGCGGCAAGGACGTCTTCGTCATCCAACCCACATGCGCGCCCGCAAACTCCAATCTGATGGAGCTTCTGATCCTAACCGACGCGCTGAAGCGCTCCAGCGCGAACTCGATCACGGCGGTGGTGCCCTACTTCGGCTACGCTCGCCAAGACCGCAAGGCGGCTCCGCGCGTGCCGATCAGCGCGAAGCTCGTGGCAAATATGATGCAGACGGCGGGGATCGACCGCGTCGTCACGATGGATCTGCACGCGGGGCAGATACAGGGCTTTTTCGACGTGCCGGTCGATAACCTCTACGGCTCGCTGATATTTTTGGATTATCTGAAAGAGAAAAATTTAAAAAATCCGATCATAGCCAGCCCCGACGTGGGCGGCGTCGCGCGCGCCAGAAGCTTCGCCAAAAAGCTCTCGCTCGATCTGGTGATCGTCGATAAGCGCCGCGAGGAGGCGAACAAAAGTGAGGTGATGAACATCATCGGCGACGTCGCGGGCAAGGACGTGATCCTAATCGACGATATGATCGATACCGCAGGCACCATCGTCAAGGCTGCGGGCGCGTTTAAGGAACAGGGCGCAAAGAGCGTCAGTGCGTTTTGCACGCACGCCGTGCTAAGCGGCCCGGCATATGAGCGCATCGAAAGTGGCGCGCTAGACGGCCTCGTCGTGACCGACACGATCCCGCTAAAGCAGGAAAGCGACCGCATCAAGGTAATCAGCGTCGCTCCGCTCTTCGGCGAGGTCATCAGACGCGTATATCACGACGAGAGCGTAAATAGCTTATTCAAATAAATTTTAAAATTTAAAACGCGGCGTCGTTTGTTTTATACAGCCGCAGGAATGCGAACAAGAGGCATCTTATAATAAAAGATCGCGGCTCAGCCGCAAGTCAAGCGCTTACGCCTGTGAGCTCCAAATTTACAGCGTTTGAGCTCGCTGCTGATTTAACTTATTGTGAATTTAACTGCGACGCGAAATTTAGCTTCTACGCGGCAAATTTAACCTCTGCGCGGTATTTACTCCGCGCGGCGGAAAAATTTAACTGCAACCGCAAAGCAAATTTTGCCGCACCAGCCGCCGCAAGCCGCATTTTAACGCTTGAAAAATTAGTATTAAAAACACCCTGCTTTAAATTCGCCGTGAAAATTTAATTGCCGCTCACTCCTGTGCGCATCGGCTACGCTTCGCAAAGTCTCATTAAATTTCTCCGCAAAACCCACGGCGCACACTAATGACAGATATCCCGAGCTCACTGCATTTAAATTTTGATATTTACAACGCGGCGTAAATTTTTAAAGCTCATTAGCCTTTAAATTTATCATTCGCTCCTTAAACTGCCAAAAGCAAATAAAATTTTATTCATCAATGCCTATAAATAGCGATTGCACGTTAGAATCAAATATGCTTGATAGCGATAACGCCTTTTAATATTTCATAAATATTTAATCTTTTCGGAGCTATAATTTCGTCCGTGAATTTCATTCGCAAAATTTTATCAAAAGGACATAATAATGCGCAGTTTGCATTTATCACTCGTGGCAGTTTCGATTTTGACCGCACAACTATGGGGGGGGGGCAAGAGGCCGATTTAGGAGAGATCGTCGTAAGCGCCACTGCCTTTGAGCAAGATATCAAAGAAGCGCCGGCGTCGATCTCGGTAATACCTCAAAAAGAGATCGAAAAGAGAAATCACAAAGACGTAGCCGACATCGTAAAGGATATACCAGGCGTATATTCCGCACCTAGATTTAGCTCAATGAAGGGCAAAAGCGATATCAGAATGCGTGGTATGGATTCAAAATATACTAAAATTTTAATCGACGGTCGTCCTGTTTCCAGCGAGAGCGCATTTCCGGGTTTCGGCTCGCAAGGAAGCATCCAAAGCTTCATCCCGCCCGCAAATGCTATTGCCCGCGTGGAAGTCATCCGCGGACCGATGAGCTCTCTATACGGTACCGACGCTATGGGCGGCGTGATAAACATCATCACCAAGGGCTTTTCAAACGAGCCTATCGCCAATATAAACGGTTACTACGATATCGCGCAGCACAAAGACATAGGCAATGGCTACTCTACTGGATTTTATGCAAGCGGCGCGATAGTGCCAGACGCACTCGGAATTTCGCTTTACGGGCGATATTTTCATAAATTTGAAGACGTCAAAGACTACGGCAATCCAAAAGACGCGGATAAGAATTTCGGTGCGAAGCTTATGTATAAGCCTACCGAGAACGACGATCTCGCGCTTGATTACAAACACACTAAAAACTTGACCTCAAGAACTCTAGGCAAAACGGCGTATCTAGGATATAACACTCACGAAGACGACAAAGACGATCAAATTTCGCTCTCGCATAGCGGAAGATACGATAAATTTCTAACCGATACCTATCTATCGCACGAGGTTACAAAAACCTTTTCCGATCAAGCCGCAAGCGACATCAGGCTAAGATCTACGATATTTAATACTCAAGGCTCGTATCTTTTTGACTCAAATACCTTAACGCTCGGCGCGCAGTATCGCCATGAGAAGCTGGATTCATCACAAAATGAGCCGGGCTTTAGCGATGATGCGCATCTAAAAAGATGGGATGTGTATTTGGAGAGGATAATTTTTATGTCACGGACGCGCTTGCACTGACTGCGGGCTTAAGATACAACTACGACAAAGACTACGGCGGACACTTTGCGCCGCGCGGCTACATCGTTTATCATCTAAATGAAAATTTATCGTTTAAGGGAGGCGTATCGGCGGGCTATACGACGCCTAATATCGACGATAGATCCGAAGGGCTAAAAATTCCGATAAATCACGGACGCGGTATCAGACTGGGGCGAAGCAGCCTCAAGCCCGAAACTAGCGTAAATTACGAGGTCGGAACGATGTATGACAATAACGATAATCTAAGCCTTTCGGCGACCGTTTTTCACACCGACTTCAAAGACAAGATCGATAGCGTCGTAAGATGCGGCGGTTGGGGATCGGGAGCGGATTTTAATAATCCCGCTACTTGGACTTGTGTTTATCAAGGCAAGACCTATTTTGGAATTTATGAAAACGTAAATATCGGCAGAGCCTCCATAGACGGACTTGAGCTTAGCGGCGAGTGGAAAATTTTATCAAATTTAGCATTTCATGCAAACTACACCTACGCTAAATCAAAACAAAAATCAGGCGAAAATGAGGGCAAGACGCTGACCGACACCCCGCGCTATATGATAAAAACGGGACTTGATTACGACTTTAATAGCGATCTGAGCTTCTGGACGCAGGTAAATTATATAAGCAGGATAAAAAACGGCGTATATGTAAGCACCAAGGGCTACGCCGTCACCGACGTCGGGACTAACTATAAAATCACGAAAAACGCTAGCGTAAATTTTAGCGTATATAACGTATTTAACGAAAGAGTAATAGACGATAAGCCGACCAGGGCCCTCATAGCTGAGGGTCGTAAATTTCAGCTCGGCTTCAACGTAAATTTTTAATTCGAGCAAAATTTAAAGATGAAATTTAAACGATGAGGAGAGTTTTAAAGAAAAACTTTTGGTTCAACGTTCATTTAATTTTGTCTCTGCTTTGTGCACTACCGCTGCTCGTAGTCGCCTTGTCGGGCTGTTTCATCTCGTATCACGATGAAATTTTTGACGCGATTAACGAGCGGCAGTCTTTCGCCGTCCAAAGAGATGTGCCTCGCCTAAAAATTTCTGAAATTTTAAAAATTTTCGGCGAGAAGCAAAGTAGCTTCACGCCGGAGTTAATCGGCATAAAAGACGGCGGCGCAAGCATCGAAGTCGCGGGCAAAGACGGCAAAGGACGAGCAAGAGCGTATTTTTTGAGCCCTTATGACGGACAAATCGTCGGCGAGAACTATGAAGAGAGGATAATGAACGTTGTGCTAAGCCTACATACAAATCTAGGCTTTGAGCTTGCCTTCGGCGAGGGGGCTCGCGAGATCGGCAGGCAAATCGTGGCACTTAGCACGCTAGGGCTCATTTTGCTTTTGCTAAGCGGGATTTTGATCTATTATCCGTTTTTTAGACGCAAGCTTACAAAGGCGCTAAAGATAAATTTCAAAGTTCGCGGCTACGCGCTGCTTTATCAGATCCACGGATGCACGGGCATCTATGCGGCTGTAATACTTTTTGCTATAAGCGCGAGCGGGCTATATTTTTCTTATGACTGGTTAGCAAGACTAACGAATAAAATTTTGGGCGAGGACCAAATTTACAAAGCTGAAAAATTTGAACCTAGACAAAAGTTGGGGTTTAAGGATGCAGGCAAACTACGGGAGATCGACGCGATGTTTAAAATTTTTACCCAAAAACACGGCGAAAATTTTAAATTTTTTAACATAATGCTTAATCCAAAAGACGGAGTATATAGCGAGATATACGGGATTGCGAGCGACGAGAGCGATGAATTTAATAGGATCGCGATCAATGCTACGAGCGGCGAAATTTTAAGGGATGTTAAATTTGCCGATATGAAAGCGCAAATGCCGCGTTTTATGACGATACGCATGGCGGTTTTAGATATTCATTCAGGCGAAATTTTCGGGCAGATCGGCAAGCTTATATTTTGCCTATCTTCGCTTTCATTTTTGTTTTTAGCCGCGAGCGGTTTTTGGATGAGCTTAAAAAGGCTTATAAGATAGATTACGCAAAACACGCAGTACTCAGTACTCTACATAAAGGCTTTGCAAAAGAGGCTACGCTCATAGCCTATAAACAGGTGCTTTGTACCGCAGAATTTCAAATTTATAGCATTTAAAATTGGGTTATAATGCAGAATTTGACTGCGAGGAAGCGGAATTTGCTTCAGCAAGGCTACTACCATCTGCAATTTCAATTGATTTCTTAATTTCTACAAAACTACACTTCAATTTACCGCGCAGGTTTGCAGCTGTTTTTTTAAATTCCGCGATTTAGAAACCTGCAAGACGTCGAAAACTATTTATGATGATTTAGATCATGCGAACCGCCACATACGCTAGCCAGTTGTGCTTTAAAATTTTACTGCAGTTTAGTTTGCAATGCAAAGCCCTTGAGCCACTAAAAGCTCTTTATGATCTCCATTAAATGCTTGACAAGAGCCGTAATTGCGGCATTTTCATAGCTATCGTCTGTATTTTGCAACGCTATGGTTTTCATATTGCCGAAAAATCCTGGATCGTAATGCTCAATGTCATTTTGCACGTAGCTTCTTAAAATTTGGCCGTTTCTTACTAGTTTAACCTCATAAATAAACTCTATGCCACCGATTCTATCGCTAGGAAACGGAGTAGCTTCGCCCGTAAAGCCCCTGTGGTGCTTTATTGTAATTTTAAGCTCATCGGTAGAGTTTTGATCCAGCAGATTCGCCTCTTTTAGCGCCGCTAAAAGCTGCTCGTTGTACTTTTTCTCGACCGCCTCCGGCGATTGATAGACAAATTTTTTCGGATTATGGTTTTGGAAGTGTTGGTAGGTAATGCCCTTGAATTTATACGCGCTTGCGATCGGCACTTTCGGTTGAGACTGCCCGCAACCAACAAAGAATAGCGCCGCAAGAAGCAAAGCAAAAATTTTTTTCATTTTTTCTCCTTTAAAATTTTGTGCGATTATACAAAAACGGGGTTTAGCCCGGGCTAAATTTCAAATCCTTTAAATTTGCAACCCATTTAAATTTTAAAACCTCTTCAAATTTGAAATTTAATCCGAATTTGATCTGAAATTTTATAAAATTTAACCGTTTTAAACGGGCTTTGAAAGCGCAAAAGAGTTTCGCAAGCCCAAAAGAAAGGAGGCTTTATGCCTACTTTTAGCACCAAAGACTACAAAGCCGCCCTTCGCAGCCGCGGCGCACGAACCGCGAGTGCAGGTGGATTTAGCGTCAAAAACGACAACTCCTTCATCGTGATCTTCGTCATTGCGATGATGGTCTTTGTATTTTTTTACGGCGTGTCGGCCGGCCTTGATTTAGATGAAATTTTTTTAGGAAACGGACGCGGTCGCGGCGGAGGCGGGATTTTGGGGCTTTTGATCGCGGGCGTAGCTTGGTATCAGGGGCGCGACGGCGGCGGGCTGTTTAAATTTAGCGACCACGCGATCACCTTCGTTTCAAACGAGCGCAAGAGCGAAATTTTGCTCTTTAACATCGACTACGTTAGGCTCACTCCAGGCTTTTTGCGCACCTGCACCGGCTACACGGCGCTTAGCCACTCCCGCTACGTAAAACACGAGCAGTTCTTCACATTTGGGATCGGATCGATGATCGTGCTATGGCTAGTGGGTATCACCATGAGTGAGCGCGTGGGAATGGCATTCGTGATCATGGTCGCGGGCGTCGTGATCTTTTTCTTCGCCAAGGCACTCTCGTCGTGGCGGCTAAACGGCGACTTTCACGACATCTTGCTGCGCGACACCGTGCTGATCCGTGGCAAGGATCTAAACGACCGCGTGCTGTGGTTTGCGATCACGCCCGGCCGCAACGACCGCCGCAGGCTGCGCGCCTACTTCAAAGAGCATCTTGATTTCGATATCGACGGCGGCTGATTTTGGTTTAAAATTTAAAGGCTTGGGCGCGGATAGAGTAGAGGAATTTTAAGACAAAATTTTACGTGGCAGAATTCCGCGATCTAAATTTTACCGAGCAAAATTCCAAGCTGCAAAATTCTACGATATAAATTTGCAGGGCAAAATTTGGCGGCGTAAATTTCAAAGCCGCGAATGCACGGCGCGATATTTGCGGCTCTATACGGCGAACTTTACCTCGCTTAGCCTCCCCAAATTATCAAACGAAAAGACTGCGTCATTTTTAAAATTTGCTACGATCTTACCCGCCGCTTCGCTAAATTTCGTACCGTTTCTAAGTAAAAGCGCCTTAATAAAAACGGCGTGATTTAACTGAAATACGCCTATATAATCGCGCGCCAAAGAGATAGCTCGTTTGCATCCATGCTGAGCTTGATCGTGCCATCGGAGCTCACGCACTCGCCCGCCGCAAACGCTACAAACACAGCTCCGCCGGCGTGCGGACAGCGGTAGTAGATTACGGGCTCCTGCGATAATCCGCACGCGATCGTGCTTAGAGCGTGGCCGTTTATCTCCGCGCTTAGTGCGAGCTTAGACGCGCTAAGCTGCGCTAGCCCATGCCGCAAGCTGAAGTCGTGCACATCTCGCGCGAGAGTAAGCAGCCGCTCATCAAGGCGGTTTATGTTTTCGTATCCCAATAGCCACGTGCGGCCGGCGTTTGCTTCGCTGTCGATATACCAGATAGCGCGCGGCGCATCATCGCCGAAACTGATCTCGCCGCGCTTTAGATCCACAGACCAGCGCCTGCCCTTTACGATCAGCTTTGAGGCCGCCTCTTGCACCCTTGCGCCGCAACCTAAACACGCCGAAAACAGATCAATAAAGCTGCTCTTATCGACGCCTAAGCGGTCTAAAAATTTCATTTTTCTCCTTTTGCCGCGCCGATAAATTTAGCGCTTTTGCGGGATTTATCGGCGCGCCCTCTTATACGCCGCGCTTGGCTATGGAATTTATCAAAATAAATTCTAGCTATCGCTTGCGCTATAACGATTTCACGCGACGCGACAAAGGGGCAAAATTTAATCAAATTTTACAAAACCGTGGCGGATAAAATTTCCATAGCGGGCGCCGCTGGGATAAAATTTTGCAGCCGGGCCGCGGACGCGACTGCAATGGTCGGCGGGCGGCTAAATTTAAACTGCCCGAGCGATCGTTAAATTTGAAAGGCGAAATTTTAGCCTAATTTAAAGCGAAATTCTACGACCGAGCAGCGAGCACTAGAGCTTAAAGCGGCGCAAAATGGGTGCGCAGCAGCGAATGTATCAGCTTGGGCACGAGCGATAGAACTTAAACGCCGCGCAGTCATAAAATTTAAATCGTCTCTTAAGATCGTTAAATTTAAAGGCAAAATTTCATACCAAACGACGAGCCGCTAAATTTAAACCGCCCGCGCGATCGTCAAAATTTAAAATCAAATTTTACGGCCGCGCGGCAAAAGATGAAATTTATATCACCCGCGCGCTAAATTTAATCGATCTTTAGCACGCTTAAAAACGCCTCACTCGGCAGATTTACCTTACCGATTGCTTTCATGCGCTTCTTGCCCTCTTTTTGCTTCTCGAGCAGCTTGCGCTTGCGCGTGATGTCGCCGCCGTAGCACTTGGCGGTCACGTTTTTGCCCATGGCGCGGACGTTTTCGCGCGCGATGATCTTGTTGCCGATGCTTGCTTGAATCGCGACCTCAAAAAGCTGCCGCGGCACGATCTCCTTCATCGCTTTGACGAGATCGCGCCCCTTAGATTCGGCCTTTGAGGCGGGCACGATGATCGAGAGCGCATCGACCGCTTCGCCCGCGACGCGGATGTCGAGCTTTACGAGATCGCCACGCCTGTAATCGATCGGTTCGTAATCAAAGCTCGCATATCCCTTGGTGCATGACTTGAGCTTGTCGTAAAAGTCCATTATGATCTCGTTTGTCGGCACGTCGTATTCAAGCAGGACGCGCTCAGGCGTGATGTAATCCATCTTGGTTTGGATGCCGCGGCGCAAATTTAAAAGGCTGATGAGATTGCCCAAAAACTCGCTCGGGGTGATGATGGTCGCCCTGACGTAGGGCTCCTCGATGCGCTCGATGAAATTTGGCGCAGGAAGCTCGCTGGGGCTGTGTATCCGCACGCACGAGCCGTCCGTGAGATACACGGCGTATGTGACGGTCGGCGCCGTGGCGATGAGATCGAGATCAAACTCGCGCTCGAGCCGCTCCTTCACGACCTCCATATGCAGTAGCCCCAAAAACCCGACGCGAAAGCCAAATCCTAGCGCGAGCGACGTCTCGGGCTCGTAGCTAAGCGAGCTATCGTTTAAGCTGAGCTTGTCCAAAGCGTCGCGCAGATCTTCAAATTTATCGGTCTGCACGGGATAGATGCCCGCAAACACGAAGGGCTTGGCCTTCTCAAATCCGCCCACCGGCTCGGCGGCGCGTTTTTTAAAAAGCGTGATCGTATCGCCCACCTGCACGTCGGCGACGTTTTTTAGCCCCATCACGACGATGCCCACTTCGCCGCTGCTAAGCTCGCGGGTTTTGGCAGGCGCGAGCGGGTTGGGATACATCAGATCAAGCACCTCGTGGCGGTTCTCGCTACCCATGATATAGACCTCGTCGCCCTTTTTCAGCACGCCGTCGTAGAGCCTAACAAGCGCGAGCGCGCCTAGGTAGTTATCGAACCAGCTGTCGTAGATAAGCGCCTTAAGCGGCGCAGCGTCGTCCGTTTTGGGCGCGGGGATGCGAGTGATTATCGCCTCTAAAAGCTCCTTGATACCCGCACCCGTTTTGGCGCTGACCTCGATCGCGCTGCTGCAATCAAGCCCGATGACGTGCTCGATCTCCTCTTTTACGCGCTGCGGATCGGCGGCGGGCAGATCGATTTTGTTAAGTACGGGGATGATTTCAAGATTGTGCTGCAGCGCGATATAGACGTTTGCGATGGTCTGCGCCTGCACGCCCTGGCTCGCATCCACGACGAGGATCGCCCCCTCGCAGCTAGCCAGCGAGCGCGAGACCTCATAGCTAAAATCTACGTGGCCCGGAGTGTCGATTAAATTTAAAACGTATTTCTCTCCGCCAAGCTCATACTCGAGCCGCACGGACTGCGCCTTGATCGTGATGCCGCGCTCCTTTTCGATATCCATCGTATCCATGATCTGGCTGCTCATCTGGCGCGCCTCAACGGCGTTACACTCGCTAATCAGGCGGTCTGCGAGCGTGGATTTGCCGTGGTCGATATGCGCGATGATGCTGAAATTTCTGATATTTTTTGTTTTCAAGTGGCTTTCCTGACGAAATTTTAAGCCGCATTGTGCCGAAATTTCATTTAAAAATGGGTAAATGAGGAGGCGATATTTACGAACTAAAAATTTATACAACGAAGTAAAATTCGTAAGCCGCCACGGGCGATAGAATTTTAAAAAATTATTAAGTGGCATGCTTTGCCACAACGGAGTTTGACGGCAAGAATTAGACGCTATTTACGAACGGAAATTCTGCGGCTATATTGAAATGTAAAATTTCACGTAACAAAAAATTGTAATAAGCCTTGCGTGATTACGCTACGCGAAACTTACAATGCTGATGGTTGAGAATTTTAATAAACGGGAGGATGATCGTCATATAAAATTTTACTTTGAAATTCTACCGCTTGGGATTAGCGCGCAATTCTATGCCGTTACGGCGCACAAATCTCAATGAATAAATTTTACCGCCAAGTTTTATAGCAAAATTTCGCAATTTAAAATTTCAAAGAAATTCTATCTCATGGAATTTACAGACAAAAATTTGCAAAGCAAAATTCCAAAATATTTGTCGCCAAGAAAACCAAAATTCCACCCATAAAAAAAGGCTAGCCAGAAGGCTAGCCTTTATGTTACGAGCTTAACGCTGATACTACCAATCGGTCTTTTGATTGTAGATATCGCGAACATCGCCAGAATCTAGAATTCTAGTCGAAGTATCGCTAGTACTATTGTCTGACGAGCTACCACCAGCGAACGATCCTACATCATCCGCTATGCCCGATTTAACCTGACCTTCACCGCCCCAGACCGTAGGTTTAGACTGCTTTATATGTACACGAAGAGGATTATAATACTGTCGTACGCCTGGATACTTTTTAGAGTAGGCTCCTCCATCATTTGCAGTAAACATAGTCTTATCATTTAAGGCTGGAGTATGAATAAGCCATGGATTAGTAATGATACGTATTGTAGCATGACCTGCTGCAGTGCCACTGATGGTTATATTCTCTCGGCCATTTTTTACCACATTGGCCCTGCTGATATCCACATTTACGTCGCCAACCTTAGTAAGACTATCGTAGTCGCTCACAAACTCCTCGTCTATGTTATTTAAAGTAGCTTTCGTATTTACTACAAACTTCGTAAAGTCAGTTAAGCTATGATCTTGAGCCGCTAGCACGGTAAATATATTCGAGGCTTTAACCTTGCCCGAGACATTCGCAACCGGAACCTCGTAGGCCAAACTATCGCTAGGCGCAGGCATATTCGAGCACTTATCGGTTCTACCACAATAGATTTGCGTGTAAATAGGAACAGATATTGGAGTCCCAGTAGTAGCTTGCTGCACTATAGCCCCCAAACTTTTATCGTACGATGTACCATAGACAAATAGGGCGTAAGTGCCTACATTATCGCTAAAATCTGTAACGGTCTTGCCGGTTGCGTAAGTTTTGCTATTAGAATTAGCGGCGGCTATATAAGCAGCCTTACTTGCAGCTCTGGTCTCGCTAACCTTTCTAGTAATAAAGACATCGAAATCTTCCTTAGACAGCTTTATATCGGTTTTATTGTAGTCCTCAGAGTCGGTATCAGAGATAGCTTTGTATGAGCTATCGAATTTCGATGGCCAAAACTTTCCAAAGGTCTTAAGAGCGGTTCCGTCTTGAATATCAAAGTCACTAGCATAGATAAGCACCGGGGTGCTAGGGGTTTTATGCATCCTAGCGAAGTTAAAATACACGGTCGAGTCGGGAGTTTGTCCTTCTCTAAATCCTTGCGCTAAAATTCTGAATTCATTTGACTTCGAGTCATAATTAATTCCTGTACCGCCTTGCGGTCTATTGATAAGCCCGCCTCTTAATGAAGCATCAGAGTAGTAATTAAGAGCTATTTTAAGCGGTATAGGTAAGCCATAACCAGCATCACCGCTAGAAGCGGCTTCCTCCCAGTCTGGCATCTCATCAGTTTTAGAAGAACCCTTACTGCTTCTTACGTTATATTTATAGCATCTGCTATCATATCCAGTAGAGCCTAAGCATACGTCAGAATCTTTAGCAAAATACTGCGTATCGCTAGGGATCTCGTATTTAACGGCAGGTTTATCAGGATATGGCACGTAATTTGTAGCTCCACCGGTCTTATTAGCGGTAGCTGTGGAGCAACGCCCATCGGTACTATTGTTAGCGCAATCAAATCCGAAATTTAGCGCAAAATCAAGATCGCTCGAAAATCCGCACACGGCTTGAAGTTTCTCCTTACCTTTGTCGCCAATTTCCATTTTATATCCGTCATAAAGCGTAGCGATGACATCCTTATAAACTTTGTCAGATAGATACGCTACTGCATTGACCTTAAGCTTAGCTAGCTGACTTATCTGATGCGTCACCGCTAAATTCTGGCTAGAATTTTCGTCAGCATATACTACGACATCGTTTTCGATGTCCGGAGCGTTGAAATATGTATACGCAGATATTCCACCAGAGATATTATTATCGCCTACGCCGGTTGTCACACCGTTATCAAGGCTTGTGAGAGATACTCTGATACGATCCGGTCGGTAGCGCAATACAATATTATCATTTATCGCTTTATCTTTGTTGGCAGCAATTCTCATGCCTACGTCGCAGCCTACCATACCCTTAGCATTAGGAGTATTGCTAGATGAATTGATGATACATTTAGCGCTCTTCCACTTCTTAGAGTATGTCTGATCGGAATAAGCATCCGTCCACGAATTATCATAGATGTTTACGAGTACATCGCCGACATTATAGTAATTAAAAATTTTATCGGCATCTTTACCTATGGTTTCAGTATAGATGACGGCATAGCTTTTATCTTTATCTACCGGATTTTTTCTAGACTGAGTCATAAGATATGCACCTTGAACATGACCTTTGCTATCAAATTTCGCAACGCCTCCTGCTTCTACGATATTTCTAGCGTTAAAATTCGCCCATAGACTTACGGCGTTTTTATCCCATACTCTTCTAAATGCTGCGTCAAATTTCGAGCTTGTGCCATTTAATACGCACGAGACATCATCGCTCTTGCCAAAAGAGCCTTTTTTGATGGCTTCCGGATCAATCTCATATTTGCCTGTTTCGGCATTGTATTTAGCACCGGAATATTCCACTGCAGTACCGCCATAACAACTATCTTCTTTAACGCCACGTTTTAATGTAGTGGAAGCATTCTTTCTATCTACATAATAGGATTGAGTAGAGACATTAGCCGCGCATTCATTAGATATAAACGGACGCAAGTAGGTTTGAATACCGCGAATCTTGGTTGATATATCTTGAGTATCATCAGAATCCGCGCCATAGCTTTTACGCAGATGATAACGTTGATTGCCAAGATCGCCACCGATTTCTGCTGTGTAGTTAGGTACGCCGTTGTCATTATAGCTTCTGGCCGATATTACGTGAGCCAAGATATCTGCGTTTTGCGTATAATCGCCGCCTACGCGCAGATTATTAGGATTAAGTACGCTGGTGCCATCACCTTTTTTGGTTATATCACCACTCGCAGTGGTATCTACGATCTTACTATACTTGCCCGAATCCTTCAGCGCTTTTGTATCTACATTAAAATATGCAGGGCGAAGCACAAAGTTGTCGCTACCGCATATATGGAACGAGCCGTCTTTTGACATTTGAATTCCGAACTCATCTTTAGCAGCCTTTATATTATCTTCAAGCTTCTTCAGCTCCGGTTGTATTTTATTCTCCCAAATGTCCTTCTTTTGCTCCGCAGTTAGTTTTGTGTTGCACCAGCTAAAATTCTCACCTGTCTCGCAATATCCATATCGCTTTTTAAGCTCCCATTTCTTGAGCTCCGAATAATAAGCCTTAGGATCGCTGTTATTTAAATCTTTGTTTTTTATATACTGATCTAAATCGGATCCTGAGGCAACTTGATTATCCGGACGATAGCTAAGCATAAATGTAAGACCCTGATACGCATCTCCTATCTCTATATCGTTTAGCTCTAAAATACTTTTTCCTTTAAAATCCACTTCCTTATCGATAGTGTAATCGGTTTTGTCCTTCATCTTAAACGGAATTTTTAAGGAATCGGTTACGGATCGGCATGAGTAAACTGCGCTATTCCCCTTATCGCTATCGGCAACTTTATCCGAGGTAGTAGCGGCATTTCTCGCCCTGACAACGGATAAATACAATTTACCGCTCAAGTCGAATTTCTCAAGCTTTCTAGCCTCACTACCGATATATACGAGCTTGCCGGTATTCGGATCTTTTTTGAAGTAAGGAGAATTTGCGGCTGCGTCGATGTATTCCTCGCATTTACCGGTATCATCCTTATACTTCTTACAAAATTGGCTCTCATAATCCGGTCTAAAGATGAGTTTCGCATCGAAAGGCTTATCGGAGATTTGAGTATATAGCCTATCGTCGTCGTCATTTTTACTAAAATTCTTATTGACTACCTGTAAACCGCTTAAAGGTAGGATATTAACGCTTTTAGAAACCTTTGTCGCGTCGCATAATTCAAGCTCGGAAGCGCTATCCATCTCTATGAAGACTCGCTGACCGCCGCCTATATCTAAGCTCATCTTATAACTTAGTGTCACGGCAGGAGCCTGCAATATGGTTGCACCCGTATTTACGGTAGCATTAAACTCGCCGTATGCCGCTTTACCCGGTTGCATTAAACCGCCTACGGGTACAGGGCTGCCGCCTGGTGTTGAAGAGGGGGTTAAGTCTCCCGCGCCTTGACCTATATAAAATTTCAATATATTACCGTCAAGCGCAGTAAACTGCCTATCTTTATAAATAGCCTTCGTAACGTTTGGAGTGCCACCTTTTATGACGTCTTTCATAGTCTCGTATGCACCCTTTTGACCATCGCGTAAATAGACTAGTTCATCGGCTGCCGCCGCAGGTATGGTATTTGTAGTGGTAGTGATAGGATCATTTACGACTAGCTCGTTATTTATAGTAGCGCTATCTTTGGTATAGGTAGCGCCGGCTTGACCAAAGTCGATCGATACTACCGCACCTGCTGCATCTTCGCTATCGCCGCCATTCAATCTATTTTCAAATTTCATTCTATAATAGATATTTTCACCCGCAACTACCGGGTTTTTGATCTGCTCAGGAGGTTCATGTAGTTTTTTTACATCCTCTTCGCTTCTTCGGTTACCATCATTATCAAAGAATTTAACCCAGTTAGCGGCGTTATATACCTCATACTGATAGCACATTTGAGGGACATACAAATCGGCGGAAATAGCAATCATACTTATGAAGTTTTGATCGGCTTGACCTCCGTTGAGATCTTCATACGCCGCACCCAAAGAGATGTTTAGACTAGATTGCGCATTCTTCATCTTTGAACCGATATCGAATTCGTCCAGATCAAATCCACCTAAATAACCGGTGCCGTATGGATAGCTATACTTATAGGTGCCGTTATCATTTATAAGTAAAGCGACAGAGCCGTCGTATATATTAGCGCGATCGTTAGCTAACCGTTGATTAACCCCACTGGATCCGTATAGCGAATCCATTTGTGCAGTTCCTTTGTGTTGAACTTTAAAATACTCGTCGGAGGTCATTTGTCTCTCGCCACCAAACCCTAAAAACCCTAGCTTTGCATTTACGGACCCACTTCTAGGTGTATAAAATCCACTGATGGTAGCGTTAATGTTTATAGGCGTATATCCTCCATCCTTCCAAGGGGTGACGACAAAATAATCGCCGTAAATAGTTACGTTTTTTGGTTTAAAATATTTATTTTTATATTCTACGGCCTCTTTATAAGTCATTTTTTGACCCGTTACGCTATCGTTAGATTGTAAATTATTTAGCAAATCCCTTCTGGAGTTGGCGGTTTTATCATATACTACGATTATTCCCCATCCGCCGTACGGCCCAATACGAACGCTGTTGAACTCTAAATTGGTAAAATCTGCACCGCTTTGATCCTCACCATCACTCGTTCTTACGTTTCCTACAGTAAATTCAATGCTGTCGGAATAATCTTTAAAATATTCCTTGACTAGATCGGTAATATCTTTAGTGCAGCCATATTTTAAACGCAAACGTAAGGGCTTGCGAGATTTTGCCAAAAAGTTCCAAGCAGCCGTTCCTTCGCATCTATCTCTCTGAACATCTTTTATTATGCTAGCTTTACCTTTCGAGCTTTTCATTTTAAATTTCACCCATGTATACCACTTAGCAAAACCGGTATCTTTTTTTCCGTCTAGGCTGTCGTATTCTGCTTTGCTGTTAAAATCAGTCGTGCTGAATATATTTCCCTGCCAATAAAGTCTCGCATAGACTATATCGTTTTTAGTCACGCCCTTAGGAAGCCTCAAAACAGCTTTTGAACTATTCAAATAAAACTGTCCGTCGCCGTCATCTTTAATGTATGTACCTTTTGCTCCCCACATGTAACCATAGCCTAAAGCAGAAGGCCAGCTTAAACTAATCACCGGCTTTCCGGTCACGGCGTAGTCTCCAAAGACGTATGTGCCCGCACCGCCGAATCTAACTATCGGCTTTTGGTTTAATTCGTCAGACCGATTTTTTATAGTGGTGAAATTATACAAACCCTGATCTTCGTGCCAAGTCCAACCACCTCTCCTTCCGTCCAGCACGCCATCGTCACGATACTCGTTGCTTATTGGGGTAGCAGGATTTATCTTCACGTTCGACCTGCTATCATCTGCGAATACTCCCGTCGCGAAACAAAACAACAGCGCCAAAATGGGCGCAAAGCTAAAACTCTTAACTTTCATGATACTACCCTCCGGTCAATAACATAATTTTTGACTATTATTTTACATTTTTTTTGCTTAAATTTTATATGGATATGGAACAAATATAAATAAATTTTAAAGATTTCCTAAAAGAAAGATTTTATAAAATGCGATTTTGTTTATCTTGGGCTACATTAAAAATAATATAATAACAAATAAGCAACAACTCTCAAACAATTAAAGTAAAGGCGCGAGAATTCCGCGCCTTAAAAATTCTAAAATTCTAAAATTCTAAAATTCTAAAATTCTAAAATTCTAAAATAAGCCGAATTTACCGTCCTTGCGCTTATAAAGCACGCGCATTTTAGCATCCATATCGTTAAAGACCAAGAACTGATCGGTACTTTCTTTAAGCTTATTTAGCGCCTCATCGATCTCTAACGGCTTATATAGATCCAGCTCGGTAGGGACGATCTCATCAACTTCATCGTTTAAATTTGGCTTATTGGCACCGACCGCATTATCTACGGCGTTTTGTTTCATCTCGTCGCGATTTTTATGAGAATTTACCTTATCGTGGTATCTGCGAAGCACTTTTGAAGCGCGCTCGACGATGAGATCGACGGCAGCGTAGAGATCCTTATCTTTTTGGCGCACGACGATAGTATCTTGATGCGCTAAATTTAATGAAAAATCCACCACGAAGCCCTTTTTGCCTTGCTTCTCGTCGGCAGAAATTACACAACGCCCCGAGATGATGTCGAGATTATATTTTTCTAGCGTCTCAAATGCGTTTTCGACATAATTTTTAATAGCTTCCGTTAGCTCAAACTGCTTACCTACGATATTTAAATTCATCGTCTCTCCTTTGCATTATGGTTTTTGAATAGTACGCCTATGATATGTAATCTGCGGTCTGCCCATAACTTCTACGTTGGATTTTACTACTACATCTACAAGCGCGGCATGGCTTAGAATTCTGCCCACACTACCATTTGCAAGTGTTTCGGACGAGCCTTGCCCAAAATTACTATAAGCGACGGTATGATTGCCGGGCGCACCCAACTGTCTATCGAAATATCCGAATGTCACGGTGATATCAAACATCTTTTGAGCTGGATCATTTGACGGATACTCAAGAGTAATCGTATTTAATGTAGGATTAGTCGCAGCAGTAGCACCTCCTGCCTTAAGCGGGGTAGTTAGATACTGGTGCTTTTGCATAGCAAGGACAGCTAGCTCCGTAGCACTCTGCGCTAGCAGTAGCGCCTGCTCTCTGCCTTGGATATTATTGACATCGCGAGCCGTCATAGACGCGATAGATAGCGCCGTAATCGCGGTAGTCGCTACAATGATGATAAAAAATATAGCCGCTACTAGAGCAAAGCCTTTTCGCATAGTTTTCATTAGTACACCACCTGTGCTTTACAAACGTTCAGATCCAGCTCTGCAGGATCGAAATTTCTGCCGTCGTCTCTCATACATAGTTTAAGCGCAACGGCGCCATTATCGTCTTTAAATCTAAATAAGCTCACGTCCTCGGCTAGTAACGCACTGCTAGCAACATTGTATGAGTTTGCATCATCTTTAACGGTGCTCCACGGACGATAGTTGTATTTTAAAACCAAATCAAAATTTTTACTTAATACATTACCAGCATTATCTCTCATATATACAATACTATCCCTACCCCCTAAATCTGGAACGATCGCGTAGGCACTATGAGCTATATAGTATTGCTCGGAGAATTCCTGTGATTTATCGTTGTTCGGGTTCAACGGATATTGATTTATAGTGATAGTCTCACCTTCCATACTACCGCTACCCGCAGCACTAGGAGTGCCTACGGCGATCAGCACGCGATTGCTACCGTTCACGTCGACCTTTCTATCGTAGCCAAAGCCTATACCTACGCTAGTAGGTGAAGCATCATTCGTGACGACCCTAAAGATAACGGCGACTTGAGTATTAGTAGACGATTTACCGTATTTCGTAGCCCTTAAATTTCCAACTATATTAGCCACTTGTGGGAAATCGCTACCTAGGGATACCATATTGAATGTAGCTCTCGTATTTCCAATGTAGCCTGCATCTTCTGTACCTGTTTTCCATTTGTCATCTCGGAGTTGAGACATCGACATAAAGCCACTCCAACCCGGAGTTCTCTTATTTATATTTCTCGTCTCTACGCTTTGTCCGATCCACTCTAATATATCGTATTTTGGATCATCTAAAGCGCTAATTGGCACAAATTGGTTTGAGCTAAGTTCTCTGCCTATAGTAGAGCTTTTTATTCTATCTTCCAAGCGATTTGTTATTAGCATCATTGCATTTTGTGTTCTAGCTTCCAGCTGATTTACTGCACGTACATGAACATAGGATTTATATATCTTTGTGTATAGATCAGCGCCGAACATCGAGATGATACCTAATACTACGATAACAAATACAAGCTCTATAAGGGTGAAACCTTTTTTCATCTCGCGCTCCTATCGGGAATATCGTCTAGTGACGGCTGTCTGAACGCCGACGCCGATATTGGATAAAAACGCTTTTAAAACTACTGATTTGGCAGTACCATCTTTAGCTACGGCATCGTTTAGATCCGTGGCGGCAACCCTAACCATCTTTATATTGGTAGGGGAGCCATTGGCTGGTTGATCACTAAGGGTTCCGTTTATATCGGTACCCTTAGCATAATCTTCCGCAGTAAAAGGCTCTGCTACATAATCTACGTCGACATTAATTCCAGTATTAAGAATAAAATCACCCTTACTACTAGAGCCTACTAAATTGCCTACTGTCATTTGAGTAGTAAATTTATCGTAGTCATCAACATCGTTATAACGACCGCCGCCGAAAGAAATTCTATTATCCCCTTTGCCGAATTGCCCTTTCGTAGCCGGAGCTTGAGTGCTGACCTCGCGCTTACTAGCTTCATCTAAAATTCCCGGTCTAGCTTCCATAGTGCTATTATCCGGCAATTTTATCGTCGGATTTACCGATAAAATTCTTTTCATGCAGCCAGTATCGCCTCCGCAGCTAGCATCTCCTGCGTATGCGCTATCCCACTGCGCTTTAGATATACGAGACATAAAAGCTTTAGCGTTATATACAAGCTCCTCTTTGATCGCAAGGGCATTTAGCTCTGTCGTCTGCGCGACGATACGCGGAATCGCCATCGTCGTAATCGCCAAAATCACGATAGTAAAGATCAGCTCAATTAGAGTAAAACCTTTTTTCATCTTACATCCTTTCTTTAAAATTTTGAAATTACGGAAACGCAAACTTACTCTGCGTTATCGGCGCTAATTATACTATTGTTAAACTTAAATTTAGAATTTATCGCGTAAATTTTTTTGGTTTACAAAGATTTTTAAGCCCGAACGCATAAAAATTTTAAAGAAATTCCATTTTTAAATTTGAACGCGGAATTTAAGCTTGCATTTACTCAAAGACTATAAAATTACGAGCTAAATAAATTCCAAGGATTTTTTATGACAAATCTAAGTAAAATTCTATCCGCTCTCCTATTTATCGCGTTTATCGGCGGCTGCAGTGGCAAGGGCGACGGCGAGCTTTTTAACCTAAGCCCCGAGGCATGGTATTCTAAAATTTTAGAAGATATCAACAACGCAAATATGGAGGATGCCGAGAAGCATTACACTAGCTTTTCTAGCGAGCATATCGCTTCGCCTCTGCTTGAGGAGATGACACTCATTATGGCGTGGGCTTTTGTGGAGGATGAAAACTACGAGAAAGCAAACAAATACCTAGACGAATACATCCGTCTCTACGGCACGACGCAAAAGATCGAATATGCAAGATTTTTAAAGATCAGAGCAAATTTCGATTCCTTTAGCCGCCCAAATCGCAACCAAAAGCTAATGCTAAACAGCATCGACGAAATTCGAAAATTTATAGCTGAATATCCGCAGAGCGAGTATCGTCCGCTACTCGAGACGATGCTAACGAAGCTCAGGCTTGCCGAGCATCAGCTAAATATCGACATCAAAGACCTTTATGAGCGCACCGACCGCGAGAGCTCGGCTAAAATTTACGAGCAGCGCATCGAGGAATCCCCGCTAAACGGCACCGACGTCATCAAACCGCGCTCGCCTTGGTATCGCGCGATTTTTGAGTAGGAGGAGCGATGCAACTGATTCAAAATACAACCTTCCCAAGCGATCTGCCTATCATCGTCGAGGACGAGCTATTTTTATATCCGTTTATGATAGCGCCCCTTTTCATCGGCGACGAGCATAATAAAAAAGCCCTCGATCTAGCCGCCAAAAACGAATCTATGATAATGGTCGTAAGCTCCAAGTCGGAATTTAGCGGCGATAGAAGCTTCGGCGGTATCTATAACGCAGGCGTAGTGGGCTCCGTGATGAGAACCGTACCGCTTCCCGACGGTCGGGTTAAAATTTTATTTCAAGGCGCGCTAAAAGGTAAAATCGTAAAAGAAATTTCGCAAGATCCGCTAATCGCTACCGTCGATATCATCCACGACGAGCGCGGCAATGACCAGAAATTAGACGCGCTGGTAAGCGTGCTGAAAGAAAAAACTAAGACGCTTAGCACGCTCACGCATTTTTTCCCGAACGATCTACTAAAAACCATCGACGACGGCACCGACGCTGCGCGCGTTTGCGACCTGATTTTAAGCGCACTGCGTCTAAAAAAGCAGGTAGCCTACTCATTTTTTACCGAGAGCAACTTGCAAAAGCGTCTTTTCAACCTCATCAACTACATCTCCGACGAGATCGAAGCGCAGAGGCTCGAAAAGGAGATCAAAAGCAAGGTTCATTCCAAGATCGATAAGACGAACAAAGAGTATTTTTTAAAAGAGCAACTCAAGCAGATCCAAAAGGAGCTCGGTGGCGATGCCGACCGAGACGCGGAGATCGAGGAGTATCGCAAAAAACTAGAGGCCAAAAAGCCCTATTTAGGCGAGGATGCCTACAAAGAGATCAAAAAGCAGATCGATAAATTTGCCCGCCTCCATCCGGACAGCGCCGATGCGGGGCTCGTGCAGAGCTATCTGGACTGGGTGATCGAAGTGCCGTTCGAAAAAGCGGCAAAGCACAAGATGTCCATCGAGGGCGTCACCGCTCAGCTGAATAAAGACCACCACTCCCTGCAAAAGCCCAAGGCGCGTATCGAAGAATATTTCGCGCTAAAGCAGCTTTTGGAGCTTCGCGGTACAAGCGGCAAGAAGAGCAAAGAGGACGGCAAAAACGGCGGCGCGATTTTATGCTTCTACGGCCCTCCCGGCGTAGGCAAGACGAGCCTTGCGAACTCCATCGCGACCGCGCTTAAGCGCAAACTTATCCGCATCGCTTTGGGCGGGCTCGAGGACGTAAACGAGCTACGCGGACACCGCCGCACCTATATCGGCGCGATGCCGGGCCGCATCGTGCAAGGGCTTATCGAGGCAAATCAGATGAACCCCGTCATCGTGCTTGATGAGATCGATAAAATTTCAAGCTCATACAAGGGCGATCCGACCGCAGTTCTGCTTGAAATTTTAGACCCAGAGCAAAACTCGAGCTTTAGGGATTACTATCTAAATTTTAACATCGATCTTAGCAAGATCATCTTTATCGCCACGGCAAACGACGTATCTCTCATACCCGCGCCGCTGCGCGATAGGATGGAATTTATCGAGCTTAGCTCATACACGCCGCAGGAGAAATTTCAGATCGCCAAGGACTATCTGATCCCTCAGGAGCTGCAGCGCCACGGGCTCAAAGCCGCCGACGTAGCGATCAACCCGGCAGCCCTTTCCGAGATCATCGAAGAGTACACGCGCGAAAGCGGCGTGCGAAACCTACGCCGCCAGATCGCCGCAATCTTCCGCAAGGTCGCGGTTAAAATTTTAAAAGACAAAGAATTTAAAAAAATCGTCGTAACGACGAAAAATTTAAGCGAATTCCTAAATAAAAAGGTTTTCGAGATCGATGAGGTTGAAAAATGCGATCAAATCGGCATCGTAAACGGGCTTGCATGGACTGCGATAGGCGGCGACGTGCTCAAGATCGAGGCAGTCAAGATCAAAGGCAAGGGCGCGATGACGATCACGGGCCAGCTCGGCGACGTGATGAAAGAATCCGCGCAGATCGCCTTTAGCGTCGTAAAGGTGCTGATCGACGAGGGTAAGCTCAAAGCCGCTCAAGGCGCTGAGAGCGGCGCGGCAAAAGCCTCGCGCGCGGGCAAAAACTCCGCATTGCGCGCAAATAGCGGCGCGTCTAAAAGCTTGGCGGCGCGAAATTTAGGCGCGGAGGAGAATTCCGAAAGCTCCGAGCAGATTTACAATAAATTTGACCTTCATATCCACGTGCCCGAGGGCGCGACGCCCAAGGACGGACCGAGCGCCGGTATCACGATGAGTACGGCGATCGCGTCGATTTTAAGCGAGCGCGAGGTGCGCGCCGATCTAGCGATGACTGGCGAGATCACGCTAAGCGGCAAGGTGCTGCCGATCGGCGGGCTTAAGGAGAAGCTCATCGCGGCGCACAAAGCCAAAATCGCCGAGGTTTTGATCCCGCGCAAAAACTACGAGCGCGACCTGGCGGAGATCCCCGACGAGGTCAAAAACGATCTGAAAATAACGCCGGTAGATCGGATCGAAGAGGTGCTGAAGCTGGCGCTCGTTTAATTTAAAGCGGCGCTTTAAATTTGGCCGCTTTAGCCGCACGCTTCGGCGGAATTTTAAAATATTTATAGCGGCGTGAAATTTCGCCCGTGTGAAATTTTGCCTGCATAAAATCTATCTGCATGTATTAAAATTTTTCAAATACTTGCAGTAAATTTCATATCCTGTTTGAGGGTGGCGTGAAATTTTATTGCGTAGCGGCGCATTGACGCGCTTGCGGCAAAATTTCTTATAACGATGCGGCGAACGTAAAATTTTGTAGAATTTCGCATACGCGCGATCGTGTAATGATGTAAAATTTTAAGACAGTTTAAAATTTCAGCTTCGCTTTTAGCGCAAAATTTTATGAAATTTACCTCGCGAAAGGAATAAAATGTTTGATTTTAAAAAAGAGTTTAAGCAACTCTACACACCTAAACAGGCGCCGCAAATTTTAACCGTCCCGCCCGCAAATTTCGTCTGCATCCGAGGCGATGGCGATCCGAACGAATCAGGCGGCGCGTATCAGCGCGCGATAGAGGTGTTCTACGCCGTGAGCTACGCACTAAAAATGAGCTACAAAACCGAGTATAAAATCGATGGCTTTTTCGAGTACGTCGTGCCACCGCTAGAGGGGTTTTGGCGGCAGCGCGGCTCTGCTGACGGAGCGGCAAACTACGCCCGAAAGAGCGATTTTAGCTGGATTAGCGCGATTAGGCTGCCTGATTTTATCACGAGAGAGAGCTTTGACTGGGCGGTGCGACAGGCTGCGCAAAAAAGAAGCTGGACTGCAGTGCGGCGGAATTTTTAAGGATAGATGAGGGGCTTTGCGCGCAAATTTTACATGTGGGCGGCTTTGATGATGAGCCCAGAAGCGTAGCCAAAATAGACGAGTTTATCATCGCGAATGGCTACGCAAAGGACTTTGGCGAGCAAAGAGCGCATCACGAAATCTATCTAAGCGACCCCAGAAAAACCGTGCCGCAAAAATGCAAAACGATAATTAGACTGCCGATTAGAAAAATTTAGCCGCCTTTTAGCCAAATTCGACTTATATAAAAGCAATACATTATAAGCTTTGGCGCATCGTAAATGTCAAAATTTATTCCATAAATCAAGAACGTTAAGCTAAATTTAGAATTTACTTCATTCTTAAGTAGCCTCATAAATTTTTATCATCTCTTTATTTGTTTCAAATTTTAAAATTTACAAAATTCTACTAGTTGCAAACACTGTCCGACAAACTCCGCAGAACCCCAAATTTAACCCCAGCTTAAGCATAAGCTTATATACTTTGGCTTTAAATTTAAGGCGGCAAATGAGATCTCAGAGCGAATTTTTTGGTGTTTTCATCACGCTTCTTGGCGGCGTATTATGGGGCTTTAGCGGAGTTTGCGGGCAGTATCTGTTCACGCAAAAGGGCGTTAGCGCCGACTGGCTCGTGCCCTACCGCCTAGGTCTAGCCGGGCTTGCGATGACGGCGTATTATGTCGTTCGCTCGCCGCGCCTAGCCCTTGCGCCGCTAAAAGATCGCGCGCTTTTGCCGCAGCTGCTCATCTATGCCGTATTTGGGCTTATGATGACGCAGTATGCGTATTTTTACAGCATCGAGCTCTCAAACGCAGCCGTCGCGACCGTGATCCAGTACTCCGCGCCCGCGCTCATCCTCGCCGTAGTTTGTTTTTTGGAGCGACGCGCGCCCAAAAAGGTCGAGCTCATCGCGCTTATCTTGGCGGTGCTGGGCGTCATGCTGCTCGCCACTCACGGCGATCTGGGCTCGCTCGTTATCAGCGCGGAGGCGCTGGTTTGGTGCCTGATTAGCGCGCTTGGCGTCGTGGTTTACAGCCTCATCCCCGCGAAGCTAAATCAAAAATACCCCGTCCCGTTAAATTTAGGCTGGGGTATGGTTATCGGCGGCGGCGCGCTTGCGCTTTACACGCGGGTTTGGCGGCTTGGCGGCGTGAGCGACGCGGACGGCTTTGCTGCGCTTGCCGCGGTGGTGATCCTTGGCACGATATGCGCGTTTAGCTTTTACATGACGGGGCTAAAGATAATAGGCGCTAGCAGGGCGAGCATGATAGCGTGCATCGAGCCGGTGAGCGCTGCGGCGTTTGCCTATTTTTGGCTGGGGACGGAGTTCGTGTTTCTTGATTTTGCGGGCTTTACGCTGATTATCTCGTGCATATTCTTGCTGGCTAAAGATAGAAAAAAGGCGTAAATTTGGAGGAGAGATGATCTATTTGGCGCAGACCGATACGACGGCTGGATTTTTGAGCAAGGATTTTCGCGAGATAAACGCGCTAAAACGCCGTCCTGCAGACAAACCTTGCCTCATAACGACGGCAAAGCTTAGCGAGCTAAAAAACCTCGCTCGCGTGCCCGCTAAATTTAAAAATTTAGTGCGCCGCGCGAGAAAAACGACGTTTTTATATCCGAACGCCAATGCCGTGCGCGTCGTAAAAGGGTGCGCTCACGAGGAGTTTTTGAGGCAATTTGACTGGCTTTACTCTAGCAGCGCCAATTTAAACGGACAAAACTTCGACGAAGCCTGGGCGAAAGCTGCGGCGGATCAGGTCGTGGATCAAAATTTCAGCCAAAACGCAAGCTCGAAAATATATAAAATTTCAAAAACTAAAATTTTGCGGATTAGATAGAGCTACCGATTAAAAATTTACGCGTACTAAGAGCGCCTAAAAAAGAGGCGCCGCAGGAAGTAACTTTATAAATTTAAACGGCTTTGCAAATTTAAAACCGGATACCTCGTTTCGGCTACTTTGTCCTCTGCACAATTTAAAACGGCCTTCTAAATTTAAAATGGCTCTGTAAATTTAGCCGAGCCGTGAAATCCCGCCGCAGATAGACCGCGCAAAGACCGCTAGGAATTTTGAAAAATCCAAAAAAAGATCACAGCAGACTCGCAGAAAAATTATATAAAAAGCCGCAAAATTCTACCGCAGATTGCTGCCGATTTTTATCAGAGCTACTACGCGCCGTTTTTGATCGAAGCTCTACCTATGTTGCCTGCTTTCAATTAAAATTTCGCCGCTTCCACCGATAGTTTTAATTAAAATTTCATCGCCGCGTGAGTAAATTTCGATCAAAATTCTATCATCGCCGATTGTATATCAAAAATCCCGCCGCTGCCGATACTATCGCCTTTCATCGCCGCTATCGCCGCCCCCATCGCTACTATTATTGCTTTACCTCACCGCTATTACTACTTCCGCCGTAGCAAGCGCCGCAAAGCCGTCCGCGTCGCTCACGCCCCCAAGCCGCCAAAGCTGCGCGTAAAGCGCAAGCACACCGCCGCCATTGCTGCGCCACGACGACAGATCCGCGATAAAATTTTCGCCGCCGCGCAACGTGTGTCAAGCCAAATGCTGCAAATTTTAAAATTTTAACCGCCTCTCGCCCCGCGGCACCGATAAATTCCAACTGATAAACTCCGCTAGCTAGTCTTTCATTTCCGCATAAATCATAAATTTCCATAAATTTAACGCCGCCTTTCTTGCTTTATATTAAAATTTCGCTAAAATTACCGCATTAAATTTGAGGCGCAAACGGAATTTAAGCTTAAACCGCTTGCGAACAAATTAAATCCATTCAAGGAGCTTTTATGAGCGGTGTTGCGTTAATCATCTGCTTCGCCATAGCGGTCGTCGTGATGATTTTTTTGATCTCCAAAGCAGGCGTTCACCCGTTTTTGGCGCTAATGCTTATCTCCCTGGCGCTCGCGATCGTCGCGGGCATACCGCTAGCCAAGATCCCCGCGATTATCGGCGACGGATTCAGCGGCACGTTTAAGAGTATCGGTATCGTCATAATCTTCGGCGCGCTCATCGGCACCGTGCTCGAAAAGACGGGCGCGGCGCTCAAACTCGCCGATATAGTAGTAAACGTAGTCGGGCAAAAGCGCCCCGAGCTTGCGATGCTCATAATGGGCTGGATCGTAGGTATCCCCGTATTTTGCGACAGCGGCTTCGTCGTTTTAAACCCAATCCGAGAAGCGATCAGCAAAAAAATCGGCGAAAATCCGGTCGCTCTTGCAGTAGCGCTCTCCGGCGGACTTTATGCCTCGCACGTATTCATCCCGCCGACTCCGGGGCCGATCGCCGCAGCAGGCGCCGTGGGTCTAGGCGGCAATCTGCTGCTCGTAATCGTAATGGGCGCGGTAGTGTCCTTGCCAGTGCTGATCGCCACATACTTTTTTTCTAAAAAAGTCGCCAAAAGCGTCCATATAAGCGAGGCTGAAGCCAATGAAGTCATCGCCAAAAGCTACGACGATCTGCTTAAGCAATACGGCAAATTACCTGGCGGATTTTTAAGCTTAGCCCCTATTTTGGTGCCGATCCTATTTATGGCGCTGGGTTCCGTCGCCAAGATCCTAAAAGTAGGCGGATTTGCGGGCGAAATTTCACAATTTTTAGGAAATCCTATCATCGCGCTAGCCTTGGGAGTAGTTTTTGCGGTATTTTTACTCGCACAAACCGACAAACTAGGCGAATTTAGCGAGATCACAAACGAATCCTTAAAAATCGTAGGCCCGATCCTCTTCATCACTGCAGCGGGCGGAGTGCTAGGCAAGGTCATCACCGACGCCGGCTTCGTAACCTACATCAAAGACAATGCGACTGCCATTAAAGCCGCGGGGATTTTCTTCCCGTTCTTAATCTCGGCAGTCCTAAAAACAGCGCAAGGAAGCTCCACCGTGGCGATCATCACTACAGCTTCGATTATGGGCGCATTTAACGCAGACGGCTCGCTAATGCAGGTACTGGGCTTCACCTCCGAAATGTCCGGCGCGCTCGTCGTAATGGCGATCGCAGCGGGCGCTATGACGGTTTCGCACGCTAATGACAGCTACTTTTGGGTCGTTACGAATTTCAGCAAGATGAACCCGCAGCAAGGCTACCGCACACAGACTATGCTAACCCTAATTATGGGCATTACGGGTATGATCAGCGTGTGGGTTTTGTCGCTGTTTTTGATCTAGGTTAGCTTATTCTAGCCGCTACCGCGCTAAATCAATGCGGAGTGCTACGGGCATCTACCCGCGGCTAGCTACATTAAATTCTTTAAATTTACGTAGCTAGCCGTACCGCGCAAATGCACTAGTATTAAAATTTCGTATAGCGGAGTTTTAAATTTATACACAAAGCCTCAAGGAGCAAAATTTTAAAATTCTATCGCTACGGAATTTTAAAATTTAGCCGAAATTCTGTGGCTTACAGAATTCTAAAATTCCACGACATGAAATTTTAAAATTTGCCCCATAAATTCGGCAACGAGATTTTAAAATTCTACTCTTGCTTCAGTCTTGTCATCGTAAATTTAGCCTATGCGCTGTAAAATTCCAAAATTTTAAAATACCAGCTAAAGGAAAAATATGAAAGTTTTGGTCGCGATCGACTCGTTTAAGGGCTCGCTTAGTTCGCTTGAGGCGGGCAACGCCGTAAAATCAGGCATCGAAAAGCTAGGCTGCGAAGTGCTCGTCAAACCTATCGCAGATGGCGGCGAAGGAAGCGTTGAAGCCCTTGCCGACGCGCTAAAAGCTAAGTTCATGGACGTCATCGTAGCAAATCCGTTAGGCGAAAAAACGCCCGCGCGCTACGCCTTAAAAGGCGAGCTAGGCATCTTAGAAATGGCGTCCGCATCGGGTCTGCCGCTCATCGAAAAATCGCGCCGCAACCCGCTAAAAACGAGCACTTATGGCTTTGGCGAGATGATAGCGCATGCGATCGCACACGGCGCGCGAAAGTTTATCATCGGCATCGGCGGAAGTGCTACGAATGACGCGGGCATGGGGATGCTGCGCGCGCTCGGCTTTAAATTTAAAGATGCAAATGGCGTAGAGCTTGCGGGAGCAGGCGAAGATCTGATTAAACTCGCCACGATAGATTGCACTTCGGTGCTGCCGCATCTTAAAGAATGCGAGTTTCTTATCGCCTGCGACGTAGATAATCCTCTTTTTGGCGAAAACGGCGCGGCATATATTTACGCTCCGCAAAAGGGTGCGGATGCAGCGATGGTAAAGCAACTCGATGCGGGGCTTATAAATTTTGCAAGCGTCGTAAGTAAGCACCTCGGACGCGAGCTTTGGAATAGCCCCGGAGCAGGAGCTGCCGGCGGGCTAGGCTTTGGCTTCGTGAGCTTTCTAAACGCGACGCTTAAGCCAGGCATCGACATCATCACCGAAGAGATCGGGCTAGATCGCGATATGAAAGACGCCGAGCTCGTCATCACAGGCGAAGGAAGACTCGATTTTCAAAGCTCGATGGGCAAAACTCCCTGTGGCGTCGCGAAGATCGCCGCTTCCTACAGCGTGCCCGTAATCGCGCTGGCAGGCGGTATCTCGCCCTGTGCCGGCGGCTGTAATGAGCGAGGCATAGGCGCATTTTTTTGCATCCTAAATGAACCGATGAGCCTTGAGCACGCGATGGAAAAAGAGATCGCGACACAAAATTTAGCCCGCGTCGCCGAACAAGCGGTGAGATTGTTCCTGCTCGGACGCGGCGCCAAATAGGGCTTTTGAATTGAAATTTTAAGGTGCGTCCGCTAAAACTCGAAGCGGGTACGGCGCGTATGCGCGGCAAATAGAATTACCGCACGTCTCGCAGTGAACGGTAAAATTTCATTTAGCTAAAAGCGCCATGAACGGACGAATTTTGCATTAGAGCAACATTAAAGCAGAGCTCTACTGAAATTTAGCGTGTTTGAAAAGACAGAAACGACTAGGCGGCGCAGCGACGGACAGCGTGAAATTTTACTTTACTGCGCGCGATACAAACGCAAGGCGCGATCTAAAACTCATTTTCCAATCAAGCGGCTCACGTACCCTCGCAATACCATACCTCAAGGCATGATTAAAACAGACGGAATTTTAAAATTTGACCGCCGTATTCGCAGCCTATGAGATTTGCAACGTAAATTTAAAGACAGCGATCCGCCTTGTAAAATTCCATTTCGAAATTTTAACTCACGATATGTCCGTCTTGAGGCGAAAAAGACCGCTCAATCGCAAGATCGCGCTTCTTGCAAAGATGACGGCGGCGCATTACTTCACTCGCTCACAAAGCCCGCCAGTCTTCCGATGACGCTTTGATGAGAGACGGGCTGCGTCTGCGTAATTTGTATTATTTAAGATCGCGGATTTGCTTATCGCTAAATTTAGCGCGGATGCAGCTGCCGTACGCCGCTACGACAGAGTCGGACTTGCGTTAAATTTGCCCCGATCGCGCTGTATTTTGCGATAAAAATTTATGAAATTTTATTTGCGATCGGCGCCGCAGAATTTTATAAAATTCTATATTGGAATTTAAAGCATCGAATTCGCGCCGCGTTCGCTTAGACTAAATTTTAAAATTTAAAGCGCGCGACGTCTTGGACACGCTCGGCGCGATTGCGAACGCTAGCAAATTTTACCCGAAGCAAGAGCGTAAAAAACTAACGCTTCGAATGCGCGTAAATTTTAGCTCTCAAACGGCGGTGCAAAATTTCGCTAAAATTTCGTCTCTTAATTCAGCGCGGGGTTTATAAAATTTCGCCCTCGTCGCGCCCCGAAATCTGCGGCTTAGGCAGCGCCAGACTCTTTGCGGTCTTACTAAAAAGTATCAGGTCTTCGGTGCTTTGCACGCTCCACGGCAGCCGCGAGAGCGCGGATTTGAAAATTTCAAAGCAGGAAATGGCGTCGCTAAATGCGCGGTGGTGGACGTTTTGCACGCCTAAAAGCTCTTTTAACGAGCCGAGCCCGTATCTTTGCGCCTCGATCGTGCGGCGCGCGAGCTCGACGGTGCAGAGCCTGCGATTTAAAAGCATCCCAAAGTCGCATTTTTGCAGGCTCGCGTCGATGAAGCCGTAGTCAAATTTGACGTTATGCGCCACAAAAACGCTATCTCCTAAAAACAGTCTAAACCGCTCCAGCACGCTAGCTAGCGGCGGTGCGCCCACAAGATCGTCCGCGCGGATACCGGTAAGCTCCGTGATATTTTCGGGCACGACGGGCGCGTAAACGAAGCTCTCGAAGCGGTCAAGCTCCTGCGTGCCGCGCGTTTTTATCGCGCCGATTTCGATGATCTGGCCGTTTGAGAGCCCGCCGTTCGTCTCTATATCTACGAAGCAAAAAATTTCATCCGAAATATCCGTCTCGCGGGTTTTGAGCGTGATTTTGCCGTTGTCGAGTTTTATTATCTCTATGCCCAGCGCCCGCCACATCGAGAGGTCTTTTGGCTCGAAAAGCTCGGTAATCTCGGCAATGTCGCTTGCTTTTGAGATAAAATCGTAATAATTTATGCTCTTTTGAGCCAGTAAATTTATGAGATTTTCGATCTGGCGCGTCAAAATTTTACCCCTGTGCCGCGTCTAAATTTTAAGCGCACGGATCGCCTCCGTGTAGTCGTTTGAAGAAAATATGTAGTTGCCCGCTACCACGACGTCGGCGCCCGCTTCATCGATACCAGCAATATTCAGCCCGTTTACGCCGCCGTCGACCTCAATGAGGCATTTTGCGCCTTTGCGATCTATCAGCTCGCGCAGCTGCTTTATTTTCTCAAGCGCCGAGGGGATAAATTTCTGCCCGCCAAAACCTGGATTGACGCTCATCAAAAGCACCATATCGACCTCGCCTAAGATAAACTCCAGCGCGCTAAGCGGAGTGTGCGGATTTAGCACGACTGCGGGCGAGACGCCGCTATGGCGGATATGATCTATGAGGCGCAGCGGATGGGTCTCCTCCTCGATGTGAAAGCTAAGAAATTTCGGCTTTAGCGGCAAAAAAAGATCGACGAAAAACGGCACGTTTTTAACCATCAGATGGATGTCTAAAGGCTTGCTGCTCGCCTTTGCCGCGGCGCTTACTACGAGCGGTCCGATCGTGAGATTGGGTACAAAATGTCCGTCCATCACGTCTACGTGAATGAGATCGGCGCCCGCTTTGCAGACTGCGCGAATTTCCTCCGCGAGCCTGCCGAAATCCGCCGATAAAATGCTGGGTGCGACATACATTAAGATTCCTTTAAAATTTCAAGATGCGGAATTTTACTTAGTTTTGTCATAAATTTCGCTAAATTTAAACCGCGGCGGATTTTAAGCATAATTTGAAATTTTTTCGATATAATCGTCATTTATTTTAATCATCAAGGATTTATTATGGCAAGAAGATGCGCAATCACCGGCAAAGGTGCGATGGTAGGAAACAACGTCAGCCACGCAAATAACAGAACCAAAAAGAAATTCCAGGTCAATCTACGCACCATCCGCGTTCAGCTACAAGACGGCTCAACCAGACGAATCAAAGTAGCCGCCTCAACTCTACGAACTATGAAAAAACAATCAAAATAACCTCTTAAAGAGGAATTTATGTCTGTTTTGGACAAGATCAAGCGATTCCTCGACTGGTCCGGCTCGACTAAGCCGGACATCAACCTCTATACAGAAATTTACGACCAGCTACGTCCTTTTCGCTTACCGCTTATAACCATTGTGCTGATGATGCTAATCGGCACATTAGGCTATGTCTTTATAGCGGGCTTTTCGCTCGTAGACGCCTTTTATCAAGCAGGCATGACCTTCACGACGGTAGGCTTTACCGAAGTAGCGCCGATATCGCCCGCAGGTAGAATTTTTACCGTCTTATTCATCCTCATGGGCTTTGGAACCTTTTCGTTTTGCCTGGGCGTCGTCGTCGAGGTCATAAAAAACGGCAAACTTCAAAATTTACTTAGGGAGCAACGAATGATCAATAACATCGCAAGGCTCAAAAACCACTACATTATCTGTTACAACAACATCTACTGCGCCGAGCTTGCCAAGCAGTTTCGCGAAAACCACCTACCCTTCGTGGTGATCGACCCCGATCCCGCTCTAGCCAAAATCGCCGAGGAAAACCGCTACCCCTACTTCATCGTAGGCGAGCCGCACGTGGAAACCACGATGCTAAAAGCCCACCTCTCATCGGCCAAATGCGTCATCACCTTGGCTCCAAATTTAGCCGATAATATCGCAATAATCTCGCTAGTACGCCTATACGAAAAGGAGCTTGGTCGCATCACTCCCTACTTCATCATGGCAAATAGCGATGATGACAGCGACACGCAGAGGCTAAAAAAACTCGGCGCAAATTCTATCGTCTCACCATCCAAACTCGCCGCACAAAGGCTCTCTGCGATCAGCGTGCGCCCTGATATGGAAAACATTTTGGAGCGATTTTTGTATAAAAAAGACTCGCTTATCGATATCGAGGAGATTACGGTGCCCGATTTTTCGTGGATCCGCTTCAAGCGCCTAAAAGAAACTCGCTTGCGCGATTTTACAAACGCCGACGTCGTGGGAATCAAAGAGCCCAACAGCCGCTTTATCCCGATGCCAGATGGCGACTATCTCATCGGTACTGGGGTGAAATTTTTAGTCATCGGCACGGCAGAGGGCATCCGCAACACTAAAAAACTCATCCGCAGCAAATACAAGCCACAGGAGATGAGATATGTTTAAAATAACTAAGCTTGAGGGCGGTTTGCAAAACGTCGAAGGCTTTTATTTCGACGGCATGAATTCGGGCTTTAAAAAAGAGGGGAACGATCTGGGATTTATCCGCGCGGACGAGCCCTTTGCCGTAAGCGCGATCTTTACGAGCAATAAATTTCAAGCCGCGCCGATTAGGCATTTCAAAAGGGCGCAAGAGCGCGCGGGCGGGGAGCTTAAAACAAATTTTATCCTCGTAAATTCTAAAAACGCAAACTCGATGACCGGGGAGCAAGGAATCGCCGATATCGATGAAATTTTTAGCGAGCTTAGCAAAAAGATCGCTCTGATAAACCCCGTTATGAGCTCCACCGGCGTTATCGGATACCGCCTCAAAAAGGAAAAAATTATCGCCGCCGCGCAAAATTTTAACCTCTCGGCGCGAAACTCGGACGCCCTAGCCACCGCCATTATGACGACAGATACGATAAAAAAGGAGCTTGCATATGAAATTTCTTTAGAAAACGGCGAGAAATTTCACATCGCAGCCGTTTGCAAGGGTGCGGGTATGATCAATCCTGCGCTTGCGACCATGCTCTGTTTCGTCCTAACAGACGCAAAAATCCCGCGCGCGGATATGGACGAGCTACTAAAAAAGGCGGCGGAGCAGAGCTTCAACACCGTAAGCGTCGACGGCGACACCTCCACCAACGATACGATTATGCTCTGCTGCAGCACCAAATGCGCCTACGACAAAAATGCTTTCGCCTCCACGCTAAACACCCTGACGCGCGAGCTTGCGCTGATGCTGGTAAAAGACGGCGAAGGCGCAACCAAGCTGGTGCGATTTAGAGTAAGTGGTGCCGCAAATGCTGGGGATGCTCGCACGGCGGCGAAGGCGCTAAGCAATTCGCCGCTTGTTAAAACGGCGATCTTCGGCGAAGATCCGAATTGGGGTCGTATAGCCTCCACCATAGGCGCCTGTGGCATCGAATGCGACGAAGAAAAGCTGCGTATCAAATACGACGATGTGCTGCTCTATGACGCGCAAAATCGCGAGCTGGACGTCGCACGCGAGGCTGCGGCTCACGCCGTAATGCAGCAAAAAGGCTTTACGATCTGGTGCGATTTGGGGCTCGGAGACGGCGAGTTTAGTGCATACGGCTGCGATCTTAGCTACGACTACGTAAAAATCAACGCCGATTATAGATCATAAAGATTCACAGCTTACTCTTTCATAATAAAAATCTCGTCTCGAAAATAGCGAATAGCAGCAGGGCTTTAAAGCTCTGCTCTTAAAATTTTATCATTTAAATTTGCCTGTTTTAAATTTTTAAAGGCTAAAAATTCTACCTCTTAAAATCTGGAATCTCATGCGTGAAATTCAGTCTAAATTTGATAGCTGAAATTAGGTTTTAAGCGCTTTATTGATATACTTAAATAAATTTTTCAAAGGAGTAGGCATGTTTCATGAATACAGAGATTTAATCACTGAGTTAAAAGGCAAAAACGCACGATTTGATTCGCTATTTGAGAAGCACGACGAGCTGGATCACAAGATCGCCGACGCGCAGGCCGGCAGAGTGCATATGAGCGATCTGGAGATCGATGCGATGAAGAAGGAAAAGCTTCGCATAAAAGATGAGCTAGGCACCCTGCTAGCGCAATATAAAGCCGAAAAGGCAGATAAATAAAGTTGCTTGACGGCGAAATTAAGATGCAGCGGAGTGCTAGCAAGGCTAATTTCGCCGCCAAGCTTTAATCCGTGTTTAGAATTTTCTAATCTCAATAAGTTTAACCGCTTAAATTTGCCGCGCGCGATAGAGATATTAAAACAGCGTGCCAAAACGAGTTAAAAATTTATACCGCACGCTTTACCATATTGACACCGCTAAATAATTTTTACGCATCGGCTACATCACTGCATATACCAAACAATACGGTATTAGCGCAATCAAATATAATTCGTTACGGCTCTCTATCGCCCCTTCTGTTTCCGAAAATATCTCTTGCTGAATGCGGTTTTGCGCTACAGAGTAAATTAAAATTTACGCCGCATCGCCTTGCAGCCTGGCTCTTAAATTTTACTTTGCAGTGAGTATTTTCTAGCAAATTTCAAATCTTGCGTTTTGCTTGTTTCAGGCGCAATACCTATTTTTAAAATTCCGCATTTCGCAAAAATCTAAAGTGGCGCTAGAATTTTAAATTCCCGTTCGCGCTAACCGCGAAATTTCAAATTCGCAGACTCCAACTAAGCACTAGTTTATGTTAGAACTTTCTTTAGTCGCTCCACGGAATTTAGCCAAGCTTGCTTATTTTAACCCGCTTCGTTGAGCTTTAAAAATTTAGATTATTTCTTTGATCGTATCGGATAATGCCTGCCGCCACGGAATTGCTCAAGCCACCCTATTTGCTATATACACAATTAAAAGCGGCGCTAACGCGGAATTAAATAGTATAAGTGAAATCTGTAAAAGGTGTGAAATTTAATCATAGAATTTTAAGCGCCAAGAATTTGCGATAGAATTTCGCCGCGCAAATCAAATCCCAAAGCTAGCCTAGCCTACTCGAAAACCTTTGCTTCTAAGCCATGTAGCCTTTGCAAGCCGATATCGATATATTCGTTAAGCTTCTCATTATTTTCCAGCAATTTGTCGTAATAGCTCTTGGCTCTTTCTCTCGCGGTCGCATCAGGCTCGATATACTTTAGCCCGCTTTTGAAAAGTCCTTTGGATTCCACAAAATAGATCGAGTGGATCTTCTCGCAGTGCGATAATCCTGCCTCAGTGAAGTTTAAAATCGATTCGTACGCGATATTGCCTAACAGCTCCTGCAGCCTATTTGCGGGATTTTTGAAAAACTCGGCAAACTCCTTATACGGCGTAAAAACCTGATCCAGGTTTTTCATCGCATCGCCGTAGATACCCTTTTTCAGGCGAAACATCGTCATTTCTTGAGAACTTACAAACTTCTCTATTGCTTTTATCGTATCGTTTTTATTCACTGAATTTTCCCTTTTAAAATATGAAACGCTCGGATTATATCGTTTGTTTTATAAAAATCCGTTAAAAATCGGTTAAATTTTGCCCTAGCGTTTTAGCTAAGTTTCTTTGAGCGCTTTTTATTAAATTTCCTGCCTCAGCCGCCGCACTTCTCGCACAATCCTCGCACGAGCACGCTTTTGACATTTTTTTGCGGCAAAGCTGGCATCGAAATCTCCTCCATTTTATGGCAGTTTTCGCAGACAAAATACGCTTTTGCGCCGTCGGTGAGCTCATAAAAGCTTTTATGATTATTTTCGCTAGTAATTATCAAATTTTTTTCTTCCAAAAGCGCTATATTGCGATATATTGTAGTTTTATTAGCGCCCGTTTGTTCTACTAGTTCATCATAGCTTACCGGGCATTTTTTCTCGCTTAGGATCTGCACGATCTGCACTCTAAGCGCTGTAGGAGCGATATCGTGACTCGCTAAAAAATCTTTGGGATCCATTTTACGCCTTTTTTAAAATTTAAGCGATGATAGCGAAATTTAGATAAATTTATATTAAGTTGCAACTAAGTTGCTTTTGATATACTTCCGCAATTTTTTTAGAAAGGAATTTTATGAAAAAGCTTGTCTTCACGCTTTTAGCAGCTAGTTGCGTAGCATTCGCCAAACCTACGGTCACCACGACCATACTTCCTACGAAGTATTTTGTTGAACAGATCGCAGGCGATACTCTGCAAGTAAATACGATGGTCGGCAAAGGCGCCGATCCGCACACGTACGAGCCTAAGCCTTCGGAGATGAAAATGTTAGAAAATAGCGATCTGTATTTTGCAGTCGGTATAGAATTTGATGAAGTCTGGCTACCAAAGCTTGCCGCATCGTATCCGAAGATGAAGATAATCCGCACAGAAGATGGCATCACTAAAATGGCTATGGCAGAGCATCACCATCACGACGAACACGATCATAGCGCACATCACGATGACCAAGATCATGACGCGCATCATGAGCATGGCGACAAAGACCACGAGGCGCACGAGCACCATCATCATCACGACGGCTTAGACCCACATATCTGGCTCGATCCGCAGCTTGTAAAAATTCAAGCTAAAAATATTAAAGACGCGTTAACCAAACAGTATCCTAAGGATGCTAAAATTTATGAAGCAAATTTTGATAAATTTGCTAAAAAACTTGACGAGCTGGACGCTTACGCAAAGCAGAAATTAGCGGTCGTCAAGGGAAAGAAATTTATGGTTTATCATCCGTCTTGGGGCTATTTCGCGCACCGATACGATTTAGAGCAGATCGCAGTCGAAGTGGAGGGCAAAGAGCCTAAGCCTGCGGATTTAGCCGAGCTAATCGAGGAAGCCAAAGAGGAAAAGATCAAGGTGATTTTCGTCGCACCGCAGTTTTCCAAAAAGGCAGCGCAAACCATCGCCGCACAAACGGGCGCAAAGGTGATGGAGATCGATCAGCTGCCGCTAGATTGGTACGAGACGATGAAAAAGACGATCGACGTTTTCGGAGAAAATTTGTAGTTGATGAAATTTATTAAAATTTTACTTTTATCCGCGATCTTTAGCTCGCGGATATTTGCGTGCGCTCTGTGCGCCCTATACACGCCCACTGCGCACGTTAGCATTACCCCCGTCGCACAGGACGGCAAGATCGTAAGCCTGCATTTTTCGTGGCTTTTCTCTCAAAATTTTACCGACGTCATAATGCAGACCTACGATATAAATTCCAACGGCAAGCTTGAAAATAGTGAGCTTGCCGAGATAACTAAGGCGATGACCGATTATCTAACCCCCAAAAACTACCTTTGCGAGGCGGAATTCTACGATCAAGCGCCAAAAAACGCAAAGCCCGCGCTTAGCAACCTCGTAGGCACGCAAATCAAGGGAAATTTTAAAAACGCAATAAGCCTCGTCAAAAAGGGCAGACTCGTGTTTGAATTCGATCAAAAAGTCGGCTTCGAGCTGCGAAACGGCCGCGTTCTTAAAATTTCCATTAACGACGATCAGGGATTTTTCAATTTCAAAATGCTTGACGACAAGCCCATTAATCTAGGCGAGGGCTTTGTAGCAAAGCCTAATTCAAATTTAGCCACCACCTTTATAGAATTTAGCGGCGAAAAACCAAAGATCGCAGATAAAAAACCGCCAATTTCAAGCGCGCCAAACTCCGATTTAGCGCAGGATGATCTTGTATCTAGCGAGCATAATCTTGCGGGCTCAGAGAGCAAACTTGCGCAAGGCGGTCAAGATAAACCCAATGCCAGCTCAGCACGCAGATCAAACCAAAGATCCGTCGGCGACATCGTTTCGGAAGCTGCAGCAGAGGCGCAAAAAAATATAGCCGCTTCGGATACTATCGCGCAGATTAATAAAGCCGCCAAAAAGGACGTGCAAGCAAAAGGTGGTCCCGCAAATTCCGACCGCCTTAGCAGCGAAAACTTAAAGGTCGCTGCAAAAAACGGCGAAAATGCCGCGGCTTCTTTAGGCGATGATTCAAATTTAGCGCAAAATAGCGCGAGCAAAAACGGCGCCGCATCCGACAGCGACGAGATTTCAAGCGAGCAGCACAAAGAGGTCTCGCTGGGATTTGTCGCGCAAAAGACGATGGATTTTATGAAAAGTCTCAAAACGGCGTTTCGCGCAAGCAGCGAGCATGCAAGCGCGAGCACCATCCTATGGGTCTTGGCGCTTTCTTTCATATACGGCTTTTTCCACGCGGCGGGTCCAGGGCACGCGAAGCTGCTAACGGCGAGCTATTTCCTAGCCCATGGCGGCAGCTACGTCAAAGCCTTCGGATTTGCCCTTAAAATCGGGCTTCTACACGTCCTGGGAGCGCTCGTTTTAGTAAGCGCGAGCATGTTCGTGCTGCAAAACGTCGCGGGCCTCGTCTCTGCAAACTCCGCCTCGATCACAACGAAAATTTCGGCACTTCTGATCATCGTCATAACGGCGCTCATCATCTACGACAAAGCTCGCCGCGTAAGATCGGGCGCCCACCACGATGCGGGCTGCTCCTGCGCTGCTTGCGCTTCCGCCGCAAATATCGCAGAGACAGGCGCCCGCTTAAAAAATACGGCATTTACAAACGCCAGGGATTCCGCTCACGCAGCGTCAAAGAGCTATAAATTTTCTAAATTTAATATTCAAAACGGCGAATCCGCGCAGTATTTGGATGCCAAAAATTTAGGCGCCGCAGCGGCAGAGCTAAATTCGAATTTAAATTTAACCGCAAGCGTAGAAGAAAACTCGTCTAGCCAAAACGGGCAAAAACAGGCTTTAAATTCTGCAAATTCCAAAAACCAAACCTCATCTCACTCGCTGCAAAGCAGCGCGACTGGCGGCGGTGAGAAAGGGCGGGAGTGGCTTATCGCACTTGCGGCGGCGCTCGTACCCTGCCCAGGTACGATCCTGATTTTCGTGCTTGCTTTCAGCCTCGGAAGCTTCGCGCTTAGCGTCGCGAGTGCGCTTTTCATCGGTTTTGGAATGAGCGTCGTGATATTTTTAGCCGCGCTTTTCGGCGCGAAAGCAAACGAACTAAGCTCAAAACGGCTCGTAAGCCTGAAGCTATACGTCGAATTTTTGGGGCTTTTCGTGATGTTCGGGCTCGGGATTTTTATGTATTTCATCTCAGACAGCCTCAGGATACTGTGATCGCAAAATTTAAACGCAAATTTACAAAGGCGGCTCGCGTGAAATATAAGCTTACGCAATGCGTTAAATTTTAAATCCGGTGCGAATTGTTTTCAGAATAGTAAGATTTTAAAATTTACGCCGCAAGGACTGCGTAAATTAAGCTCCGATCTCGACTATTTAATTATGAGGCGAAATTCGCTCTTTATGAATTCCGCTAAATTTTGCTACAATACGGGCGAAATTTTTCTCAAGGATAGATATGTCGTCTGCTCTGCAAGATGTCGTTTCGCAGACTTTAACCGAACAAAAAGCGCGCGCTAGAGTTTTTAATAGATACCGCTACCTCAGTATAGCCGCCTTTTTTGCGGTCCTGTTCGTATTAGTGTTTCTAAACTGCGTTAAAGCAGACACTCCTCTAATAGAAATTGCCGAATTTTCGAGCGTCTTGATCCTTTTTCATATCTTTTGGATATTTCTTATGCATTGCGCCAGTCAAAAAACCGAAGCGGAAATTCGCTACTACAAATTTTATAAAGAGATATTCGTCCGCGCCGTAATAAACGATATAGATGCCGGTTTAAAATACGATCCATATACCGGCATGCAAGAAGAGGAATTTCAAAAATTTAGAATTTATAGGAAATCTAGGATCAAAAGCGAGGATCGGATTACGGGCGTGTACTGCGGGATTAAATTTAGCCTCAGCGAGGTACATAGTAATAGCAGGTTTTACATGAAAACGGATAATCCGCTCATAGCGGCGATTATGTTGATCAAAATATTCTACGATAACTATATGGACTTTGACGGCAACGTACTGATCTGCGAGCTCGCGAAAAAAACTTCGGGCAAAACGATAGTGGTAAGCAGGGAGCTAAACGCCAAGATCTTCGGCGAAAAAGAGATGATGGACGATGTGGATTTTATGCGCGATTTTCGCGTGTTTGCGGATGACAAAGTAGAAGCGCGCTATCTGCTAACGCCCGCGTTTATGGAGCGTCTGCGCGAAATAAATCGCGAAACGAGTGGCGAGTTCGACCTGAGCGCGGTATTTATGGATGAGCGCTTATATCTATTTTTAAAAGGCGCGCCCGATCTTTTTGAAACTACTCTTTTTGATAGGCCTGCTAGCATAGAGCTTGCGCGCGAATACCAAACGCAGATCCGCAAAATTTTAAGCCTAATCGAAACACTTAAACTCACAAATTAGCAGGGCGCATTACGGCTGATTTTGCATCGACTAAATTTAGGCCGGGCGGAATTTTAACGAAGCGTAGTTTCGGCAAAAACGTAAAATTTAATCAGCAATGCGATCTCTCGGCGGCTGTCCGAAATTTAATCAACAATGCAATCGCTCGGTAGCCGCCCT
>NZ_CALIST010000062.1 GCF_938041645.1 uncultured Campylobacter sp. | reverse complement strand
GGCCCCGTGGCGACGGATGACGCGGGCTACGACTACGACGCGGCTTTTAAGCGCTATCACTCGAGCGAGGAGATGGCGGAATTCCTGCTCGCGCTTTACGATAGCGACGCGTGCGTAGGCGCGGTGGATCGAAACAACTTCGAGTTTAGCTTGGGGGCTGTGCGATTTGACTACGTGGGCAGATGCTAATTTTTACGCTTTTAGCGCATCGCGATGAAACGGCAGCTTCTAGACTGCGTATAGTCTTATAAAATTTAAGCTGATTTGATATACATTTCGCGCCGAACGTGGCTTTGAAATTTAACGCGTGAGCTATGGATTTTACTTGCGATGCGAGCTCAAGCGCGCAATTTTCGGGCTCGACTTGCAAACTAGACGAAATTTTTGGCACGGTAAAAGTAAAATTTAACCACACAACGCGTTAAAATTTAAAGAAATTCAAGGAGCGAAAATGGGAAAATCCGCCTTGGTGCTTGGCGCTACGGGCGTCGTAGGCAGGGAACTGGTGCGCGAGCTTTGCGAGAGTCCGGGTTACGATGAGGTAGAGGCGTGGGTGCGCCGCGAGATAGGCTTTTGCCGCCCTAAGCTTCGCGCGCGGATCATTGATTTTGAGGGCATCTCGGATATCGCGCCGCATAAATTTGACGAAATTTTTTGCGCGCTGGGTACGACGATGAAGCAGGCGGGTTCGCGCGAGGCGTTTTTGCGCGTGGATGTAGACTACGTCTATGCGGCGGCGAAATGGGGCAAAGCAGCGGGCGCGCTGCGCTTCGTGCTCGTATCATCTCTGGGTGCGAACGAGGGCTCGCTAAGCTTTTATCTGCGCGCCAAAAGACGTATCGAGCGGAGCGTGAGCGAGCTTGGCTTTGACAGCCTTCAGATCGTTCGTCCGCCGTTAATCTTGGGCGAGAGATCGGATGCTCGCCCGTTAGAACGGCTCGCGGCGGCGGTTTTTAACTGCTGCCCGCCTGCGTGTTCGGTAAATTTAGACCGCTTAGCGGCGCAAGTATCGCCCGC
>NZ_CALIST010000061.1 GCF_938041645.1 uncultured Campylobacter sp. | reverse complement strand
GATGGTGGCGGGCTTTGCCGCTGCGGCTCTAGCGCAAAAGCCGCTAACCTACGGCGGATATACCTATCAAACAAAAACCGATCTCTGGAGGGCTCCGAGCGGCAAAAGCATAGCCACTAGCACTCTTGCGGGGGAGATACCGGAGAAAAAAAAGTTCGCTAACCCTCCGCTTGAACAGTTTGATAATTCTACGGATGACGAATTACAACTCGCCGCGCAAAATTCCCCCGATTTTAATATGTATTGGGAGATAACGCCGTGGAAAGAGATCCGCCCGGTTCTTCGGCTCATAGATCTTGACGCCGACGAAGTGGGTCTTGCAATAGATGCTCTTGTAACTTTTTATGAGCATCTAATTGTTTTTTCTAGTTCGTCGCAAACACAAAGGCTCGCAGAGAGAGCGGCTATGGAGATTTCAGCAGAAAAGAATAGATTTATGATTGCCGTATACGAGCAAGAAAATTTTTTAATGAATAGGATTGCGAATTATGAAACCAAGCGCCGCCGCAAAAAAGGCGGCAAAAGCGAACTATACCCCATAATCTACCTCTAAATTCGGCGTGCCGAAGTTTATAAAAATGAGGATTTTTGGGGCTAAGATCGATAGAAATTCAGTATGAAAGGATAGAAAATGTGGGATTGGCTAAAAAACGTCAAAGGTAGCGACGTATTGACCGGGCTGGGCGCGTTGGCGGGCGGCATCGGTAACGCCTACGCCGCAAGGCAGCAGGCCAAGGCCGCGGAGCGGACATACAATCTCAATGCGGATCTTCTTCGCGAGGAGAGGGCGAGAAAGAAGCAGGCGCAAGCGGCGCTCAATAGCGCTTGGGACGCCTCACTGTGGAACGCGACGCCGTCCGCATCCACCATCTAGGGCTAGAAATTTATAGGGGCGGACGCACCGCCCGTAAAGCATAAGGAGAGCAAAATGGCATATTTTGACATAAGATATCTGCGCGAGCCGAGCATAAATCGCGGCGCGGCTCTAGGGCAGGGGGTCGCAGCGATCGGCGATAGCCTCACAAAGCTCGGCGAGCTTGGACACGCCAGAGAGAAGTTCGATTCAGACCTTGCGCGCCAAGCACGAGCCGAAAAGATGGATGCGGACAAATTCAACTACCAAAGATTTAAAGACGAGCGAGGCTACGAGCTTGATAAAAAGAAGCTCGATCACGCGATCCTCAACGACGATCGAGATTTTGATCTGAATCGGAGGAAATTTGACAGAAGCGTCTTTGAAAACGATCGCACTTACGGACTTGCCGCTGCTCGTTTCAACGCAGAGCTCACCGAACAAGGTCGAAAGCGAGCCAAAGAGGAATCCGAAGCTGCGGCAAAGGTTCAGCAAACGGCGGATAACGTAGCCTATCTACGCAAACTCTACCCGAAAGAAACGGCGGGCTACACCGATGAGGAGCTTGGAAAATGGGGGAACAATCTAGAGAAAAACTTTAAAGAGAACAAGGTCGATATATTCAAGAAAAACATTCCCGTAGATTCTAAATTTGTCGAGCAATACGGCGACAGCGGACACGTAAGCTGGGATGATAAGGGCAATTACTATGCCGATCCTTGGCTTATGGAAAAGGTAAATATCGATAAGCAGCGCGAGGCTCGCCAGATGGATGAGCTCGGCGATCCGCAAAACCGCCGCGAAAATATCAAAGCGCTGATGAATCAGGGGGTAAACCTTACCGACGCAAAGGCGAAAGTGGATCAAGCGATCGAGTGGAAAAGGAAAAACCCGAACGCCAAATTTAACTCCTCGCTTGATAGCGATATGGACGACGGAGCGAACTGATGACTGCAAGAGATTTTTTGGGCAACGAGCGGATCGCCGAGCTTGAAAGTAAGGGCTACAGCCCCGAGTATATCAAAGCTCTTGCAAAGGAACAATACGAGGCGAAAAAGAAAGAGCTTGCGGACAGCGGCGTGCGAGAGGACATCGCAAAGATGGCGATCGCCCAGAAGCTCGACGCGGATAATGCCAAAAAGCTCAACGACGAGGCAACGGCGAGCGCGTCGGATAGGTTTCTTAGAAACGTTTTTGATACCAGCGGCGATGAAAAAGCGGTAGATGATGCGGATCAGAGATGGCGCGAACTCAACCCCGACAAGATCGACATTGCAAGCCGCGTGGGACGGCTAGTAAACAGGCTCAACCCCCTAACCCTAGGCCCTAAGATCACGGGTAAGGCGGCGGACATAAAACAAAACGGACTTGCCGCCGATAGCCTTGATAAGGACTTTGCGTTTTTCGCGGGAGCCGGCAAGCTCCCAAATCAATTTGGCCGCGCCGTAAACTACGCGGGCGAAAAGATCGCGGGCGCCGTGGGATCCGAGGGCGCGAAGCAGTTTTTCGGCGAAAACCGCAAATTCTTCGACGATAACGTAAAGGAGCTTGATAAGATCATCGCCGAAAACAACAAAGAGTGGGGAATGCTCGGCGAAGCGCTGATTGATCCTCTAAACGTCGCGCCGGCGGGGATATTCACCAAGGGCGCCAAGGTCGCGAATATCGCAAAAAGCGCGGGCACGGGCTTCGCCCTGGGCGTAGGAATGAACGAGCTAAGAAACGCGGGGGATGATAAAATTTCCACTAGGCAGCGGCTCGGAGACGATCTTTTAAGCGGCTTGGTGATGGGCGGAGCCAATGCGCTTTTTAGCGCCCTTTCGCGCGGCAAAGTAAATAACGTCTCAAACCTCGCGGAGGATCTGCGCGGCACGTCAAAAGCCGCAGACGGCGCAGAGGGTGCCGCAAAAGCGGCAGATGACGCGGCGGTGCTCGATGACGCTCTGGATGGGCTCGGCGGCACGCAAAAAGAGGGCGCGGGCTCCGCTTCGCAAGAGCTCAAGGCGAGCGATGCAGCGCAAGGCGCCCAAGAAGCAAAAGCGGGCGAGCTCGCGAAAATGAATGCGAGCGACGCAGCAGGGGGCGAGCAGGGCGCGGCTCGTGCGGCTGATGATACAGCTTCCGCCCCGCAAGGCGCGCAAGAGATCAAAGCCGCAGGCGGGACGCAAGAGATCAAATCGTTCCCGTCCCCTGCGGCACAAGGCGCGCAGAACGCCGAAGCCGCGAGCGTGGCGCAATCAAATTTTGAGCCTCGCGAGCAGCTAAAGCAGTATCTTAAAACCCAAAATATCGCGGATGATGCCGCAGATGAAATTTTGGGCGAGCTTGACCGCGGAGCAAGTCGCTCGGCGCATTTGAGCGAGAGCGCGTTTAAAAAGGCGGACGAGCTTTATGAGCGCGCAAACCGCCTTGAATGGGCGAGAGAGTATCAAAGCCGCGTCGCCTCTCGCTCGGAGGAGCTAGCTCAGATGAGGGCGGACGGCATAGAGCGCTTTGCGGCTATGCAAAGAGAGGCGGAAAAAATCGCAAAGGAAAATCCTACCCTTTCAGCTCGCGCACAAAGAGAACTTTTAAACTCGCGCATAAAACCTACGGAGGCGGAGCTACGATACACCCGCGCCTACAACGACGGCGCGGACGTCGATCCTATGTATGCCGGGCAAAATTTCATTTGGCGGGTGGAAAACGACATCAAAGCTCACCCCTATACTACCGAGCAATACGGCGCACGCTTGGCGAGCAAAGGTTTCGCCCCCGACGTGCAGGCCGCGGCGATGCAGGCATACGACGACGGAGATATAAAATTTCTAAAAAACTATATCGACGCCAAAGTCGCAAAAGCCGAATACGACGACATCGTAAACAATCAAATGAACGATTGGATCATCAAAGACGGCAAGATAAGGAGAGTGCAAAATGGCAAAGCAAACGCAGGAGGCGCGGCGGCGCGCGGAGTCCACACAAACGGCGCAGGCGCTGGCGGAAAAGATGAGCGAGTATCAAAGGGCGTTTCTGATCTCGGCGATACTTCAAGCCGAGCGGAGCGGGGATCGGGAGGCGATGCGCAGGTATCATCGCAGCGCGGATCTACTTCTATACTCGGCGGCGAGGATGCAAAAAATGCCGCGGGCGATGAGCTCGTGGGACGATACGGGACCGCTTCAGGCGATAGCGCAGCTGATGCCGCAGCTTCAAAGCAGCGAGTGGTTTCAGCACAAGATGCGGCAGATCAAGGCGGCGCAACGCTAAAAAGCGAGCCTCAAGGCGGCGATCTTGCGGCAAAAGAGGGCGTGGGCTCCGCCAAGCAAGGCACAAAGCTAAACGAGGATATGAAAAAGGGCTTCGTAAACGTTAATCTCACCTCTCATCTTGCGGGAGGACTTAGCGGCGGCGCGCTGGGCGCTACCGACGAGGAGGGCAAATTTAGCCCCGAGAGATTTGCGGCGGGCTTCATCGCAGGGCTCGGCGGCGTCGCAGTGATCCGAAAGGGTTTCCGCGCAAGTATGAAAGCCTACGCCGCAAAGCAGGCAAAGACCTATCCAACGCTCGCAAACGATCGAGCTGATCTTTTCGCGCAGGCTCTAAGCGACGAGATTAAATCTCGCGCCAAAACGACGCTTTTTAATGCCGCCGAGTTTGCAAAAACAAAGGTCGCAAACAAGACGGGGCTAGACTTCGAGCCTCAAATTTTCGCAGGAGAGAAAGCCTACGCCGAGTTTAAATACGCCCCCGTGAAAGCGGATAAGCTAAGCAAAGCGCAGGCTATGGC
>NZ_CALIST010000060.1 GCF_938041645.1 uncultured Campylobacter sp. | reverse complement strand
TATTTAATGAGCTATCGAGTCCTCCACTTAATGCGACACAAACACCAACATCAGCTACATTCCTATATTTCATCGATGATTCTAATTTTTCTCTTGTTATATTTACGGCTGTTTCAAAAGAATCTTTATTGTCTATATTAATATAATCAGAGATATTAAAATATTGTTGCTTTTCAACACCCTGTTTTGATATTTTTAGATAATAGCCAGCCTCTAGCTTATATACATTTTTAAAAAATGTGCTTGGAGTCGGTGTTGTTAAAAAAGTGAGATAATGGTATATCGCTTCTTCATTAAATTCCTTGTTTATTATATTTGTTCTAAAAAAAACATGGGCTTCCGATGCAAAATAACATGCGCTGTCATTTAGTATATAATATAGGGGCTTTTTACCAAACCTATCTCTAACGAGATAAATCTCATTTTTCTTTTTATCATAAATACAAAAGGCAAAAAAACCATTGAATTTCTTTATGCAATCTATACCCCACTCTTTATAAGCATATATTATAGTTTCCGTATCTGAATGATCGGTCCTAAATGCATATTTATTTTTTAGTTCTTTTCTAATCTCCGTATGATTGTATATTTCGCCATTAAACACTAACACTATTTCTTGATCATCGCTAAGCATAGGCTGATTCGCTAAATTTGCAGTATCTATAATAGCAAGTCTTCTATGAGCAAGTACGACATTATTATCATTATATATTCCTTGATAATCGGGCCCCCTGTGAGCCAATAATAAAGCCATTTTTTCTATTGCTTGTTTATCGGCATCTATAATGCTATTAAATGAAATTTTACCAACTATACCGCACATATATAACTCCTACCTTAATCATATTAAAAACGAAATCTCCGTCGTCTGCACCATATCCCAAAGCTCTATCGGCCAGCTTTTGCCTTTTTTTAGAGTCCCAAATAGCACCTCGAGCTCTTCAAGCTGCCCCTTTTGGCTTACGTTCGTTGAAATTTCTTTTACCCCCACCCCATATCCTTTTAGGCTTTTGTAATCATCCAAAATGATGCTCTTGCCGTCGAAGTGGATCTCCATAAATTCCTTACTTAGCTCCTTACTGCCGTTTGCAAAATACTCGATGTTTGCCACCGAACCATCTTTGTATTTTAAGACGATGGATTTGTTATCCTCGGCGCTATATTTTTCATTACTCGGCGTGATCGCCTGCGAAAATACGCTCTCTATCTCGCTTCCCGTTAGCGCCGTCATCAGATCTATTATATGGCACGCTTCGCCCACCATCCTGCCGCCGTTTTCGTGCACCCAGTGATCCATCGGTATGTAACCCGCGTTCATCCTATATCTGATTATCATCGGATTTATTCTAGCGCTCGTGTGCTTTTTTATCTCCTGCGCGTAAGCGCTAAATCGCCTATTAAATCCCACGAATAAAACGGGCTTGTCGCCTTCCCCTTCGTAAAATTTCTTTATCTTTTCAAGCTCCTCTTTATTCGTCGCAAGCGGCTTTTCTACAAATACGTTTTTACCCGCTTCAAGCGCCTTTAAAGTAAGCTCTGCATGGCTATCGTGCCTTGTGGAGATGATCACCAGATCGACGTTTTTGTCATTTAAAATATCGTCTAAATTTGAAGTAGCGTAGTTTGCTCCATATTGCTGTGCCACCGCCTTTGCCTTATGCCCACTTCGGTTCATGATCGCGTAAATTTTATACTTATCCGTAAGCTTTGAGATATTAGGCAGGTGCATCCCGGTAGCAAATCCGCCGACGCCGACGAATGCGACGTTTATTACGTCTCTACTTACGGGCACGGAGCTTATGATAATTTTTTTATCGTGATTTAGATAGCTATAAAGCTCGGTTAAATTTGCCTCGCCGTAGTCAAGCAAAACCATGAGCGGCTTATTCTGCGAAGTCTGTAGCGACTCAAACGCCTCAGTTACCTGCTCGATAGAGTATTTTGCGTCTATGAGCTTATCCAGCTTTATCAAATTTTCATTTACCAGCCTTAGATACTCGCTCATGTTTCGATTTTCAGTCCATCTGACGTAGCTAAACGGATAATCAAGCCCCTGCTCTTCGTAGCTCTTGTCGTAGCGACCAGGACCATAAGAAGTGGAGATGAGAAAATCAAGCTCCTTTTTATACATATCCTCTCTATTTATCTGCATACCGGCAACGCCTACAAGCACCACTCTGCCCTTTTTCTTGCACATCTGAAAACTTTGCGATAGTGGCTCGCTACTGCTTGTAGCGGCGGTAAATAGCACTCCATCGGCGCCGTATCCGCCGCTCCAAGACGAAACGACGTCTAACAAATCGTCTTTTGACGGGTTTATGACGAGCTCAGCGCCGTACTGCTTAGCTATCTGCAAGCGCCTATCGTCAAAATCGCTGACAGCAACCCTCACGCCTGAAATTTTAAGCATCTGTACCGCAAGAAGCCCTAATATCCCAGCTCCCACGACTACGCAGGTCTCGCCCAGCCTCAGATCGATCCGCCTAACGCCTTGCATCGCTATGCCGCCTAGCGTCACGGTGCAAGCCCGCTCAAAGTCCATATCCTGCGGCATTTTCATAACTAAATTTTTAGGCACGTCTACGTATTCTGCGTGATTCGCAAGCCCTGCACCGGCTGCGGCGACGCGCTCTCCGATTTCAAAATTTGAAACGCCCTCTCCGACCGCTATGACGACGCCGCTAAGCGAATAACCGGTCGGATTTCCGCTATCAAGCTTGCCCTTTACCTTCGCATAGACGCTGGCTATACCGTCGGATTTCACCATATTGATGACTTTTTTGACGTTCTCAGGCTGCTCCAAAGCCCTTCTAATTAGGCTTTTTCCGCTATTTGATACGCCGCTTATCTCGGTGCCCGCTGATATGCAGCTATTTACCACTTTGATAAGAACGCATCCCTTTGAAACGCTTGGAGCAGGGATCTGCTCCGCTAAAACTTTGCCTTTTTTAACTATTGCTTGTATCATCTTAAAACCTTTATTTGTTTTAATTTCAACGCCGGCTTTTCTATAAAATTCCAAGAAACGCAAGCTATCGCGAGCGTTGCTGCTACCACTATGAGATATAACCATAAAGAGCCGCTAAAGCCCAGACTAATTAGAATTTGAACTATCAGCATATGATAAAGATATGTACTATAAGAGAGATCGGTGTTTCTAGCTATCTTTAAATTTGTGTAGGAAAAAGCCATGCTAAAGATCACTAACGCCAAAAGGAAAATTTGAAATACAGTAGAAATTTCCAAGCCTCTCTTATAATCTCCAAGCCCGCTTCCAAACTCTATAGACGCAAAACAAAATATCAAATAGAGCGCAATATAATATAAGCCGTAGCCTACGAGATATTTTTTTATATCCAGCCAATAAAGCCTCATGACCATGCCGATGATAAATATCCACAAAAACGGCAAACAGATGAACTCGAGAAGCTTATTTAAATTTGAAGCGGAGTAAAAATTTTCATCGGCGATTGCAGGAATTATCATTGATGTAAAAAATAGGAAAACTAACAATAAATTTCTTATGATCGCCTTTCTAATACACAAAATAAATGGAAGGACGATATAAAACGATAATTCGACGCTAAGCGTCCATAAAACGCCGCTCGGATAAGAGCTAAAAAAGCCGTCATAATTATATAAAGCACCGTTTTTTACACCTATTATAAAGCCTGCTATGCCTGAAGCGGCGGTAATAACATATAACACGAAGTATTCTATGTATTTTAATACCGAAATATCATTAAAGTTTTTACCTACGTACATAGCCAGCTCAAGTATCAAAATATTTACGAATAAAGCCGGATATATCCTAAGCACTCTTTTTATAAAATACTCTTTTAAATTCCTGCTGTTTAAATAACTATCGGTAATTAAAAATCCCGAAACCAGAAAAAACAGTGGGACGCCGGGAAATAGCCTAAGAAACTTATCCACGTGCCCCCCCCACAAAAGCGGTATTTTTAGCCATCCTGTCGAGTGCATATATACCACTTGTAAAGCAAAAAGCAATCTAAAAAAATTCAGATGGTTATCTCTATCTATTACTTTTTGAAAACTCATTTATAAATTCCGCAAAAATCCAAAACTTCTTTTTCTATTTTTAGCCCTTTAAATTCCTTATGTCCGACCAAAAATACGATAATATCCGAAATTTCGATAGCCTTTTTATAGTCCACTATCTCAAAATCTTTGTGAGCCTTGATATTGGGCTCCACGGCAACCACATCGACGCCGTCTGCGATCAGGCGTCTGGTTATATTTAGCGCAGGCGACTCCCGCAAATCGTCGATATCGGGCTTAAAAGCAAGCCCCATGCACGCGACTTTGGGCTTTCTGCCGTTTTGCAGCTCAAATTTCAAAGCGGCGTTTTTGATTTTTTCAATACACCACTCGGCTTTGTGATCATTGACCTCTCTTGCGGATTTGATCAGCCTCGCTTCGTAGCCGCCCGCATGGACGATAAACCACGGATCGACCGCTATGCAGTGCCCACCTACACCGCAGCCCGGGCTTAAAATATTAACTCGCGGATGACGGTTTGCTAGCGAGATAAGCTCCCAGACGTTAATGCCGAATTTATCGCATAAAATGCTAAGTTCGTTTGCAAAGGCTATGTTTACGTCGCGGAAAGAATTCTCTGTAAGCTTTGACATCTCTGCAGTCTTAGAATCCGTCTCCAAAACACTACCGTTAACGAATTCTCTATAAAATTCCGCTATCTTTTTAGTAGCAATTTCTGTAGTTCCGCCCACGATCCTATCATTTTGGGTGAGTTCTTTCAAAATTTTACCGGGCAAAACTCTCTCAGGGCAGTGAGCGATATAAATTTTAGAAATATCAACACCGCCATTTTTTAAAATTTCACCTATCTTTTCGGTAGTACCTACCGGTGAAGTGGATTCTAAAACGACCATATTATCGTCTTTTACGTATGGTATTATAGATTTTGCCGCACTTATGACGTAATCGATATTTGGCACGTATCCGTCTCGAAACGGCGTCGGAACGGCTATGATAAAAATGTCTGCGAAATCAGGCTTAACGTCTGCTTTTAAATTTCCGCTCTGCACTGCTTTTTTAACAAATACATCTAGTTCTGGCTCGATGATATGAATTTTACCCTCATTGATCGTATCTACGACGCTCTGCACCACGTCAACGCCGTGGATTTTATAGCCCCTATTTGCCAAAAGCGCCGCCGTCGGTAGCCCTATATACCCAAGACCTAAGATGCAAACTTTTTTCATAATATTCCTTTTAAAAATTCCAGTATTTTTTTGCAAGTTTTACCGTCGCCATACGGGCTTACACTTTTACTCATTTTATCATATTCATCTTTTAAATTTAATAATTTTTGCACCTCTTTTATGATATTTTCGCGCTTGGTGCCAATAAGCTTCACACATCCTACTCTTATCCCTTCAGGTCTTTCGGTAGTTTCTCTGATAACTAAAACGGGCTTGCACAGGCTCGGCGCCTCCTCTTGGATGCCGCCGCTATCTGTTACTATCATATATGACTTGCTCATAAGATAGACGAAACTATCATACTCTAACGGATCGATTAAAAATATATTCGAAATGCCCGATAAAATTTCTCCTACAGGCTTTCTTACATTTGGATTTAGATGCACGGGATAAACGATGTCGATATTTTCGTTTTTTAGCGCTATTTCACGTAAAGCCTCACAAATATTAACAAAGCCTTCTCCAAAATTCTCTCGTCTGTGTCCTGTAACGAGAATAAATCTTCTATCACTAAGCTTATATTTGGCGTTTATAAAGGATAAAATTTTATTTTTTAGCAGCTCGTTGTTTTCGATTTTATCTATCGTCCACAAAAGCGCGTCTATTACGGTGTTGCCGCTAACGATTATATTTTTTGAATCTTTGCCTTCTTTTAAGAGATTGTCTCTCGCATCGGCAGTCGGCGCGAAGTGATATTTAGCTATGAGCCCCGTCATCTGCCTATTTATCTCTTCAGGAAACGGCGAATAGATATCATGCGTCCTAAGTCCAGCTTCTACGTGAGCAACGTCTATCTTTTGATAATACGCCGCCAAAGAAACGGCATAAGTAGTAGTCGTATCTCCATGTACGAACACGATGTCTGGGGTATATTCGCCAAATACATCGCGCATACCAAGTAAAACACCAGACGTAATATCGTACAGATCCTGCCCCTGCTTCATTAAATTTAGATCAAAATCAGGCTTGATCTCAAAAAATTCAAGCACCTGATCGAGCATCTGTCTGTGCTGCGCCGTGACGCAAACCTTCACTTCAAATTCCGCGCACTTTTGAAATTCCTTTATCAACAAAGCCATCTTAATGGCCTCCGGGCGCGTTCCAAATACTATTAAAATTTTTCTTTTAGTCATAAATTCCCCTAAATATCCGTTTTTTAACCAAATTTATCGCCGTAATTTTAATTAAATTTTGCTATATCGGCGCTTAACAATACATAAAATCACCTATTTGTCGCTACTTGGATGGTATAGAATGTTCTTTGCTTTAAAGATGGCTAAGATTTATTTTAAATTATCAAAAAATTTCATTGCAAAATCATCGAAAATTTTACCTTTTAGATGTGCTTTGCAAAATTCCACGATGAGCCCATGAAATAATGCATACGCGCCGTTTTCGTTCTTCAGCTTATCTGCTTTTGCCGCCGCATCGCAGGGAGAGTTGGCGGAATTTACAAGCTCATAGATCCGCTCAAATTCCAGCTCGCCGAGCCACGCGTTAAGCTCGTCGTAGCTTTCAAACTCATAGCCCAAAGCCCCGAGCAGCCGCGCCGAGTAGCTGTCCGCGACCATCACCGCGCGCTCGCACGCATAGCACAGGATCGCATCGCAGCTCTCCGCGCCGATTCCCTTGCGCGCTAGCAGCCACTCACGGCTAACGCCCGCTTTAAAGCTCTCAAAATCCCCAAAATCCGCGATTATCGCTTTGCAAAGCAAGCTTAAGCGTCTAGCTTTTTGGTTATAAAATCCGCTCACTTTAATGATCTCCGCAAGCTCCGCTTCATCTAGCCCGGCGATGCTTTCTAAGCTCAAAAGTCCTTTGCTACGCAGGTTTTGCAGCGCCGCGTCGGCATTGCGCCACGCCGTATTTTGGATCAAAATCGCCCCCACGACCACCTCAAAGCTTCCAAACCCGGGCCACCAGCGAAAATCCTCAATTTTCACGACGCGAAAAAGCGCGATAAAAAGCTCGGTCGCGCTCATCTCGTGCCTCCGAAATTTCTAGCATCGTTTCTAAAATTTCGCGCGGCGACGGCGATTTTTTGCGCGCACTCTAGCACTGCGATAAAATTTACGCCAAATTTAAATTCGCGCGCCGTATTCATCTGCCGCCGCCTTTTAAATTTGCAAAAAATTCCTCGCTAAAGCTCAAGAAAAACTGCTTTGCTGCACGGCCGCTGCGACTTGCGCGAAGCATCGCAAACTCCCTCGCCTTTGCGTGCAACGCATCTAAATTTGTGGCGAAGCTCAAGCGAAATTCCGCCGCGCTCATACCTTGCGTAGCCGCAAAATAGGCATCTACGATCCCTAAATACTCCCGCATGCTCCCGCCGTAAAAGCTTAGCTGCAGCCCGAAGCGCTCGCTCAGGCTGATTCGCTCGTTCGCCGCATCGCTTAGGTGCAGCTCGCCGCGGCTTATCTGCGCGGCGTCGTTGTCGCTTGCGCATTCGCCTACGATGTGGCGGCGGTTGGATGTCGCATACATCAGCACGTTATGCGGCGCGCGCTCCAGTGAGCCTTCAAGTAGCGGCTTTAGATGCTTGTAGCCGCTCTCGCCGAGCTCAAAGCTCAAGTCGTCGCAAAAGATGATAAATTTAAAGTTCGTTTCGCGGATCGCGTCGATTATATCCACGAGATAGCCCAGATCGTCCCTGCCGATCTCAATGATCTTAAGGCCTTGCGGGATAAATTTAGAAAAAACCGCCTTCGCAAGGCTTGATTTGCCGCAGCCGCTCTCGCCCCATAACAGCGCGTGGTTGGCGCTGCGGCTGCGTAGGAAGGCGTCCGTATTTTTTATAAGAGCCGATTTTTGGCTCTCTAGCCCCACAAGCGCGTCAAGATCGGTAAAATCGATGTCTCGGACGATCTTTAGCGCCTTTTTGCTCGCGCGAAAGACGGCGACCTGCACAGCACGCCAATCAATCGCGCTAAAATCGCTGAAATAAATTTGCTCGCCGGCGCCGCTCTGCGCGTTGTTTAGAACGGCTTGCGGCGCTAAATTTAAACCGCTCTCCGCATCTAAATTTAACTCTTCGCTCCCGCTTTTGCTCGCACTTTTTTTGATATTTTCATCGCAAGTTCGCATTTTTTAGCTCCCTTCGCAGATAGATCAAAATTTCATTTATCACGTCGTCATCGTCGCGCGTCTGCGCCTTTAATCGCACCTTATCGCCGTTTGCAAGGGTGATCAAGATATTTTCGTCCATGCTCGAAATCACGCGCAAGCCAAGCTTCGTAGCCAAAACCTTAATCATCATCACGTCGATAAATTGCTTGGTGTAGATATCCGCGCGCCCGAAGCGATCCTCGATCTCGCCAAAAATTTCAAGCACTTCGCTCGCCTCTGCACACTTGCTAAGCCGCCGGTAAAGATCCAGGCGCAGGCGATCTTCCCTGATAAATTCCGAGTTCAAAAAGGCGTTTACCGAAATTTTAAGCTCCACGCTCGCAGCGGCGCTCTTTCTGCTTAGCAGCTTGCCGATCTCCTCTTCGAGCATCTTTAGATAAAGCGAGTAGCCGATCGCCTCGATGTGCCCGCTTTGCGCCTCTCCGAGCAAATTTCCGCCGCCGCGAATCTCTAGATCGTGATACGCTAGCACCGAGCCGCTACCCAAAAACGAGTTGCTCTCAAGCGCTACGAGCCGCTTTAGCGCGTCCTGCGTAAGAGCGGTTTTATCCTCGATCAAAAAGTAGCAAAAGCCCTGTTTGTTGCTGCGCCCGACGCGACCGCGCAGCTGGTGCAGATCGGCGATACCGAATTTATCGGCGTTTTCGACGATGATCGTATTTACGCGCGGCATATGGATGCCGCTTTCTACGATGCTGGTGCAAAGTAGCAGATCGTATCCGCCCGCTACAAATTTTAAAATTTCATCCTCCGTAGTTTTGGCGTCAATCTTGGAGTGCAAAATTAAAATTTTAAGGCTCGGCAAAATTTCAAGCAGCTTCTTTTTGGCGCTTTGCATCGTCGCGATGTGGTTGTGGACGTAAAAAATCTGCCCGCCGCGTCGCAGCTCGCGCGAGACCGCCTCTTTTACGATCTTTTCGTCCCACTGCTTGACGAAGGTGCGCACGTCCAGGCGGTCCTGCGGCGGGCTAAGCAGCGTGGAATAGCTTTTGATCGAGCTTAGCGCCATATTCAGGCTGCGCGGTATCGGCGTGGCAGACATACTAAGCAGGTGCGAGGCGGCGCTTTTCTCTTTGAGCCGCTCCTTTTGCTTAACGCCGAATTTATGCTCCTCATCGATAATTATGAGCCCTAAATTTGCGGGGTTTAAATTTAAAAGCGAGTGCGTGCCGACCACGACGATCGCCTCGCCGCTTTGCAGGCGCTTTGTAATCTCACTCTTTTGCCTCGCGCTACTGAAGCGATCGAGCTTGAAAACAGGAATTTCAAACTCCCTAAAGCGCTCGCTAAGCGTGGCGTAATGCTGCGAGCTAAGCAACGTCGTAGGCACGAAAAACAGCACCGAATGCCCACTTCGGATGCAGGCAAAGATCGCATTCATCGCAACCTCAGTCTTTCCAAAGCCCACGTCGCCGCTAAGTAGGCGGTCCATCACCTTGCCGCTTTGCAGATCCGCCAAAATCGCGCTCACAGCCTTTTGCTGATCGCTCGTGTAGATAAAACCGCTTGCGCTTAGAAATTTCGCATAATCCGCGCTTTCGTTTTTGATGACGAGCCCCCGCACGAGCTCGCGCTTTGCCGCCAGCGCGATGATCTTTGAAGCGATCGCAAAGAGCTTTTCGCGCACTCGCTCTTTGATTTTTGAAAAGCTCGCCCTGCCCAGATGATCCAAGCTCACCGCGCCGCCGCTTGCGACGTAGCGATCGATCTTATTTAGATACTCTACCGGCAGCAGCAGTTTGTCGCCGCCCTCGTAGAGCAGGGATACAAACTCCTTGCTGTGCCCCATCACCTCGATAAGCTCAAGCCCGTTAAATTTAGCGATACCGTGATCTTCGTGCACGACAAAATCGCCCACGTTTAGCTCATCCAGAGCCAGGCTCGATCTTCTTACGCGCTTTTTAGGCGCCGCTTTGTTTAGCGAAAGGATGATCCGCTCGGCGCTTATTAAATTTACGACGAAATCCTCGCGTAAAATTTCGATATTGCTAAATCCGCTAAGATCAAACGGCGCGAGCAGCGCGTCGTTTCGCGCGATCAGCGTGATAGCCTCGCTGCGGTGGAATTCAAAAAATTCCTGCGACGGCGTCACGGCGAGGTCTTTAAATTTACGCGCCGCGGGCAGTACCTCGATCGCGTCTAAAAAATCCAAATTGCGTTCGGAAAAAATTTCATCCTTTTTAATCTCGTGCAGTAAGACGCAATCAAACGCGCTCGTGTAATCGACGAAGCCCTCGATGAACCAAAACCCGAGCGAGCCCAGATCGCGAGCTAACGCGTCGCTGTCCGCGCGCGATATCTTTTCGCTCACGCTCTCAAACTCGTCCTCGCTTAAATTTGCCAAAAACGGCGCTATCTCGACCTGCACGAGCTCCTCTTTCTCGCTTTTTTGCGTAGCGACGTCAAAGCGCCTGATGCTCTCGACCCTCTCGCCGTCAAGCAGAACTCTAACCGCGCTTTCGCTCCCTACCGAAAAAATATCGATGATCTCGCCACGGAAGCTAACCTCGCCCATACTTTCGACGATATCGCGCACATCGTATCCGAGGCGCAAAATTTCCTCTTTCAGCTCGCTTAAGTTTAACTCGCTTCCAAATTTTATATTTAGCGAGCGCAGATGGCTTGCGGCGGGGAGTTTGTTTAGGATCGTGCGGACGGGAGAGATTAAAATTTTTTTGCCGCTTGCTTTGTAAAACGCGCTAAGAGCGGTGCTGATACCCGTAAGCTCGCCCGTGTAGCTGCGCAGATCCTCGCCGAAGCTCGCTCTAAAATCGGGCAGGCAAAAGGCCGCATAGCCCATAAATTTAAGCACCTGCTCGCACGCCGCGGCTTCCTTTTCATCCTCGCAGATCAAAAGCTCTTTTTGGTTTTGCAAAAAATATTCGTAAACCTCGGCTTGCATTATTTGAACCTTTCGATCTGGTGCTGCACGACGTTTGCGATCTCCTGCCACGATACGTTAGGCTCTAAGGTCGAGATATTTTTGAAATTTTGCGCGTTCCAGCTCATAAAATTTGCAGGATCGACGCTTTGAGCCAAAAACCTAACTTCGTAATGCAAGTGTGGGCCGGTGCTGTAGCCGGTGTTGCCGCTATAGCCGATAAGATCGCCCTTTTTAACCCAAGAACCGGGCGTTACGACCGCGGAGCTAAGGTGGCCGTAGCGGGTCTCAAAACCGTAATTGTGCGATAGAATCACTAAAATTCCATATCCGCTACCACTGCCGCCTGCGAACTGCACAAAGCCCTCTGCCGTCGCAAACACCGGAGTGCCCTCGCTTGCTCGCAAGTCGATGCCGTGGTGCATCCTCATAACGCCGCTGATTGGATGAGTGCGCATCCCAAAAGGGCTAGTGACGCCACGATACTGCATCGGAGGTCCGTTAGGCACAGCGCTAAGAATCGCGCTCGCCGTTTTTTCGCTAGCTGCGATGTGCGCGCCGGAGCCTTTTTTACGCTCCTTTTTCATCTCATTCATCGCAAGCATTACCTGGATATCACTATCCAGCCCGCCTCCATCGTCTTCGCGTCCGTCCAGCTTGGCAAGCACCTCCTCGTTTTTGCCCTCAAGCGCGATATTTTGCTCTTTTAGCGCGAGATTTTCGGCGTAGAGGATTTTGTTTAGCTCTTTTAAATTTGAGCGGTCGCTAGCGAGTTTAAATATCGCAAAAAACAAAACAAGCAGAAAAATTACGAAAAACGCGGATAAAATTTTAAGTTGAAATCTAAAATTCTCGCCAAAATACAGCGTCTTGGTGCCAAAGTGATCGCTTAGGGTAAGTTTAGTTTTAGCCACGGCGCGCCTCAAGCCATAAAATAAAATTTTCTACCAAATGAAACGAGCCGAAAACCAAATACTCCTCCTCCGCTCTAAGCTCGCCACGAAACGGCGAATACGGAATTTTAAGTACGTCAAGCGCACGGGTTATCGCCTCTGCTGCCATTTCGCGATCCGCAACCTCGTAGCTAAAGATCTCCACGCGCTCTACCACGGGTGCTAAAGCTCGCAGCACCGCGGCTACGTCTTTATCGGCAAAAGCGTTGTAAATCAACACGATTTTTTTGCCCCCGTACATTTCGGTAATTTCGTGGGCTACTTGCTGCGCCGCAAGCTCGTTGTGTCCAACATCCACGCGTAAATTCGGCGCCAGAGTCTCCATCCTGCCGCGTAAATTTAGAGGCGGCAGCTGCGAAATTTCAAATTTCAAATTTAAAAATTTCATCGCGGCAAGCGCTAGGGCTAAATTTGAAATTTGAAATTTAGGCAGATTATTGTGCGCGCAAAACTCTACGATCTGCGCTCGCTCGCTCTCGCTTAAAAGCTCTGTTGCAAACCTCAAATGAGTTCCTTTTTGCTCTGCGATCTGCTGCGCGATACGAAGCGGAACCTCGCTCATCTCGTCGCTTAAAATCGCTTCCTTATCCATCGTAATGAGCTTGGTGTGGGCGATCTGCTCTAGATTTTGTCCTAGCATGCCCAAATGATCGGTGCCGATCGGTGTAAAAAGCGACAGCGTGCGCCCGAAGCTCGACGTAGCGTCAAACTCGCCGCCCATCCCAGCCTCGATCACGCAGTAATCGCAATCTTTAAAGATCACTGCCGCCGCAAGAGTGAGATACTCGAAATACGACAGGCTATCTTTAAACTCCGCGGGCAAGCTCTCTTGCAAAAACTCATGCGCAAAATCTAGCTCCTCATCCGTAGCATCGCGCCCTAGCGAAATGGGAGGCGAGCTTTGAGCGGGTTTGGAATTTGATCTTAGCTGAGATTTAAAATTTTGCTCCGGCGAGAAATTGAAATTTTGCTCAGACGGCAATTTAAGATCTTGCGAATTCCATAAATTTTGTGTAGAAGCAGAATTTTGCGTATCTATGGAATTTCGCGCGATGAAATTATGCTTGCTACAAAAATTTTGCGTGGTAGAAACACAGTTTTGCAGGGCGGAATTCTGCTCACCATGCGAATTCTGCATGGCGATAAAATCCTGCGTGGTGGAATTTTGCAAATTAGAAATATAAATTTGAGAGGCGGAATTTTCTCTGTTCGCAAAATTTTGCATCTTTGCGGAATTTTGTTTTTCCGTAAAATTTGGCGCCAAAGCGGAATTTTGCTCGTTTTTAAAATTTGAAGCGCCTGAATTTAACGCAAAAACGAGGTTTTGCGCGATCCGTCCGCCCAGATAGATGCGCTCGTTGAGCCTAAAAACGTGCGGGCTAGTGTAGTGCCCGACGCTAAAGCCCGCTGCGGCGATCGCGTTAGCCAAAAACCGCCCGGTGCTGCCCTTGCCGTTGGTGCCGATGATCTGAATGACGTTTTTGAGCGGAATTTTATCTTTAATGGCGGCATATGCCCGCGGAAAGCGCTCATAGTCGATTTTTTTGTAATAAATCGGGCGATTTTGCAAAAATTCTTTAATGCTGCGCCCGCTCAAGTCTGAATCCCCTAATCGCAAGCGCCGAAATAAACTCGTCAAACGCCTGCGCGGAGGCATTTTCGATCGCCTTGTAGCGGTCCTTATCGCTAATGATCGAGCTCGTATCGTAACTATTTTTGACTAGGCGGCTAACTTTAAAATCGTAATCGCCCACGCAATCCTTGCTGAAAACCTCGCCATTTTTAAGCTTGGTGCTAAAATTTACGATGAGATTCGCACGGTAGCTAGTGACATAGCCGAACTGATCGTATGAAAGCTCGCTAAAGCTTAGGCTTTTTATGCTCGCTACTACGATCGTCTGCGCCGAGTTTTTATCCGAAAGGCTCATCCCTAGGCGCTGGACTATACCCTGTCTGATCGCATCTTTGATAGCGACGGTGTTTTGCGGATCAGTTTTGCTCATCATCACATCCACAAATACGCTTCCACTCATCGTCTCTTTCGCGATCCTCGAAACGGGCTTGTAGCCGCATCCGATTAAAAAAATCAAACAAAAAACGGTTAAAACTCTTCTCATCTTCGCCTACTTTATCACCAAATTTACGAGCTTATTTTTGACATAAATTTCTTTTACGATGCTCTTGCCCTCTAACCATTTGGCGCAATTCTGCTTTGCAAGGCTTAAAATTTTGCCCTCGCTTAGGCCCGCATCCGCTTCGAACTCGGCGCGCTTTTTTCCGTTAATCGTGACGGCAAGTTTAATAGTATCGCTTTCGAATACCTCTTCGCAAACTCTCAGCTCGCCGAAATTTCGTCTTTTAAACAGCTTCTCGCTAAGCTCGGCGCAGATGTGCGGCACAATAGGCTCGAGCAAGTTTAAAATCACAAAGTAACCCTCAGTAAATACGTCTTTGTTGCTCTGCGTATTTAGCGCATTTAGCGCCTCCATACACGCGGCGATTAGGGTATTAAAAGCAAAGCTGCTCTCATAAACCTGCTGCGACTTCTTAAGCGCCTCGTAAACTTTGAGGCGGGCGTATTTTTCCTCTTTATTTAAAGCGGCGTGGTCGATCTGCGGAATTTTATCCGTAGCATAAGCGTTTTCGGCGCGATCGTAGAGGCGGCTAAGAAATTTATACGCGCCCTCTACCGCGCTGTCGTTCCACTCAAGCTCCTTTTGCGGCGGCGCGGCAAAAAGTATAAAAAGCCTCGCCGTATCGGCGCCGTAAGTCTCGATAATGTCGTCCGGATCGACGGTGTTTCCTTTGCTTTTGCTCATCTTTGCGCCATCTTTTAGCACCATGCCCTGGGTTAGCAGCCGCTCAAACGGCTCGCTATCGCGCAGATAGCCTATGTCGCGAAGAGCCTTTTGGAAAAATCTCGCATACAAAAGGTGCAGGATCGCGTGCTCGATGCCGCCTATATATTGATCGACGTTCATCCAATAATTCACGCTTTGCTCGTCAAACGCCCGCTGCTGCCACGTCCGCTCGTCGCTTGCGTAGCGCGCGAAATACCACGAGCTTTCAAAAAAGGTATCGAGCGTGTCGGTCTCACGCATCGCGTCGCCGCCGCATTTAGGGCATTTGCAAAACTTCCAGCTAGGATGCGCGTCGAGCGGATTGCCTTTGCCGGTGATCTTAATATCCTGCGGAAGCTCTACGGGCAAATTTGAAATTTCCTCGCTTACCAGCCCGCATTTTGAGCAGTGGATCATCGGGATCGGCGCGCCCCAGTAGCGCTGGCGGCTTACCCCCCAATCGCGCAGTTTAAAATTTACCACGCGACGCCCGAGCCCTAGCTCCTCAAATTTTGAGATGACGGCGCTTTTTGCCCTCTCGCTATCCATGCCGCTAAACTCTTCGGAATTTACCAAAACTCCGCTCTCTACGTAAGCTTTGCTAGCGTCGCAATCGCCGCTTTTTGGAGCGATGCTTTGAATGATCGGCAGGTTAAATTTCTTCGCAAACTCGAAGTCTCTCTCATCGTGCGCAGGCACCGCCATAACCGCGCCGCCGCCGTATTCTGCTAGGACGAAATTTGCGGTCCAAACGGGGATCTTTTTGCCGTTTAGCGGATGAAGCACGCTGATTCCGAGGCTCACGCCGTCTTTATCGCTTGCTTGGCGCTCGCGCGGGCTTTGATTTAAAATTTCTCTCACCTTCGCCGCAGCCTGGGCGTCAAGTAAGCCTTTATCCAAAAGTCTCTTTACGACCTCATGCTCCGGCGCAAGTGCCGCGTAGCTCATACCGTAGATCGTATCGGGGCGCGTCGTAAAAACCTTAAAACCCTCGATGCCGCCAAGATTAGCGCTGCTTTGCTCGTCAAATTTAAAGTTAAATTCCAAACCCTCGCTGCGTCCGATCCAGTTTTCCTGCATCGTAAGCACCTGAGCGGGCCACTTGCCCTCAAGCTGTTTTAGGCAATCCAAAAGCTCCTGCGCATAAGCGGTGATTTTTAGATAATATCCCGGCATCTGCTTTTGCACGACCTCGTTGCCGCAGCGCCAGCACCTGCCCTCCTCGACCTGCTCGTTGGCAAGCACCGTCTGATCGTGCTCGCACCAATTTACCACAGCGCTTTTTCTGTAGATAAGCCCTTTTTCAAAAAGTTTGATGAAAAATTCCTGCTCCCAGCGCGTATAAAGCGGATCGGAGGTAGCGAGCATACGGCGAGCCGAAAAGCTAAAGCCCAGGCGGTGCAGCTCGTTTTTCATATAATCGATATTTTCGTAGGTCCAAGTTTTGGGATGGGTGCCGTGTTTGATCGCCGCGTTTTCCGCAGGCATTCCGAAGCTATCAAAGCCGATCGGCTGAAGCACGTTGTATCCGCGCAGCCTATAATAGCGACTCAGCGCGTCGCCGATGCTGTAGTTTCGCACGTGCCCCATGTGGATGCGGCCGCTTGGGTAGGGAAACATCGAAAGGATATATTTTTTAGGCAGGCTGTAATCGTCCTTAGGCTCGAAAACTCCCTCTTCATCCCAAATTTTCTGCCATTTAAGCTCAATACTTTTACTATCGTAAGGCATTTTGCGCTCCTAGAATTCGTCTTTAGTTTTTGCCGACTCGATCGCTATTAAAATTAGCGAGAAAAAGTTTGCAAGTAGCGCGCCGATCGCAAGCGAGGTCACGATCGATAGATCTCCCGGCGCTACTACAATCAAAACGAACGCCGGTATGAGATGCAGATCCGCTACGAGCGAGCTTGCAAAAAGCTCGGCTGCTAGCATATTTCGCACGCCTACCTTCAAAAGCGTCGAGACTGCATTCACGCTGGTTGCTATGAAAAGTAAAATTTCATTCTTCTCATACAAAAACCCGCCTATCGTAGTCATACTCATCAGCGCAAAAAATATGTAAATTACCCTTCCCCAGTTCATCTTTTATCCTTACACCGTGCCTTTTTCATACATGGCGCGATTCTTTTCTTTCTCTTTGATACGGCGCTGTTTTTCAGCCAAAAACGCGCGGTATTTCTCGACATTAAATTTAAACAAAATCAGCATCGGAGCAGCTACAAATACGGAGCTGAATGTTCCTGCTATGACGCCTATTAGCATCACGAAGCTAAAGCCGTGGATCATCTCGCCGCCCCAGACGAATAAAATCACGATGACGATGAGAGTCGTAAGCGAAGTAAGCAACGTGCGCGATAGCGTATGAGAGATTGATTCGTTTATAACCTCGTCAAGCTTAATCGATTTACTATCTTTTACACCCTCTCGAATTCTATCGAAAACAACGATAGTATCGTTAAGCGAGTAGCCCATTATAGTTAGCAGTGCGGCTAGAATTTCAAGGTTGAAATCCACGCCAGCTAAAATCATCGCGCCTACGGCGACTACGACGTCGTGCAGATCCGATAGTACGGCTGCAATCGCAAATCTCCACTCAAACCGCAGGGTGATATAAACCAAAATGAGCGCAAACGACACACATACCGCTAAAATTCCGTTTGTGCGAAGCTCCTCGCCGACTTTAGGACCTACGATATCGACCTTGCGAATGTCGAAGTTTCCACTGCCTTGTAAAATTTTTTGCGCCGCTAAGGCGGGATTATCGCCCAGTTCACTCGCAGCGCCTGAATATCTAATCGTAACTTCTTGATCGCTACCGAATTCCGTAACGTTGATATTGCCTAAATTTGCCGCCTCGAAGCGTTTTCTGATCTCATCAAGCGGTGCTTTAGCGTCGTATTTAACCTGAATGAGTGTACCGCCGCTAAAATCGATGCCGTAATTAATGCCCTTAATGAAAAATAGCGCAATAGAGCCTATTATCAAAACAGCAGAAAGCGCAAAAGTAAAATATCTAAATTTCATAAAATCATAAATTTTGCCCTTATCAAACACTTGCATTTGCGCCTCCTCTTACTTTATAACCGAGCCAAAGCGCGGTATTTTTGCTCTTTTCCATCTTATCCATTACTAACTCAAACATTCCGTGAGTGCCTAAAATAGCCGTTATCATCGACGCTACGATACCGATGCTCATCGTGACGGCAAAGCCCTTCACTGGACCCGTGCCGTAAGCATAAAGCGCAGCGGAAGTAATTAGCGTAGTGATATTTGAATCCACGATCGCGCTCATCGCATTTTCATAGCCTTTATTTATACTTTGGCGGATCGAAACTCCCGTCCTTAGCACCTCTCTAACGCGCTCGTTAATGATGACGTTCGCATCCACGGCCATTCCGATAGTTAGCACGATTCCCGCCATTCCAGGAAGCGTCAAAGTAGCTCCGAATAGCGCCATACAAGCTATCAAAAACAAGATATTGACCGTAAGCGCGATATCGGCAAAAAGTCCCGCCACGCCGTAGTAGAAAATCATAAAGATCAAAATCGCAACCGCTGCAAGGCTTAGCGCTGCCATACTTTTATCGATGCTATCTTGTCCTAGGCTAGGACCGATACTGCGTGTCTCTGAGACTTTAACAGGAGCCAAAAGCGCGCCGCTTCTAAGCGCAATCGCTACGTCGTGCGCCTCCTCGACGCTGAATCCGCCGCTAATCTGACCGCTACCGCCGCCGATGCGCTCGTTTATACGCGGCGCTGAGTAAACCTTGCCGTCAAGTACGATAGCTAGACGCTTGCCGACATTTTTGCCGGTAAAATCGCCAAAAATTTGAGCGCCTTGAGAGTTTAGCGTAAAATTTATGATCGGCTGGTTGGTGTGTTGATCGAAAGCGACCTTCGCATCGACTAGCATCGCGCCATCAAGCACCGGAATTTCGTTTATGAGATACTTGTAATTCGGATTTTTAACGTCGGGATAGATCACGTCGCCGTAAGCTCTGGCATCCGCTGCACTGATAGTCTGCGCGCGGTCTTGGCGCACGTCGTCCACCGCCATAAGCTGCAAGTGAGCCGCTTTGGCAATCAGATCTTTTGCGCGCTGCTCATCCGCTGCACTTTTGACGCCCGGAAGCTCCACCAAAATATAGCTCTCGCCCTGCTTTGCTACCGTCGGCTCCGCAAGTCCGAATTGATCCAAGCGGTTTCGGATAGTCTCGACGGCCTGTTCGATCGCGTATTTTTTAGTCGCTTCGACCTCCTCAGGCGTTAGTGTGACGCGATATTTTTCGCCAGATTTTTGAATATCTAATCCGCTTGCGGCGCTATGCAAAATCGCATCAAATTTGGAAGCCTCGTCTGCGTCTAAAATTTCAAACTCAAACGAATCGCCTTCCAATTTTAGCCCGTCCATCAGCAGATCATCGCGCTTGGCGGCGTAATTAACGCTAGCGGCGATCGATTTGATCTTCGAAACGACCGCTTCGTCGCTTTGAACTTCCAAAAGCATATGCAGGCCGCCTTGCAGATCCAAACCCAAGTTTATCTTGCTTCCCTTTTCGGTCTGAAAGATCGAAGGCGCGGCAAAAATCGCCGAAAAAATAACCGCAGCTAAAAAGATCAGCAGGCGGTATGAAATTTTACTGCTCATCTAATTTTCTTGCCACAAATTGTTTATCCAGCTCAACCATGACCTCATCGTTAAGCTTAACTGTGATAAAATCGTTGTTTGTTTTCACGACCGTGCATTTTATGCCACCGCTAGTTATGATCTTATCGCCTTTGCCGAGCGCATCGACCATTGCTTTATGATCCTTGGCCTGCTTTTGCTGCGGTCTGATAATCAAAAAATACATAATCGCAAAGATTACGACGATAGGCAGGATTGATGCAAAGAAGTTTCCTTGTTCCATGTGTTTCCTTCATTAGAAATTTAAAAAGTAGCTATTTTACATTAAGTTACATAAATAAAGGCTTTGTTCTTGCCCTTGCGCTTTCAAATTTTATTTTCGTAGAAATTTTAAGCTCTAAATTTGACGGTTTAATCGCCTTGGCGGCGGAATTTCTCTCGCCTCTAATTGCGATAGCGGCACTTTTTTATCTGCTAAAAGCAAGCAAGGCGGAGTGGTTTTGGTGCGGATTTTTTATCGGCGCGCTATGGATGCACTGGATCAGCTTCAGTCTGATCTATTTCGATCTTGCGTTTTTGATCCCGATTGAAATTCTTGGAATTTGCCTCGTTTATGCCTTTATTTTCCGCATCCTTGCGATCTTTGACGCGCCAATTTTGCGCGCTGCGTGCCTTTTGATTTTAAAATTTATCCACCCTTTCGGCTTTGATTGGCTAAATTTTGAACTGCTGCTAAGTCATGGAATTTTCAGAGCCGATCTTAGCGCGCTGGCTCTGATTTTAGCGGGGCTTTGCGCGATTTTGTATCTACGCGGACACGGCGCCCGGGCTAAGCTTAACGCCCTAATTTTCGCGATATTTTTGATCTGCGCGCTGCAATTTAGCCAAAAAGAGCCCGAGCCACTGCCGATTAAAATTTTACTCGCAAACACCGATATTTCGCAGCACGACATCTGGGCGAAAGATAAAATTTTATCCGCCGCGTTGGCAAATTTAGCTCGGATTGATGATGCCATCGCAGCGGGGCAGGATGCCATAATTTTGCCCGAGAGCGCCTTTGCGATGCCGCTAAATTTAGAAAACGTGCTAGTTGAAGCTCTAAAGGAAAAATCGCGCGCAATTACTATCGTAGCGGGCGCGGAAGCGTATGAGAACGGGAAATTTTACAACAGCGCCTATCTTTTTGCGAACGGGGAAATGAAGCGCTTCGATAAGCACATTTTGGTGCCGTTTGGCGAAATGGTGCCGCTACCTGAATTTGCGCGAAATTTCATCAACCGCGTGCTGTTAGGCGGCGCGACCGATTTTTCGACGGCTAGCGGTTTTAGCGACTACGAGCTTGGCGGCAAGAGCGTAAGAAGCGCCGTTTGCTACGAGGCTACGCGCGCAGAGCTTTACGAAGGCTCGCCCAAATACGTCGTAGCGATCAGCAATAACGGCTGGTTCGTGCCGAGCTACGAGCCCTATTTGCAGCGCCTCATAATCCGCTACTACGCGAGCTTGCACGGCACATTGATCTATCACGCCGTAAACGGCAGCGCTAGCGAGATAATCGCTCCGAAAAAGATCTGGATAAACCGCCTTAAAGATCATCTAAAATAGCCTAAAAAGTTATTTTTAAACGACTTTTGGATAATATTTTAAAATTTTATTAGGAGCTAAATTTATGGCTAAATACAATCGCATACTCGTAAAATTTTCGGGTGAAGCGCTAGCGGGAGAGAACGGCTTTGGGATCGACAGCGAAATTTTAAAATTTATCGCTAAAGAGATCAAGCAGCTCGTAGAGGGCGGCATCGAAGTAGGCATCGTAATCGGCGGCGGCAACATCATAAGAGGCGTAAGCGCCGCGGCTAGCGGTATCATCAAGCGCACCAGCGGCGATCATATGGGCATGCTAGCCACCGTCATAAACGCAATCGCTATGAGAGAAGCGCTGGAATACGCAGGTATGGACGTACGCGTGCAAAGTGCGATAAAGATGGAGGCGATCTGCGAGACCTTCATCATCGGTCGCGCTAAAAGACACCTCGAAAAAGGGCGCGTCGTGATCTTTGCCGCGGGCACGGGAAATCCGTTTTTTACTACCGATACTGCGGGCACTCTCCGCGCGATCGAGATCGGAGCCGACGCTATCATAAAAGCCACTAAGGTAATGGGGATCTACGACAAGGATCCGCAAAAATTTAAAGACGCCAAATTGCTTTCCAAAGTCACTTACGATCAAGCCCTGCACGACAACATCAGGGTGATGGACGATACGGCTATCGCGCTTGCCAAGGACAACGCGCTTCCGATCATCGTGTGCAATATGTTTAAGAGCGGAAATTTATACAAAATCGTCGAGGGCGGAGATCTAAGCTCCTGCTCGATCGTAAAAAACTGAAATTTAAAATTTAAGGAGAATTGATGAGAACCGAACAAATTGTAGCCAAGGCTTTAAAAGTAACGGGCGGAGACCGATATAAGCTATCTTTGATGATAAGCAAACGCGCCGAGCAGCTAGCTGCTGGCGAACCTCCGCTGATAGAGAACGTAGATACTCGCAGGATGAAATTTGCCGATATAGCAATCTTGGAACTAGCCGAAGGTAAGATCGCATTAGATGGAATCGTTGACAAGGATTAATGATAACTTCTTAGAAAGTCTCATCGACGATGTCGTCGATACCAAAGACATTCAAAGCGCCAAGCAGCTGCTTTATAATCTAAAAGAGCCCACTCCGCTGCTAGTGGATGCTATAAATTTATGCATCGCGCAGCATGACGGGCAGTTTCGCAAAAGTGGCGAGCCGTATGCGATCCATCCGATTTTGGTAGCTTGCTTCGTATCTTTTATGGGCGGAGACGACGCAATGGTGATATCTGCGCTACTACACGACGTAGTAGAGGATACAGATTACAGCATCGAGCAGGTTAGACAAAGATTCGGCGACGAAGTAGCCAAAATCGTAGAAGGGCTTACTAAAATCGTAAACATCAGAGAGGATAAATTAGCCCCATCCAGCGATAGTAACGCCAAGCTACGCACCACCGCGCTTACCTTCCGCAGGATGCTGATGATCTCCATTAACGATCAGCGCGTCTTAGTCGTAAAGCTCTGCGATAGACTGCACAATATGCTAACCCTAGACGCACTTCGCCCCGATAAACAAAAACGCATTGGCGAGGAGACGCTTTTGGTTTATGCGCCGATCGCGCACAGGCTTGGAATTTCATCGATCAAAAACGTGCTTGAGGATCTTAGCTTTAAATACGTCATGCCCAAAGAATACGCGGCGATCGCCGATTACGTCGAGGAGCATAAGCAGCAGCTTCAGATGAGCTTGAGCAAATTTAGCGAAAAGATCAAGGAGTATATGCTCTCAAACGGCTTTAGCGAGGGCAGCTTTGAGATCCAAAAGCGGATGAAGCACTACTACTCAATCTTTTTAAAAATGCAGCGCAAAGGAATTTCGATCGAGGAGGTGCTCGATCTTTTGGCTATCCGCATCATCGTGCAAAAGCCGATGGATTGCTACTTAGCTCTGGGCATAATCCATACTAAATTTAACCCGCTCATATCGCGCTTTAAGGATTATATCGCGCTTCCGAAGCAAAACGGCTACCAGACGATCCACACGACCGTTTTTAACGAAAGTATGATCGTAGAGGTACAGATCCGCACCTTTGATATGCACAACACCGCAGAATTCGGCGTTGCAGCGCACTGGAAATATAAATATAGCGGCTCAATCAATCCGAAGCTTGATTGGCTAAACGACATCGGCATGCAGGAAGAGGACGACGCCAACGCCGAGGATCTTTACGAATACGCCAAAGACAGCCTCTACGTAGAAGATATCGCCGTGTATTCTCCCAAGGGCGGAATTTTTACATTGCCGCGCGGTGCTACAGCGCTTGATTACGCCTACGAGATACACTCTCAAGTGGGCTTAAAAGCAACCGAGGCCTTTATAAACCGCGTCAAGGTGCCGCTATTAACGGAGCTAAAAAACGGAGATATCGTTCATATCATTACCGGAAGCGAGCCACACTACCGCTGCAGCTGGCTAAGCTCTGTAAAAACCGGCAAGGCGCGCGCGACGATAAAGGCGTTTTGCAAACAAAAGATCAGAGATATAAATTTTGAAGTAGCAATTAAAATTTTATGCGCGATCTTTACGACGAGCAAGGAGAGCATTTTAAGCTGGCTTGAAAAAGAAAATTTAAGCAAAAAGATCGGCAAAGCTGCCTATGACTCGGTATTTTTAAAAGACGTCGTAAATGCGCTGAAAAAATACCCGCTCAAAGAGAAATTCTTCAATATGAAATTTCGCAGCAAGTATGAGATCGAGAAGCAAAAATTTGACAACATCGTGGTGTATTCAAATTTTAAAATCGACGAGGTTGAGTTTGATTACTGCTGCAACCCAAAGCGCGGTGACGACATCATCGGCTTTCGCAACGGGCACGGCGTAACGGTGCATCATAAGCTGTGCGAACGTGCAAGCGAGCTAATCAAAACCGATGAGATGATCTTCGTAAAATGGACGCGTAATGCGCCGCACCGCTACAAGATCATATTAAATTTAGAAAACAAGCGCGGCTCGCTGGCGACGTTTTTGAACTATTTAGTCAAGCTTGAGGTCGATCTAGTGTCGATAAGCCTCAACGAAAATAGTGAAACGACGTCGGATTATTTTGAGATCATCATCGAGCTAAACGAAAATTTAGACTCCACGGAGATTAAAGACAAACTCAAAAACCGCTTTAAAATCGTGGATTTCGTATCGCTTACGGACGTATATAAAAACTAAATAAGGGAGAGCAAATGGCTGACATTCAAGGCATTATGGAAAATTTTAAGCGCGGCGTCGCGGAGATCATCGGCGAAGAGCAAATAGAGGCACTGATTAGGCGCTATTACGACAGCGGCGAGGTCTTTTACGTCAAAATCGGCATGGACCCCACTGCTGCGGATCTACACCTAGGGCACGCCGTCGTACTAAATAAACTTGCATTTTTACAAAACCATGGCGCGATCGTGCAGTTTCTAATCGGCGATTTTACCGCTCAAATCGGCGATCCTACGGGCAAGAGCGAGACTCGCAAAAAACTAGCGCGCGAAGTTGTGCTTCAAAACGCCAAAACCTACGAGCAGCAGGTCTTTAAAATTTTAAATCCCGCCAAAACTAAGGTGATGTTTAATTCCGAATGGACCAACCGCCTGGGTGCTAGCGGTATGATCGAGCTATCAAGCACTTTTAATGTTGCCAGGATGCTCGAGCGCGACGATTTTGAGAAGCGCTACAAGGCCGAGCAGCCGATCAGCATCAGCGAGTTTATGTATCCGCTACTGCAAGGATACGACAGCGTTTGCATGAAATGCGATATAGAATTCGGCGGTACCGATCAGAAATTTAATCTTTTAATGGGTCGCCAGCTGCAAAGAATTTATGATGTCGGCAAGGAACAAAGCGTCGTGATGATGCCGCTTTTAGTAGGCACCGACGGCACGAATAAAATGAGCAAGAGCTTAGGCAACTACATCGGCGTAACCGATACGCCTCATGATATGTACGGCAAGGTGATGAGTATCAGCGATGCGTTAATGTGGGATTGGTATAATCTGCTAAGCCAAAAGAGCAGCGAAGATATTGAGCTAATAAAAGGCTTTGTGGCGGATGGCTCGATCCATCCCAAGGCGGTTAAGGAGGAGCTTGCCTCCGAGATCGTCACGCAATTTTATGACGAAAATACCGCCTTTGAGGCCAAGCAGGAATTTGACCGCGTCCACGGTGCCGGCGAGCTTCCTAGCGAGATCAAGGAATATCACGTAAGCTCGCCTGCATGGATCGTAAAGGCGCTCATCAGCTGCAAGCTTGCCGTCTCTAGCTCGGATGCGCGCAGGCTGATAAAATCAAACGCTGTCAGTATCGATCAAAATAAAATTTTAGATGAGCAGCTTCAGCTTAGCTCGGGCGAATACACGCTTCAAGTAGGGAAGAAAAAATTCGCTAAATTAAAGGTAGATTAATGAGTATAAAGATAGGCAAACACGAGATTGCGCACCCGATAATTCAAGGCGGCATGGGACTTGGTATCAGCTGGGACAAGCTAGCCGGCAATGTCAGCCTAAACGGCTGTCTAGGCGTCATTAGCTCGGTCGGCACCGGCTACTACAAAAATCTTAAATTTGCCAAAAAATCGCTCGATGGCAGACCATATCAAAGCGAGAATTTTTATAGCAAAGAGGCGCTTTTTGCGATAGTGCGAAACGCCCGTAAAATTTGCGGCGATGCACCTTTGGGGATGAACGTAATGTGTGCGGCGAACGACTACGAGCGCATCGTGCGCGACACGTGCGAGGCAGGTATCGACGTTATCATTAGCGGCGCGGGTCTTCCTACCAATCTGCCGGAATTTACGGCAGATTTCCCGAACGTCGCGCTCGTGCCTATCGTCTCCTCCGCTAAGGCTCTTAAGATCATCGCCAAACGCTGGAAGCAGCGCTATAACCGCATTCCGGATGCCGTAGTGCTCGAAGGCCCTCTTAGCGGCGGACATCAGGGCTTTACCTACGAGCAGTGCGGCGATCCCGCGTTTGCGCTGGATAATCTAATCCCGCAAGTAAAAGCGGAAATTGCGCAATGGGGCAGCTTCCCGCTATTCGTCGCAGGAGGAATTTGGGATAAAACCGACATCGATCGCGTGAAGTCTTTAGGTGCGGACGGCGTACAGATGGGCACGCGCTTCATTGGCACCTTTGAATGCGACGCCGCGGAGGAATTTAAGCAGGTGCTTCTTAACGCCAAAAAAGAAGATATCGAGCTTCTAAAATCGCCCGTGGGCTATCCCGCGCGCGGCATTCATACAAATTTACAAGATATGATCGCTGCAGGCACGGCGCCTAAGATCCGCTGTATCAGCAACTGCGTAAGCCCTTGCGAGCGAGGCAAAGGCGCTAATGCCGTAGGATACTGCATCGCCGACCGCTTAAGCGACGCGTATCTGGGCAAAACGCAAAGCGGACTGTTTTTTACCGGCGCAAACGGCTGGCGATTAAACGAGATCATATCCGTGAAGGAATTGATAGAAAAACTTGTAAATGGCGAAGATAGTTAAAATTTTTCTAATCGCAGCTTTTAGCTGCGTATTGGCGTTTGGAGCTTCCAGCGAGGCGTTTTTTGCGAAATTCGACAAGGATTTCATCGTAGCGACGCCGAATTACAAGCGCTCGCTACACAAGGAGCTAAAATCGCTTTACCAAGGCGCGTCCGATAAAGAGGTCCGCATCAAAGCGCTAAAGAGATTGGTTTATAGCTCGAAAAATTTAGGGCTTGACTCCTCGCCTTATGAATCTGCGCTAGCCAAATTACAAGGCAAAGCAAGCGATAGCAGCACGAATTCTAAAAAGCTCAAAGATGAAAATGCAAAAAATTACAAAAGCTCGGACGAGAGAAACGCTTCAAATTTAGCGCATAGCCCCAAAGCCTCCGCCTCTAAAAATTCTAAGAATTCAAAAAATTCCACTTCCAAAAATCTTAAAAAGGCGCGCGCCTCAGAAGAAGCCGATCTAAGCTCGCTATCTAGTGAGGATTTGGAATTCTTACGCTCGACTAGACCGATCGGCGCGGACGAGGCCGTAGACGCCCAAGAGGACGATGGCGGCGAGGACGCAATCGCGCAAAACGAGGATGAGGAGGCTGCGGATCAAAGCAACGAGCTTAGAAAAAGCAGCGTCAAAAAAGCGGACAAAAACGCCCAGCTTGCGCTAAATTCTCTACGCGGTGATGCAGATGAGATCGTGCTTGAGTTTAACCGCGATCTAAAGCGCGGCGATTATAAAGATTTTACGATCGCAAGTAGCGATAATTTTCGCTTCGTGATTGATTTTAGCGCGCGGCAAAAGTCACAAAAAACGCGGCTTAAAAATAGCTTCGTTAGCGATGTACGCGTCTCGCAATACAACGACAAGACCGTGCGCATCGTACTTAGCGACCCGAAAGAATTCAACGCAAACGTTGAAATTAGCGGCAATATGATGATTTTAAGTACGGCTGAAGGCTTAAAAGCCACAAAATCTGCGCGCGCAGAAAAAAACAAGGATCAAAAATCAGGGCGCAAGCGCGAACGCGAGCAAGATAGCGAGCCGCAAATCAGCACGATAGATGAATCTCAAGGCGCCAAATCGATCTCCGTGGCCGCCGGTAAAATTTACAAATCCACCAAAGGCAAGCTCATCGTAATCGATCCGGGTCACGGCGGCAGCGATTCGGGCGCGGTCGGAAACGGGCTGAAGGAAAAAAACGTCGTGCTAGCCACATCCAAAAAGCTCGGCGCGCTGCTTCAAAAGCGCGGCTATAGGGTGCTTTACACGCGCAGCACCGACGTGTTTATAAATTTAAGGTCGCGCACCGCTTTCGCCGCTAAAAAAAACGCCGATATGTTTATCTCGATCCACGCAAACGCTGCTCCTAACGCTAGCTCAGCACTTAAAATGAGCGGTGTGGAGACCTTTTTCTTAAGCCCGGCTAGAAGCGAGCGCAGTAAAAACGCCGCCGCGCTCGAAAACAGGGGCGATTTGGAGGATATGAATACCTTCTCGAAGCAGACCTTCCTAAATTTCTTAAACCGAGAGAAGATAATCTCCTCAAACAAGCTTGCCATCGACATTCAAAGCTATATGCTAAGCTCGGTTAAAAAGAGCTTTTCAAGCAGAGACGGCGGCGTGCGCGAGGCGCCGTTTTGGGTGCTCGTAGGCGCTACGATGCCCGCGGTACTCGTGGAGATGGGCTACATCACGCACCCGCAGGAGGGTAAAAATTTAGGCAAAAGCACCTATCAAGACCGCATAGCCCAAGGCATCGCAAACGGCGTGGATGCGTACTTTCAGAAAAACAAGTGATGAAATTTTACGCGCTGCGATTTTACGAGCGAGATAAAATTTTATTTCGGCGCGAGATTTGCTCCGCGGATATAAGTTGGGTGAGCGGCACAGATCTTGCAATAAACACAGCGCGAAGGCGGTAAATTTAAAATTTAAAACCCGCCGCGCTAAATTTAAAGCAAAACGTGCGGTGCTTGGGTACAAAATTCGCTCGTGTGCCAAATATTTACTACGGGTAGGTAAATTTTACGGAGCGTCTTGCGGCGCCACGAGCTAGGGACGCATACGGCTTAGATGCGAAGCTTTTAGCGCGGCTCGGCATAAAATTTTTAAACGTGGACTTGGCGCCACTTGCTCAGCAGAGTGCGGCTGGCGGTAAAATTTACCGACAAAATCACATTTAAGCCGCGCGAAAATAGCGATTTTGTCGCGCTAACGCAAGTCGTGTTTCAAACCGCGTCCGTGCAATTAGGATTGCACTTTAAGTCGTGAGCATGTGTATCGCTCTAGTCGCGCTTAACGGCGCCCTGAAATTTCGCGCTATGTCCGCAGGACGCGCAATATTTGCGTAATGCCGCAAACAAAGCAGTTGTAATGCGCTGATGCCTGCGCTCTATGCGCATAAAAGGCGCAGCTGAATCGTAAATTAAAGATAAATTTTAAAAGGTCCAAAATGAAAAAAATCGTATTTTTGATCCTGCTTTTCGCAGCCGTTGCGCTCGCGCTTTATGTTACTTCGCGCGTAAATCCAAATCTTTTCGCCGAAATCAAAATCCTAGGCGCGCTGCTAAACGCCACGATCTTCGGCGTCGCGCTCATCGCCTTAGCGATCGGCGAAAAGGACGTAGTGCGCTTTCCGTTTCTTACCGCCTCGCTGCTGGCGCTGTTTTCGGGGCTGGTAGAGGGCGTGCTGCTCTTCGAAAACCGCTACTACATCGCGATCACCGCGGTGGCGTTCGTCGCCTTCGTCTTTTATCTGCAGATCAGGCACAAAAGATTTTCAAATAAAGCTTATAAAAATTCTGCGGACGAAGGCTCTAAAAATTTAGACGGCAACGAGAGCGAAAATTTCAAAGAAAGCGGCAAAATTTCAAATTCTCAAAGTGAGGATGAAATTTTAAACTCCAGTGGCGATCTCGGTGAAAATTTCGCGAGCGGTGCCGATGAAAATTCCGACGAAAATTTTAAAATTTCAAACGACGGCGCGAGCGAAGGCGGCGAGAGCAAAAATTCCGTGCAAAATTTCAATCAGGGCGGCGAAAATTCCGCGCCCGACGCAAGGCGCGATAGATGATCAAATCCGCGCTGATCGCGCTTGCAGTAATTTTTTTACTGCTTTTAAATTTAGCCAATCTCTTCGGCATGACACGCATAAGCGGGCCGGTGCCTGCGATGATCTGGTTTGCGATCAGCTTCTGCGGGGTTTTTTACTTATACAAATTTTGCGGCGCAAAGCCCGTCGCAGCGCGGATCGGAATCTTTGCCGTAGCCTTCGTGGGCGGATTTTTCACGAGCATTTTGTACTATGGATTTTTTAATTCGCAAACTTTGGAATTTGCCTTTACATACGCCTTTTTTGCAGTGGTTTTTACGCTCGGTATCAGCGTGATTTTGTAGCGAGTTTTAAAATTTAGCCCGCTGCTTCAAATTTAACCGCCGAGGCTCAAAATAAACTCGCGCGATTTTGTAGAATTTCAAAATTTATCCGTGCGAGCGCCAAATTTACATCCTGATCTTGTAGGTCTTGTAGTTATCTTTCATCCTAAACGTCAGCAAATTTTGTAAAATTCCAAAGAGGATCATAAAGGTGATGAAGCTGCTGCCGCCGTAGCTGAAAAATGGCAGCGGCACGCCTACGACGGGCGCGAAACCCACCACCATCGAGATATTAACGCCCGTGTAGATGAAAATGAGCGAGGCAAGCGCGCTCGTAAAGACACGTATCAAATAATCGCTTTTAAAATCGTAGTTTAGGCTCAGCAGATGCAGTATCAGCAGCGCATACAGCGCGATCAGCGCGGCAGCCCCCACGAAGCCGAAGCGCTCGATCGTATAAGCGAAGATAAAATCGCTCGTCGCAATCGGCAGAAATTTAAAGTGCGTCTGCGTCGCTTCATCCCTATCCTTGCCGTAGATGCCGCCGTTTCCAATAGCGATGATCGCCTGCTTGACCTGGTAATTGGGCTCCTCGCTGATGAAATCGGCGATGCGCTTTTTTTGATAATCGTGCATGTTTTCGTACAAAATCGGCGAGCTGGCCACAAAAACGATGATGAGCGTGAGCCAAATTTTTTTATCCACGCCGATGATGAAAAGAATAGCAAATCCGGTCAAAAAAAGTATCGCGGCGGTGCCTAGATCGGGCTCTTTCGCGATCAGAACAAAAGGCAGAAGTATGTAAAAGCTAAGGCGCAAAAAATCCTTGAGCCCGTAGCCGTTTTTGGGCGGCGGATTTTTGTGTATCAGATACATCAGCATCAGGATAAACGCGGGTTTCATCACCTCGCTGGGCTGCAGCGTAAAATGCACGAAAGGGATCTCCAGCCAGCGCCTAGCTCCTAGCTTACTAACGCCGAAAAAATCGACGCTGAGCAGCAATATGATATTGATCCAATAAAATATCGGTATGAGATATAAAAATTTGCGTATCGGAAAGAGAAAAAACAGCGTAAAAACGGCAAATCCGACGCCGAAATAAACCACCTGCTTCGAGGACAGCACGTCGTTTGCCTCGCTTATTAAAACGTATGAAAAAACCACTATCGGCACGATCAAAAAAGGTTGAATGAAATCAAAATATGCTAAAATCTTTTTGTCAATTTTAAACAACGCTTAATCCTATTAAAATTTTGACGTAAGAATAGCCAAAAAAGGTATAAATTTGGATAATCTAATAGCACAATGCAGCGAAAGGCTCGACGTTTTTTTAAGCTCGCAGCTTGAAATTTCGCGCAATCAAATATCAAATTTAATCAAATCCGAAGCGGTCAGAGTGGACGGAGCCGTGCAGACTAAACCCGGCTACAAGCTATCCGCGGGCGAACTCGTGCACATCGACTACCCCGCGCCTGCGCCGCAACAAATAAGCGCAGAGCGGCTGGATTTCGACGTTGAAATTTTACACAAGGACGCGCAGGCGGGCGAAATTTTTAAA
>NZ_CALIST010000059.1 GCF_938041645.1 uncultured Campylobacter sp. | reverse complement strand
TTTTAATAAAAATTATATATTCCGCACGATATAATCGCGCATCTGCTCGCAGCGCGAGCGATAGCTAAATTTCAAGGAGATGTAATGAAAATATTTAAAGCCCTGCTCGCAACAGCGCTGATCACCGCTACCATAAGCGCTAAGACGCTTAAAGAGGGCACGCTCGTAATAGCCACAGAGGGGACTTACTCGCCGTATTCTTTCTATGACGAGAAAAATAATCTTACCGGCTTTGATGTCGATATCGCTCGCGCACTAGCAAAAGAGCTAGGGCTAAAGGCGGAATTTTTAACCGCGCCGTGGGATGCGATGCTCGCGGCATTTGACGCAGGCAAAGCAGACATAGCGATGAATCAAGTAAGCATCACGCAGGAGCGCAAGAAAAAATATAATTTCAGCGAGCCTTATACCGTGGCTTATGCTGCGCTAGTAGTGCGAGCTGATAACGAGGAGATTAAGAGTTTTGCGGATCTTAAAGGCAAAAAAAGCGTCCACTCCGCTACCAGTAACTGGGCTGACATGGCACGCAGCTATGGCGCCGAGATCGTTACAGCAGATGGATTTAGCAAGGGCGTGGAGCTCATCATAGCTCGTCGTGCAGACGCTACGATCAACGATAACATCACATTTTTTGACTATATGAAGCAGCGCCCGAACGCCCCGCTAAAGATCGCAGCTCAAGGCAATGAGCCGATCTATTCCGCCGTGCTGCTTAAAAAGGACGACGAGCTGACGGCGCAGATAAATTCCGCGCTAAAATCGCTAAAGCAAAAAGGCGTGCTAAAAGAAATTTCACTTAAATATTTTGGCAAAGACATTACGGAATAAATTCTACGACCGCTTAGTTAAAGCGTGGAATTTTAAACTTAGCTGAGCGGAATTTTGCATTTTAAATTTCGCTCATAAAATTTTGGAGGAATTATGAAAAATTTAATAAAAACTTTGCTTGCATGCGCGCTTTTAATATGTGGCGCAAACTCTAAAACGCTACGCGAAGGCACGCTTAAAGTAGCTACGGAAGGTACTTTTTCGCCATTTTCGTATTATAACGACAAAAATGAGCTCGTAGGATACGACGTAGATGTCGCGCGCGCAGTCGCCGAAAAGCTTGGTCTAAAAATAGAATTTCTAACTGCGCCTTGGGATGCGATGCTTGCAGCATTTGATGCAGGCAAAGCAGACGCTGTGTTTAATCAAGTAAGCATTACTGATGAGCGCAAGAAAAAATATGAATATTCAGTGCCCTACACCGTCGTTTACGGAGCTATCATCGTGCATAAAGATAACAACGACATTAAAAGCTTCGAGGATTTAAAAGGCAAGAAAAATGCAGACTCCGCTACCAGCAACTGGGCGCAAGTCGCTAAAAAATACGGCGCGCAAAACGTAACTGTAGATAGTTTCGCTAAAAGTATGGAGCTACTGATCGCTCGCCGCGTAGATACCGTCGTGCGCGATAATACTGTATTTTACGACTTTTTAAAGCAGCGCCCGGACGCTCCGATTAAAATCGCTGCAAAGCTAAAAGACGTCGATTATAGCGCTGTAATAGTTCAAAAGGGCAATAAAGAGCTCGCAGATCAAATCAGCAAAGCCTTAAACGAACTCAAAGCCGAAGGCAAGCTAAAAGAAATTTCGCTTAAATATTTCGGCAAAGATGTGAGTGAATGAACGAAACAAGCAGAATTCTAGAGCTTGTTAGCAGCTCGCTAGAGCCAATGGCGCTAGCCCTGCTGCAAGTTACGATCCCGCTTGCGATAATCTCATTTCTGCTCGGGCTCGTGCTTGCGGTGCTGACGGCGGTCGCACGCATCGCAAATTTTAAAATTTTAAAGCAGCTAAGCGAAATTTATATTTGGATTTTTCGCGGCACTCCGCTTTTGGTGCAGCTTTTTATCGTCTATTTCGGGCTTCCAATCATCGGGATCACACTTGATGTTTGGGCTGCTGCGATCATTACCTTTAGCCTCAATATCGGCGCTTACGCTTCAGAGGCGGTGCGAGCTGCGATCCTATCAGTGCCAAAGGGACAATGGGAGGCGGCTACCTCTTTAGGCATGAGCTACGCTCAAATTCTGCGCCGCATTATCGCTCCGCAAGCAGCGCGCATATCGCTGCCGCCGCTATCAAATATATTTATCTCTACGCTTAAAGACACTTCGCTCGTAGCCTCGATTACGATGGTCGATATGTTTATGGTCGCTCAACGTATCGCTGCGCGGGCATTCGATCCGCTTACGTTATACGTACTGGCGGCGCTATTTTATCTAGCAGTTTGCACCCTTCTTACGTTCTTACAATCCAAGCTAGAGCGACGATTTTCAAGGTTTGTGTGATGATAAAATTTACGAACTTAACTAAGTGCTTTGGCGATCACGTCGTGCTAAATGGGCTAAGCTTAGAATTTCGCGACGGGCAAACGACAGTGATTTTAGGAAGCTCCGGCTCCGGCAAATCCACGATGCTGCGCTGCATAAATCTGCTCGAAATTCCAAGCGGCGGCGAGCTACAGCTAGGCGAGTTTAAGATAAATTTCGACGCTCAGCATAAAACAAGCGAATATCATCCATTCCGCGCGCATACGGGCATGGTTTTTCAAAGCTTCAATCTCTTTCCGCACCTCAACGTCTTGCAAAACGTCATCGAAGCACCCGTACACGTGCTAAAGCAGCCACGCGAGCTTGCCGAGGCAAATGCAATGGCGCTGCTAAAAAAGGTCGGCATGGCGGATAAAGCTGGCGCGTATCCGGCTCGCCTCTCCGGCGGTCAGAGCCAGCGCGTGGCGATCGCGCGGGCGCTTGCGATGCAGCCTGAGTTTTTGCTGCTGGACGAGCCTACGAGCGCGCTTGATCCCGAGCTTGAGGCACAGGTGCTAAAGACTATCGCCGAGCTTGCCGCAGAGGATCGCTCGCTTATCATCGTCACGCACAATATGGGCTTTGCGCGCAAGATCGCAGATAGAATTTTATTCCTAGACGGCGGAGTTATCGCATTCGACGGCGACGCAGAGGAATTCTTCGGTAGCAGCGATGAGCGCATAGCTAAATTTATCGGAGCGATGAGCTTTTAAATACATTAAATTCCAAGGAGAAAAGATGAAAATAGATACCCTAATCGTAAAGGGCATAGAGGCCAAGTCCAACCCCCACAACGCGGTGATTCCGCCGATATATCTAGCCAGCACCTTCGTGCAAGAAAGCCTGGATGATTTCGGCAAATACGCCTATTCGCGCGGCGCAAATCCTACGCGCAACGCTTTTGAAGAGCTTTTTGCAAAATTTGAAGGTAGCAAATACGCCTTCGCGCTAGCCTCGGGTATGGCGGCTACGAGCGCTGCGTTTGCACTACTTAAAAGCGGCGATCGCGTGCTGCTAAATAACAACGTCTACGGCGGTACCTATCGCTACGTAAGCGGGATTTTTAAAAATCAAGGGATCAATTACGACTTGGTGGATGATCTAAATTTGATCACCGAAATTCCAAGCGACGTTAAAATGGTGTTCATCGAGACGCCATCAAATCCACTTTTGCGAGTAACCAATATTGAGCGCATCAGCGAGCTCGCGCATAAAAACGGTGCGCTTGTGGTGATGGATAATACCTTTTTGACCCCATATTATCAGCGCCCGCTAGAGCACGGCGCAGACGTCGTGGTTTATAGCGCGACCAAATACATAGGCGGGCATGCCGATCTAATCGCCGGCATCGTTACGACGAACGATGACGAGCTTGCCGCAAGAATTCAGTTTATGAAAAACACTCTGGGCGCGACGCTATCGCCTACCGACGCGTATTCTCTAATACGTGGGCTTAAAACGCTAAGCGTGCGCTTCGACCGCCAGAGCGAAAATACGCTAAAGATAATAGAATTTTTACGCGGCAATCCTGCGGTAGAGGCGGTAAATTTTGCAGGCTCGCATTCTGAGAGCGAGAAAAAGATACAAGATCGCCAAGCTAGCGGCATCGGAGCGGTCATCTCGATAGTGCTTAAGCCGCAATACGACTATAAAACCTTCGCGCGTAGCCTTGAGCTATTTGATCTAGCCGTGAGCCTGGGCGGCGTGGAGAGCCTGATCTGCCACCCCGCGTCGATGACGCACGAGAGCTATCCGCGCGAGCTACAAGAGCGCATCGGCATCAGTCAAAATTTGCTGCGCCTAGCCATAGGCATCGAAAACGCGGACGATCTCATAGCGGACCTTGCCGCCGCGCTAGAAAAATCTAAAAAATAGGCGGCACGAAATTTGCGCAAGCTCGCGAAATTTCTATACAGGCTTGTAAAATTTACGCGCGCAGAATTCATGCCAAAATTTAGTCCGAAATCCTTATAGCTTCGCTCGTGAGGCTATAAGGGCGCCGGTTTTTACGGACCAGCGCGCAGGCGGGCTTAAAAAGACCTCCTACCGATCATTTCATTTTCTAAAAATTCCTTTTTGCAAAGCCTATGTCTATTTTTCGCGGGCTAAATTTTGCATGAATTTTCACTCGTTAAATTTCACACGGCGCGCGGCTTTGCGTAAAATTTAAATTTAAAAATTCCGTCACTACGTCGTTGAAATGAAATTTTAATTTATACGCACGGCAAAATTTATCTAGACCTCTTGCTAAAACACATTGTTTAAATTTAATTCGGATAAATCTATCTAACCGCCGTTTGATATTGCCGAGCGAAGAGCTTAAATTTAATCAAAAATTTAAAGACGGCGGCGGATCTGTGCCGCACCACGCCAACTGCTCGGTCTAAATTTAGAGCAATCAAATTTATCAAACGAGCAAATTTAGGCTCCGTCCTGCTCAAAATTTAAAATTCCGCGCGCCGTTTAAATTCCACTTAAATTTTAGCCGCGCTTTAAATTTAGCGTAGCTATTTCAGCTCGCCCCAGCGCTTGGCGATGTTTAGGCTCGTCTTTAAAGGCACGTTTAGGCTCGCCGCGCTTTGCATTATCTCCTGCGCGCGCTCACCGAAGCTCTGCGCCAAATCGTCCCGCACCTCGAAGATCAGCTCGTCGTGGATCTGCAATATCAGCCGCGCCTCGCCACTTAGTAGCGGCGAAATCTCAACCATCGCCTTTTTGATGATGTCGGCTGCGGAGCCTTGAAATTTCGTATTCACCGCCTCGCGCTCGTAGCTCGCATAGACCATGTTGTTGCGCGCGTTTGCGAAATCGAAGTAGCGCCTGCGCCCAAAAAGCGTGCTTACGTAGCCATCTGCTTTCGCGTCCGATTTTATGCTCTGCAAAAATTCCTTGATCGTAGAAAACGCCGCGAAATAGCGCTCGATATAGCCCTTCGCCTCGGCGCGCGCGATGCCCAGGCTGTCGCTTAGCTTGCCCGCGCCCATGCCGTAGATGAGGCCGAAATTTATGCTCTTTGCGATCGTGCGGTGCGCGGGCTGCGCGTCGCCGAAAATACTGATCGCCGTGCGCGCGTGAATGTCCTCATCCGCCATAAACGCCGCCAAAAGCGCAGGATCGCGCGAAAAGTGCGCGAGCAGGCGCAGCTCGATCTGCGAGTAATCAAGCGAGATCAGCGAGTAGCCCCCCTCTGCTAGGAAGCAGTCCCGCACGTCCTTCGCAAACGTGCCGCGCGCGGGGATATTTTGTAGGTTCGGATTTTTGCTCGCTAGCCGCCCGGTAGCCGTGCCGGTCTGCAAGAAATTCGATCTGACGCGGTTTTGCGGATCTGCAAGGGCAAGCTGTAGCAGCGGCTCGCAGTAGGTGCTTTGCAGCTTAAACAGCTCGCGATAGTCTAAAATTTTACCCACCGCGGGATGCAGCGCCGTAAGATCCTTCAGTACGCTTTCGTCGGTGCTGTAGCCAGTCTTAGTGCGCTTCGCCGCAGGAAGCCCAAGCCGCTCGAAAAGCACGGCGCCGAGCTGAGCGGGAGAGTTGATATTAAACTGCTCGCCGCAAAGCTCGTAAATTTCATCCGTGAGCGCTCGCAGGGACTTTTCGTTGCGCGCGATAAGGCGCTTTATCATCTCCGCGTCGATCTTGATGCCGCATCTTTGCATCTGCCAAAGCACCCGCACGAACGGGAACTCAAGCTCTTGCGCGAGCTTAAAAAGCGCGGGTTCGAGCAGCTGTTTGAGTTTAAAATACAGCCTCAGCGTCACCCACGCATCCTCGCTCGCATAGATCGTAGCGGCGTCCAGCTCCACGGAGGCGAAGGTCTCGCCCTTTTTGACGACGTCGCCGAAATGCACGGTCTCATACCCCAGATACCGCGGCGAGATAGAGTCCATCCCCACGGCGTTTGCGGGATCGAGCAGCCACGCTAGCACCATCGTATCGGCAAAGCGCGCAGCAGGCTCGATATTAAAATTATTTTTCACGATCTCAAAATCGTATTTTAAATTTTGCCCCACGACATATCCGCGAAACAGCGAGCCGATCGCGGCCTTTGCCGCGTCCGAAGAAATTTGAGCAGGAGCGCCCAAATAGCTATGCGCGAGCGGGACGTAGTAGGCGCGCTCCTCGTTAAACGCAAACGAAAAGCCCACGATCTTGGCGCTCTTGCTATCGACGCTAGTGGTTTCCGTATCGAAGCTCACCAAGGTCTCGGCGCTGACGCCTTCACACAGCCTCGCAAGCTCCGCGGCATCGGTGATACAAATGGGCTCAAAGGGCGTTTTAAAAGCGCGCTCGGAATTTTGTCCGCCGCAAGCGGAGCCGCTAGGGATAGAATTTTGCCCGTCTAGCCCCCCTACAGCAGCGTCCAAGATAGAGCCGCCGCGAGACGGCTCTGCGCCCGTGCCCTTCCCGCCCGCGCCCAAAACGGAGCTTTTTGCGCCCGCGCTTTTGCCCTCGCTCCAAAGATCAAGTCCGTTCTGCTCCTGCAGGCTTAACGCGGACAGCAGTCTGTTTAGCGCGTAGTCTTTTAAAATTTCGCGGATTTTAAAAAGCGGATTTTGCTGCGGAAATTTCGCATCCTCTAAAGGCGGGATTTCCAGCTCATCGTAAAGAGTAGCCAGGCGCTTGCTTATGTAGGCGCTCTGCTTCCCCTCTATCAGATACTCGCGCTGTTTGTTTTGCGGCAGGCGGTCTAAATTTGAATATATCCTATCGAGCGAGCCCCATTCGTCCAAAAGCTTCTTCGCCCCCTTGTCGCCGATGCCCCGCACGCCCGGGATATTATCGGCACTGTCGCCGCAGATCGCCAAAAAATCCACGATCTGCTCGGGATAGACGCCGTAGCGCTGCAAACACTCGTCTCTTCCGTAAAGCATCTTTTTGCCGTGGCTGTAAATTTTAACGTTTTCGCCGATGAGCTGATACAGGTCCTTGTCGGAGGTAACGATGTTGATTTTATGCGTGGCGCCGTGCTTTTTAACGACGCTTGCGATGAGATCGTCCGCTTCGTAGCCCTCGCGCCCGAGCGAGTAAAGCCCCATCTTTTCGATCATCTCGATGCAGACGGGTAGCTGTTGCAAAAGTGCAGGCGGCGGGGCTTGGCGGTTGGTTTTGTAATTCGGGTCGATATCCGAGCGGAAGGTCTTGCCCTTGCTATCCATAGCGAAGATTATATAATCGCTCTTAAATTCCTTCGAAAGATTTGCGATGAAGCTCGCAAACCCGCTCACCATGCCGCTGGGTTTGCCGTCTTTTGTTTTAAGCCCGCTCATAGCGTAGTAGAGCCTGAAAAAAAAGCCGAACGTATCGATGATCGTGATGGTCTGCATAATGGTCCTCGGATTTAGAATTTTAACACGTAGTGTATTAAAATTCGGCTAAATTTACAAATTCCGAATAGGACTTGACCTGCCTCATTTCAAAATTTTAAAATTTGCTATATAATCGCGCGAAATTTTAAAAAAGGATCAAGTATGGATTTTTTCACAGACTGGCAGGAGTTCGACGCGGCGGGCGCTACGGTGAAATTTTACAAAAAATCGCAGGGCGGCGTGGAATACATCGGCTTTGATTCGCGCAAATGCATCCCGCCAGAGCCGATGGTAAATGCGCTGGTGGCGCTAAATTTCGTAAAAGACGAAACCAAAAAGGTCGTCATGGTCAATCATAAATTCCCGATGGGGCTGATCCCAAAGATCGAGTCTAAATTTGACATTACACGCGAGGATCTGGACGGCGACGCGGTCAAGCTCACCATCAGCCTAAAACCGGGCGCGGTCAATGAGGGCTTCGATACCGACGCGAAGTGCCACGGCTAAAGGGCTTTAAAATTTAGATGAATATCACGACCTTTTCGCCGCCGTTTCGCATCGTAGGCGGCTATTTCATCTGCGGCTTTATCTTTTTGCTGCTAAGCGCGGCGAGCTTTTTAAAGGCCGATTTCGGCGTGATCCAGGCGCCGCAGACGGCGAGCTTTTTTCACGTATTTTTGCTGGGATTTGTAATCAGCATAATCATCGGAGCGCTCTATCAGCTCACCTCCGTCATCATCCAAAAGGAATTTTTCACCGTCAAATTTGCGTTTTTAAATCTCCTCGCCTATAGCGCGGGCGTGGCGCTGCTAAGCGCGGGATTGCTGCTTTCAAGCATCCCTTTGATGCACGCAGGCGGCGGCGTTTTGCTGCTTAGCCTATTTTATTTTACGATCTGCTACGCGCTAAGCTTCATCGGCACGCCCAAATGGAGCTTCCCCGCTGTAGCGCTTGCGATCTCGGCTGCGTTTTTGGCAGTAGGGATTAGCCTTGGCTTTGCCCTCGTGCTAGCGCTTAGCGGCGTGGAGATTTTCGGAGTGTATTTTTCGGAAATTTTATCCTATCACATATACTTCGTGCTGGGCTTTGTGTTTTTCGTCATCGTAGGCGCTGCGTGCGTGCTGCTGCCGATGTTTAGTCTGGCGCACGATCTAAGCTTCGCGCTAGCAAAAGCTTCACTGGCGCTGTATCTGCTCGCAGGGCCGTTTTTACTAAAAGATTTTGGAATTTTCATCGCCTTTGCCGCGCTTGCGAGCTTTGCGGCTCAGGCGATCTATATCCTAGCCAAGCGGGTGCGAAAAGCGATCGATTATTGGAATTTAAACGTCTATATCTCGCTGGCGGCCTTGGGATTTAGCGCGGCATTTTGGCTCGCAAGTCGCGCGGATGCGGTGGCGTTTTGGCTGCTATACGGCTTTTTGTTCGCCTTCATCGTCGCGCACCTTTATAAAATCGCACCCTTTCTCATCTGGTATCACTACGTCTCGCCCTTCGTCGGCAAGCGCAAAATCCCTATGCTAGAGGATATGATAATCAAAAAGATCGCCTACGCAGCCTGCGTGCCGAACGTCTTAGCGCTTGCGTGCGCGAGCTTCGGAGCGCTAACGCCTGCGGTGATCTTGCAAGCGGCAAGCATAATTTTGGTGCTAATTAACATCGTAAATATCTTTAACTACATAAAATTCGGAGAGGAAAAATGAAAGTAACGAAGGAGCAAATTTACGACGCGCTTCGCGCCGTAGTGGACCCCGAGGTGGGCTTTGACGTCGTGTCGCTGGGGCTCATTTATGATGTCGCCGTGGACGACAAAAACAACGCCAAAGTCACGATGACGCTATCGACTCAGTCGTGCCCGCTACACGAGATGATGGTGGAATGGGTGCGCGCGGGTGCCGAGAGCGTGGAAGGTATCGGCGAGGTAGAGATTGATCTCGTCTTTGAGCCGATGTGGAATATCGATATGGCAGAGGATCACGTCAAAGAGGCTCTGGGGCGATTTTAGAGCTCGCGCGAAGGATATTTACGGATTGCTCAGGACGCCACACTCGTCGTCGGGCGCTTCTGCATATCGCCTCGGATGCTGCACGGATTGTCGGGGCGCTTTTCTGCGAATCGCCCGAAGCGCTACGCGGGATACTGGAGCGCCGCATGAAATCTCTTGGTGTTGTATGAAATTCCACAGCGATGCGTGGATCACTGGAATATTGCACGAAATTTCGGAGCGCTGCACAGATAGCTGGGCATTCTTGCTGCGGCGTGATTCTCGCCGCCGTTTTAAATTTGAACGATCTAAAATTTAACTCAATTAAATTTCGCACCGCCGTTTGATTATCGCTTAGTTATAAATTTACACGATCTAAAATTTGACCGCATAACCGCGATTTGGCGAGCATCATCAAACGATTTGTGTTTGCAAAATACCGCGCGCGGTGCAAATGTTTTAAATTTCGCCGCACCGCCCGTGTATCTCCTGCGCCAAGTTCACTTGCCTACTTTCCCGTCTGTGCGCTTGCTCGCCGACCCGCTCACCCATCTACTTTCCTTTTTTCCAAAACGCAAAACGCCGCCGCGCAGGGCGCGAATCGCAGCTTAAATTTAACCGCAAGAGCCGCGAATAGCGCTGCGAAATATTGTAAACCGCGCAATGAAATTTTAAAAAAGCATGAAATTTAAATCACTTTGTATAAGCGTGTAGCCAGAAAATCTCGCGGCAAGCGGTTAAATTTAAAGCTAAATTTAGACGAAATTTACGGCGAAAATTGCGGGTTTTGCGAGCTTTTTAAGGCTTCCTTTAAACATTATCAAATTATCCGCGCCGGAGATTTTAAGAGTAGAGTTTTCAAAGCTAAATTCTAAATTTTTCAGCGCGTTTTCGCTTAGGAGGCGCGCAAGCTCCAAAATATAGCTGAGCCAGGCAAGCTTGGCGGCGTCCGGCAAAATCGCGCTCAAAGGCGCGAACGTAGCTCCCAGCTCACGCTTTCCGTGCATCGAGATGATCGCGGCTATTAGCGCCTTTTCTTTATGCGTCGTGCGGTAGTTCAGCCCGCCGAGCACCATATCCGCGCTGGTTTCATGCTTGGCGTAAAAGCCGATCGCCCGCCCGATCTCGCAAAGCGATGCCGCAATCTGAAGAATTTTAATATATTTTTCATTCAAGCCGTGCAGCGGCGATAGCGCGCAAAACAGCGCCTTTGCGAACTTCGGAGCCTCGCTGGGCTCGGAAGCGAAGCGATCTTTAAGGCTTCTTAGGCTCGGATTAAAGCCTTTAGGCAGGTTTGCGCCGCGCAGAATCGAGCTTAAAAACGCCCCCTCTCGCACTCCCACGCCGCTTGTGATGATCTTTTTCGCCCCCAGGCGCCTTACGATCTTATCAAAGATGATGGCGCCCTCTCTGATCGTGTCGTAGCGGTCTTTTTTGATCGGGAATTTCGCCAAATCAAGCGTCTTTGCACTCATCAGCTTGGCAAAAAACGGCGCGTATTTTTCATAATCATAGCTGAAATTATGCACGATCTTTAGCGGATGGTTTTGCAGGCTCATCACGGCGCCCGAGAGCGCTCGCGCAGAGCCGCCCATTACGATTAAATTTTGCGTGCGAAACTCGGCGCCTACCCGGGATATCGCGCTGTTTATGTATTTCTCCAGCCCCTTTGTGTCGCCGCGGTCGAAAAACAGCTCCTTTAGCCGCACCGTGCCTAAATTTAGAGAAATTTTATTTTCTATCCTGCCGTTTTTGATGTAAGCAAGCTCGGTCGAACCGCCGCCGATGTCAAGCGTAACGCCCTCGGAAAAGTCGCTAAGCAAATTCTGCGCCGCATAGGCGCCCAAATACGCCTCCATCTGCCCATCTATCTTACGGATCGTGATGCCCGTTTGCTTGCGGACGAGATTTATAAACTCGGCACCGTTTGGCGCATCGCGAAGCGCGGATGTACCGATGCAAAGCACGCGCTTGGCCTTGTAATTGCATATGAGGGTTTTAAATTTTTTAAACGCGAGTAGGCATTTTTGCATCGCTTCGGAAGTTAAAATTCCGCCGTTTTCGTAAGCGCCTTCGCCTAGGCGGATCTTGATCTTGTGCTCGGCCAAAATGAAAAATCCGAGCCTGCTCGTGCGCTCGAAAATCACGGCTCTGGCGGAATTTGAGCCCAGATCTATGACGGCTACGCGCTTGGGCATTTAAATTTCCATATGGACGTGTTTGTATTTCAGCTCGTCTGCCGTCTCGATATTATCGGGATCGGTGATGATACACTCGACGGGACAAACCACGATGCAAGCGGGCTCGGAGTAATCATCTACGCACTCACAGCATCGATCGGCGTCTATGATGTATATCGGCTCATCCTCAAAAATCGCTTCATTAGGGCATTCCTCGCGGCACGCGTCGCAACTGATGCATTCTTTTGTAATCAACAATGACATATAATTTTACCTTACGAAAAAATTTATGGCGTTTATACCATAAAAAGCTTCATTTTGTTTTAAAATAGCGGAATTTCGGGCTATTTCTTAAATTTTTTAGCGGAAGTTTGAAAATCGCGACGATTAGCAAGCGCGCTTCATCGTTTTTAAGATCTACTTGCGCGCCCATCGCTTGAGCAGCATTTTTGGCTAGAAATAGCCCGAGTCCGGCTCCCGGCTTGCCGCCGTAGCGCTTAAAAGGGGCGAAATAATCGATCTCTTCGTTAAGCGGCTCGCCTTTGTTTGCGACCCGTACGATGAAATTTCCGTCCGAAATTTCGCTCTCGATCAGTACCTTTTCGCCGTCCGGAGAAAATTTTATGGCGTTTTGGATAAAATTTTGAATCACGTGCATAAAGAGGCTTTTCTGCACCGAAATTTCAAGCTGTTCAGGCTTAAGATCCATCGTTAAATCCTTACCCGCCGTACGCGCTAAAATTTTAAAGCCCACGCATAGCTCCCGTAGATATGTAATCATATCGGTCTGTTCGGGCGCTTCGAACTGTGCCCCCTCCTGTCGCCCGATCTCTAGGATCGAACTGATCATCTTATTCATATTATCGATCGAATCGTTGTTATTTTTAAGCGCCTCGATATATTTCTCGCTCTCGCGCGGCTTGATGAGCGTAACTTCGTTTTTGGTTTTCATAACCGCAAGCGGAGTTTTAAGCTCGTGCGCGATGCCGATAAAAAGCTCTTTTTGATACAAAATGAAGGTCTCGATGCGCTCAAGCAGGCGGTTTATGCTATTTGAAAGCGGACTAAATTCGCTTGGAATTTCCGCTGCGTCGATCGGCTTTAGAAATTTTTCATCCACCGAAGCGAGCCTTTGGCTGATCAGCTTAATCGGCATCAGCAGCATGCGCGAAAGAAACATCGCGTAAAACACAACCAAAAATATCATCGTCAAATTTACTAAAATGATGTCGATGAGTATTTGATTTACGATGTTTGCATAGACGCTCACGTCTGCTTTGATGCTTAAAATTTTATCCTTGTCGTAGGGATAATGCAGCTGCAAATAGCTCCTGCCATCCTCTGAGCTTTCGATAAATTTAGGTTTATTGATACTTTCGTTTTCGATGATTTTGCTTTCGTATTCGCCCGGCGTGTTTTGCAAAAAAGATGAAATTTTCTCAGGCGGCACGGAGACCTCTATGATTTTTTGTGCTCTTTGGATTAAATTTTGAACGGGAGTTTCGAAGATGGTAATTCTCATATAATTATAGAGCATTACCGAAAAAATGACAATTAGCATCAACGAAGCGGATGCTAATTGTATTACAAAGCGGACTCTTAGGCTTTTTGTGGAAAGCAAAATCTATATCCGCGTCTGCGAACGGTCTCGATCGTAGAGATATTTAGAGGCTTATCCATTTTCTGGCGGATTTGATTGATCGCGACTTCTATGACGTTTGGCGTAACGAGCTCAGGCTCCTCCCAGATGGCATCTAATAGCTGCTCTTTACTGACGATCTGATCGCTGTGGCGCGCCAAGTGAGTTAGCACCTCAAACGGCTTGCCCTTAAGCTCGATCTCTTGACCTAGATATGTGATCTTTTCCTCATCCGGATCGATGATGAGATCGTCGATTTTGATGATATTTGAGCCGCCGAAGCGAAGTCTAGCCTCGAGGCGTGCTACTAAAACATCAAAGTCGAAAGGTTTTTTGATAAAATCGTCCGCGCCAGCGCGAAGCGCTTTGATCTCGCTTTCTTTATCGTCTTTTGCAGATAGCACGACGACGGAGGTGCGCGCGGATTTTTGCTTAACCAATGCGATGAGATCGATGCCGTTGCCGTCAGCTAGCATCCAATCGGTTAGCACCAAATCATAATTTCTAATGCCGATATAATACTCTGCGTCCTTAAAACTCTCGGAAGTATCCGTCTGATAGCCGAACTCCATCAAGCCCTCCGCTATCGTCTTGTTTAAAGTCACCTCGTCCTCGACTATTAAAATTCTCATTTAATTTCCTTGCCTTAAAATTTTGCGGCGATTTTAACATATTTTAAGCAAAATTTCAAGATTTTTTAAAGAAATTTTAAAATTTTATCTCTATTTCCGCGCCGACGCTCGCGTCTTGTAAAATTTCGGGCTTTAAAATTTTCATATAAAAATAATCCATCGATCGAAATTTTGAGTGAAACTCCTGCGCGAAGTATTTTAGCGCGTCCTCTACGAGGCGAAATTTTTTCTCGCGGAACTCCGCTTTGATATATTCGCAAACCCGCGCATAGTCGATAAATTCCTCCGCCCCGAACTTCGCCCACACCCACACGCGCTGCTCGCGCTTGCGCTCAAAATCCAGCGTCCCGATTATCGCGCCAAATTCCAGCTTTTCAATTAAAATTTTAATCATACTACGCGCTTTTCCTCGCCCTTAAGCAGCCTGGCGATATTCGGAGCGTGCTTGTAAAATACGATGAAAACTATCAGAAAGATCGGCGCATGAGTGTTGATCGCTGGCATCTGCGGATGGATCACGTAGCTAGCGATAACTAGCGTAAGCGCCGCTGCAAGCGATGCTACGGATGAAATTTTAACCGTCTTGCCGACTACAAACCAAACGGCAAGCGCGATGATAAGCTCGATAGGGATAAAGCAAGCAAGCACGCCGGCTCCCGTCGCAATGCCCTTGCCGCCGTTAAATTTCAGATACGGACTAAAGCAATGCCCAAGTACTGCAAAGACAGCCATGCTCCATAGCACGTTTTCATCAAAGCCCAAAGCACGCGCAATCAGTATCGGCAGGACGCCCTTTAGCGCATCGCAGACAACCGTGAGGATCGCGAGCTTTTTTGCTTTTTGTGGATCGCGAGTTTTTAAGACGCGAAGGACGTTGGTGGCGCCTATGGAGCCGCTGCCCTCGCTTTTGATATCCACGCCACCTAGGTATCTGCCGATCAGCAGCCCAAAAGGAATCGCAGCGATCAGATACGCAGCAAAGTAGCACCAAAAATTAGGCGCTCCGACGATGCTAAGTAAAAATTCTAAAATTCCCGATTTTTTCATAAAATCCCTTTAACTCTTCCAAAGTAGCGAAATTTTCTCGTCGTAGATGTCGGTTTTCTTCGGCGAAATTTCTTTCGTTTCGAGTTTAATATTTTTCAGATCCAGGCTCTGTTTTAGCGCGTCTACTTCAGCCTCAAATTTCTGCGTAAGCACCTCCAGCTCCTCTTGTAGCGCGCTTAGGCTATTTTCGGCATTTTTGGCTTCGCTGCGCTCGTTTAAAATTTTATGCGCGCTCTTTGCGCCGCTGATCGCTTTAGAGATATTGCTAGCGCTGCGCGAGCGGCCTAAAAACGCGCCTAAGATCGCTCCGCCTATGTTTAGCGCTGCATCCACGCCGCGACTTAGCACGTCGCCCTTTTCCTTCTCATATTTTTCGCTAGCGCGAGAAATTTTATCCTCAAGGCGCGCTTTTTCCTTTTCAAATTTAGCCGCGATTTCATCGGTTTTGGCCTCTAAAATTTCATTTGCCTTATCGCTTAGACGCACAAAAAACTCCTCCCTGCTCTCGCCCGGTTTTGAGAGCAGATCAAGCGCGCTAAAAAGCTCGAGTTTTTCATTGCGATATAGCCACTCTTTAAAGCTTTTAAGCTGAGCGTTTAAATTTTTTGCTCCCGCGATGAAGCTAGGAAGCGCGCCGTAGAGCGAGCCCGCCTGCTCCTGTCCGCTTAAATTTGCAACTTCTCGCGTGCTCGCCTCGCTCCAATCTATTTCGCTTACGTCCGAAAGCGAAAGCAAAAAAGTGCGCTGCTGCGTAAAATCGACTCCCTTGTCGCAAAATCGCATCTTCGCGCTTGCATACAGATACGGGCTTAGCTCAAGGCTCGCGCCGTAGCTGTAAAGCTGCGAAATTTCACCGGAAACTACGGGTTTGGCGGCACCAGCGGATTTGACGCCTTGCGCGGCGCCCGACACGGACGAAATTTCAGCCTTTTTGTCTTTCATTAAATTTGAAATTTGCTCGTTGCTTAAAGGGCCTTTTAGATAGCTTAGCGCAAAGCGCGTCTCGATTACCCGCAGCACGTCCTCGTTGATGTTTTTTACCAAAAAATTTCGCTTTTTGAGGTTTGAAATTTTCTCCATAAGTACGCTTTTATCGATCGGATTTGAGCCGATGCCGCTTAGGCCGCTGATGACGCGCTCTTTATCCTGCGCGGTCTGCAAGCGTCCGATAAACCACGTACCAATATTGCTAAGCCCTTTATAATCGAGATCGACCGGGTTTTGCGTCGATAATACGCAGCCAAGTCCGAAAGCGCGAGCCTGCTTTAGCAGCGTAAGCATCGGGGTTTTGCTCGGCGGATTGCCGTTTGGCGGGAAGAAGCCGTAAATTTCATCCATATAAAGCACGGCGCGCAAGGAACTCGTGCCGCTGGTGGTGCGCATCCATTTGATCATCTCGCCCAAAAGCAGCGTAACGAAAAACATCCTCTCATCGTCGTTTAGATGCGCGATGGAAAATATATTCGCCCTCGCCCTGCCGTTTTCATCAAAGAGCATCTTGGCGATATTTAGTCGCTCGCCCTCGCACCAAAGCTTAAAGCTCGGGCTTGCGATGAGCGCGTTAATCTTCATCGCAAGCGCCATTCGCTTATCGCTCGGAAAAAAGGTATTAACGTCGAAAACGCCGATTTTATCGAATGGCGGGTTGCCGATCTGCGCGATGAGATCCACTACGCTCACCCCCTCGCCCCTACCGAAATGATAAGACAGAATTTGGCTGATTAGTAAAAATTCCGGCGAGCTGAGATTATCGCTGCTAATCCCTGCGAGGCTTAGCACGCTAGTAGCGATACCGCCGACGTAGTTATTCAAATCCTCTTCGTTTAAGCCTTTCGGCGCTTCAAAGTCGCTTAGCAGGCTGATTCCAAGGCCTGCGCTTGATTTGGGCGTATAAATTCTAAAATCGGCGCTGTTTTTCAAAAGCTCCACTCTCGCCAGGTCTTGATACGAGCCCTCGATCCCTTCGCGCCAGGTATTTGCGGTTTGCTCGGCGAACTCGCGCACGCTAAGGCCTTTGTTTTGCGCCTCGGCCTCGTCGATATAGGGCTCAAAATCCTCAGCCCTCATCTGCGGAAAGGTAAGAGCTAAATTTGTTAGATCGCCCTTCGGATCGATGATGATGGATGGGATATTATCGATCGCGGCTTCCTCTAGCAGCGTGATGCCAAGTCCCGTTTTACCGCTGCCGGTCATTCCGATGATAAGCGCGTGAGTCGTCAGATCCTTGTTTTTATACAAAAATGGCTCGCTGTTTTCAAGCCCAAGATAAAAAAGCTTTAAATTTTCTTGAAGCGTTTTCATTGCGTTCCTTAAATTTGCAATTTGTTCGGCATTATATCATTTAAATTTTTAAATTTAAATTTGCTAAAATGCGCGAAAAATCAAGGAATGGCAAGTGTTAAAAGAAAAAATTAGAAATGGAAAAAGCGGAATTTTGCTCTATGGCATCGTTCCGCCTAAAATCACGTCCTCTCAAGACGAGCTCGAGCGCCTAGGTACGGCGTGGTCGCAGCGCCTAGGCGAATGCGAATGCGACGGCATCGTCATCTACGATCTACAAGATGAAAGCGCGCGCACGAAAGATGAGCGGACCTTTCCTTTTGTGCATACGATCGATCCTGCGTGCTATTACACGCAGTATTTACACACCGATAAAGAAGCGATCATCTACCGCGCGGTAGGCAAATACGACGAGGCGGAATTTTGCGAAATTCTAAGACATGCCGCAAGCGGACTCGGTGTTTTCGTGGGGGCGAGCTCTAAAAACGAAGAATGCAAACTGCATCTAAGCCGCGCCTATGAGATCAAGCGACTCGTGGCACCGCATCTTTGTCTAGGCGGCATCTGCATACCCGAGCGCCACGAAAAGAGCCGCGACGAGCACCTTAAAATCGCGGAGAAGACTGCGGACGGGTGCGAATTTTTTATCACTCAGGCGGTTTATAATGTGCAAAACGCCAAAGATTTCATCGACGATTACGCCGCTTTGGAGTGCAAAAAGGTGCCGATAATCTTTACTTTCACGCCGTGCGGCAGCCTAAAGACGCTTGAGTTTATGAAGTGGCTTGGCATCTCGGTGCCGGATTTTTTGCAGCAACGGCTGCAAAGCAGCGTCGATATCTTACAAAGTTCAACAGCGCTGTGCGCAGAGATGTTTGATTTCATCTATAAATACGCCCTCGCAAAAGGTGTAAGCGTAGGCGCAAACGTCGAGAGCGTAAGCACCCGCCGCGTCGAAATCGAAGCCTCGCTTAGCTTACTAAAAGAGATCAGAAAAATTATCCTTAAGCACGAGAATTTGGGATTTTACGTTATTTAAAATTTTAAATCGGGTACACGAACAAAACGCTAGATAGTCCAAGCTAGCGGAGGAATTTTAGATAATTTCAGATCGATTTCTAAAAAATAAATCTAAATTTTATCCGAACGGAATTTGAACTTAAAATTTATAAAAAATCGCCTTAATAATATGCTTTAATACCTGTCGTCCATAACTGCGAGATAACATTCGTGCTAAAATTTTTCAATGCTTGCAATGGCATTGAGCTGGACCTACCATCAAAACCTATAAACCGCTGTAACTTTCGTACTAAAACTAAACGCATTGACCGCTTCAGTCTGCAGCTGACGCGACCGCACCTTCCGGCTTGCCGCTATCTATATAGAGATAACTAATTTCCTATCTCTTTTTTAGAGTATATTGTATAACGAGGGATAGCTGTAGAGGGCAAACGAAACCAATATTAGATACGACGCCTCTGCACTCATGGCATGGCATCCTTTATCGCCCCGTTTGTGGTATTTGATTAAATTTACCGGCGTTTATGCCAAATTTCAAATCTAAGGCAATTTGATACTTGCTGTTGTGGGCGTTTTGGTATTTAAATTTTATTCTAAAGCCTATGTGTAGGTCGCTCAAAAGATCCACCATACGTCGCCGTAAAAATACTTGCCGAGCTTTGCAGCTATAAAAGCCGTTAATGCAGAATCGGCTGAAATTAACGCCCATTTAAGCTATCGAATATTTGATTTCTTTTGTATTTGAAAAGCCCGCCGCCAAAAAGCAGCAGACCTAAGACTAACGTCGTTTTACTATCTCACGCAGAAGCCGATATGTTAACTGCGCAAGATTATAATATGCTTTCAATCGCAAACGCTTCATTTTAAAATTTTGAAACCTAACTCGGAATAAATATAAATTTGAAATTAGTTTTGTAAATAAGCTTGGAATTTTAACTCTTAAATATGGTGAAATTCAAAGATAATGAAATTTAAAAAGCACTAGTTTATGCTCTTGCCACCGAATTTCAAAAGCGCGCTGCCCCACGTAAAGCCGCCGCCGAACGCATCTAAAAGCATAAGCGAGCCGTTTTTGAGCCTGCCACTCTCATAAGCGTCATTTATCGCCATCGGGATCGACGCCGAGCTCGTGTTGCCGTATTTGCCGATCGTAAGCACGCATTGTTCGTCGCTAAATTCCAGTCTAGCCTTGACTGCCTCGATAATGCGTAAATTTGCCTGATGTGGGATGAAAAGATCGACCTGCTCGGGCGAAATTTTATTTTTCTCCAAAATCTCCACGACGTCGTTACTGAGCGTCGGTACCGCGATTTTAAAGACCTCGCGCCCGACCATCTGCATGAAGCCTAGCTTTTCGTCGATGATCTTCCTGCTAAGCGGATTGACGCTGCCCGGAGCCGGAGTAATGAGAAGATCGCCTTTGCTGCCGTCGCTAGCGGTATGAATGTCGATGATTCCGTTATCGTCGCGTGCCGCGATAATTGCAGCGCCCGCGCCGTCGCCGAAAAGTATGCACGTAGCACGGTCGCTCCAATCGACTATCGAGCTTAGTTTTTCCGTGCCGATTATCAGCACGTGTTTTTTGGCACCGCTTTCGATGAGGGATTTTGCGAGCTCCAAAAGATAAATAAAGCCCGTACAGGCGGCATTTATATCAAATGCCGTGATGCCGAAATTTAAGCCCAGTTTATCTGCGATGACACACGCAGTCGAGGGCATGCAGAAATAATCGGGCGAGATCGTGGCGCAAATTATCGCATCGATCTCGTTTTTTTGTAAGCCGCTACGCTCGATCGCCTTGAACGCCGCTTTCACGCCTAGATCACTAGTACTCTCGCCCTTCGCGATACGGCGCTCATGAATGCCTGTTCGCTTGACGATCCATTCATCGCTCGTTTCAACCATCTTTTCAAGATCGAAATTGGTTAAAATTTCGCTCGGCGCGTATGCTGCGATTGAGATCATCGAGGCTTTTTGCATTCGTTTTCCTATTCGTTTGAAGAAATTTCGCTTTCTATCGCGGAGTTGATTTTAGAATCTGCAAATTTAAGCGCTTGAAAGATCGCGTTTTTAACGGCTTTCGGGGTGCTTTTGCCGTGGCTTATGATGACGCATTCTTTGACGCCTAAAAGTGGCGCGCCGCCGTATTCGTCATAATCCGTACTTTTTTTGATAATTTTAAAGACGCGCTTCATCAAGATGGAGCCAGCGATGGCGATCGGAGATTTTTTAGTTTCGTTTTTGATAAGTTTGCCGATAGCGCTCGCGACGCCTTCGCTGGATTTTAGCATAATGTTGCCGATAAATCCGTCGCACACGACCACGTCTACCGAGCCATCAAAAATTTGATTGCCTTCGACATTACCGATAAAATTTTGCATCTTCTTAAGCATATGAAAGGTTTCTTTTGTTACCTCGTTGCCTTTGCTATCCTCCTCGCCGTTGGATAATAAACCGATGCGTGGCGCGCGCAATCCCATTATCTCTTTGGCGTATGCTTCGCCCATGATGGCGAATTGAAACAGATTCTCGGGCTTACAATCCACATAAGCGCCCACATCCAGCACGAGCGTGCGTCCACCTATAGAATTTGGCATCAACGTAGCAATCGCCGGGCGTAAAATGCCTTTCAGCCTTCCTATGCGAAGCGTAGCAAGGCTCATCGTAGCGCCGCTATGTCCTGCTGATACCACGGCTTTGCAAGTGCCGTCTTTTACTAGATCGACCGCTTTAAAGATGCTACTCTCTTTGCGTTTAAGAGCGTCGGTTGCGCCCTCTTTCATCTCGAAAACTTCGCTTGCAGCTACGTAAGTAATATATTTCTCAAAGCCTTGATCTTGTGGAATAAAAGGCTTGATTTGTGCTTCGTCGCCTACCAAAAATGCATTAAATTTACGCTCTCGCAGCGCATCTACGACCCCGTTTATTATCGGCTCGCAGCCGAAATCACCGCCCATCGCGTCTACAGCAACGCAAATCATCGGATTAATATTCGCCCGTAGTTTTGTTTATTCTATGCGGAATTTTCCAGCTTCCGTCTTTATCTTTGACGGGAATAGGAAGGGTCACTTTGTAGTGAGTGCGTCTTTTCGCCGCACGAGTTTTACTAACTCTTCGCTTTGGAACTGCCATTTTTTCTCCTTTATAAATTTAGTTCTTGCATTCTTCGCAATAAAAATAGTCGCTTTTAAAAGCTCCCGTTTCGCTTCTTAAAATTTCATCCACATCAACTTCGGCGCCGAAAAACTCCATCACATCCAAGCTCTCGTGCTTTTCGTCGTTAAAAACACCCTCGCTTAAAAGCAAATTTACGCTCTCGCTCACGTCAAGATCAAATTCTTTGCCGCAGCGGTCGCAAATGTATGGAATTTTACCCTTAATTTCGCCCTTGCACTCGATAAACTTAGAGTCTTTTCGTTTTAAATTTCCGCTGAGCTTAAGCCTGTCTTGCGAAATTTCAAACGGCACGGGCGCGGCGGAAATTTTAGCAAAAGCGATCTTCACGTGGCGCTCTTAGTAAATTTCTCTTTTTGCAAAGAAAAACGCGATTTCGGTTTTTGCGTTTTCTAAGCTGTCGCTGCCGTGAACGGCGTTAGCGTCGATGCTGTCCGCAAAGTCCGCTCTGATAGTGCCTTTATCGGCTTTTTTCGGATCGGTAGCGCCCATTAGCGCGCGATTTTTAGCTACGGCATCATCGCCTTCTAGCACCATTACGACCACCGGGCCGCTAGTCATAAACTCAATCAGATCCTTATAAAAAGGGCGGTCTTTGTGAATTTCATAAAATTTACCCGCATCTTCGGCGCTTAGGCATAGTTTTTTAGCCGCCGCGATTCTTAATCCGTGGTTTTCAAAGCGATCGATAATTTTGCCGATAACGCCCTTTTTAACGGCATCAGGCTTAATAATAGAAAGCGTTTGCTGCATATAATCTCCTTAAAGTGAAAGGCGGATTGTATCGAAAAATAGGTTAAAATTTATTTAAGGATTGAATGAATTAAAATTCCGCGCATTTGATCGCGGAATTTTATCTGCTAAGCAAATACCGGGGTATCTCCGCTGCGTAGATCCGCACCTATACTATCCCTGCTAGGTTGACCCGCTACGATGTCGCTCCAGATGATACAACCGTCGGTCGGACAGGCGCTAGCGCAAGCCGGCTCGTCGTTGTAGCCTACACACTCGACGCATTTATCGGCATATACGTAGTAGCTATCCTCGCCGCTTGGATTATCGCTATCGTCCACGATCGCATTTACCGGGCACTCGTCGATGCATGAGCCGCAGCTAATGCAAATATCGGTAATTTTTACAGCCATTTTTTCTCCTTTATCAAAAAATGAAGTGCGATGATAACATACTAAATTTAAAAAATGATAAAATTTAATATTATCAAACAAATAAATTTTATTATATAAAAAATTTCATCAAATTTCAGCAAATTTAAAGTTTTAAAATGTATAATCGCCATCATAAATTTTATTAACAAGGAGAAACAAATGATAGTAACCAACAAAGCCGTTGATTTTACGGCAACTGCGGTTTTAGGCAACAACGAAATAGTTGAGGATTTCAACCTCTATAAAAATATCGGCGAAAAAGGCGCGGTCGTATTCTTTTATCCAAAAGATTTTACCTTCGTCTGCCCAAGCGAGATCATTGCATTCGATCACAGATATCAAGATTTCAAATCCAAGGGTATCGAAGTTATCGGCGTTAGCTGCGATAGCGAATTTACGCATCTTGCATGGAAAAATACTCCAGTAAATGCAGGCGGTATCGGCAAAGTGCAGTTCCCGCTAGTTTCGGATATCACAAAAGATATCGCACGCAGCTTCGACGTGCTGTTCGGCAATGCCGTAGCGCTTCGCGGCAGCTTCCTGCTTGACAAAGACGGCACCGTCCGTCACGCCGTCATCAACGACCTACCGCTTGGTCGCAATATCGACGAGATGCTTCGAATGGTCGATACGATGCTATTTACAAACGAGCACGGCGAGGTTTGCCCGGCAGGCTGGCACAAAGGCGACGTAGGAATGAAAGCAGATCCTAAGGGCGTCGCAGAGTATCTAGACAAAAATGCGAGCAAACTATAAGTTGTAAAATTCTTCGCGCGGGCGTACGAATTCTAATTCTAACTGCGTAAGGTTTAAATTTAGCCTTGCATGGGCTGTTAAAGCTAGCAAAGCTTTCTAAATTCCGCTGCCAAAATTTTAAGTCTCGGCAGCGGAATTCCAAAAATTCCAAAAATTCCAAAAATTCCAAAAATTCCAAAAATTCCAAAAATTCCATTCCTCTCAATTCTGCAAGTAAAATTTTAAAACCGCAAGTAAAATCCCAAATCCTTAGCAAAATTTCACTCATAACAAAGCTTGCAAAATCATACTTTAAACTAGCTTTTGTTACAATCGCAAGTTTTTAAATCCAAGGACAATTATGAAAAAGCTTATATTTTTTATCGCCACCCTGCTTTGCTCTTTGAGCCTTTACTCCGCAGATACCAACCCGGACGCGCCACTTAAGCTCGATCCTAGCGTCGTGCGCGGCGAGCTGGCAAACGGCGTGAAATTTTATATCCTCAAAAACGACGTACCGAAAAAAAGCGCGCTTTTTTACCTCAACGTAGCCGCGGGTAGCGTCGATGAAAATGATGACGAGCAGGGGCTTGCGCACTTCGTCGAACATATGGCTTTCAACGGCAGCGAGCACTTCGATAAAAACGAGCTAGTTCATACCTTGCAGCGCCTGGGAGTAAAATTCGGCGCCGATCTAAACGCGCAAACGGGCTTTGAAAACACCACCTATAATATCCAAGCTCAGGTTAATGACGAGACGCTAAAGGACGTATTTTTGGTGCTGCAAGATTACGCAGGCGGCGTTAAATTTGACGAAAACGAAACGCAAAAAGAAAAGGGCGTCATCCTAGAAGAAGCTAAAAAAGACTTTGAGAGGCGCTTTTACGAAAAACGCGCCGCTTATCTGTATCCGGACTCCATCTTCGCAAGGCGCTTTCCGATCGGCAAAAACGAGATAATCTCGGGTGCTACTAGCGAGCAGCTGAAAAAATTCTACGCGCGCAACTACCTTCCTAGCGCCATTAGCATCATAGTCGTAGGCGACGTAAACATTGAGCAGATTAAAAACCTAATCAAGCAAAATTTTAGCTCTCTTTCTGCGCACGGCGAAAAAATCCCGCGCGATCTTAGCCTGCGCCCATTTGAAGGCGGGCTAGCAAGCACCGTAGAGCCCGAGCTCGGCGCTAATGTCGCTAGCGTGCTTTACGCAGGCAAATATGAACCACTAAGAAGCTACAGTGCGCTTAAAAATGAGTGGCTGCAAGCCTACGTATCGAGGCTGATGGAGCTTGGATACGACGCGATGAATGTGAATGCTAAAATTCCGCTTAAAGCCTATTTCGGCTCGGACGATCTGTTTAAAAACCGCAGACTATACAGCATAAGCGCGAATATTTTTAATTTCGACGCCAACGCCACGCTAAGTAGTCTTTTTAGCGCGATCAAAGGGGTACGCGAACACGGATTTAACAATGACGATTTTGATAGCGTTAAGGCGGAATTTAAACATCAAGTGCAAGCCGATCTGCTTAAGAACGATACACAAAGTGCGCAAATAGGGGCACTACTTGATTTCGTACAAAACGGCAATGTAAAGCTTAGTAAGCAAGACGAGCACGATCTAAGCCTCAAGGCGTTAGAAGAAATAACGCTAGCGGATGTTAATAAATTTTTCTCTCAGATAACGGATGGAGCGAGATTTACGGAGATTATCTCGGCAAAGGATTTAGGCATTAGCCAAAAAGACGCGGAGCTGCTCTACGAAAAAGCGCTGCCGTTTAATTTCGCTGCTTCAAAGCTTGCTTCCAAGCAGCTTGCGGGAGCAGATTTAAAAGAGACGGAATTTAAAGCACAAAAAGGCGCTAGCGGCACTGAAATTTTGGAGTTTAAAAACGGCGCTCGCGTAATTTTAAAACCCCTTAAAAGCGAGAAAAATAAAATCACCCTCGCAGCCGTTAAAAAAGGTGGCTACGCGCATTTCGGCAAGGCTCATGGCGAAATTCTAACCGCGCTGCTAAACTCGGGCACCATAGGCGAGCTAAACGAATACGAAGCTGGACGCTTGACCTCAAAATTTGATTATAAGCTAAGATTTAGGATGGATGACGCAGACTGCGGTTTTAGAGGCGCAGGAGCGGATCTGGAGGCGATGACACACGAGCTTTACGCAAGATTTAGCGAGCCGCTAATTCATGCAAGCTCACTTACAAAATACAAAACTGACGCGATTTCGGCGATCGCGCTGCGAGACGAGACGGCGGAATTTAAATTCGGCGAGCAAATTTTAAAATCGCTATATTCGGGAGATATGGCTCGTAAGCAGCCGCTTAGCGTAGATGACGTAAAGAGCGCAAATCTTGCCGATTTACAACGCGATGCGGATGAAATTTTTTCAGGTGTTGGAGATTTTATCTTTGTGCTTAGCGGCGATTTTGAGCCTGCGCGCGCGAAACAAATTCTAGCCAAATATATCGGCAATCTAAAGCCCGGCACAAGCAGCGCTACGCCTAAAACTTTGATGCTAAATACTTCTAGCGGCGAGATTGTGCAAGACTACGGCGATAGTGATAAAAGCGAAGTTCGGATGATTTTTTCAAACTATGAGCTGCAAAATTTCGACTTTGCAGACGCTTATAAATTTCAAGCTTTAAAAAGCGTGCTAAGCAATCGCATCGTCGAGCAGATCCGCGAGGCGCGCGGACAAATTTACTCGGCGATGGTGCATAGCGCCTATGTGCGTGAGCCACAAATCGCAGCGAGCTTGAATGTATCGTTTTCTACCGAGCCGAAAGATGCCCGTGTGGTTGCAGCAAGCGTGAGTGAAATTTTAAAACAGATCGAAAGCTCCGGTGCGAAAGATAGCGAGCTGGCAAATTTCAAAAAAGCGCAAATTTTATCGACCAAAAGGGCTGCGCAGACGAACGATTTTTGGCTTGCTAATATCACTGCGCACGAGCTTTACGGCTATCCGCTCTATGATGAAAAAAGCTACGCGGCAAGCATAAATGCGGTAAAAAGCGCGGATGTGCAAGAAGCGGCGCAAATGCTAAGCGATAGGCTATTTACAGCGATTTTGAATCCAAAAAGCTCCGAGAAACGCTAATGTTCGTTTCATTTTTTAAAAGCAAAAAATGGGCGCTTTTAGCATATACAGGGCTAGTATTTTTGATCGCTATCAATTGGTATCAAACTACGCTGAGCGTGCGTTTCAACGAATGGTATCGCGTATTTTATGATTTGTGTCAAAACGTAGATCGTCATACGTTAAACGATTTTTACGCGCAGATGAGGGTCTTTTTATGGATAGCGATGCCTGCCGTAGCGGCGGCGATTTCGGAGCGATACGTGGCGCGAATTTGGGCGTTTAAATGGCGAGAGGCGATGACCTTTTCCTATTTTTCATACTGGAAAAAGGTAAGTAAAGATATCGAAGGAAGCTCGCAGCGTATCCAAGAAGACATCTACCGCTTCTCAAAAATCATCGAAGATATCGGCACGCGCGTGCTTTCGGCGGCGATGACTCTTTTTGCGTTTATCCCTGTTTTGTGGAGCCTTAGCGAGAAAGTACCTTTTGAGGCGCTCAAAAAAATTCCCGGCTCTCTCGTGTGGATCGCACTTGCAGTAAGCATCGGCGGACTGATAATTTCTTGGCTAGTAGGTTGGTTTCTGCCTAGACTTGAATACAACAATCAAAAGGCGGAAGCTGCGTTTCGCAAAGAGCTGGTTTATGCCGAGGAGAATAAGGCGGAATATGCGAGCGAAGAGACCACAAAGACGCTATTTGGCAAACTAAAGCAGAACTATTACAGGCTATTTTTGCACTACTGCTACTTTGATTTATGGCTAAATTCTTTCTCGCAAATCCTAGTTATCGTGCCATATCTCATAATGGGACCAGGGCTTTTTACTAAGGCGATTACGCTTGGAGTGATGATTCAAGTAGGCAATGCTTTTAACCAAGTACGTGGCAGCTTTAGCGTTTTTATCAATAACTGGACGACGATCACGGAGCTTCGCTCAATCCATATGCGACTTAAAGAGTTTGAAAAAAATATCGATTACAAGGGCTAGATAAAATTTCGCCCGCACCTTGAGCCGGAATTTCGCTCTCTAAATTTAAAGCGAAATTCCGGGCCGCAAGCTTTTAAAATTTCTACGCTTTTACTGCTCTCTTTTTTCTTGATGAGTAATGTTTAGCTTTATAAATTTATAGCTCGCGATTAGCAAGATCATCCAAATCGCGATGAAAACTAAAGATTTGATCATTTTTAATCCTTAAAATTTTTTATAAATGCGGCGCGTAAAAAGCGCCTCCGATATGAAATTTAACCAAGCGCAAAAGCACGCAGTGCCGCGCATGAGAGCAGCTTCTCGCCGCCATACGGCGCGCGGAAGCCGCGCTAGAGCTGGCGCCTAATAATGCTCGTTTGAAAGCCCCTCTTTATCGAGCTTCTTAGCGTCCATCAACCACCAAACGTAGCTGATATAGCCCAGCACGAAAGGAACTAGAAACGATACGTAAAACATCGTCTTAAGCGTATAGAGGCTCGAGCTTGCGTTGCTTATCGAAAGCGAGCTTTGCAGGTCGAAATTTGACGGATAAAACGCCGTGTTGTTTAACCCTAGGATCAAAAATACGCTCGTTACTGCGCATACGACGCCCACGCCGTAGAAAAATACTCCGCGCACGCTGCTTGTAAATGCGCCTTTGAATATCCCCACCAGCACCAGCACGACGCCGAGCAGCAGCAAGATTAGCGCCGCAGGCAGGCTTAGGTAATTGTGCAGATACTTAAAGCTCTCGAGGCTTACGACGCCGCCGGCGCCGACTGTATAGCCCTGCTTTAGCAAGACCCACGCCAAAAACGCGATGAAAAAAACCAAAAACGCGCTAGCGTTAAATTTAAGCGAAGCTTTGAGTTTAGCGATCATTTCAGGCTCGGCGATATTATTCATCAAATATAAGCTCGCTCCCGTCCTAGCGCAGAAAAATAGCGCAACTCCCAAGATGTAATTAAACGGATTTGCTAGCGCCTCAAGCCCGCGAGCGGGGTTTTTCCACTGCACGAAATTATTATCACCCAGCGCAAACTCGCTGCCGCTAAAAAGCGTCGAGACGATGATTCCAAGCAGGATCGTACCCAGAGAGCCGTTTATGAAAAGAAAGGCTTCATAGGTCTTAGCGCCCAAGAAATTATCGGGCTTTTTTCTGTATTCGTAAGCGACGGCTTGGATTATGAAGCAAAAAAGCAGAGCCATCCACGCCCAATATGCCCCGCCGAAGCTGGTCGCATAAAATAGCGGAAACGCCGCAAAGCACGCCCCGCCGAACATAACTAGCGTGGTAAACGTAAGCTCCCATTTCTTGCCGATGGAATTTATTATAAAATCCTTCTCGCTCTCATTTTTCGCCAGCGTAAAAAGCAGCGTCTGACCGCCCTGCACGAAGAGCATAAAAACCAAAATTCCGCCCAGAAGCGAAACCACGCACCACCAATAAATTTGAAAAATTTCGTGCATCTTAAAATCCTATCTTTATCTGTTTTAGCATGATCTTTATCTCGGCTATGAATAAAACCGTAAATAAAACCGCAAAGAGCGCAAACGAGATCATTATGTTCGTTCCCGCCAGGCTCGTAGCTGCGACGCCCACCGGCATAAGATCCTGTATCGCCCACGGCTGGCGCCCTACTTCGGCCACGATCCAGCCCGCCTCGCACGCGACGTATCCCAAAGGAATGCTAAATACGCAAAGCCATAGAATTTTCTTGTATTCGGCGAGATTCTTTCGCATCGCCAAAAATAGCGTAACGAAAAATAGCAAGATAAAATAGCTTCCCAAAGCCACCATCACGTGGAAGCTGTAAAATGTAAGCGCCACGGGAGGGACGATCTGCTTCGCGTCGTCAAAGTAGCCGTAGCCTAAATTTTGCATATTTTGGTTGCCGAATAAAATTTCGCGCGCCTGCTGCATCGCCGCGGTATCATTGGCGTCTTTGGCGGTCTTATAATCCTTTAGCGCTTGCAGGGCAATTTTGCCTTTTTCTATCTTTTTATCCGCGCCTTCGATGCCTAATTTTTCATTTCCGAATACCAAATCATCGATGCCCGGCGTGAAATTATCAAGCCCTCTCGTAGCCATCAGCCCTAGCGCATAAGGCGCTTTAATCTCAAATAAAAATGGCTCCTTATCGTCTCCCGTGGTTTTGCTCGGATTTAAAACTCCCGCCGCGACGATGCCCGCGTTTACTTCGCCTTTATACAGGCCCTCCATCGCCGCAAGCTTCATCGGCTGCTTTTGCGCGACCTGATAGGCGCTCTCGTCGCCGCTAAATAGCACGAAAAGCGAGCTTAACATACCGAAGCTTGCCGCCACGATGAAGCTTTTTTTAGCAAGCGCGAAGTCTTTGTCTTTTAGCATATAAAACGCCGAAATTCCAAGCACAAAAAGCGCCGCGGTAATGTAGCCGCCACCGACGGTATGTAAAAATTTAGCCACTCCGAAGTGAGATAGCGCGATATCTAAAAAATTACTCATCTCGTTTCGCATCGTATCGGGATTAAAGCTCGTACCAACAGGGTTTTGCATCCAAGCATTCGCGATTAAGATCCAATACGCGCTTAAATTTGATCCGATCGCCACGAGCCAGGTCGAGAGAAGATGAAATTTCTTGCTTACGCGGCCCCAGCCGAAGAACATTACCGCAAAGAAGGTAGCTTCTAAGAAAAACGCGAGCAAGCCCTCGATCGCAAGCGGCGCGCCGAAGATGTCGCCCACGAACCAGCTGTAATTCGCCCAGTTGGTGCCGAACTCAAACTCCATTATGATGCCCGTCGCGACGCCGATGGCAAAATTTATACCGAAAAGGCGCAGCCAAAATTTAGTGATCTTGAGCCACTCCTGCTTGCCCGTCGCGACATATAGGCTCTCCATAAACGCCACGATAAAGCTAAGCCCCAGCGTTAGGGGCACGAAAAGAAAGTGATAAAGTGCCGTGAGTGCGAACTGCGCCCTCGACCAATCCACGCTAGCAAGCTCTTGCATTCCTACTCCTTAGTCAAATTTTTATAGATGAAATCGATTTTTTCTTGATCGGTTTTAAATTTAGAATCTAAATTTTCGTCGAAAATGAAAAATTTAAGTAGCACAAAAATTATAAATAGCTTGATCAAAATCACCGCCCATAGTGTTTTGCCAAGCTTCATCGAAGCAAATCCGTGCGCGTAAAATTTTAAAATTTTGCCGAAAAACATCAAATTTTAACCTTTAGCAATTATTAGTTTATATTTTTTATTATATAGTAATTAATTAAAATCTAACTTTAAATTTTAAAAATTTCGCGCTGATTTTATCCTATTTCGGAAAAAATTCCAAACTCTATCGCGACGCGCCGTAGCGCGCGTTTTCAAAAACCGAGCGGTCTCGCCGCTTTTTATTAAAATTTTGCTTCGTTCCGGGCGGCGTAAAAGATAAAGCTAGCGGCGTCGTATCGTTTAACGCAGCAAATTTAAAGCAAGATAAAATTTTACCGTTTGAGCGATATAAATTTAGCGCCGCATCCAGCTCTAAATTTAGCGAAGATTTGCGGCGTGACTCATAAGTTTAATTATCTCTTGGAGATCAAATTTACCGCCGAAAAAGAGATTGAAAGCAAGCGCGCCTTGATTTATCAGCATCTCTTTGCCATCTTTTACGGTCAGATTTTTTGCGCGCGCTGCTTGCAAAAACGGAGTCTGCTTGCCGTAGATAGCATCAAAAGCAAATTTCGCGCGGGATAAAATTTCATCTATTACCCCCTCGGGCGCAGGCAGCGCGTCATCTTTGAGCCCCGCGCCGGTGGCATTGACGATCAGATCGTAGTCTTTGGATTTGAAATTTTCATAGGTAAAAAACTCCTCGCAGCCGAAGTCAAAATCCTTTGCGCTGCGGTTTAGGATGTCAAATTTCACGCCGTTTTTGCCTAGCGCGTAGCCGATTGCTCGCGTCGTGCCGCCCGCACCTAAAATAAGCGCATTGCGAATCTCACCAAAGCCCAAAATCGCGCAGAAAAACCCCTGCGCATCGGTGTTAAAGCCGTGCAGCGCGCTGCCTTTTAGCACTAGCGTGTTTACCGAGCCGATCTGCTTAGCCGCCTCACTTAGGACATCGCAGGCTTTGAGCGCGTCAAGCTTAAAAGGCACGGTTATGTTCGCACCCGCAAGCTTTAAAGCTTCAAATTTAGCTCGCAGTTCCTCGCCGCGCTGCAGCAAAACTCGCCCATAGTAGGCATCCAGCTCCAAAAATTTTATAGCATAATTATGAAGTAGCGGCGAGAGAGAGTGGGCGATCGGGTTGCCAAAAACCGCAAATCTGTCCACTATTTCACTCGGTAGATATACGCTCCACTATTGATGCTGCGCATATCGCTAAGCGCCTTTTGTAGCGCCTCGCCCTCAAAAGGTCCAACTAAAATTTTAGTCACGCTCTTGCTGCCGACATGGGTTTGCAAAGCGATCGGATTGTAGCCTTTTTTAGTGATTTTTTTAGTGTCAGACCCGTTTGGATCGTAGGCATTTGATGCGAAAACCTGCACATAACTGCCGTTTGCCACGCTGGTGCTGGTGCTCTTTGCTGCAACGCCAGCTTTTACGCTCTCACTTTTAGACTCCGGCTTGCTAGCTTCTTTTTTAGACTCAGGTTTTGCTGGCTCTTTCTTGGTCTCAGCTTTAGCATGTTCCTTTTTAGCTTCCGTTTTTGAAAGCTCTTTTTTAACTTCTGTTTTTGCTTGTTTTTCAGGTTCTTTTTTAGGCTCTACTTTCTGCTCGACTTTTCTAATTTCGGTTTTAGAAGGTTCTTTTTTTATCTCGTCTTTTGCAGACTCTTTTTTAGGCTCGGACTTTTTTACGTCAGTTTTTTCAGGCTTTTTGGCTTCGTCTTTAGGCTCAATCTTTTTACTTTCTATTTTAACTTCGGATTTTTTTGGCTCTTCTTTGATTTCGGGCTTTTGGATTTCTACTTTCTGCGCTTCAGGCTGAGCGCTTGCAACAACCTTACTTTCGGAATTAGGCTCTTGGGTCTTTATCTCTACTTTGGTTGGAGCTGCAGATGCTGTATTGGGTTCTGATTTCACCTCTACAGGCTCAGGCTGCGAAGGCTCGGGTTTTTGAACTTGCACGGCAGGCTTTTGCTCCGCTTTGGCAAGCTCTTCTTCACTAGGCATAGTAAGACCTGCGTTAGTATCAATATCGTCTTTATTAATAGCCTTCATTATGATTAAAATGATTAAGAATAAAACTACGACGCCGGCTGCAACGGTAAGACCTTTTTTTAAATTCGCGTTCTTATCGACATTGCCGCTATTGATCACTATGTCGTCTATGCTGCTCATATCGAAATTTTTGTCGTTCATACTCTCTCCTAAGATTATTATTTACTTTGTAAATTCTACCACGCAAAATTTACGAAATAAATAATTCGGGTAAGCTTACCCGAATTTATTAAATTTAATACATCGCGCGGTCGTAGATGATAAAGCGGTGCGCCAAATCCCGCACTTCCTCTTTAACTCGCGCCTGAAGCTTGGAATTTGAGATGTCGCTTAGCACGTCGGCGATTTTATTTCCGATAAACTCAAATTCTTTCTCTTTCATCCCGCGCGCAGTAAGTGCGGGGCTTCCGACGCGGATGCCGCTGGTGACGAATGGACTGCGAGTCTCGCCCGGTACGGTATTTTTATTCGTCGTGATGCCTGCATTTTCAAGCGCGGCGCTAGCGTCCTTGCCGCTAAAATCTCTATTTAAAAAGCTCATCAAAATCAGATGGTTATCGGTGCCGCCGCTAACGAGATCAAAGCCGCGCTTAACCAGCGTCTCGCCCAAAACTCTAGCGTTTGCCTTGACCTGCTTGGCATAGAGCTTCCACTCGGGGCTTAGATTGTGTTTAAAGCCGACCGCTTTTGCGGCGATGACGTGCATTAACGGGCCGCCCTGGATGCCCGGGAAGATCGCCGAGTTGATCCTTTTAGCAAATTCCTCGTCGTTTGTCATTATGATGCCGCCGCGCGGACCACGAAGCGTTTTATGCGTTGTCGAGCTTACGACGTGGCAGTGCGGAAACGGATTAGTATGTTCGCCTGCAACGACTAGCCCTGCAACATGCGCTATGTCGGCGAAAAGAAACGCGCCCACGCTATCTGCGATCTGTCTAAATTTAGCGAAATCTATCTCGCGCGTATAGGCGCTCGCACCGCAAACGATCATCTTGGGCTTTACGATCTGAGCGATCTCAAGCACCTTATCGTAGTTTATGCGGCCGTCGAGCTCTACACCGTATTCGAAGCTCTCATACATCTTTCCGCTGCTTGAGACCTTCGCGCCGTGCGTCAAATGCCCGCCGTGGTTAAGCGCCATGCCTAAAATTTTATCGCCCGGTTTCAAAAACGCGGCATATACGCCTTGGTTGGCTTGGCTGCCGCTGTTTGGCTGGACGTTTGCAAACTCACAGCCGAAGAGCTTTTTGCAGCGATCGATCGCGATCTGTTCGATCTCGTCTACGAACTCGCAACCGCCGTAGTAGCGCTTGCCGGGATAGCCTTCGGCATATTTGTTCGTTAGCACCGAGCCCATCGCCTCCATCACCTCGGGATAGGTGAAATTTTCGCTCGCGATCATCTCCAAATAATCGCACTGGCGGGCAAGCTCTTTGTTGGTTAAACTAAAAATTTTATTATCGAATTTTTCTAAATTTGACACGTTCACTCCTTCTCTAAATTTAGCGGCCTCATCGCAGGGAACAAAATCACGTCACGGATCGATTTTTTATTCAGCAAAATCATCGCCAAGCGATCGATTCCAAGCCCCCAGCCGGTAGTCGGCGGCATCGCGTAGCTAAGCGCGCGGACGTAATCCTCGTCCATCTCGTGAGCTTCGTCGTCGCCCGCGTTTTTAGCGTCGATTTGAGCCTTAAATCTGGCGTATTGATCGAGCGGATCGTTCAGCTCGTTAAAGGCGTTGGCTAGCTCCTTGCCTGCGATGTAAAGCTCAAATCTTTCGGCTATCTGCGGATTTTCGTCGCTTCTGCGCGAAAGCGGGCTGATCGAGATTGGAAAATCTACGATAAAGGTCGGATTTATAAGCTTAGCCTCTACGTAATTATCAAAAAGTTCGCTCTGCAAGTGGCCCAGATCGAGCTTTTCATTGACTTCAAATCTGTCCTCTTTGAGCTTTGCGATGATCTTTTCGCGATCATTTACGATCTGCGGCTCGATGCCGCCTATCTGAGTAAGCGCGTCGAGATACTTTATGCGCGCAAAAGGCTTTGAAAAATCGATCTCGCGCTCATCGTAGGTTAAAATTTTGCCTAGCCCGAGCCTCTTAAATAGCGCTTTAAATAGCTCCTCGGTTAGGTTCATCGCGTCGTTATAATTATGCCACGCCCAGTAGAATTCTATGCTGGTAAACTCTGGATTGTGCGTCAGATCCATGCCCTCGTTGCGGAAGTTTCGATTGATCTCAAAGACCGCTTCCATGCCGCCTACGACGAGGCGCTTGAGATACAGCTCCGGCGCGATACGCAGGTAGCGATCGACATCTAGGGCATTGTGGTGCGTGATGAAAGGCTTAGCATTCGCGCCGCCCGCGATTGGGTGCATCATCGGCGTTTCAACCTCTAAAAATCCGTGTTTTTCAAAAAAGCTGCGGATCTCGCTAACGATGATCGAGCGCTTAATAAAATCCTCGCGGATCTCGGGGTTCATTATCATATCGAGATATCTTTGGCGGTATCGCATCTCGATATCGACGAGGCCGTGAAATTTCTCCGGAAGCGGGCAGATCGCTTTGGATGCAAGCGTTATTTTACTAGCATGGATCGAAAACTCGCCCGTTTGGGTGACGAAAGCGTATCCGCGCACCAAAATTATATCGCCCACTTCGAGATTTTTCTTAAATTTAGCGTAATCCTCCTCGCCAATGCTGTCGCGAGAGTAATAAATTTGAATATTGCCGCTTTGATCTTCTATGTTTGCAAAGGTGGATTTGCCCGCGACACGCTTTAGCTTTAACCTTCCAGCAAGGCTTACCTCCTCGCTCGCTTTTTTATCCTCGGTATCTTTTATGAAGCCAAATTTTTCTTTAAACTCGGCTATGTTCATATCTTTTTTTAGAAAGTGCGGATAGGGATTAGCCCCTAAATTCCGAAGTTCCGACGCCTTGTCTATCCTTTGGATTTCTAACTGGCTATCAAACAATCTACTTCCTTTTTGCCGCGCATTCAGGGCAAATTCCATACAGCTGCATCATGTGCCCCGTAAGCGTAAATCCATGCTCTTTGGCGACGGCAAGCTGTTTTCGCTCAATAGTCGCGTCTTGAAATTCTATGATCTTATTGCAGCTTTTGCAGATTAAATGGTCGTGGTGAGGCTTGTTGGCAAGCTCAAATTTCTTACCCTGCGCGCCAAATGAGATCGACGTCGCCATACCTGAATCCTCAAGCAAATTTAAGGTGCGATACACCGTCGCTATGCCTACGTTTAAATCCGGAAATTTCGCTTTGATCTCGTTGTGAAGCGCCTCAGGTGTGAAGTGTTTGTTATTGTTATAAAGCGTACGAAGCAAAACCTCGCGTTGTTTTGTGTATTTTAGACCACTGGAGGCAAGCGCCTTTTTAAACTCAACAATTAGAGCGTCAAACTCTAAATTTTCGATTTTTGCATTCATAATTTTGTCCTTTCTGTAGAATTTACTTCTGAACTGGCGTTAAAATCGCTAGGTTCAGTGCTTTGATTTTGATCCGAGTTCATACGGGTGGTAGAATTCTGATCTTTTAAGAGCTTATCATCCATCTTAGAACCGATAGAATCCAAGCTTTGTTTGATCTTCGGATCGTCTTTGAGATTTAAAATCCAATTTCCTATTTTTAAGAAAATCGGCGCAGTTTTACTGCTTTCAAAATACTTTTTGGTCTGTTCGTTCATCGACATAGGACCGCTTGCAAGCGTAACGATAACGGCAAAAATCAAGAAAATTTTACTTACGCTAAACACGAAACCGCCGATCTTATCGACAAATCCGAGTCCGCTCCATTTAAAGAATTTTGAAATGATTTCGCCTATAATCAGACACGAGATCCATACGCCAAAAAGCACAGCGATAAAGCCGATGAGAACCTGCGTTGTATCGCCCGAAAGTACGCCGTTTGCATTCTGCAAAGCTGGAATTTTTGCTGCAATCCACTCGCCTGCCATAGTTTTATAACGCATCGCGGCAAAAAGACCGCCGATGAGACCCAAAATTCCAAAAATTTCTTTTACGATGCCATTAGTGATACCGCGTAGTCCGAAGAGCACTACGAGTACCAAACAGCCGACATCGAACCAATTAATACCTTCCATCAAGCACCCACCACGCCTATTAGCTCTTGTAGGTTAGTCGAATACCTAAACGCCGTGTCTTTTGAAATTTGATTTGCACGGATCGCTTTAACCATCGCTTGAGTTTGAGTTATCATACCGGTAGATTGCTGATTTAGCTGCATTTGAGAGTAAATTTGATGCACCTTGTTTTCGCGGATTAGATTCGCTACGGCATTGTTATTTAGCAAAATTTCATGGATCGCGATACGTCCGCCGCCAAGCTTTGGCAAAAGTGATTGCGAAATGACCGCGGTAAGTGACACGGAGAGCATATTTCGCACTTGGAGCTGCTCGCCGCCATCAAAGCTATCGATAATACGGTTGATCGTTTGCATCGCGGAGTTGGTGTGTAGCGTACCAAATACCAAGTGACCGGTCTCAGCCGCGGTAATGGCGATCGAGATAGTCTCTCTATCACGCATCTCGCCCACAAGGATAATGTCCGGGTCCTCACGCAAGGCAAATTTTAACGCATTAGCGTAGGAATGGGTATCGGTGCCAATATTTCTGTGAGAAAAAAGCGCTTTTTTATTGGTATGGACGAACTCGACCGGATCTTCAACAGTAATGATGTGCTTGCGCTCTTTTTCGTTGATTTCGTTTAGCATCGCAGCAAGAGTAGTTGATTTACCACTACCGGTAGGTCCGGTAACCAAAATCATGCCTTTTTCATGCTTGACTACTTCTTTAAAAATCGTAGGGGCTTTTAAATCGTCCAGACTAGGAATATCGATAGGAATAATACGAAATGCAGCAGCCAAATCGCCGTTCATAGTGTAGTAGTAATTACCACGGAAGCGTCCGATATTAGGAAGCTCGATCGCAAAGTCAAGCTCTTTATTTTCCTCGAGCGCACTTTTTTGAGCATCGGTAATGAGCGCGTAGCAGATATACTCGATATCCGTGCCCTTAAGCGGGTCCATGGCAAGTGGGCGCAATGTTCCGTCGATACGTATTTGAGGCGCCGAGCGCGAAACTAAGTGGAGATCGCTCGCTTTGTTAAAAACGACGGTTTTTAGTAGGGTTTCGATATCTACTAAATTTCTTTGAACTTCTTCCATAAAATTCCTTTCAATCTATGATTTTCGGTACTACGAAGTAGCCGCCTTCGGACTGCGGAGCATGCTTTAAGACGCTTTCTGCGACGTCGCTTTTGCGTGGGATATCTTTGCGAAACGGAGTACCGCCTTTTAGCGTAGTGATAGCCGCCTCGCCGCTTTGTAAATCCAGTTCATTTAGAATTTCTACAAAATCTACAATATTATTTAATTGACCTTTAAATTCTTCTCGCTTAGCATCTGGAATTTTAAGAGCAGATAGCCTTTCCAGCTTGCTTAGCAAGGCATCGTCTATTATCATAACTTTCCTTTTTCTGATAAATGCGACATTATATCATAAAAATTCTTTATCTTAGGCGGTATTTAAAATTTTTTATGCTACAATTACGCCGATTTTCTCAAATAAAGGACTGAATTTTGGCTTTAAAAGACGACATCGAAGACGTGAAAAAAGAGATTGGCACAGAAGAGCAGTTTCTAGAAAGCGTCATAAAAAGTGAAATTTTCGTAAAAAAATACAAAAAGCCGCTGATATTTTTGGCTGCGGTTTTGATCGTAGCATTTATCGGATATTACGCAAATGAATTTCTAAGCGATCGCCGCATAGCAAGTGCTAATGCGATCTATGACGAGCTGCTTAACAAGCGCGATGACGCTAAGCTAGCCGAGCTTAAGCAAAAAGATATAAATCTATACGCTCTTTATATTTTACAAAATGGCTCCGCAGACGAGCGAGCGGCGCTAGAAAATACCCAAGGCATCGATGTTGTGCTAAAAGAGATAATAAATCTACAAAACGGCAAACAAGGCGGAGTGCTACTCGCCGATTACGATTCTTTGCTTAAGGGCTACGACCTGCTAAAAGAGGGTAAAATCGAGCAAGCTCACGCAGAGCTAGATAAAATTCCGCTCAACTCGCCAGTTCGTCAAATCGCACTTGCTTTGAAACACTATGGAGGCAATAAATAATGAAAAAAACGCTGATATTTACGCTTTTACTATCGTTTTTATTTTTAGGCTGCTCGACGAAGCGCCAGTATTTTGAACCCAGCGACGAAAACATCACAGGTGATATGAAATTTAACGGCTCACTGCCGTCGGAAATCATAGCGGTTAGTAAAGATGGCGCGACGCTAAAAGACGGCGAAGTCATCTCTAAAAACGGATTGGTGAAAAATTTCAAAGTCTTAAAAAGTGAGAAATTTTTAGGCGAATATGACGGAAATTTCGTCGTAACTGGCATCAATGGCACGCTTAAAGTAGTTGGTAGCACAGGTGCCGTAAAATTTGAAAAAGCCCTCGGCAGACAAGCGCTAAGTGCAAATATACGCGGCGATGATTTGGCTTTAGTGATGAGTGATGACTCGATCATGCTTATCAAGCTAAGCTCGGGCGCAGTGGTACTCGATCATAAAGTAGGCGATGCATTCGCAATCGATTCGCGCGTAGCGTCACCGCTATTTATCAACCAACTTATCGCTTATCCTGCACTAGACGGACTAGTCAGCATCGCAGAAAACGTAGGCGGGCGCTCGGCACGCGATTTCGTCGTGAGCAACCAGCCGTTTTTCAATAATATCATCGCTTTGGAAAACAGCGGCGATAACCTTTATGCCGTAACTGCCACTAGACTGATGCTGGTGGGTCCTGCGGGCAATAAAAATCATAACGTAGACATCAAAGACGTGATTTTTAGCGGCGATAGAATTTATCTTTTCTTAAAGGACGGCAGAGTCGAGCTACTGGATCGCGGGCTAAATTTGATCAAATCGCGTAAATTTACCTTCGCGCAGTTTAGCGGTGCGCTGCTTAGCGGCGGTTATCTGTATATCATCGAGCGTAACGGCTACGTGATCCGCACCGACGAAAATTTAGAAGGCCAGGCGATCTACGAGCTAAATGGCGAGTTCGAGGATAAGTCTTTTATCGCAGGCAGCTCGTTTTACTACGACGATAAAATTTTAAATTTTGATGCTAGATAAAATTTCAAAACTCTGCGTTCGTGAAGGCCTTTTGCTTCAAAAATTCCAAACGCTAGATATCGCTAGCTTCACGCGCTCGCGCTCATATGGCGCGTATTTCGGCGTGGATCTGAAAAGCTACAACGTCCTTTTATTTATGCGCGACGCAAAATCTCGCTTTGTGATGCGCGACGCGGAATTTCTGCTCTCGCTCGCAAGCGACATTAGCGCAAGCCTAGGCAAGGTCGTGAAAAAGCGCGTGCTGTTTTACAACTCGCAAATGTGCTCTAAAAGCGCGAAATTTTTAAAAGAAAACGGATTTAGCCTCCATGCTTTTGTGTGACATAGGAAATTCCAGGGTTAAATTTTATAAAGGCGGCGTAACGCAAAGTATGCCTGTAGCGGAGTTTATGAGGTACGAGCCCAAGGAGCGAATTTTTTTCATTAGCGTCAATGAAAGCGTGAAAAAAAAGCTGAAAAACCCTCTGTTTGTCGATCTCGCGCCGCACTTTGAGCTAAAAACCGCCTACCGCGGGCTTGGGATCGACCGCATAGCGGCGTGTTCGGCCGTAAACACCGGCATCGTCGTCGATGCAGGCAGCGCGATCACCGTGGATTTGATGTTTAAAAGCTCACACCTAGGCGGATTTATAATGCCGGGCATTAGCACGCTTTTAAAGTCGTTCGCGAGCATCGCGCCCGTACTGGACGTCACGCTAGCTAGCAATATCGATCTGGATCCGCTACCGCAAAAGACCGTAAACGCCGTAAACTACGGAATTTTAAAGCCGATCGTGCTTGCCATCGCAAACATCGCGGGCAATAATAAAATTTACTTCACGGGCGGTGACGGAGCCTATCTGATGCGGTATTTTCGCAACTCTATCTATGAAAAGGATCTCATCTTTAAATCGATGGTGAGCTTAATCGCAAAAAAGGGGCTCGCATGATAACCATAGCCCTACCAAAAGGCCGCATAGCCGACGATACGCTTAAAATTTTCAAAACCATCTTCGGGCTTGATTTTGCCTTTGAGGATCGCAAACTCATAATGCAAGAGGGCGATTTTAAATTCCTCTACGTCCGCAACCAAGATATCCCTACTTACGTTATGGGAGGCGCGGCGGATATCGGCGTAGTGGGGCTTGATGTGCTTGAGGAGCATCGCCCGGATGTGCTTACGCTGCTCGATCTTAAAATCGGAAAATGCCGCGTCTGCGTGGGCGTGCATGCGGGCACCAGGCTAAACTACGGCGCTCCGAGCCTAAAAATCGCTACGAAAATGCCTAACATCACTCGCGAGTACTTCGCCTCCAAGGCCGTCGCCGTAAATATCATCAAACTCTACGGCTCGATCGAGCTAGCCCCGCTCATAGGGCTTGCCGACGCCATCGTAGATGTCGTGGAGACCGGCGCTACGATGAAGCAAAACGGGCTGCAGCCCGCAGAAACCATAATGCAAAGCTCCGCACACCTCATCGCCAACAAAAACAGCTTCGTGCTAAAACGCGATGAAATTTTAAATTTAAGAGATAAACTAGCCCGCACGATCGCTTAACGCTCGCTTGCCCGCCGCACGGTATTTGCGACCGGCGCGGCATATTTTGCGTGAGTAATCATCATCGCCTTGGCGTGCTGTCGTTTAAAAAACCTCTGCTACGTATAAAAATTACGGCGCCAACCGCACCGATTAAATTTAAACCAACCTGCGAATTTGATTTATCAAGAAGTGGAGGCACTTTACCTAGCCATACAGCGCCATACAGCGTAAAATTTTAAAATTCTGTCGCTACAAATTTTAAAATTTAGCCTAAATTTACAGCTCGCGAAATTTCAAAATACAAAACTCCACGGCGCAGAATTTCAAAATTCCAAAATCCGCTTCACAATTTCACGTCGTAAAATTTAAAATTCTCGCGAACTCTAAATTTAGGCTCAAATTTCCACGGCTTGGAAACGACAGAATTTCTGAATTTCAACTCGCTAAATTTCGCCGCTCAAAATCGCGCGAAATTTAATCGGCGCTAGTCATGAAGTATATGAAACAACTTAGCGCCAAAATCAAGATGCTAGCCGCCCACATCGCAGCTAAGTAAAGCTCCGCAAATCCTGCGCATAAGCCAATCTCTGCCATAGCGACATTTGAAAAGCTGCTTCATAAGGCTTACAAAGCCCGCACAAGCAGCATTATCACCTATATTTTCGGGCAGGATAAATACACTTGGCGCGAGCAATATATACAGCGCAAAAAATTTCAAATACAGCCGTTTAACAATTTTGATAAATTTTGGATTTAAGATAGGTTGCATCCCGGCGCCTGGCTGGACTCGAGCCCAGTCCGCACTAGCTTGATTTTTCGGGCACCGTTTGCTCGGACCAGCTTTTGTTTCGGATTTTTTCTGCACATCTTAAGTCCGTTTTTGCGTACTTTACTAAATTTGCTCAGCGAAATTTTACCGCGATAAAATTTTACATAGTAAAGCTATACCTAAAATTTCAAATCCGCTAAAGTTTAAAATTTTAAAGCTGCGTGGAGATTCGCCAAAGTAAAACTTCGCAAAATTTTAGCTTTAATTTGAAAGCGCGCATACCAATCTGCTGTACCGTAAGCAAACCGCGACGCAGAGTCGAGGTACGGCGAGCGATTATTGCGGCAGCATAAACGGCGCGTTGCGAGCCTTAGCGCCATAATAAAACAAGAAATCTGCATTTTTAAATTTACCACACATAAAATTTCGCGGCGATAAACGCAATAAATTTAGATATTGGGAGCGATCCGTGCGGTTTTGGTTTCTGCGCGTAGCACAGTAAATTTTATGCGCGGCAAATTTTGAGCCGAATAAACTTATCTTTTATCTCGGCCGCGCCAAAATATAAGCTCTCTACGCGCTAAGACGGCGCTTGCATGCAGCGCGGACAAGAAATTTTAACCCGCCTAGTGCGCGATGAAAGAGCTTTGCGGCGCTTACGCCGCGATGATTTCACGTACCTTTTCGGTAAAGCTATCACTCACGATGTATTCGGTCGGATAAACTAGCACCTCGCTGCCGTTGCGGATCCGCAGAATCAGCCGCTTGGTGTTTTTTAGCGCCGTATCGCAAAAAGCGAGATGGTAAATTTTATAAATTTTCTCGCGACTTAGCTCGCCTAAGCTTAGCTCAAACTCGAAATCTTGCGCGTTTTTGCGCTGTGCCTCGCGCTCTTTGCGCGCCTTAAGGGCGGGATCCTCCGCAGTAAACCCGCCCCTTCGCTCCGCAAAATTCCCGCTGCCGTAGCCGCCGCTTCGTTCGCTACCAAAGTTTCTGCTGGAGCCGAAATTGCTGCCGTTAAAGCCCCCGCGCTCCCTACCACCGGAGCCTCGCACCTTGCTAGGTACGTAGCCGTCGATATTTTGCGCGGCATCTAGAGTTAAAATTTCATCCAGATAAATTTGATATTTCCCGCCGTAAGGGGATGTGTTTTTGCTAAGCCGTGCCCAAAACGCCATCGGGCGCTCCAGCTCCGCGTCCGTTAGCGCAATGACCGCATCACAAATATCACCGAACGCGCTCATCTCGAAGCTGCCCGCAAGATCAAGCACCGTAAGATTTGCCATCTGCTTACTACCCAATTTGGTCGTGCGGGTGTGGACGTTTTCGATCTTGCCGACGCACAAAATTTTAACGCTCGCGTCCTCGTCGCCCACCAGTTCGTCAAATTCGTTCGATTTGGTATGTGCAATCGCTCCAAGCTGCGAAGAGTAAGCTTTGAGCGGATTTTCGCCCAAAAATACTCCCGCGCGCGGACGAAAGCTCGCATCTCGAGCGTTTTGCAGGCTCATCATCGAAAGAAACGACAGCTGATACGCCGCGCCGCCGACCGCGCTTTTTGAAATTTTAATCATAAAAGCATACGGTCGCTCCCGCTCCTGTGAGCTTAAGTTTTCGATCGCCTTTAGCGCGTTATCAAACACCGCAAGCTCGAAGCTGCCGTGCAGATCAAGCACGTTTAAAATCCCCATTTTTTTGCCCGTTTTTGTCATGCGCGTGGACAGATCCTCGATCCGCCCTACGCTAAGCACCTCTGCGCTATCTCCGTCGATCTCGCTAAACGCCGAGGATAGCGTATAATCGATGCCTTCCATCTCCTCTTTATAATCATCCAGCGGATGCCCAGAGAGATACACGCCCACGGTCTGCTGCTCAAATTTCAAAATTTCGCCCTGCGGAAATTCCTTATCGGTATCGACGAAGCTTACGCTCATGCCGCTCGTCATATCCTCATCCTCGCCAAAAAGCGAGCTTGCGGCGTCCTTTTTAATCTCGGTGATTTTTTTCATCACGTCTAGGATATTTTCCATATTTTGAATCATCGCTAATCGGCTCTTGCCCAGACAATCCATCGCGCCTGCGTAGATCAGCGACTCGATGACCTTTTTATTGACGCGGAAATTATCCACTCGCGAAGCAAAATCGTCGATGCTTTGAAATTTAGCCTCGCTTTGAAGCTCTAAAATATTCTCGATTGCAGCGCCGCCCACGCCCTTAATCGCGCCAAGACCGTAGATGATCGAGGTGCCCGATTTGGAATTTTCGTCGTCCACGACGCTAAAGCCCCTTAAACTTTGATTGATCGACGGCGGCAAAAGCCCGATGCCTAGGCGGCTCGCCTCGTCGATATACTTTGAAATTTTATCGGTGTTGCCCTCTTCCGAAGTAAGCAGCGCCGCCATAAACTCCGCCGGATAGTAGGTCTTAAGATAGGCCGTTTGAAAGGTGATCATCGAATACGCGGCAGCGTGGGATTTGTTAAAGCCGTAGGAGGCAAATTTCATAATCAGATCAAATAGCTCATCTGCTTTTGCTACGTCAAAGCCCAGCTCTTTGGCGCCGCTTAGATACTGCTCGCGCATGTGAGCGAGCTTCTTCTCATCCTTTTTACCCATCGCGCGGCGCACCAGATCAGCATCGCCCAAGCTAAAGCCGCCTACCTTCTGCACGATCTGCATGACCTGCTCTTGATAGACGATGATGCCATATGTTGGCTCTAAAATTTCTTTTAGCTCAGGGAAGATATAGCTTGCTTTTAGCTCGCCGTGTTTGATCCTGATAAAATCGGGGATTAGATCCATCGGCCCAGGGCGATAGAGCGAGATCATCGCGATGATATCCTCGAAGCGGTCGGGGCGCAGGTTCATCGCCAGATCCTGCATGCCCGCGCCCTCGATTTGGAAAATCCCTAGCGTGTTACCGCTTTGAATCGTTTTGTAAGTGCGTGGATCGTTAAAGTCTATCTCCTCCCAAACTATGTCGCGATTATAGCGGCGCTTGACGAGCTTGATGGCATTATCGATCACATCGAGGTTTTTAAGGCCAAGGAAGTCAAATTTTATCAGATCGACGTCCTCGAGATAGTTTTTGGTGTATTGCGTTACTAGGCGCGCATCCTCGCCCTTATCCTGCTTAAATAGCGGTGCTTTGTTCCACAGTGGCTCGTTTGAGATCACCACTCCCGCGGCATGCATTCCTGCGTTGCGATTTAGCCCTTCAAGGCCCAGCGCAAACTCCCAAACCTGCTGTGCGATCGGATCTGCATCGATAAATTCTTTCAGCTTCGGCTCGGCGTCGTAAGCCTGCGTAAGCGTGATGCCTAGCTTATCGGGGATCAGCTTCGCCATCTTATCGGCTTGCGAAAGCGGCATATCGCAGACGCGAGCTACGTCGCGAATAACGCCGCGCGCAAGCAGCTTACCGAAAGTCGCAACCTGCGCGACGTTGTATTTGCCGTACTGATCGATGACGTAGTCGATCACTTCGCCTCTGCGCGCCTGGCAAAAATCCACGTCGATGTCGGGCATCGAGATACGCGACGGATTTAAAAATCGCTCGAAAAGCAGATTATACGGGATCGGATCGAGGTCGGTAATGCGAAGCGCATATGCGCAGATACTGCCCGCCGCAGAGCCGCGACCTGGGCCAACCGGGATGTCGTGATCCTTCGCCCAGTTGATGAAATCCTGCACGATGACCATATAGCCCGAAAAATGCATGTTTTTGATGATGGCAAGCTCCTTTTCCAGGCGCTCGCGATAAATTTCATGATTCTGCGGATCGATAAATTTAAGGCGCTCTTTAAGCCCCTCGCGGCAGAGATGATCGAATAAAAAATCATCGTTTGCAAAGCTATAGCGTTCGTCCGGCTGCGGCAGCGAAAGCCCGAGCCTAGCGGCGTATTCGATCGTAAATTTAAAATTCGGCGGCGTCGGCGCGTAGTCCTTCTCGTCGAAGGCAAATTTCAAATTGCACTTTTGCACGATCTCGGCGGTGTTTTCAATCACTTCGGGGATGTCGGCAAAAAGCCGCCTCATCTCCTCGTCGCTTTTTACGTAAAATTCCGAAACGACGTGTTTTAGGCGGTCGCCGTCGTTGATCGTCTTGCCCATCGAGATGCACTGATAGACGTCGTGGGCCTTGGCGCGATCCTTGCGCGAGTAGTGAGCGTCGTTCGTGGCGATGATCTTGACGCCGATTTCGCGCGAGAGGCGGATGAGGTCTTTATCGACGTTTAATTGCTCGCCGATGCCGTGGCGCATGATCTCGAGATAAAAATCCTCGCCGAAAATTTCCTTATACTCAAGCGCCGCTTTTTTCGCCGCTTCGTAGCCGCCCGCACCGCGCTTTAAATTTCGCTCGCTTCTATTTAGATGAAATTCCACCTCGCCCGCTAGGCACGCCGAGGAGCAGATGAGCCCCTCGCTATGCTCTTTTAAAATTTTTTTGTTGATCCTCGGGTAGTAGTAGAAGCCGTCCAGAAATGCGCGCGAGCTAAGATACATTAAATTTTTATAGCCCGTCTCGTTTTTGGCAAGCAGTATCAAGTGGTAGCGCTGGCGGTCGCTTTTATCGCCGATGTCATCGTGGTTGTGCAGGTAGGTCTCGATGCCGATGATCGGCTTAATGCCGTGCTTTTTCATCGTCTGATAAAAGTCTATCGCGCCGAACATATTGCCGTGGTCGGTGATCGCGCATGCCTTGGTGCCGCGGCTCTGTAAAAGCTCGGCGAGCTCGCTTACTTTATTCGCGCCGTCTAGCAGCGAATACTCGGTGTGAAGGTGCAGGTGGGTGTAGTCGCTCATTTTTGGTCCTTTTTTGATTTGGAGATTATATTAAATTCGGGCTTTAGAAACGGTCAAATTTAATGGAATTTTAGCTTAAATTTCAGCACGAAATTTTACGAGCAAATTTTGTTACGGAATTTTACTTCGGAGGTTTTACATTCTGGATCTGCGGTTTAAATTTTGACAAAATTTTAAGTTTAAAATGCTGTGATGAAATTCCACTATCATAAAATTCCGCCTCGATGGAATTTTGAGCTAACGCAATTCCGCAAAATTCTATGACTTAAATCATCGTAAAATTTTGCGGTTTAAAATTCCGCTTGCAAAGCCTTGCGGCTCTATGATCTTGAGAATTCCACGATCGCTTTGGCAAGCTCTCTAGTAGGATCGACGAAAATTTTATCGCTTTTGATTAACGGCAAAAATAGCGGCAGCTCGGTGCAGGCAACGACGTAAATATCAGCATCGATTTTGCCTAGCAAATTCTCAAAAGCCCCCACGTATTCGGCAGTCTTGCCCGCTTTAACGCCTTTGTAGATGCAATCCATCAAAACCGCTTGATTTTCTTCGCCAAGCTCCACGCTGATTAGCCCCGCTTCTTTGAGCGGATCGTCGTAAATTTTAGCTTTTTTTGTACCAATAGTGGCTAGCACAGCGATTTTATGGGCGTTTGGATAATTTTTGCGGATCGTTTTTACGGTGACCTCAGCGATATGAATTAGCGGGATTTCCGCCGCAGCTTCTACATCGTCTGCGAAAAAATGCGCCGTGTTGCACGCCATCGCAAACGCCTTGCAGCCTGCATTTTTGAGCCTAACAGCGCTCTCGCTTAGGCGCGGAAGCGGATTTTCACCTTTGCCTAAGATAAATGCTGTGCGATCTTCGATCTGCGGATAGCTATCGATTACAAGCGGAATATTTTCTTGATCGCTGCTCGCCGCAGTCTCTTCTATGATCTTCATATACAGATCCGCACTCGCCAAAGGTCCCATTCCACCGATAATCCCAACTCTTTTCATAGCTCGTCCTTTCTAAATTTTAATTGGGTTAATTCTCCCACTTACTCATATCCATTTCGTTTTCGCTCTTTGCGACGTAGATCGACGCGACAACATCGCCCGTTACGTTCATTGAGGTTCGCCCCATATCCAAAATCGCATCAATGCCTAAAATCATTCCGTAAGCGATCGCTACATTACCGCTTACCTTGACGCCGATAGATTCGAGCACTAAAAGCAGCATCAGCGCACCAGCTCCCGGAACTCCGGCAGTTCCGATCGCCGCAAGCATCGAAGTGATGATGATCGTGAGGTAGTGGCTGCTGTTTAGATCGATACCGCAAGCATTAGCGATAAAGAGCGTGCACACACCCAAATACACGGTCGTGCCGTTCATATTCACCGTAGCACCCACGGGCAAAACAAAGCCGTAGATCGCCTTTGGAATTCCCATATCTTCGGCGGTTTGCATCGTAATCGGAAGCGTGCCGTTGGAGCTGCGGGTAACAAAAGCCGTAAGCATCGGCGGACGCACTTTTTTAAGGAATTTAATCGGGCTAACTCCGATAAGCATACAAATAACGCAATAAACCGCAAATACTTGAATCGCAAGTCCCACGTATAGGGTAATCGTGACATTTAATAGCGAGCTGAAAGCCTCGATACCGCTTTTATTAAACACTACAAACATTAGCGCAAAAACGCCGATCGGCGCGTATTGCATCACCCAATGCACGATCTTAAACATAATTTCGCTCATTCCGTCGAAAAAATTATAAACCGTATCAGCGGAATTTTTAATACGAGCATCACTACTGTCGCGGCAAAACGCAAGCCCTACGCCGAAAAATAAGCAAAACGCGATAATCGGCAAAATTTCGCCCTTGGCTATGGAATCAAAAGGATTTGTAGGAATTATATTAAGCAAAATTTTACTCATACTAGGCGCGTTCGCTGCCTTTTCGACAGCCTTGGACGCATCGCTTAGATCAAGCCCGCTACCTGGAGAAAATACAAACGCACACGCTAGGCCGATGACGATCGCAAAAAGCGTCGTTATAGCGTAAAATATGATCGCCTTAACACCTACTTTGCCCAGGTGCGCGGGCGAGATACTGCTAGTGCCCACGATCAGCGAACAGATGATGATCGGCACCATGATCATCTTTAAAAGCCGCACGAAAAGATCTCCCAAAGGCGTTAAAATCGCTACCCACGTGGTATCGCCAACCGGCATATTTTTAGGTAGTAACATACCAATCGCAGAGCCCAACACTAAAGCGATAATGATGCGCCAAAGCAAGCTTGAGTTAAAATAAAAGGCTAAAATTCCGCCTTTTTTCGTTTGATTTTCTGACATGGACATCTCCCTGCACTAAGAATTTTAACGGAATTCTACCGCAACTTGCCATAAAATAAAATTTAATCGGTCGCCAAATGAAAGTTAAATTTGAAAATTCAATCGCGAGCTTGCCGCATTTTAAAGCGGGAATTATGCGGCAGGCTTTGTTTTTTGAAGTTATAAAACGGAATTTTATAGTAATTTCAGAGAAAAAAATGACACATGAAATTTTATAGAATTTTGCGGATTTTGATGCAGTGAAAAGCCAAAAATTTTGTGGTGGTGGGCTCACTAGGACTTGAACCTAGGACCATCCGGTTATGAGCCGGATGCTCTAACCAACTGAGCTATGAGCCCGCCGCGTGGTAAAAAAGAAATGTGATTTTACAAAAATAATCTTAAAACGGCGTTAAAATTCTAACCGCGTAATTTTATGAAACTTAGACCTACCCAAATCGTGGCTAAATTTCACACCAAAGCGCGTAACCTTATCTGATTCCCGATCAGATCACTTTCGTGCGCACAAGGTGGCGTAAATTTAAGACAAAATTTATATAAATTCCAGCTCTTAAATCCGCCGCGATAAATCTAATACGCTCGCAAATCGCGTAAATTAATAGCTTTTTACTTGAATAGGCTCCGATAGCATTTTAGGGACTCCCGGTAATTCATACGCTCCCCGGCAGATATTATTTTCGGCATCGGGACCTTTTGCGATAGAGATAGCTTTCTTTTCGCCGTCCACGCTGATTAGGAAGCATTTATCTCCCTTTGTGCTTTTAAGATATGCGGAATTCGCTCCGTTGGGCTCTAGCGGAACATTCGTCATAACCGAAAAATCGGATGCGAATTTGCCTTGAGAGATATAGTAGGCGTCCAGATCGTATTTAACGGTACTTAAATTTGTCGCTAATCTAGAAATCTCCGCATCATCTCTAGTAGTCAGCCCCGGTTCCGCAATCGCTACTGCAGGTAAAGCGATCGCTACGATACATACTGTAGCTATTACCTTCGCTACGGATACTTTTTGGGAAGTTGCGTCGTATTCGTAGTTTTGCAGCGACTTTGCGGCGACGATAAGCAAGCTTTTATTTTTGCGCACCATATCGCTAGTAAAGGGTAAAAATAGAAATTTGCCGTATTCCATAAGACCTAACCCCACGGGAGCGGTCCGACTAAAATGGTTAAGGACTAAACCCCACAAATAAGTTAAGATAGCCAAGATCCAACCGCCCACAAAAAACCAAATAATGCTGCCTAAAATACGCATATTTTACCTCTTTATAAATTATGTAAATCAAGCGAGCCGTCTACCTCAGACAGCTCACACAGCCTCTCTCACCCGTTTTGTAGAGTATTTTCGTAACTCGCGCGGAAGGATGCGCCGAAATACTATGGCGCAGCAAAGCGCTAAGAGATGTCAAGGTGCACACTGCGCGCGGCGCAACCGCACCTGCGGCTACGGCGTACAAAACGAGTCTTATGCATGCAAACCACCGTACGCAAAACAACTGCGGAATGATAAGGGATGGGGTTTAACGATTGGCAACAAACGCTTTTCATCGATAAAATTTTAGTACGCAAATGGCTATGGCAAGGGAGTTTAAAAAATTTAAATTTATTTTAAAAAATATTAGAAATTCTAAAATT
>NZ_CALIST010000058.1 GCF_938041645.1 uncultured Campylobacter sp. | reverse complement strand
TTAAACCGATAAAAATTCAAAATTTTGCGTAGCAAAATTTCTGAAACTTTAGGTGGGTCGAGGGAGCGAAGCTCCTCGTCGCAAGGACGAGCTTTGCTCGTCCGAGAAGTTAAGATCAAAACGGATACGTCAAGCAGCAGACGCGACCGACCCTTTCGTTGTAGCTGACGTCAAGCTTCAGATCGTATAGCTTGCTTAAAATTTCGCTTTTTATGATCTGCTCTGCCTTGCCGTATGCGACCTCGCCGCCGCCTTTTACGAGCGCGACGTATCCGCCTAAAAGCAGAGCGAAATCGGGATTGTGCGTGGCTAAAACGACGGTGTAGCCGTTTTTTAAAAGCTCTTTTGTGGCGCGGAGGAATTTGTATTGGTTGGCAAAGTCTAACGCCGAAGTGGGCTCGTCGAAGATCACGATTTTAGGCTCGCTGCAAAGGGCGCGCGCGATGGACGCCATCTGCCTCTGACCGCCGCTTAGGCGCGTGATGATCTTGTCTTTTAGGTGCCAAATTTCAAGCATTTTCATGTAGCGCTGCGCTAGCTTGTAGTCGTTTTCGCTCGGCTGCGAAAATATCCCGATATGCGCCGTGCGCCCCATCAGGACGTATTCGAAAACGCTGTAGTCGTACTCGCAGACCTCGCTTTGCGAGACGTAGCCGATGATCTCGGCGCGCCCTTTGGCGCTGAGGCTCGCCATATCCTTGCCGTCAATTGAAATTTTACCGCGCAGAGGCTCAAGCGTGCCGCTGATTAAATTTAAAAGCGTCGATTTGCCCGCGCCGTTTTGCCCCAAAATCGTCAGCATTGCGCCCGCTTCGAGGTTGAAATTCACGTCGCGCAGCGTCAGAGGGGCGGATTTTACGTAGCCGAAGTCTAAGCTCTCAACCCTAACCATTTAGCTTCCTTTTGTTTTTAAGCAGGATGAATATAAAAAATAGCGTGCCGATAAAGCCCGTAAGTACGCCTAGCGGGATCTCGCTTTGATTTATGCTGCGCGCTACGTCGTCTACGATGAGCACGAAGATCGCGCTTAAAAATATGCTCGCGGGGATCGCCTTGGTGTTGCTAACGCCCACGATCATGCGCGTTAGATGCGGCATCAAAAGCCCCACCCACGCGACTATGCCGCTGATACACACGCTGCTTGCAGTTAGCAGCGTCGCACAGACGATGATGATGCCCCGCTCCAGCACGACGTTTACGCCGAGCTTCGCCGCGGTCGCATCGCCCATAGATAGGACGTTTATGCGGTAGCTCATCAGCACCAAGATAGCGATACAAACCCCCATCACCGGCGCTATCATCGCTAGCACGGAGGGGTCGACCTTCGCGAGGCTTCCTAGCTGCCAATACACGATGTCTGCAAGCTTCGTCTCGGGATCGGCCATAAATTTTAAAAATCCGATTAGCGCGCCCATCAGACCGCTTACGATGATGCCGGCAAGCACGAGCATTATGGTGGCGCTCGAACGAAGCGCGCGCGTGATTAGAAGCGTAATGCAAACCGCCGTAAGCCCGAAAACGAAGGCGAAAAGCTGGATCAAAAGGATATTTAGATCAAGCAGGATCGCGATCGCCGCGCCCACGCAAGCTCCGGCGCTGACGCCTAAGAGATCGGGCGAGACGAGCTGGTTTTTAAAGACGCCCTGATACGCCGTGCCGCTGATGCCTAAAGCCGCGCCCACGAGCACTGCGGCGATGATACGCGGCAGGCGCACCTGCATAACGACGTTGTGGACGTTTTGCGCTACCTCGCCGCCGCTAAGCGCTTTTAACACCTCGGTGATGCTTAGGCCGAAGCGCCCTATACAAAGCGATATCGCGATCGTCGTGATCGTCGCCAGTATCAGCAGCACGAGCATAAATTTAAAATTTTTCATACCTTCCCTTGCTTTAAATTTTATCTTTCGCCTTAAATTTAATCTTTGAAATCGCCTAGCCGAAATCCGCTTAAAATTTCGCTTTCTAGCTCGTAGGCGAAAGGCTTGCGGCAAAATTCCTTCGTGATAGCTCCAAGATCAATACTTCAGAAAAGATCCGGATGAAAATTTTAGCCGCCTGCAAGATTTATAGTGTCGTCTCCATGCCCGTGCGGTCCCGTCCGAAAATGTTTGCGGCGCAGCATAGACGCACTTTTGCCGCACCGCCTCAAGCTGCCAAACGCAGGACTTGACAGCAGCGCCTCCGCCTCGTGCGACGTCTTCTGCCGATGATGACGCAGTGGCTGCAGCGGCTTTGATTTATGCATCTAAATCCTTAAACAGATGTGGCATTTTAGCACATATCATATTAAATTTTTATGATTTCGGCTTTCATATACGAGCGAAATTTAATGGCGTGCAGCTCCGTGCAATAAGGCTTTTAGCAAAATTTAACTTGCGGATTTCATATGAGCGCCTACGAAATTTACGGCAAGATGGAATTTTAAAATTTCATCCTTTCGCGAAAGATGCGCTTAAGCCCGATGGCGGAATTTGCCCGGCTAAATTTCGCCTATTTAGCAGCAGACGTAGCGCGCGGCGAAATTTTATGCAGGATTTGAAGATTTGATTTAGAATTCCACGAACGGATGCGGCGCGAAAATTTTCTCTTTATTTGACCCGGGTTTTGCTAGCCACTTAGTCGTAGAATTTTACTTGCCGTTTGGACGCGGGATTTTATTTGCCCGCGAGAGGTTAAATTTTATCATGAAATTTCGCATCGCTTAAAATGCGATGCGAAATGAATCCGTCCGTTGCTACTGCCAGCCTAGAGCTTTACGCTTTAGACGCATATCGCTTACCATTTTTAGCGCGAGCGCGACCGGATCGGTATCTACGTGCATCACAGAGCCAAGCGCCCGCCTGGTGCCCTCTTTGAAAAAGTGTATGACGTTTGCGGAGCCGTGGATTTGATACTCGACGCAGTGATACGAGTCGATACCCATTAGGCGGAATCCGAGCGAGGCATCGACGCCCTTTTCGTTCGCCCACTCGGGAGAAGTGAAGGCAAGCGGCAGCTCGTAGAGATTTTTGTCTAGCACCCCTGCGATACCTGCGAAAATTCCGCTGGAGCGAGTATTATCGATACACTCACCCACGTGCCAAACCGGCGGAAGCTCGTCTTTTTCTAAAAACGCCCGCAGCGACGCGCCTGCTTTTTTATACGCGCTTTTCTGGCAAAAGCCCAGCTTCATTAGCGGGAACGACGCGCAGCCGTTGGTTAGGATTAGGACGTTATTTTCGATTAGGGTTTGTGCGACATCTATGATAGCGCGCTCATAAGGCACTTTAGGATTGGTGCAGCCGACCATATTTACGATGCCTAAAATTTCACCGCTTTTTAGCGCGTGCGCTAACGGCTCCATGCCGCCGTAGTGCTTATGGACGAATTCTACCGAAAAGCCCACTTCGGCCTCGACTTCATACGGCGGGATATATACCGGCAGTCCCTTGCGCTTTTCGTGAGATTGCAATGCGCGATCTAGAATTTTACGCGCTAAATTCCTAGTCTCGGCGATATTACTATGGTGATGATCGTAGCCTATATGCTCGGCTCCGGGAAGCCTAGCTGATGAGCTTGTGGTAACGACCTTGGTCTGGAAGCAGTTAGCCACGTCCATGATCGCAGGATAGACATCTTGGACGTCGGCGACCCACAGATCAAGCGCGCCCGTACCTATGACGAGTTCGGCAGTTACGGCGTTTGAGAGCGGCACAATGCCCCAGTTGCGATACATCGCCGATAGTCCGGAACAGCACACGCCGTAAAATGCGATCCCCTGCGCGCCTATTGCGCGAGCCTTGTCTTGGTACTCTTTAGAATTTCCAATCTCTACTATTAGGCTTACTAATGTCGGCAGATGTCCGTGCACGGCGATATTGACCCAGCCTTTTTTAAGCGCGCCCATATTGCTTTTGGAAGTTACGCGATCTCCTACGCCAAATAGCGCATCCGTAGCGATATTTGCAGCTACTACGCCAGTGAATGTAAAAGCAAGCCCGCAGCGCAAAAGATGCTGCATCACGCTGCGCCAGTCTCCATCCGTGCCTACACCCGTTCGGTGATACGCCTCAAAGACTTCGTTATATGCACTAATCGGCAAGATATCTAGCTTCCGCCATACCTCTTGACGCTCCTTGGGTGCGAGCGCAGCGATGGTTTTATACTCGCCGCTACTTTGCGAAAGATCTGTCAAAAGCGTATCGGCAAGCTCGATCGCTACCTCTTTTAACTCTCTGCCTTCAGTTGGAATTCCAAAAGCTTTGGCGGTATTGATGATTTTGTATTCGCCTATGATTGGCAGATCTAGCTTGCCCTGCGCCGCCCATTTTAGCGACAGCAGAAGCTCTCTGGCATGTGCGCCATGTTGAGCTACGCCTGCAGCTACTTGGCGCAGTAGGTTGCGCGACACGATGAGATCGGCGTCAGCACCGCAAGTGCCGCGATCGGCCTTTTTAGTAATTTTGCAAGGTCCCATATTACAGATCTTACAGCATACCCCGCTAAGTCCATAGCTACACATAGGCATCTGTTTATCGAAGCGATCAAACGCTGTATCTACGCCGATCTGCTCCATCCTAAGCATCATTTCACGCACGGCGGGATCAGGAGTTTTCTCAAGTACTTCTTGCTTTGTAGGGAAGGTCTTTTTGTATTCAAGCACCGCCTTCATATAATCCGCCGTAAATTCCGCCTCGTGAAAATGCTCGAAAAGATTGCCCTGCGCGTCTTTATGTGTGTGCGGACTAGCCTCTGCGGGCACTAAAACTTTTGGGATGCCGTGTTCGTCAAATCCGATAATCGCGCGATGAGAGTGGGGTTTGTGATCATGGCAATGTTTGTCGTGCTCGTGCGAGCTGATGACGGAATCCTCGTTGCGCTCATGCGAAGATGCAGAATTTGCGCCGTATTCGTGCAAATAAGCTACTAGGTTTTCTTCTTGATCGTGTGGGTGAGTCGCAAGATCTTCGTCGTGTAGATGCGAGTGGATTACGGAGCTATCGCTATGCTCGTGCGAGCAAGAGAAGTGGTCTTTGCAGCTTGGGCTCTTCGCGGGATTTGAGATGGAATTTGTCAAAGAATCAGCCATGGAATTTATTGTAGAGTTTATTGCGGATTTTTTAGCGTTGCCTGCGCTTTGAGTGCTTGAGTGCGCCGCAGGGTTCGTGCCTGAAGCAGAGCGTGCGCTATCATCGTAGCCAGACGCGGAATTTCTGGCTTCGCAGTCGCACTCGTCGCAGGAATTCTCACCTGCGGCGCGATTTTTAGAAATTTTGTCGCGAGCATGTGAGGCAGAAGTCGTAGAATTTGCTGCGGAATTTTGAGCGATATTTGTGCTTTTATCAAAAACGGATGCGGCTGAGCTTTTGGCTGCGTCTGCGACGGAATTTTCTCCCGTATTCGCAGCGGAATTTTCATCCGTCGCAGCTTTCTTGCGTGAGCCTTTTTGTTTTGCTATTTTGTCGTTTGCCATGACGTCTCCTTAAAATTTATTTTAAAAATAAGCGAGAATGCAGCCCTCAATAAATATACTTAAAAACTACATTATTTAATTCTTATAGATAAAATTTAACGTGATTGTATTTTTTAATTGCTTTAAATTCCCTTAATAGCGCACTAAAATAAAAGATAAATTTTTATGAATAAAATATACTAAAATAGCTGGATTTAAATTTTGCCAAGCGGCTCGATCATCTTAGATAATCGATTAGCTTGGCGGAGATTTCGTGAAACTGCAAAATTTTATGCCCCTTTTTCTCGCGCATGAAATTTTGTGCGTCCTGAAGTCTGGCAAACGTGATGAGATCGTCGCCTCTGGCGCTTTGCAGCACGCTGCCGAATACATAAAACGCGTCCTGCGCCCGCAAAATTTCGCCGCTTGCGTAATCGGTAACGTAAAGCTCCGCGCCGCCGAAATTCGCACCCGTAGAATTTGCCTCGCGGGAATTTGCGTTAGCGGGATTTGCCTCAGCTAAATTGCCGCTAGCTGGATTTTTGCTCGTAGAATTTGCTCCCAAAGGATTTACATTCTCAGAATTCATCTCTGTGGAAGCTCCGCTAAAATTTGCGCCCGAGCTCCCACTTTCAAAAAAATATGCAAACATCGCCTTGGGCGAAGCAAACGCGAGCGCGCTGCCATCTTTAAGCCTCGCGTAGGCGCGAAATTCGGGATGCGCGCTAGTATCGATGCCGTATTTGGCGCAGGTGAGATTTACGTCTTTTAGCCACGCGGGCTCGCGCACGCTTTTAGAATTCTGCGCCGAGCCGGAGCCCGTACTATCAGGCATGCCTAAATTCTGCGCCGAGCCAGAGCTTTGCGCCACGGAATTTTGCATCTCCGCTGCGCCGCAAAGTGCTATAAATGCCGCCAAAATGAGTAGAAATTTCACGCCAAATCCTTCGATCTAAAGATAAAATAGCCCAAAATCAGGCTCGCCGCGCCCAGCGCGATCGGATAGAGTAGCGAAAAGGCGATAAAAAGCCCGCGCCCGAAGTGATCTAGGATAAAATACGCCGTCGTGCCTATGACCGCAAGATCGGGATCAAATAGGCTGATAGCGGCGATGCGGAAGTCCTCCATCGGGTTTGCTAGGGCAATTGCGAAAATGAGATTTTCGTTCACGCCCGTTTTTACGAGCAGTCCGATCAGCACGAGATCCAAAAATGCAAGGCAGAAAAGCCAGACGAAAAATGCGAGCCCAAGCCCCATCTCTTGGCTTTTTGAGACGGCGCAGATCAAAAATGCGATCCCTAAAAACGCCGCGCACAAGCTAAAAAGCAACCCCGTATAAAGCAGGCAGATCGCCCACGGAATGCCCGTGCCCTTGATCGCGCCCCAAACGATCGCGAGCAGCAGCGACAAAAATATCGGCACGAAGACTCCAAATAGCCTTCCTAGCGCCTTGCCGTAGTAATACTGCGCCTGCGAGATCGGGAAGCTTAGCAGGTATTCGAGGATATTTAGGTCGCGATCGGCTAGGATCGCCTTGCTGGTGGTGACGAGCACGAATACGGGCAGGATGATGATGCATATCTGAATAAACAGCAGCAGCAGTCGCGAAAGCCCGCTAAAACCGAGCACGCGCGAGTCGGTCACCCCCGTGATGAAAAACGCCGCCACGAGCCCGCTAAAGATCAGCAGATAGAGCAAAAACCAGCGCGAACGGAAAGATTCTTTAATATCCAAAGCGGCGATGGTGAGTAAATTTTTCATTCATATTCCTTTATTGCGCCTAGGCGCGCTTTAAATTTAGATTGCTCGCGCGGCTTAAACGTGCTTTTAGGCTCGCTCCGTTTTATGGCGCGAATATAGCCTTAAATTTCGCTCGCCGAGCATTTAAAGCGGATCGCGCATAAATTTTAAATTTATGGCTTGCTTGCGGCGCTTGCAAACAGCGCGTCGTTTGCCACCCGCTATCCGTAATCCGCCGCGCTTTTAAATTTAGCCGTTTGGCGGATCGCTTAAATTTCAGCTCCGTAAAATTTCAAACCCGGGCGTATCCCGCGGCATAGAATTTTAAAATTCTAAAAATCTAGCAGCGGCGAGATTCTGCGCCGGATAAATTTTAAATTTACGGCGAAATTTTAAACTGGTACCGCTCGCATAAAATTTCATTCGGCAGAGCGAAATTTTGCGCCGTGCGTTAAATTTAGCCGCGTCGCGAGATAAAATTTCGCGGCCGTTTTTTAAGCCTGGTTTTGCCTCGCGCTCGCCCGCGACTGCGAACCGCGCATAAATTTTAAATTTACAGCTCCGGCTCGCAGTGTGCTTAAACATCGCGTCGTTCAGCGTTGCCTATTATCCGTCATTCACGACGCTACAAAGTAAAATTTTATCTCATCGATGGCGGCACGGGCGGTACGCTGAAATTTCACGCTTTAAATTTAGCGCAAAACATAGGGCTGCTCAAAATTTCGCTTTAGCCAAAACGTCCTTAATGCGTGTGCCCTGAATGCATATCGTGCGCAGTGCCGTTACTTTCGTGCATCTGCCCCATATCGTGCGGCGCACCTTGAGAGTGCGCCGTGCTGCCCACATCGCCGCCCATGCCATGATCTGAGCCGTGAGTATGCCCCATACCGCTCATATCGTGTTGCGGCTCGCTTGTGCCGTGCTCTGCGGAGTGAGGGTCTTGCATTCCACTCATTCCGCCCATGTCGCCGTGCCCGTGCATGCTTCCCATATCGCCGTGCGCATCGCGACCCATATCGCCCATCCCCATGCCGTGCGAGCCGCCGCCTGCTTTAAGCGCCGCGACTACCTGATCGAAGCTGAAGTCTTGCTTGCCCTCTTGCTTGTTTTTAAACGCGCCCCAGCCAAACGACATAGGGGTTTTAAAACCGCGATAAAAGTGCGCCGTGCGTGCGTCGATAAACTCGCCGTTGCCGCTAGCGTCGTTGATGTAAATTTTGGCATCCTTTAGCCAGTTTAGTTTATCGTTTGTCACCATAAAATCCACTAAGCAGCCAATGTCGTCAAAGTAGTGGTTTTTGCCGTCCACGCGCACATCGACGCTGAAGCGGTTGTCGCTGATCGCCATCTGGCAGTGCTCGCATACGTCTCTGTCGTAGTGGACGTTGCCGTAGTCTTTCTCGTCGCCGCAGCCTAAAAACGTAAGCGCCGCAAGTGCGCAAAGTAAAAATTTAAACATTTTTGTCATCTACGATCCTCCCTAGATCCATACAAATCATTCTTTTTACCAGCCCTTCAACCTCGTCGAGCCTATGCGAGATAAAGATCAAGCTTCTGTCTTTTGCATACTTACGCAAAAGCGTCTTAAAATGCTCGCGCGCGCTCGGATCGAGATTGGCTGTCGGCTCGTCGAAAATCATCGCCTTGCTGGCTCTGCCGAAGGCTAGTGCGATTAAGAATTTCTGCTTCATACCGCCAGATAGCTTATGGAAAGGCTTGTTTAAATTTGAACCCAGATCAAGCTCCATTTCGTCGCAAAATTTTACGATGTCTGCTCTGCTTGCGTCGGCCGTGCGCTCGGCGAAGTAGATGAGTTCATTTAGGCTCAGCTTAAGCGGCGGCGGGGTTTGCGGCACGAAGCTGATACCGCGTAGCGCGCGGCTACGCTGTTTAAATGAATCAAATCCGTCGATAGCGACGCTGCCGCTTGTGGGTATGTATTCGCCCAAAATCGTCCGCATTAGCGAGCTTTTGCCCGCGCCATTTTGCCCGACGAAAAGCACTTGCTCGCCGTCCGCGATATTTAGATCGATATCTTTTAAAACGAATTGATCTGCAAATTTCTTGCTTACGTTTTTAATCTCTATCATAGACTTCCTTAGATCATATCTTTTAGCTTATTGCCGATACCGAGTGCGTCTTGGTGACACACGTCGATACAGCGTCCGCACAGCGTGCAGTCGATCCCTTTTAGCATAAATTTGCTCTTATCGCCTAGGTTTTCGGATGCCTTTTTTTTGGTGATGTCTAGCACGTGTGAAACGAAGCAGACGTCTTGGCAAACGCCGCAGTGATCGCACCTACTCTTATCCCAAGTAATCTTGCTTAGGCTTGCTTTCGCCGCAAGCGAATAGGTACTGCCTAGCGGGCATAGGTGCGTGCACCACACCCGTCTGCTAAAAAATACTTCGAGCAAAAACACAAAAACGATCCAAAGCCCCGCCAGCGAAAAGCCGTAGATGATGAAGCGCGATAAAATTCCAACTACGTTAAAAATTTCAAAAACGAGCAGATCCGTAATCGCGCTTAGCGCTAAAAACACCGCCCAGATCGCATATCGCATACCGCGAGGCAGGGTGCGCTCCTTGATGACGTGCTTGGCAATTAGCGTATTATGCAGCTTCTCGCCGATCTCGCTAAGCGCTCCGTAAGGACAGATCCACGAGCAAAACGCCTTGCCGCCCGCGATGAAGTAAAACAGCAAAATGGTGCCCGAGCCGATAAGCAGATTTATCGGCAGATCCTTGTGCGCGGCGATCACCTCAAGGGTGGCAAAGGGATCTGCTAGGTGAAAGCCAAGTATCCGCGAGCCGCTGATGTCGCCTTCTAAAATTTGAATATCGGCGCGAAAGGAAAGCACGAAAAGCAGATGCACCAAAAATACCGTGGCGTAGCGCAGCGCCCGAATGCTGGGGCGCAGTTTGCCGCTTCTGTTTTTAAGCGCGAAGGTCGAGAAAAAGCTCGTATTTTTGATCGTGCATCGCGAATTATATTTATCCAAGACTTACTCTTTAAATTTTGAAATTTCATCCGCGAGCTTATCTAGGCTCTCGTCGCTTACGTTGGTCAAAAGTCCGCTCATTAGGCTGTTTTTGATCTTACCCGCTTTATAATCTTTAAGGCTTGCTAAAATTTGATCTTTGCTCTTGCCTCCGATTGGCGGAGCGATCTTGCCGCGTCCGTCATCGCCGTGGCACGGCGCGCAGCTTACCAGATAGGAGCTGCTAACCTTGAAATCGCGCTCTTTGACGCTCTGCTGCAAAATTTTAATATTTTTCACGTCCTTATCGTCGATGAGATCGACGCTTTTGCTCTGCGGCGCGGGCTTTGCTTGCACCTGCGGCTTGACTTCTTGCTGCGGCGCGCTAGAATCGTCCGAACTAGCCATAAAGATCATCAGCGCGATCAGTGCTACACCCAAAATCAAAGCTAAAATTTTGCCCGGTTTCATTTCTGCTCCTTAAATTGTTTGTTGAACTCGTAAATTTCTTTCGCCATCGTCTCTATCTGCTGCTCGCTCATGCCGTTTACGAGCTGCACCATAAGAGGATTGGGCTTTTCTTTAAATTTATACTTTTTAATCATATCCACGATCTGCGCGTCGGTTTTATCCAGAAGCGACGGACCGATGATGCCGTTGGCGTAGTCGTCGTGGCACGCTGAACAGCGCAGGATAAAATCATGCCCAAGACGCTTTTTCATCAGATCAAAATTTAGCTTTTTGTATTGGTTTTTGATGCTTGAATACGCCACGATATTTTTGGTCGTTTCATTCACGTCGCCGTTTAGATTAAAATTTACCTTTCGCTCGCCGTAAAAATCGTAGCTTACGAACTTATCGTCCTTCTTGGGCGCTTCGCCGCTTTTAACGCTGATGCGAGGCTTAGTAGCAGAGCTTTGTTCTGCGCTCTGCGATGCGGAATTTACACTCGCGGAATTCTGATCCGCAGAATTTTGCCCTGCGGAGCTCGTCGCAGCGGAGTTTGAATCGCCGTCATCTCCGCAGCCACACAGCAAAAGCGCCGCAGCTAGCGAGCATAGGTGGAATTTAATAGAGTTTTTCATTGTTTTCCTTCATAGATTGATTTGTAATCCGCCCGCGGGAGTATCTCGATGATACGCGCCGGACAGAGCTCGGCGCACGCACCGCAGCCGACGCAAGCGCTACGGATCTGCGGGGCGAAATGTTCATTCGCCTTTATCATCGCAATAGCTTCAAGCGGCTGCGGGTAAGGGCACAGCGACGCGCATAGATCGCAGGGCTTGCCCTCTTTTGCCGCCAGCGCTGAGTTTAACTCGCGCTCCTGCTCGGTCTTGGCGGGCTTTGGGCGCAGATCGCCAGATTTTAAAGTCTGCCCGCGATACGCCAAACAGGCGTTTAAATTTTCAATCACGGCGATACCCATTTTAACCTTTTTAGGCTCGTTCGTCTCGTGGCTAAGCGCTCCGCTTGGACAGGCGAGCACGCAAGGAAGCGCGCCGCAAAGATAGCAGCCCCGCTCTTTGGCATCGATAACGGGAGTGCCGATGTCAAAAAGATGAGTAATATCGAGCAGATAGATGCTGTGATAGGGGCAGACCTGCACGCATTGACCGCACTTGATACAGCTACTGCGAAAGCCTCGTTCCGCTAGCGCTCCGGGCGGGCGCAGATATAAAGAGGCGGAACTCCCACTAGAATTTTCCGCAGAATTTTGTTTTATGGAATTCGGCACGGAATTTTGCCCTGCAGAATTTACGGAATTTTGCTCGTTTAAATTTTGCGCTTCGCCGCCCGCGGAATTGGCAGAATTTTCATCCGCAAACAAGCTCGCTGCCCCGAGCGTCCCAAGCGCTCCGCCGAGTAGTTTTATCGCTTCGCGTCTATTCTTTATCATTGCTTCATCCTAGGTTTTGGATCTTTTAGCAGTAGCTCAGGCTCTGAAAACGGAGCGAGCTTGGAAATGAAATTTAAAAGCGCGATCCCGCTGGAGCCGTAAAAAAACCGCACATTAGGTTTATACGCCCAAAGTCTGTCGGCATAAGCATATGAGCTGTAGCTAACGTCGCCGTAACCGTCGCCGTCGCGGTCAAATCCGTCGTAATCGTCGAAGTAGTTGCCACTCCATTCGTTTTGCAAGAGCTTGGATTGGGGCGTATCGTTTAGCACGATCTCCATATTGCCTTTAAATTTATTGTTTTTAAATACGCTTTTTAGCTGCGTGGCGTGGAATTGCACGCCGATGCTGTTGTATTCGATATCATTGTTTTCAAAAACGTTAAGTGAGCCCGGCTGATAGGGGGATTGATCCAGATAAAATCCGCGGGCGTTGTAGATGACTTTATTATCCGTAACCCTGAAATTTGAGCTATCCTTCATACCGATGCCTACGCCATAAGCGCCGTCTGCGTTGCGCACGACGTTGCGCCTGGCGATATTATCGCTTGAAAACATAAAAAATAATCCCACGCTATTGCCGTCGTAGTAGTTATCCTCCACGACGTTATGTCCGGAGTTCATAAAGTGCAGCGAATAGCGGCAGCTGTGGCCTTTATTGCCTGCGACGAGATTGCCGTTTGAGAAGTAAAAAACGGTGTCGCGGACGTTGTGGACGTCGTTATTTAAAATTTTATTGGCATTGGAATACCAAAGCTTGATGCCGTCGCCTTTAAAACTCGTGCGGTAGGTATTGCTTGAAATTTCGTTGCCCTCGATCGTTACGTCGTTTGCCTTGCTTAGCACGACGCCGTAGAGCACGTCTTTGATGAGATTATTTTTTATGATTACGCTGTTTACGTCGCTTACGTTGATCCCCGCATCCTCGCTAAGATGCTCGAAGCCTCCGTTTTGAATTGTTAAATTCTTGATTGTAACATGCGGAGAGCGGACGCGGATCACCGTGCCGTTGCGATCTCCTACGATCACGGCGGAGCGGTCTAGTCCGTCGATAGTAAGGGGTTTATCGATTAAAATATTGCCGTGGTACTCGCCCGCGGCTAGTTCGATAATATCGCCCGCTTTTGCGCTATCGATCGCGTCTTGAAGCTCGCCCGCGCCTAAGCTTAGCGCGAGCGAGAATGCTAGAAGCAAAAGCCTCATCTATGCTCTCGTAGGAATTTTTTCTTAGATAGTAGAGCTAACGCCGATAGCAGCGATAAGGCTAGCATCAGCCAAAAGCCAAGAGCCGGATATGAATGGGTAGTAAAATGCGCTACGCTGCCGTCGCCAAATGCTGTAGGCATAAAAGGCTTTATTTTAAACGCGCCCCAGTCTTGCAGGTTGTGCCCGAACCAATACAGCCAACCCACGTAGCAGCCGATGAAGATAAGCGGCGCAATGATCGGCAGGATCATAAGCAGAGTCTGCCCCTTGCCATCATAGTACAAAAACGCAAGCATACCGATCGTAGCGATTATGAGATAATACGGCGATAGCGAGTGCTCGAGCGTGCCGCCGCGCCAGACGGGATACATGCCGATATAGTGATTTAGGGTATTCATCTCGCCGACATCGCCGCTAAAGCCGTCAACGTGGACGTAAAGTGGAATTCCATCGGGGAAAGCCTCTTTTGGATAGTTCGGCGCTTCGAGTGAAATTTTCCACACTGGTATGCTAGGGACCCCCACTTCAAATTTATGCTCCAGCATCGCGCCTAGATCGTTTTTAACATCACTAGGAATTAGGTGATTTTTATACGATGCTTTTGTATAAAAATTCCATATCGGTGCGGAGTATGCGGGCAGCTGCGAGACGCTGCTAACCTGCCCCGATACGATTTTGCCTTGGACTTTGAAAAATCCAAGCGTAGGGATGGTAAAAGCGACCGTCATAATAAGCAGCGCTAAAATCGCGTAAATTTTATATTTTGGCATTTTATCTCCTTTAAATTCTCCCCCTTGCGGGGGAGAGTGGGGCTAGTTAAGGCCCGCGTTCTCATCGACCCATTTTAGGTATTCGATGATGTCTTTGATCTCTTCATCTTTCATATGCTGATTTGGCATGCGAAGGTTGAAGTAATTTATCATTGCCTTAACGTAGTCGTCTTCGTAGAATTTAGCAGGGTCTTTGATGAAATCGGCTACCCACTTCTCGCCGTTTTCGTGGCGAAGTAGGACGCCCGTTAGATCAGGACCGGAGCTTACTTGACCGATGACGTGGCAGCCGTTGCAGCCTCCGCGTAGGTAAGCCTTCTCGCCGTTAGATGCAGCCTCGCTCATAGGAGTGGAGAGCTCGCGGATTAGGTTATTTTTAGCGCGAAGTCCGACATCCGCGGTTTTTACTAAATACTGCCAAACTTGACCTTCCCAAAGTATCGCGCCGTTCATATCGCCGGCTTTTACCGCGGCGTCTGCCTTGGCTTTGGTTTCAGGAATTTTGCCGTATTGATCCAGCGCGTCATCGACTAAAGCCTTGACCTTAGGATACTTCTCGTAGTTTTTCTCTTTTAAGAATTTAACGACTGATTGAATAACGTCGTCGGTGGCTTTATTCGTAGCTACTACCTTGTCGTATTCGGCTTTTAGAGCTTCTGGGCTAAGAGCTTTTAGCATAGACGCTTTAGCTGAAGTGTATTTTTTATTCGGATCTTTTACATATAGATATCCAAACATCTCAAGGTGCAACGCAGAGCAGAATTCTGTGCAGTAGAAAGGAAATACGCCCTCTTTATCCGCGATGAAATTTACGCTCGCAGTCTTACCCGGCTCAAGCGACATATGCAGATCGTAATCATCAACCGTAAAGCCGTGAGTTTCGTCCTCGGCACGCTCTAAATTTGTCATATAGATCGTTACGTTATCGTCCTTATTAACCTCGATGTGCTCAGGATTAATATGGCTGCGGATCGCCGTAGCATAGACTTTTACGTTTTTACCGTCGCGCTCGATTCGCTCTTGACCCGCTAATGTCATAGCAGGGTGCTGCTTACCGGTGCGAGAGTTTGTTCCCATAGTATAGGTAGGTTTCGTATGAAGCTTGCTAGCTGCGATAGAAACTACGTCATGCGGCTCGCCAAGACCGATAGGAAGATCGTAAAGCATCTCCATTTTAGGCCCTGTAATGTCGATGAGCTGGTGATTTTGCGGATGAAGCGGTCCGATAGGATTAAATCTATCAATCGAAAGCTTATCCAGCGCGATTACGTATTTACCGACAGGCTTTGAGGATTTGCCCTCCATAGAATCAAGGTGACCGATATTGTAGTGGACGTTGATCCTATCTAAAACCTTTAGCGTCTTGTAGTTCCATTTTACGATCTGGCTATCAACGTAAAGCGATGTATAGATTACGCCATCTTGCGAATCGAAGGTGTTATGCAAAGGTCCAAGACCAAGCTCTGCTTGTCCGTGAAGCGTCTTTTGCATATCTAGGATCGGAATTCCGTATGGATCCTTGCCTGCGTATTCTTTTTTATCAATTAGCTCTTTGATCTTTTTAAAATCGTAAACGCTAGCGTGAGTATCTAGTTTACCGCCGATGATGATATAGCGACCATCAGGGCTAACATCGACGCCGTGAGGGGATTTGGCTTCAGGGATCAAAAATAGCGCTCCCGCTTTTACGGCGGCGTCTATCGTAACGATTCTGTGTCCGTTTACGACCTTATAGTTTTTGCTGTCTTGAGCAAGCTTTTCTAGAATTTGCCAGTTGTAAACGTGCAGGTAGTCGGTATCGTTGCGGCTCATACCGGCTTCCATCGGAGGCAGACCCTTTTCGATGCCGCCCGTGTACATTTCGGAGTTAAAGCTATTGGTAAACGCCCAGCCGAAGCTCTCTCCCTTACCTGCGTCACTTAGATCTTGCATATATGGAGGAAGCTCTAGAGAAAAGGATTTATTTACGTCGATTTTGCCTTTATCGTAGTCAAATTTCCATAGCGTTACCGCACCGCGATAAACCGCCTGATACTCCTCAATCGGGTGCCAGTCGTTATCAAAAGGAGCTGCATATTGGCTGGTTTCGATGACGTATTCGGTATTAGGCGTTACGAAAGAGCCGCCGTGATCGCTTTTGATTACCGGATTTACGACTATTTGAGTAGTTTCGAAATCGGATAAATTTATAACCGCGATTCTTGGGTTCGCCTTATCGTTGATAAAGAGATAATCGCCCACATACTCGCCGTTTTTCTCGCTGAAATTTGGATGGTGAGTGTCGCCCCAGTTGATCTCTTTGCCGTTAATGGAGCCCGATCTTAAGACCGCCTTGCTCTCCTCGTCAAAGCCGTATCCCTGCCAAGGCTCTGGGGTAAATACGCCGATATATTTGTAGATCCTCATCGACGGCACGCCGTAAACGAGCACCTGTCCGCTTTGACCACCGGAGGAGAAGACCATATAATCGTCCTTCCGACCGGTCGGCTGATAGGTCTTAGCCGCCGCCAAAACGTCTTTTTCGCTTAAATTTCGTTCTTTCATCACGCGCTCTAAGTCGCTATCTGCGGCACACAGGGCGCTTGCGGCGAACAAAACCGAGCCCAAAAGCACGGGTTTGAAACTTTTTAACATACTAATCCTTTCTTAGAATTTTAAAATTTTGCCTGATTTGCTGACTACGAGGATCGCTTCCCCGTCTGCGTACATCGCTAAAAATTCGCTTTTTAAATCCACAACCTCCTTTAATCCTGCTTTTTGATTTTCGTAAATTTTATCTTTAGTAGCGATAAACTGCGTGCCGCGGGCGCATACGATGGATTTGATCCAAGAGCCCACGCTTTTGCGCTCGCCGCTTTTTAAATTTATAAAATTCCCCTCTATATCGCCCGCAAACAGCGTCCCGTCGCAGTCTGCAAGCGCAGTGGCTATAGAGCCGCTTAAATTTTTATCGCCAACTTCGGCTGAAATTTCGCTTTGAGTTTTAAGCTCCTCGTCTTGAAATTTTGCGCCTTTGAATTCTAAGCTTTGAAATTCCGCGCTCTTTGCGCCGCCAGCTTTCGTTTCGTTTGGCTCGGAGACTTGCACGATTCTCGTGCTATTAAATTCCGCATCCTTAAATTTCACGCTATTAAGCTCTCCCTGCGCAGCGCGATTAGGCGCTGCATTGATACCACTAAATTTAGTCGCGACAATATCTGCGCTAAAACAGGCTACGCCATTCCAGCTTGCGACGCAAAGTCCGTTAGCGCCCAGGCTAACGGCATTGATCCTGCCGTAATGAAACGAAATTCCGCGCAGCCCATCTGGGGCGGAATTTCTATTTAAAAATTGCCCGTTTGCGGTGGAATTCTCACCTGGGGCGTAACCGCCGTCCGCGCTGTTATCAGGGTCCTCGTCTAATCTTATTAGTTGATTCTTATCCACTACCGCGTAAATCGCGTCTTTTGCGGCATAGATCGCATCTATTTGGGCTGTGCCGCTACGCCCCGTCTTAAGCGTGCGTAAAAACTTTAATCTATCGTTTAGCACCGCGATTTCGGCTCCGTCCCAAGCTAGATAAATTTTGCCGTTTTTGAAATTTAGAGCCGTAATTTCATTATCGCTGTATTTTTGCGCGAACTCCACATCCCATTTAGCAGTATCAAACATCCTAAGCTCGCCGCCACTGCCGCATAAAAGCAGTCGGTGCGAGCTTGCGTCGAATGCGCCCAAACGCAGCGTGGCATTTAGATCAAAGCTACCAGCTGTTGCCATCTGTGATAAACAAATCAAAAAGGCAATACAAAATTTTATAAAATTCATCTTAATCCGCTCTTTGCGAAATGATACTACTCCAAGGCTTAAAAATCGGTTTAAAGCCTGAGCTATAATGAAATTCTAAGTTTTCTTAAAAATTGCGAAATTCTATGATATAAAAACAGCTCTAAGTAAAATTTTATTTTTCACATTTCGCTATAAATTCTGCTTTAAAATTATAATTTCAGTAAATTTTTATTTTGATAGATTTTTACAATTCGTAACGCTCCTTTAATTTTGTTTAAATAAAAAGTTAGTATAATCGCCAAAGTTTGTTTTAAATTTTACTGAAGGAGAAACTATGGAGTTTCTGACAAGTTTGTCTGAAAGCACTCAATTCTTTTTGCAGCTCATTATAGTCTTGGGCTGTTTGTTTTATGGTGCTAAAAAAGGCGGTATGGCGCTGGGAATTCTAGGCGGTATAGGCTTAGTGATCTTAGTGTTTGGATTTAGATTAGAGCCGGGTAAGCCGGCAGTGGACGTTATTTTAACTATCCTCGCAGTTGTCGTAGCAAGTGCAACGCTACAAGCTACGGGAGGGCTTGATGTAATGCTTCAAATAGCGGAGAAATTGCTTCGTAAGCATCCAAAGATGGTTTGTATCATCGCTCCAACTGTTGCGTGGACGCTTACAATCTTATGCGGAACGGGACACACCGTCTATACGCTGCTTCCGATCATCTATGACGTAGCTATTAAAAATGGGATTCGCCCTGAGCGCCCGATGGCCGCTTCTACGATCTCCTCGCAACTTGCTATCATCGCTAGCCCCGTTTCGGTTGCCGGCGTTTCGATGGTCGCGATCTTACTAGGTCAAGGCGTGCATATCGAGGGCTTTAGTACGTATTTGGATCTACTAAAACTCACTATCCCTTCTACTTTCATCGGTATGCTTGCAATCGGAACGTGGTCGATTTTTAGAGGTAAAGATCTAGATAAAGATCCGGAATTTCAAGAAAAGATCAAAGATCCGGAGCAGAAAAAATATATCTACGGCGAAAGTACGACCTTGTTAGGTCAAAAGCTTCCTAGGATTAAGTGGGTTTGCATGTGGATATTCTTAGCCACTATTGCGCTAGTTGCGGTTTTAGGTTACGAAAAAAGCTTGCGCCCTGCGTGGACTAAAAATGTTCCGGGAAAATCCGTAGAGATCATCGTCGATAAAAAAACGGTCAAAAATATCACGATCAAAGATGGTCAGGTCATCTCCATGGTGGACGGCGGTAAGGTCGTTTCAAACGTCAAAGAGTCTAAAGCCAAAGATGCGACTAAATTTAATAGCGTCGAAATTTACGACAAAGATAAAAAGCTAGCTCAAAGCATCGTCTCTCAAGACGGAAACGTCGTCATCACGACAGGCGATAAGAGCGAGAGCATCGCAAACGCAAGCATTGTCGTAAAAGATACGATGAAAAAGACCACAAATTTAAATATGGTCTTAACCATTCAAATTTTCATGCTTCTTGCAGCATCCATTATGATGATTGTCTCGGGTATCAAAGCGGGCAATATCGCTAAAAATGAAATTTTTCATAGCGGTATGATCGCGCTCGTAGCCATTTATGGAATTTCATGGATGGCAGAGACTATGTTTACCGCTCATATCGAAATGCTTAAAGCGTCGCTAGGTAAGGTCGTTATGGCGTATCCGTGGACATATGTCATCGTTTCGCTTTTGATTAGTAAATTCCTTAACTCTCAAGCAGCAGCGGTTGCTACTTTCGTACCGCTAGCGGTTAGCATCGGTATCGATCCGGGTCTTATTATTGCGTTTGCACCTGCTTGCTACGGATACTATATCCTACCTACCTATCCGAGTGATCTTGCGGCGATCCAGTTCGACCGCTCCGGCACTACGCACATCGGCAGATTCGTCATCAACCACAGCTTCATTTTCCCTGGGCTAATAGGTGTTCTTACTTCATGCGCGATGGGCTTTATCTTCGCTCATATTTACGGCTATTTATAATAGTTGCGCTCGCGGGCATATGGCTCGCGAGCTTTAAATTTCAAATCTCAGCGGCTTTTTAAAATTTTATAAAATTTTGAAATTTTAAATGCTCTAAATTTTTAAATTCTAAAGCTTTCTAAATTCCGTTCATAACCCGCGCGAGGCTAAATCGTTTTAAATAAAATTTACGTTATAATCCCGCCAAATTCCACACAGGAGGCAGATATGCAAATCCCTATCGCATACGGCAAAGATGATCATCTAAATCTAGAGATAAACGAGAAAAATTTGCTCGGCGTTTTCGATCCAAACCCCGTGGCTAAATTTGACGAAACGGCGCTCATCGCAAAGGCTCTGGCAAATCCGATAAATCAAAAAAGCTTTGACGAGTTTATCGCGGGCGAGCAAAAGATCGTCATCATCGTAAACGACGGCACGCGCCCGACGCCGACGGCAAAAATTTTAAAGCAAATTTACCCGAAAATCCGCGAGAAAAATAAAATTTTCATCATCGCCACCGGCTGCCACAGGCAGTGCTCGCTCGATGAGTACGAGATGATCTTCGGCAAAGAAATTTACGCCGAGCTTAACTCCAAAGGCGAAGTTCACGATCACGACTCCAAACACGATGAGATGGTGTTTTTAGGCGAGTCCAAAAACGGCACGCAGATGTATCTAAACAAAATCGTAGCAGAAGCCAAAAAGGTAATCGTCATAGGCTCGGTCGAGCCGCACTATTTTGCAGGCTACACCGGCGGCAGAAAGGCATTTTTGCCTGGCACGGCGTCGTATGAGAGCATCACGCAAAACCATAAACTAGCTCTTAGCTCCGACGCACAAGCTCTGCGCCTAGAGGGCAACCCCGTGCACGAGGATATGATCGATGCGATGAAAGTTCTTGCGCATATCGACGTTTTTTCGATTCAGACGGTGCTTGACAGCGAGCACGGCGTGTATTACGCAAGCGCGGGCGACTTAAACGACAGCTTTTACGACTGCGTGAAAAAGGCAGACGAGGTCTTTTGCGTAGACATCCCACGCAAGGCCGACATCGTGATCTCGGTCGCGCCCTATCCGATGGACGTCGATCTCTATCAGGCGCAAAAAGCCCTAGATAACGGCAAACTAGCACTCGCACAGGACGGAATTTTAATAATGGTCGCAAAGTGCCGCACGGGTATCGGACCAAAGCCGTTTTTTGATCTGATGGCCTCCGCCGACACGCCTAAAAAGGTACTCGAAAAGATCAGCGCGGGCTTTAAGCTCGGCTATCACAAGGCCGCTAAAATGGCGGAAATCTCGCTCTGGGCGCAGACCTGGGCAGTGAGCGATCTCAGCGACGATGAGATGTGCGCCGTGCATCTAAAGCCATACCACGACATCCAAAAAGCCGTGGACGACGCGCTCGCGCAAAAGGGCGCGGACGCAAAAATCATCATCCTGCCGTTTGGCTCGATGACGGTGCCTAAGGCCTAGGCTTGGCTAAAATTTTATATTACGACGCGAGCGCTGGTATCAGCGGCGATATGAATTTAGGCGCGCTGGTGGGGCTCGGCGTGGATTTTGGCTATCTTTGCGCCGAGCTTGAGAAGTTAAATTTGCACGGCGAATTTAAGCTCGTGCGCAAAAGCGTGCTAAAAAACGGCATCGCCGCGACCAAAATCGACGTCGTGCCGCTAAAATCACAGCCCTATGCCAGAAGCTACGCGGATATCAAGCAAATTCTAGAAAGTTCAAATTTAAGCCAGAGCTGCAAACAAAGAGCGGGCGCGATATTTCGCACAGTTGCCGAGGCCGAAGCCAAAGTCCACGGTACGGACGTAGAGCGGGTGCATTTCCACGAGCTCGGCGCGATAGATAGTATCGCGGATATCGCAAGCGCGGCGATCTGCCTCGAGTATCTTTTTGAAAAACTCGGCGTTTCGCGCGTGCTAAGCTCCAAAATCGAGCTTGGCGGCGGCGTAGCGATCTGCGATCACGGCGAGCTTAGCGTGCCGGCACCCGCCGTTTGCGAAATTTTAAAAGGCGTGCCCGTAAGCCTCGGGCGCGCAAATTTCGAGATGACTACGCCCACGGGCGCGGCGATTTTAAAGGCCAGCGCGGACGAGTTTACGGACGGCGCGAGCTTTAGGATCGAAAAGATCGGCTACGGCGCGGGCGAGCGTGACGCCGCGGGCTTTGCAAACATGCTTCGCGCGATGATCTGCGAAGCGGGCGAGGATTTAGACGAGCCAAATTTAGCCGCGCGCTCAGGCTACGGCGAGGTTTGCAAGCAAATTTTAATCTCCACCAACATCGACGATATGGACGCCGAGAGCTTCGCGCTTGCGTGCGAAATTTTGCGCGAAAACGGCGCGCTAGACGTATTTAGCCGCTCTATTTTTATGAAAAAGGGGCGCGCGGGCTTTGAGCTAAACGCGCTGTGCCGCAAGCAGGACGCGCAAAATTTAAAGGATCTAATTTTTACGCACACGACGGCGATCGGCGTCCGCGAGATAGAGGTCGCTAAAACCGAGCTAAAGCGCGAGTTTGTGCGGGTGCAGACGAAATTCGGCGAGATAGGGCTTAAAATTTCCGGCACCTGCCAAACGCAAAAAGTAAAGCCCGAATTTGAGGAATGCAAGGCCGCGGCGCTCGCGCATGGCACGACGATCGAGCGGGTGCGAAAAGAGGCGCTGAAAATCTATGACGAAACTAGAAAAACTAAAGGCTGACCTGCGCGGGCTTGGCGAACTCGCGGTCGCATTTAGCGGCGGCGCGGACAGCTCGCTGCTACTGCGCGCTGCGCACGACGCGCTGGGTGAGCGTGCGATCGGCATAACGATACGATCACCCTACATGTCCTCGCGCGAGATTGCCGAAGCCGTAGAATTTGCCCGCATCTACGGCATCGGGCACGAAATTTTAGAGCTAGGCGTCGCAGAGGGAATCAAAAACAACCCCGAAAATCGCTGCTATCTGTGCAAAAAGGCGGTGTTTTCGCGCCTGATAGAGCGCGCCAGCGAGCTTGGATTTAGCCGCGTCGCAGACGGCACGAACCGCGATGATCTGGGCGAACACCGCCCTGGACTCAAAGCAAAAGAGGAGCTGGGCGTGCTCTCGCCGCTGATAAATTTAACCAAATCAGAAATCCGCGAGCTATCGCGCGAGCTGGGCTTACCCACAGCCGAAAAGCCCGGCTACGCGTGCTTGCTAACGCGCCTGCCTCACGGGCGCGAGATCGACCCGCACGAGCTAAATTTGATCGAAGCGGCGGAAAATCTACTCATCGCAAGCGGTTACGCAAACGTCCGCGCGCGGTGCGACCGCAAAAATATAAAGCTGCAAATGCCCTTTTCTAGCATGCGAGATTTCCTAAACGACGCGAAATTTAAAAGCGTCGTTAGACAGCTCTTGACGCTTGGTGCTGCGGACGTGACGCTCGATCTAAAGGGGCTTAGGGAGGATGTTTTGCATGAGAGAGGATGAAATTTTAGAGCTTTTCGCGGGGATAAAAAGCGGCCGCGTGAGCGAGCAAGAGGCGCTAAAATACCTGAAAAACTACCCTTACGAGGACGTGGGCTGCGCCAAGATCGACACTCAGCGCGCATTGCGAAACGGCGCGGGAGAGGTGATCTACGGCGAGGGCAAGACGGATGATGAAATTTTACGTATCGCTGGTGCGATCGGCGCGAGAGGGCAAAATATCCTGATCACGCGCACTAATGAGCGGGTTTTTGAGCGGTTGCGTGAAATCTTGCCGCAGGCGGAGTTTAACGCTCGCGGCCGCATCATCGGCGTCAAATTTAAAGAGCCCGAGCTCACGCAAAGCTACATCGCGATAGTATCTGCCGGCACCGCCGACGGCGCGGTAGTGGAGGAGGCGTACGAAACGGCGAGATTTCTAGGTAACGACGTGCGCAAATTTAGCGATGCGGGCGTGGCGGGGCTGCATAGGCTGATCGCAAATTTAGAGCAGATACGCGGCGCAAAGGTCGTGATCGCGGTAGCAGGCATGGAGGGCGCGCTAGCTAGCGTGCTTGCAGGCCTTGTTGGCGTGCCGGTGATCGCGGTGCCCACCAGCGTGGGATACGGAGCGAGCTTTGGCGGGTTGGCGGCGCTGCTAGCGATGCTAAACAGCTGCGCAAACGGCGTGAGCGTCGTAAATATCGACAACGGCTTTGGCGCCGCGTATAATGCGAGCCTGATAAATCATCTCTAAATTTACGCCGCGCGAGGCAAATTTAACGGCTAAATTTAAAAGGAAAGCGTTGCGAGAGGAAAATTTAAACGAGCAAAAGGCTAGGCCGAAGGGCGCGAAAAAGCTCGCGCAAAAGGCGCAAACAAGACAAAGGACGCGAACGAGGCTAACGTTTTTGGCCGCTGCGGTCCTTATTTTAGCGGTAGAAATTTACATCGCGATCTGCGTAAAGGGCGGTTTCGTGCGCCACTACGCGGGCGACGTTTTGGCCATTATCTTGCTTTATGCGCTCGCTAGGGCTATTTTTAGCACGCCGCCCTCAAATTTGCCGCTTAAAATTTTTGCATTCGTGGCGGCCTTGGAGCTCGCGCAGTATTTGGGAGCCGTGCAAATTTTAGGCATAGAAAATAAAATTTTAAAAGTAATGATCGGCGGAACATTTGATTTCGCCGATCTACTCTGCTACGCTGCGGGCTGCGTCCTGGCGAGCGCGTATGAAAAATTTGAAAGTAAAAACCGGCAAAGGAGAAGCGATGGATAAACAAAAAGCCGTGCAAAAGATGACCGAGGTCATGGCGAAATTCGTCAGCTACACGGGCAAGGTGCTGCCTGACGACGTGACGGCGAAGCTGCTGGAGCTCGCCGAGCGCGAAACGCAGCCGCTGGCGAGAGAAATCTACAAAACGATGTTTGAAAACCAGCGCCTTGCAAAGAAACTAGACCGTCCGTCCTGCCAGGATACGGGCGTGATCCAGTTTTTCGTACGCTGCGGCGCAAACTTTCCGCTCATCGGCGAGCTTGAGGAGCTGCTGCGAGAGGCCGTGCTGCGAGCGACGCGCGAGGCTCCGCTACGCCACAACAGCGTCGAGACCTTCGACGAGTACAACTCCGGCAAAAACGTCGGCAAGGGCACGCCGAGCGTCTTTTGGGAGATCGTGCCGCAAAGCAGCGAGTGCGAGATACACACCTACATGGCGGGCGGCGGCTGTAGCCTGCCCGGCAAGGCGACCGTGCTGATGCCGGGCATGGGCTACGAGGGAGTCGTGAAATTCGTCATGGACATAATGACGAGCTACGGCATAAACGCCTGTCCGCCGCTGCTAGTGGGCGTAGGCGTGGGCACCTCGATCGACGTGGCGTCGCTACTATCTAAAAAGGCGCTGATGAGGCCTCTTGGCTCGGCAAACTCGAACGAGCGCGCCGCACTAACCGAAAAGCTGCTCGAAGAGGGCATAAATAAAATCGGCCTGGGCCCGCAAGGAATGAGCGGGGCAAGCTCGGTGATGGGCGTGCATATCTAAAACTGCGCCCGCCACCCCAGCGTCATCGCCGTTGCAGTAAACGTGGGCTGCTGGTCGCACCGCAAAGGCCATATCGTCTGGGACGAGCAGCTAAGCTTTGCCGTAAAATCACACAAGGAGTTCGCGCTATGAGTAAGAAAATTTTAACCACGCCGATCAGCGCAGAGGATCTAGCAGACATCAAGATCGGCGACGTCATATACCTCAGCGGACACATCGTCACCTGCCGCGACGTGCCGCACAGACGCGTCGTGCAGGAGGGCCGCGAGCTGCCGCTAGATATAGCAGGCGGTGCGATCCTGCACGCGGGGCCGATCATCAGAAAAACGGGCGAAAAAAGCTTTGAGATGGTCTCTGTGGGGCCGACGACTAGCATGCGAATGGAGAAATTTGAGCGCGAGTTTATCTCCAAAACTGGCGTGCGCCTGATAGTCGGCAAAGGCGGCATGGGCGAGGGCACGATGAGCGGCTGTAAGGAGTTTGGCGCTATTCACTGCGTATTTCCCGCGGGCTGCGCGGTGGTCGCCGCAACGCAGGTCGAGGAGATCGAGAGCGCTGACTGGACGGAGCTTGGGATGCCTGAGACGCTGTGGAAGTGTCGCGTGAAGGAGTTTGGCCCGCTCATCGTCTCCATAGACGCGCACGGAAATAATCTTTTCGAGCAAAATAAGGTCAAATTTAACGAGAAAAAGAACGCGGCGCTGGCTGAAATTTTACCGCAGATCGGGTTTATAAAGTAGTTAAAATTTGGTGGCTCCCGCTTTAAATTCTACGCCTTAAATTTTTACGCCTTGTCGCTAAATTTTAAAATTTTAACGATCTAGCGATGGTTAAAATTTAAGAGCCTTTGCGCGGATATACACGGGCGTGGGCGGTCAAGAAAACAGGCGGAAATACGGAGCGCGAGATTAAATTTTATCTGCAAATTTAGCTAATCGCGAGGGATAAATTTTAAAAATTTAAACCTGCAAAGCCGCCGTTTTAAAGCGCCAACTAAAAGCGTGCGCTAATCTCGCCCAAGCTCTTTCGTAAATTTAGCTTACGCGCTATTTTTCTGCGCGAATTTCACGCTTGCGTAGAGGTAGCTTGCAAGCCCCAGCGCGCCCAGTATCGCGCCCGCCTCGCCTATGTGTTCAAGCCCGAATCTCGTTGCGACTTGATGTCCTAAAAGCGCTCCACCGCCGATACCTACGTTATATATCGCCGAGTAGATCGATATCGCGACATCGGTGGCATCCGGAGCCAACGCCAAAACCCTAATCTGCAAGCAGAGCCCAAAGCCGAAAATCCCCACTCCCCAGACGAAAGCCGCGAGCAGCAGCGCTACGTCATTTGCGGCAAAAGCTTTTAGCGTCAGCACCGAGGCTAGGATAAAGAGAATCGCGCAGATCAAAAAGGCGTTTGGAAAATGGCGATAAAGCTTTGAAAAAAGCACGCTTGCGGCGATTCCCGAAGCACCGAATGCAAGCAGGACGTAGGTTACGAAGTGATCACCCGCGGGATTAAATTTCGCCACGAAGGGCTCGACATAGCTGTAGGTCGTAAAATGCGCGCCTACGATCAAAAACGTCAGCAGATACAAAGCAAGCAGCATCGGACGCCTTGCTAGCATCGGCAAGCTCGCAAGAGAGCCCGCGCGGCGGCTTGGCAAAAACGGTAAAATTTTCCAAAGAAACAGTGCCTCCGCCGCCGCAAGCGCGCCGATCGCGAAAAATGTGATGCGCCAGCCGAAAAGCTCGCCGACCACGCGCCCCAAAGGAAGCCCCAAAACCATGGCTAGCGATGTCCCAAGAGCCAGCATGCCGATAGCCTGCGAGCCTTTGTTTATCGGCGCTAGGCGCACGACGAGCGATGAGGTGATCGACCAAAAGATCGCGTGCGAAATCGCGATACCAAGTCGCGCGATTACCAAAACGGCAAAATTCCACGCAATGGCGGCCAGGACGTGGCTTAGCGTAAATAGCGCGAAAAGCCGCAAAAGTAGCCTCTTGCGCTCGAGCTTTGAGGTTAGCAGCATCAACGGCAGCGAAAGGATACTCACCGCCCACGCGTAGATCGTGATGATTAGGCCCGTACTCGTAACGTCCATCTCAAAATCCGCTGCGATGTCGCTTAGCAGAGCCACGGGGATAAATTCCGTAGTATTAAAAATAAAGGCGGCAAATGCCAGCGCGATAACTCTCGTGTAAGCGATTTTATGGACGTTCATCGGTTTTCTCTTTTCAGCTTTTAAATTCAGACTTTAAATTTAGCGCATTTAGCGGTTTTTTAGCTTTTCGAGTTCTGCTCGAAATTTTAAAATTTTAAAATTCCGTGCCGTATATACGTGCCGCGCTAAATTCTAAACGGAGGATTATAGCTAAATTTAACCTCCGCGTAGCTTGCGGAAATAGAATTTACGCTCAAAACGCAAAGTCGCATGGGGTAAAATTCACACAGCGATCAATCAATGAAAATTTAAAATGAAATTTGCGCTGCGCTCGGTAGGAGGCAATAAAATTTCTTGTATTTGGCAGAATGCGTCGAAATTTTATATACCGCGATGTTATAAGCCATAAATAAAATTTTGCTATGTTGAGCTTGGATGCGTATGGCGGTTAAAGCTTTGTTAGTGGCTAAATTTATTATCCAGTCTTGTTGCGATATGAGGTTTTTTCATCTTGTGGCAAGTGCATTTTTAAATTTCTTAATTTTCGCGCATTCCCGTCATTTGATATTTAGGTTAGAATTTCGAGTCAGACGGCTAAATTTGCATTAATCTCTACCCACTGCTTGCGATCCGCGCTTAAAGTATGCAAAAATTTATTTTCAAAGCGGCGAAAGAGCCCGTCTCAAATCGCCCGCAATGCTCGTCTAAAACTGCCAGCAGATCGCGCTTGTAGCCCGCCTGCTGTGATAAAGCTTTAGAATTTTATTCGGTTTGCGAAGCATTTAAATTTTTAAGCAATAAATATGTAAAATTAGCGAAATTTGATAATTCCAAAGGAACGAAAAATGGCAAAAGTTATGAAAACGATGGACGGAAACGAGGCGGCGGCTTACGTCTCATACGCCTTCACCGAGGTCGCGGGCATCTATCCGATCACGCCTAGCTCGCCTATGGCGGATTACACCGATATTTGGGCATCGCAGGGCAAGAAAAACCTCTTCGGCATGCCCGTTAAGGTAGTTGAGATGCAAAGCGAGGGTGGCGCGGCGGGCACCGTGCACGGATCCTTACAAGCGGGCGCGCTTACGACGACGTACACCGCATCGCAGGGGCTTTTGCTAAAAATTCCAAATATGTACAAGATCGCAGGTCAGATGCTTCCGGGCGTCATTCACGTCGCGGCGCGCGCGCTTGCGGCGCAGGCACTCTCCATCTTCGGCGATCACCAAGACGTCTATGCCTGTCGCCAAAGCGGCTTTGCGATGCTTGCAAGCGACAGCGTGCAAGAGGTGATGGATCTGGGCGGTATCGCGCATCTTGCGGCGATTAAGGGGCGAGTGCCGTTTTTGCACTTTTTCGACGGATTTCGCACGAGCCATGAAATTCAAAAGATCGAGGTGATGGACTATGCCGAGTTTGATCGCCTGCTTGATCGCGAGGCCGTACGTAAATTTAGAGAGGACGCGCTAAGCTCCGAGCATCCTAAAACTCGCGGCACGGCGCAAAACGACGACGTGTATTTTCAGACGCGCGAGCTAACCAATAAATTTTACGATGCGCTTCCGGACATCGTCGCGGAGTATATGAGCGAAATTTCAAAGATCACGGGGCGATCGTACGCGCCTTTCGTCTATTACGGCGCTAGCGACGCACAGCGCGTGATCGTCGCGATGGGCTCGGTCAATCAAGCCCTTGAAGAAGTGGTCGATCATCTAAACGCGAAGGGTGAGAAAGTCGGCGTGCTAAAAGTGCACCTCTACAGGCCTTTCAGCCTCAAATATCTCTTTGCCGCGATGCCCAAAAGCGTGAAAAAGATCGCCGTGCTCGACCGCACGAAGGAACCCGGCAGCCTCGGCGAGCCGCTGTATCTGGACATAAAAGCCGCATTTTACGGGCGCGAGGACGCTCCGCTCATCGTGGGCGGCAGGTATGGGCTAAGCTCTAAGGACGTTGATCCTGCACAGCTAATTGCCGTGTATGAAAATTTAAAGGCGGACGAGCCTAGAAACGGCTTTACGATCGGCATCGACGACGACGTGACGCATCTATCTCTACCCGTGGGAGATAAAATTTCGCTCGGTTACGAGGATGAGACCGAGTGCTTATTTTACGGTCTAGGCGCAGACGGCACCGTGGGCGCGAATAAAAATTCCGTCAAAATCATCGGCGACAAGACCGATCTTTACGCGCAGGCGTATTTTGCCTACGATAGCAAAAAATCCGGCGGCTACACGCGCTCGCACCTGCGCTTCGGCAAAAGACCGATTCGCTCGACCTATCTCGTCTCAAATCCGCATTTCGTCGCCTGCTCGGTCGCTGCGTATCTAGACATCTACGACGTCATCGGGGGCATCCGCGAGGGAGGGACCTTTCTTTTAAATTCCATCTGGGATGCCGAGCAAACAGCGGCAAAGCTTCCGAATAAGGTCAAAAAAATTCTAGCTGCCAGGCGGGTAAAATTTTATATCCTAAATGCCACCAAGCTGGCACGCGAGATAGGGCTCGGAGGCCGTACGAACACGATCATGCAATCGGCGTTTTTCAAGCTTAGCGGCATCATTCCGTTCGAGCAGGCGCAGAGCTATATGAAGGAATACGCCAAGAAAACCTACGCCAAAAAGGGCGAAGCGGTCGTGGCGATGAACTGCGACGCGATCGATAGGGGAGCGGACGCTTTGGTGCAGGTAGCGATCGATCCTGCGTGGGCAAATTTAAAAGATGATCCAGCGGGCGCGGACGACAAATACAAGGGCGACGATTTTATAGAAAATATCGTAAAACCGATGAATGCAGCGCGCGGCGATAGCTTGCCGGTGTCGGCGTTTTTAGGACACGAGGACGGCGGGTTCGACGCGGGCACGACGCGATTTGAAAAGCGCGGCGTGGGCATCACGGTGCCTAAATGGATCGAGCAAAACTGTATCCAATGCAACCAGTGCGCCTTCGTCTGCCCGCACGCCGTAATCAGGGCGTTTTTGCTAGACGAAAAGGACGAGGCCGCCGCGCCTTTAAATTTAAAAGAGCACCTGCTAGAAGCCAAGGGCAAGGAGCTAAAGGGGCTAAAATATAAGATCCAAGTAAGCCCGCTAGATTGCACGGGCTGCGCGCTTTGCGCCGAAAACTGCCCGAGCAAGGAAAAATCGCTCGTCATGGTGCCGCTTGAAGAAGAACTCGCAAAAGGCGAGCAAGAAAGCGCGGACTTTTTATTCGAGCACGTAAGATACAAAGACGATTTGATGGACAGATCAAGCGTCAAGGGCGTAGGCTTTGCGCGCCCGTATTTTGAATTTCACGGCGCGTGCCCGGGCTGCGGCGAGACGCCGTATATCACGCTGATCACGCGACTTTTCGGCGATCATATGATCGTAGCCAACGCCACGGGCTGTAGCTCGATCTACGGCGGATCGGCACCTTCTATGCCGTACCGCAAGGATGAGAACGGCCGCGGCGTCGCGTGGGCGAACTCGCTTTTTGAGGACAACGCCGAGTTTGGGCTGGGAATGAAGATCGCAAGCGAGACGCTGCGCCATAAGATCGAGGATCTGATGCTAGGCTCGCTCTCAAGCGTGCCAAACGCGCTAAAAGCGCTTTATCACGACTGGATCGAAAACAGAGACGATACGCTAAAATCCGCTCAGATTAGAGATAGGCTGGTGCCGCTGCTAGAACAAAATTTAGACGCGCCTGGGGTTTGTGAAATTTTAGAGCTGAAGCAGTATCTAAACAAAAAATCGCAGTGGATCATCGGCGGCGACGGCTGGGCCTACGACATCGGCTACGGCGGGCTCGATCACGTGCTGGCTACTGGCGAAGACGTAAACGTGCTGGTGCTGGATACCGAGGTTTACTCAAACACCGGCGGACAGAGCTCTAAAGCTAGCCGCCGCGGCTCGATCGCGCAGTTTACCGCAGGTGGCAAGCGCGTTCAGAAAAAAGACCTAGGTCAGATCGCGATGACCTACGGCAACATCTTCGTTGCGCAGGTAAATTCCAACGCAAACCAAGCCGCGACGCTAAAAGCGATCATGGCGGCGGAGGCCTACCCGGGACCTAGCCTTATCATCGCGTATTCGCCCTGCATCGCGCACGGCATCAAAGGCGGCATGGGCAGCTCCGGCGATCAAGCGGAGCTTGCGAGCAAATGCGGCTATTGGCCGACCTATACCTTTGATCCGCGACTCGCGGCGGAGGGCAAAAATCCACTTAAAATTTTATCCAAAGAGCCCGATTGGGGCCTTTATGAGGAATTTTTGCTAAACGAGGTGCGCTACAACGCGCTTAAAAAGATCGATCCCGAGCACGCGGGCAAGCTTTATGAGGCAAATAAAGCCGACGCGATGAGACGTTACTGCCAGCTCAAGCGGCTTGCGAATGCCGATTTCGGCGATGAGGTTATCTCTGCGGGCGTCGCGAGCGAGAATGTTTAAGCGTTGCGGCTATTTGTTGAAATTCCGGTTCTGCAAATTTTGCAATCCGGAATTTTATTAAATTTCGCGGGACTGCATAAAATTCCGTATAAATTTTAAAAGAGAAATTCATGAAAAAAATCGGACTAATCGGCGGCATGAGTTACGAATCTACGATTACCTATTATGATGGGATCAATCGCAAAATTAACGAGCGTCTAGGTGGGTTAAGTAGCGGCGAAATCCTGCTAAGTAGCTTAAATTTCGACGAGATCGAGCGGTGTCAAAGAGATAATGAGTGGGGCAGGGCGGGCGAAATTTTAGCTCGTCACGCGCAGGTTTTGCAAGGCGGCGGAGCGGATTATATTTTTCTTTGCACCAATACGATGCATAAGTGCTACGAGGCGATAAAAGCCGCTATATCCGTGCCTTTCGTGCATATCGCGGATGCTACGTTAAGTGAGCTGCGAAAACGTGGCGTGCAAAAAGTAGGGCTGCTCGGCACGATCTACACGATGACGCAGGATTTTTACAAACAGCGCTTGATAGATGGCGGCGTGGAGGTACTCGTGCCAAATGCGGACGAAATGGAAGCGGTAAACGAAGTAATTTTTGATGAGCTTTGCTTTGGTAAAATCTTACCGCAATCCAAAGAGAAATTTTTGCAGATCATTGAAGGGCTTAGAGCTCGCGGTGCGCAGGGCGTGATACTGGGCTGCACGGAGATCGGGCTGCTCGTATCGCAAGCAGATACCGCCGTACAGTTATTTGATACTACGCAGATCCACATCGATGCGGCAGTAAGTCTAGCTTTAAGCGAGTAAATATCAAATATGAGCCGGTAAAATTCCGGCTTATAATTTAAAATTTTTATATATATTATCAGTTAGATTTAATCTTTCTCTGTTATAATAACGACTATCAATCATAAAAGGGGATGAAATGAACGTTTTAGTTATAGGAGCAGATGAGATTGCACCCATTAAGGCGGTTTTAAAAGACCTTGGCGCGAGCAACATCGAGCACTGGGATGCACGAAACGAAAATCGCGTAAATCGTAAGCCGATCCCGCAGGATACCGAGTGTGTCGTGATGCTTACGAGCTTTTTAAACCACAACACGATGAAAAAAATCAAAGGCGAAGTAAAAAAGCGCAAAATCCCGCTCGTATGCGCTAAAAGAAGCGTTAGCTGCGTATTTTGCGAATACTGTAAGGTCTTCAATTTAAATCAAGAATTCGGTTGCAGATCTTGCGAAGATGATTAAAATTCCAAGGAATTTAAGTAGTAGTGCCGGCAAGCCCAAGCAAGTGGTTAAAAAATCGCGCACTACGCCGCAATCAAATGCTTACAAAGATGAAGCTGGCGAGCTAAATTTCAAGGATTTTTTAAATTCTAGCAAATTTAACGCTACTTGCCTTGCACACGCCGAAAGCAAGAAATTTAGCGGAAAATCTAAAAAGTTTCTAAGCGATAAATCGGACGCACTTAATCATAATGCCTCTAAGTCGTGCGCTGCAAAGAGTGCGCAAAATGGCGGCGCGAATAGGAATTTGACAGCAAGGATTTTTTGCGACACTGGCTTCGCGCAAAAGAATTTTTTCTGCGCTAAGCGCTCGGACGAGAAATCAGCTTTATTACAAGATACTACCGCGTCAAAACGAGGTATCGCAGCACGCGAAAAACGCCAAAAAGCGGATCTGCGGCGCGATAATGAGCTTATTGATGATGAAATTTTAAATGCCGAAGTTTTTAATAAGCAATTCTTTAGCGGCAAAATTTTTGGCTTTGATGCGAACGGGCGCGAGATTGTGCCAGAGGCGCTGCGGGATTATAATGCGGCTTCGCGAGCGCGAGCGATGCTAGCTCTATATAATTTTAACGTTAATGCGGATTATAGAATTCCGCCCACAAATTTAAAGGGTGCTTCGCAGTTTCGAGCGGCATTTTTAAATTTTATCGCTTCCGAGCTTGGATACGGAGCTTGTAAAATTTACCGCTTCAAGCCCGCCGTAAAATTTTGCGTGGCGGATAACGCGATAATCTTTTCTTATCTGCGCGGCATATCGCTGCCAGTATTTGCCGCTAAGCCCGCTTATAAGCTAACTCGCGCAATCGTGAGTCTGCGTAGCGGATTGCTGCTAAACGGAGACGATGCGTTTCGCAACTTCGTATTTTGCAAAATCGCGCTTCGCAATGCAGGCGCACAGCTGCAGCTTGTGGGCAAATCGGGCGAGCTCATCGTAGTTCGCAAGAGCGGTTTTAGCCTAGGCGTAGTTACGAGCTTTAAAAAAATTTTACCTCAAAATACAGCCATTTATGATAATGATATAAAAAAAGCGCTAGAGCTTTGTCACGGAGCAAACCTCGATGCCGTGTATCTTGTATATCCAAAAAATGAAAATTTTAACCGCCACGTCGAGATAAAAAGCGAATGCTTTAAGGGAAATTTCATTATGAAATTAGTACCATACAAGCTTACCGACAAAATTTATTAAAAGGATACCAAATGGTTGGAATTATTTTTGGAAGCTCGATGGGCAATACCGAGGACGCCGCGAAGCTGATCTCCGAAAAGCTAGGCATAGAAAACGAGCTAAAAAATGTTGCGGACATCGCGCCTGCAGATCTAAATAAATACACCGCGCTCATCATCGGCAGCTCCACATGGAACGACGGCGAGTTGCAGGACGACTGGGCGGGCTTTGATTTTTCAGCCCTTGATGTCTCAGGCAAGACCGTCGCGATTTTTGGTATGGGCGATAGCTCAAGCTACAGCGACGCCTACTGCAACGCAATGCGCGAGCTATACGATAACTTCAAAAAAGCGGGTGCAAATATCGTAGGTGCAGTGCCTACCGACGGATATGAATTCGACGAGAGCAAGGCCGTAGTGGACGGCAAATTCGTTGGCCTCGCGCTAGACAATGACAATCAAAGCGACCTCACCGAGAGCCGCATCGAAGCGTGGGTAGCGCAGATCGCTCCATCTTTTAAATAGTCCTCCTTTAAATTTGCCGTGGAGCGTGCGCTTCGCGGCAAATTAGAATTATCATTAAAGCTCTAGCTAAATTACAAAGCTATAAAATTTTAAAACTTCTTTCTGCTTGTAATTTTTTGTATCATACTGGCAAATAAAATTTAGCCTATTTTTATCACATAAAATTTTGTTGCCGATAAATTTAGTGAGATTTTAAAATATTCCGCTAATGCTTAACAATTAATCTCAAAATTTACCTCAAATTTAATCAAATTTTAAGCGGGGGGGGGGGCTAGTATTCCTTACTTTAATCTTAAGGAGTAAGTATGAAGTTCAGATATATGATGGGTGCCGTAGCGGTGGCTTTGGTGTTAGCAGGATGCGGTGAGGACGAGATAGAACTCGTCAAAAACTATACTTTGCCCGATTTTAAATCTATGAGTATAGGTACGGCGATCGAGGGGTCGAAAAAGTGCAAAAATATCACGTGGTCAAAGGCTGATCGCGGCGGATTAAAATCCGTCACGATGGTATGTAACATAGATATGGAAGCACTAAAGGCTGCAAACGAGAAAGCGACTAAAAAACGTCTTGAGGAATATAAGAAAAAGACTTTAGACATGGATATAGATAGTGCTATGAATTTCTACAAGGGCAAAGCCTATGATAAAGATGGCTTGCTTCAGCTAGCCAACAAGCTTTGCAAACTAAACGACGCGAAATTCCAAGAGACTATAAAAGCAAAAGGTAAGATAGAATACAAAGATCAGAAGAAATTAGTCGATTGCGATAGCTCACTAGAAAGCGAGATTCTGAAAGGCGATGATCATAAGAAAACGGATACATATCTGCCTGCTGTAATAGACTTCTTGAAAAATGTGGCGTATCGTTCGCAATTGACGCCCGAGCAATTAAAAGCCGATTATGGCATGTCCGATAAAGCGGCGCCGTCTAGCGCAACGATAGAGCTTAATTTCGTCGTCAATAACGATAAGAGCGTAGATTTGGCGCCTGAATTTAAGCTAACGGCGGACGGCAAAGAAGAATCTGTGGGTAAAAATGTTACGTCTAAAAACGCGCTAGCGGAGTTTTATATAAGATAGTACGCTGCGGAATTCTTGAGTAGCGGAGCGGAATTTTAAATTCCGCTCCACCACGAAATTTAAAGAATTTCATTTTCGGTAAAATTTCATAGAATTTCAATAGAATTGTGCGGAATTTCGTCTGCGGTTTCGGCGTAAAATTTTAATGCGGAATTTCATGGCTGAGTCGATATGTCGCGCTTGTTTGCCACGATTAAAATTCCTTTTTATGTCGCGGCGTGGAATTTTAAGCACGGAATTTTATATTTTACTAAGACGCCTTATGCGCGTAATTTTACAAACTGAATTAATCGAAATTTAGCAGGCAGATTTTTCTCGACTTTGAATTTTGCAGCCTGAAATTTAACGCCTTAGACCCCCCCCTGGCTTCACAAATCCGCATCGCGAAATTCTGTCGTCGCGCTCTTGTTTTATAGCCAATAACGACGAGCAGCGTCAGTAGCCTCCATAAGCTTACATACGGCACATTTTATTACAAAGTTTTTTAAAATTTAAATCGATTAAAATTTCGCAGCGCGAAATTTCGTAGTTCTGTAATACAGCCAAAATTCCGCGGCTTTAAAGCCTCACACTAACCAAATCCTTTTACTTAGATTTTGCCCTAAAGCCCAAGCTCTATCGCCAGATCCTTTACCGCTTTGAGATTTACCTTGCCGCTGCCGAGCACCGGGATTTGCTCGACCTTTTTCACGACGCTTGGCTGCATTATCGGCGCCAGCGCGGAGTCCTTCAGGCGGCGCGAAATTTCATCCTCGTTCGTCTCGCCCACGTAAAGCAGAGCGATCTTTTCGCCCTTTTTCTCATCTTTTAGATTCACGCACGAATAGATCGCGCTCTCGCCTAAAATTTCGCCTACGGCGCTCTCTACCGCGCCCAGGCTGATCATCTCGCCGCCGATTTTGGCAAAGCGCGAAAGGCGGTCGGTGATAAATAAAAACCCGTCGTCGTCGATATAGCCGATGTCGCCGCTTTTGTAGTAGCGCACGTCGTTTATTTGCGCGATCGCTTCGGCGGTTTTTGCCGGCTCATCGTAGTACTCCTTCATAACCTGATGTCCGCCGATTAAGATAAGTCCCTCCTGCCCGTTTGATAGCGGTTGCAGCGAGGCGGGATCGGTGATCTTTATGACCGTGCCTGCAAGCGGCAAGCCGACGCTCTTTTCGCGGTTGAATTGAAGCTCTTTGAAAAAATCGGGCTCGAGGACGTTCGGCGTATTTACGCTCACCACCGGCGCGGTCTCGGTCGTGCCGTAGCCCTCGTAAATTTCGATACCGAATTTTATCTTAAATTCCTTGCGGACATTTTCGTTTAGCTTCTCCGCGCCCGCAATCGCTAGGCGGATGCTTGCCAGCATTAGAGGATTGAGCCTTTTGTTTTTGGTGTAGAGCCTAAAAAACGTCGAAGTGCCGAACATTATCGTAGCGCCGTATTTTGCGCTCATCTTGCCTACGCTAAAGGCGTCCGTAGGATCGGGCACGTGGATGCTTAAAATTCCGTCGTTTAGTGGAAAGAGCATCGTTACGGTAAGTCCGAAGCAGTGAAAGATCGGCAGCGACGCTAAAATCGCGTCGTGCTCGGTAGCGTTTATGAGCTCCGAAATTTGACGGACGTTCGCCATTATATTTTTGTGCGTCAAAACCACGCCTTTGGGCTTTCCCTCGCTGCCGCTGCTAAATAAAATGGTCGCTACGTCATCTATCGCGTGCGGCTTAAAATACAGCGCGCGAAATAAAATTTTAGGCATCAGCAGCGATTTTAGCGCGCAGGCTATGCGCTCGTTTTTAGAGGTGCCCTCGCTTAGATCTTCAAGATACACGAGTCTTTCGCCGATCGAACCCTCCAGCTCAAAGCCCTTTGATTTGAGTTTTTCTACGAATTTGCGCGAGCTGATGATCGTGCGGATATTTGCCTTATCCGCGCAGTAGATTAAGTTCTCTTCGCTTAACGTGTAGTTTAAATTTACGCTCGTTTTGCCCATCGCAAAAAGCGTTAAATTTACGGCGCTTGCGATGACCGAGCTAGGCAAAACGATACCGACGTTTTCCTCGCTATCTATGCGGCTCTTTAGCCTTTTGCGAAGTATCAAAACGGCGCTCATCATCGCTAAATTTGTGAGACTTGCTCCCGTACTATCGACCGCCACTCGTTTAAAAGGCGATCGTTTGGCCTGATTTAGCCAGTTGTAAGCAAGCGGCTTTAGGCTTGCGAGGTATTTGCCCCAGCTGAAAAACGACAGCTCCGTTACCGCGCGTTTTACCTCGTGCGCCTTGGAATTTGCCTCGATCGGCGCGCCGAAGCTTACGCGAAGCGCGTTTTTGCCGCTTTGCGAAATCGTTCTTTTATAATGCTCGCTGGCGCGCGAAAACGTCGATCCCCAAAGCCCTCTGATATAAAAAGGCACGATGACGGAGTTCGTATCGTGCGCGGCTAGCTCAAATCCGCCCTGAAACTCGTCTATGCGGCCGTTGTAACTGATGTGACCTTCGGGGAAGAGCCCCACTATTTCACCAGCATTTAGCGCCTCGCGGATGCTTTCGATCGCGCTTTTACTAACGCCCGCTCCGATCGGAATGACGCGAAAAATTTTAAAAAACCACTTCAAATACCACAGATCGTAGTAGCTGCGATGCATCACGAAGCGCACTCCGCGCGGGCACGCAAGCTGCACCACCGCCCAATCGATCCAGCTGATGTGGTTGCCTAAAAGCAGTACGCCGCCTTTTTGCGGGATATTTTCGACGCCGTCTACGTGAACTTGATAGCCGAATTTCATAAACGGAATGAGTAAAATTCTAACGAAAAGCTGCGGCAGATATTTTGCGCCGAAGATCCCGCAGATGAGCACGCACAGTGCCGCCATAACGAAAATTTCGCCGCTGGCGACCGCAAAATGCACCAAGATGATGGCGATGAGCAAAAACAGCACCATAAAGATATTTTGGATGAAATTCGAGCCTGCGAGCACCCGTCCCATGCGCTCATCGGCGGTAAAAAACTGAATTACGGCGTTGAGCGGCACGATGAAAATTCCGCCGCTAAATCCGAAGAAAAACGATGCCGTGCCGAGCCAAAATACCGAGTGCGCGTTGGCTAGCACCATTAGCGCGAGCGCAAGCCCGAATGCGCCGAACGGCACGATACCGAGCTCGATATGTTTTTTACAGTAGCTGCCCGCAAAGATCGAGCCTAGCGCGATTCCGATCGCACTAAGAGCTAAGATCACCTGGATCACCATTACGTTATCGCTGCCGCTAAGGCTCTTATAGTGAGCCGGGAAGGTCGCGATCACGAGCTGTGAGACTGCCCAAAACATCGAAAGTCCCAGCGTGCAGAGTAGGACATTTTTGTCTTTTAGCACAAAATTTAAATTTTGCCTTAGATATCGAAGCTTAAAATAGTCGTCTTTATTAAATTCCGCCTGCGGCTGCGCGGCGTCAAAGAATGGAATTTTATATGAGTAGTATGTTTCAAGCACGGAGCCTGCGACCAAAAGCACGCCGATAAACCAAACCGAACTCATCAGCTCGCCCGCATCTCTGCTGCGCGTCGCAAACAGCTCGAAGATCACCGAAAAAACAAGCGATGAAAGCAGAATCGCGATGATGGTAAGAGCCTGCACGAGGCCGTTTGCCGCGCCTAAATTTTTCGCGCCGACGATTTTTTTAATCAGGCCGTATTTGGCGGGCGAGTAGATCGCGCTTTGCGCTGCAAGCAGGATCGTCATAAAAAATGCAAAATAAAACCATCCGCACGCATATCCGAGCGTAATGAGCGCGGTAAGCGCGACGCCGAGTTTCGCGCAGATCCGCGTAATGCGGGTGCGCGAGAATTTGTCGTTGAGATAGCCGCTGGCGCTAAAAAGAAATACGTAAGGTAGCAAAATCAGCAAATTTACAAGCGAGGTAAGGGCGATGAGAGCGCCCGAATCGGCACTTTTGACAAGGACGTTTTGAATCGTGATCTTATGGCCCAGATCGACGCTTGCGTTGATAAACATAATCGCCAAAAACGGCAAAAATCCGTTGATTTTTAATAAAGATTTCACGGGCGCTCCTTTAAAAACGGGATTTTATCTCACGGAAGTTAATAGACGCAAATTTAAGGCGGCTTCGCTACAATTACGGAAAAATTAAAGGAAAAATATGAAAGTACGTATCACCAATCGCGACGTTGATAATCTCAATAAATTTATGCTGCTTTACAGCAAAAAGGCGCGCAAGCAGCGCCTCATCAGCACCTACGCCATACCATTTGAGTTTCTACTCGTTGGCATCATCATCGACGGGCTTTTAAAAACGGCGCCGATTGCGAGCGTGGCGTCGGTTATTTTGGGCGCGGCGTGGCTTATTTTTTATCCGAAATTTTACCGCCGCATACTAAGAAAGCATCTGGCTTCCGCCAAGCTCGCGCAAGACTCAAACATAGAGATGGAATTTATCGCGGGCGAAGATGAAATTTCATTTTCAAAGGGCGAGCCGCGCGCAAGCGAGAAATTTGCCGTTCGCTCGCTAAATCGAATCGCTGCGGGCGGGGAGAATTTTTTCTTGGCGTTTGATCGCGGCTTTCACATCGTCCTTCCAAAAAACACCGAGACGGACGCTGCGGTACAGCATCTTGCGGATCTGCGCGGGCTGCAGATCGAATCCGTGAATATGGACGTTGAAATTTAAAGCTTTGCTTTTAAATTTAAGACTCGTAAAATTCGTTATATAAATTTAAAATTCTAGAATTCTGCCTCTGAAATTCGGGTCGCAGCGGCGTTTATTTGTAAAATTCCATTTAAATTTTTGTTCGTGATATCGTAATCTTGGGGCGAGAATGGGCTCCCATTGCGAGGTCACACTTCTCGCAGGACGCCGCCTCCGTAGCGTCGCATTGCTCTGCTCGCCCACAAGCCTCACCCGTCCCCCGACGACGCTTTAAGCGGTGCAGGCTACGCCTAGGCTAAATTTAAGCTGCGGCTGACGGCGTAAAATTTTAGCTGAAATTTTACGCTTAGTTCGCCGTTACGCCTCGCGCATCTCCTCTGCTAGGCGCTTTTTATAGGCGTATCTAAAATAAGATGACAAAGCTGGCGGCCATATTAGCGCTAAACCTATCGCTAACACCACGCTAGCCCAGCGCAAGAGTACTGAAAATATTTCTGCATAGTTTGCCGTATTGATATCAAACCATGCCACTGGCATGAAGTTTTGGATTGCGATTAAATATATGAGAGCGCTTGTTAGCATGGCGGGTAGAAAATAATTCAAGACATTTAATTTTTGGTAGTTTATATCCGCGGTAAGATATCCTACCACACACGCAATAAAAATAAATGAGTATAAAGTAGCGCGCAATATTGCTAGGCGTTGTAACCCGAGAGCTTGATTGCTGGCGTTGTCATCGTTTGTGTTTTGGTTATTTTTGTTTGAGTACCCTGTGACAAAAGCAAAATGTGCACCTATCACCACAAAGCAAACGCATTGCGTAAAATCGTAAAGTAAACAAATAGAAAACCATTCCAATATATCTAAATCATGGTAGTCTTGAAGCTTCTCACTTACCAGATAAAGCCCTGATATTCTTATTACACAAAACATTGCCGCGAGCAAAATCGGATGTAGCGCAAGCCTGCCGCTTCGCAAATCGGAGAGTAAATTTTTAAAATATCTCATGCTTTCCCCTTAAAATTC
>NZ_CALIST010000057.1 GCF_938041645.1 uncultured Campylobacter sp. | reverse complement strand
AAACGAGCGATACAATTAGAGAGATGAAGCGCCTGCCGCGAAATTTCAAATAAAAGCGCCCGTGTCTTATAAATAAAATTTGACCGCGTTTTGTATCGCGACGCTTAGCTTTGGATACCGAACTCGCATAGCGGCAGAATTTAATCGGCGGCGCTCGCGATTATGAAATTTAAAGCGGCTCTGCAAGGACGAAATTTAAAATTTAAAAGCAAGCCCGCGGCGAGAGTTAAATTTAGAGCGCAAACGGCGCTTAAAAAAGCCTCACGCTAAAAGGTATCTGCCCGAACGCATGTCGCATGTATCAATCACAAAGTGCCGGCTCTGCACGTACGTCAAGTTCCGCTAAAATCCTCGCCACGCGTTCCTGCATTGTCTCATCAAACGCCATCGTAAGCTGGATTGAAAATTTAAATTATTAAAGAATTCGGGAGAGGCGAAATTTAAAATTCCGCCTCATAAGCGGAAAAGGATTAAAGCGCCGCGTAGCGCACCATTAGGCAGGTTTGAAGCGCCGCCAGCTTATCAAGCGTGCTTTTTTGCACTTCGGAATCGACCAAAATGACCGCCAAAGCGTCCCCCTCCTCGCCTCTGCCTAAGCGAAAATCCGCGATATTGATATTTTCGTCGGCCAGGATCGTGCTTACGGATTTGATAACGCCCGGCACGTCGGTGTTTTTGAAGATTATCATCTTGCCTTTCGGCTTAAAATCGGTCTTAAATCCGCCGATATTTACGATGCGCTCCTCGCTTCCGTCGAATACGGTGCCCGCGACGTTTGAGATCGCCTCATCGGTCATGATTTTTACTGCGATCTCGCTTTTATAAACACTTCGCGCAAGCTCGCCGAAGCTCGTCTCGATACCCTTTTCATCCGCAAGAAATTTAGCGTTGACGTAATTTAGCGAGTCGCCCAAAGAATCGTGTAGCGCACCTACGATTGCAAAAACCAGCATCGATTTTAGATACTGAACTACCTCGCCGCTGCCCTCGATGCGAATCGATTTGATGGGGCCTTTGTTGATCTGCGCCGCAAGATAGGCCATTTTCGAGACCAAATTTATATACGGCTCGATACCGCGTGGCAGATCCTCGAGCTTAAGCGGCAAATTTAAAGCGTTTGGATAGTTTAAGCCGCGCGCGGCGCTGATCGCCTGCTCCGCGGCTTCCCTGGCGATATTGCTTTGCGATTCGAGCGTATTTGCGCCAAGATGCGGAGTCGCACTTAAATTTTCGATATCCAAAAGCTCGTGATCGGTCGCAGGCTCTTTGTCGAAAACGTCGATGCCGAGATACGCGATCTTGCCGCTGCGTAGATTATTTGCGAGCGCTTTTTCATTATACAGCCCGCCTCTAGCGCAGTTTATTAGGCGTACGCCGTCTTTCATCTTTGCTATTTGCGGCTCGCCTACCATATTTATCGTCTCTTGATTTTTCGGCGTATGGATCGTGATGAAGTCGCAAGATAAAATTTCGTCAAAATTTTTCGTATATTTTACCCCGAGCTTCGTGGCCTTCTCAGGCTCGATATATGGGTCGTAGGCGATGACGTTCATCCCAAACGCAAGCGCGCGAACCCCCACGCGCGAACCGATATTTCCAAAGCCGATGATGCCGAGGCTCTTTTTATAAAGCTCGGTGCCGTACCACTTCTCGCGCTTCCAAATTCTATTAATTTTAAGATCGTTGCAAGAATTTACATATTTGCGCGCCGCATTCAGCAGATGGCACATGGTCATTTCGACCGCGGCGATGGTGTTTGCCGTAGGTACGTTCATCAAAATAATGCCGCGCTTGGAACAGCCGTCGATATCGCAGTTGTCGACGCCGACACCCGCGCGCACGATCGCTTTTAGCTTGGTGCCCGCGCCAAGGAATTTCTCATCCACCGCCGTAGAGCTTCTAGTGATCGCAACATCCGCATCACCTAAAATTCCATAAAGCTCGCTCTTGGGCACGTTCGTAGCGTCGATTACTTTAACGTCCGATTCTTGCTTAATCAGATCAAAACCGATTTTGTGGATTGCGTCGCAGACTATGATAGTTTTCATTAAATTTAACCTTTTGAAGTGGGTCCGCAAGGCGGGGATGCCTTGCGGGAGGAATTATTTGTTTAGTTGATCTTTGATTAGATCCCCTAGGCTTTGCTTCTCGTCGTCGTTGCTATTGATCTCGTTTAGCGCCTCGCGCTCCTTCTGATGAGCCAGTCTGCGCACGCTTAGGCGGATTCTGTTTTTCTTCTCATCGATGAAAGCGATCGCAGCCTCGATCTCGTCGCCTACTTTTAGGCTATCTACGCTTACGTTGCCAAGATCTTCCTTGCGGATAAGCGCGTCTATACCGCCTCCAAGCTCGACAAAAATTCCGAACTCTTTAATATCGCGGATCTTGCCTTTTACGACATCGCCTTGATTGTGACTCTTGGCAAACTCGCTAATCGGGCTATCACCGAGCTCTTTGTGGTTTAGAGAAATTTTTTGAGTATCTTTGTCGATCTTGATGATCTTAACCTCGATCTCGTCGCCTACTTTGAATAAATTTTTGCACTTCTCGCCGCGATCCCATGAAGCGTCTTCATTATGTAAAAGTCCCTCTACGCCGTCGATCCTCACAAACGCACCAAAATTTGTAATCGTAGTGACGCTGCCTTTTAGCACATCGCCCACTTTATGCTTAGCAACGAACTCGTCAAAAGGCTTGGTGAGTAAATTTTTAAGGCTCACGCGTAATCTGCGCTCGCTAGGGTTAATCTCTACGACCTCGACGTCAAGCTCCTCGCCCTCGCTGATAAAATCTTTCGGATTTTTGATATTTTTATCCCACGAAATTTCACTGATATGCAAAAAGCCCTCGATGTCGTTGCCAAGATCGACAAACGCGCCGTAAGGCTCGATATTACTTACTTTTACGCGGATAGTATCGCCCACTTCCAGGCTATCTTTGATCTCGTTCCAAGGATCGGGCATCGCCTCTTTGATCGAAAGGGAGAGATGCTTTTTATCATTGTCGTATTTGATAACCTTAACCGGAACCTTATCACCCTCTTTGTAGAGCGAGCTCGGATTTACCGGGCCTTTGTATGAAATTTCGCTGTAGTGCACGAGCCCGTCCACGCCGCCTACGTCTACGAACATACCGTAGGTGGTAATCTTTTTGACGACGCCTTCGATGATGCCCTCGGTAGCGATTACTTTCTCGATCGCCTCTTTGCTTGCTTTGCGATCCTCATCAAGTAGCTTCTTACGCGATACTACGATACTTTGTTCATCTCTATCGACCTTGATGATCTTTACTTTGAAATTTTTACCGACAGCGCCGTTTGGGTTTTTAAGCGCGCTTTGCGAGCGCGGCATAAAAAATTCCACGTCGTCTGCATTAGCACAAACGAAACCACCCTTATTAAACGATAGAATTTTAACGTCATAGACATTTTCTGCGTTTTCATCATAGGAGTCGATGAACGCCTTTACTTTTTCCTTTTTTAGAGCCTTTTTATACGATACGACCGGGCGACCGCCTCTGCTTCCGATAATAGCGACTTTGATGTCATCTCCTACATTAACCTGCGGATTTCCTTGCTCGTCGCTAACCTCGGCGGCGTCTAAAATACCCTCCGACTTCCTGCCTACGTCTATGAAAACCTCGCCGTCCTTAAGGGCGATAACCTTACCTGTGACGACCTCGTCGCGAGACTTCCCGGCGTCATACTCCTCTAACAATGTCGCAAAATCTTCCTCTGCGTGGTTTTGAACCTTCTCGTTCACCTCAGCCATATGCTTCCTTTAAATTTATTTGTGCTTTTTTGAAAAGAACTAAAATGCGCGATTCTAGCTAAAATTTGCTTTCGATTTGATAAATTTCTAAGAGTAAATTTGATAAGAGGGCTTATAAATTCTGCGTTAAATTTTCTATTCGTGCCACTACTTTTTTGATGATCCAATCGGGCGTGCTGGCTCCTGCGGAGATGCCGCAGAGGCTTTTGTTTTCAAACCACGAGCGCTCAAGCTCGCTTTCGTTTTCTATGAGATAGCTGTCTTTGCAAAAATTTTGCGAAATTAAAAAAAGCTGTTTGGTGTTGGAGGAATTTTTCCCGCCTACGATTATCATCACGTCGGCCTTTTGTGACAGGCTTTTTACGGCCTCTTGATTTTCCAGCGTCGCATTGCAAATCGTATTAAAAATTCTCAGCTCCCTAGCGCGCTGCATCAAAAAATCCGCGATTTTGGTAAAGCTTTCTATCTTTTTCGTAGTCTGCGAAACGAGCGCGACGCGTGAGCCGAGCTTGACGTCTTGCAGTTCCTTCGTATCCATGATCACGAATACGCGCGATTTTGCGTAGGATTTCACGCCCTTTACCTCGGGATGATTTTTATCGCCGAAGATTACGATATCATAGCCCTCCGCGCTCATCTTTTCTACGATCTGCTGCGGCTTAGTCACGAAGGGGCAGGTAGCGTCGATGAGCTGCTTGTTTTGCGCTTTTAGGTTTTGCAGATCGTCCTTTTGGATGCCGTGCGTGCGGATGATGAGCTTTTGCTCGTCCTTGATCTCGCTAACGCCCTCTAAGGTTTTGACGCCGAAATTTTGTTTTAGCCTATTGATCTCTTCGGCGTTATGTATGAGCTCGCCGATCGTAGCGGCCTCGCCGGCGCTTTCTGCGATCTTGATCGCACGCTTGACGCCGAAGCAAAAGCCGTAGCTTTTCGCCATCTCAATCTTCAACGCCGGCTCCGATCTGTCTTAAAATAGCGGCGAAATTCGGAAACGACGTCGCGATACAATCGCTATCCTCGATGATCATCCCCGATCTTAAGCCTAAAATCGCAAAACTCATCGCGATGCGGTGATCTCCGCACGGCGTGATGATCGCCGCGTTTGCCTCGCCGCCTTCGATCTGCCAGCCGTCCTGTAGCTCGCGCGCCTTAATACCGCAGGCGCGAAGTCCTTCGCAGGTTACATTTATGCGGTCACACTCCTTCACGCGCAGCTCGGCGGCATTTCTAAGCACGCTGCTTCCCTGTGCGCAGGCAAAGGCGATCGCAAGCGCGGGCGCCTCGTCTATCAGCCAGGAGATATTTTCGCTCACCTCCACGGCGTGAAGCGGCGCGTAAGCAACCTCTATATCGCCGATCTGCTCGTAAATTTCGCTTGTTTTGTGAAATTTTACCTCGGCGCCCATGCGTTTTAAAATTTCATACGCCTCTATGCGAGTTTTGTTTAGCAGCATATTTTTTAGCACGATGCGCGAGCCCGGGATTATCGCTGCGGCTACGGCGAAGAAAAACGCCGAGCTGGGGTCGTTTGGAATAAAAATTTCAAGCGGTTTAAGCGGAGAGCTAAGCGGCGCGACTTCGATCGCAAGACCATTTTGCGAAATTTGCGCGCCCATCGCTTTTAGTATCCGCTCGCTATGATCGCGGCTAAGCTCGGGCTCGCTAAATTTACACCCGCTGCCGCGCAAGGCCGCTAAAATCAGAGCGGTCTTAACCTGCGCAGACGCGATTTTGCTCGCGTATTCAAAATACCCGAGCTTTTGCCCGAGCACCGCAATCGGCGCCTTTTCGCCGCCTGCTCGTCCGTAAATTTTAGCGCCCACCTTACAAAGCGGATCCGCAACGCGCCTCATTGGACGCTCGCTTAGATACCGATCGCCGCATAGCACGAAAAAGCCCTCGCGTCCCGCCAAAAAGCCCATAAATAGCCGCATCGCAGTGCCAGAGTTGCCGCAATCAAGCGGAACGTTAGGCTCTTTGATAGCGGCGGGAGGAGTGATTAAAATTTCGCTCGCGTCGCGCTGCACGCAAGCGCCCAAAAACTCCACTATTTTTAGCGTATTTAGCGTATCCTCGGCGGCTAGATAGTTTGAAATTTTACTCGTCCCCTCCGCTAGCAGCGAAAAGATCGCCGCGCGGTGCGAGATCGATTTATCCGCGGCGATGTTTGAAATCTCCGCTCGCAAAGGGCCTGCTTGCGCAAAAATTCTCATCGCAGCCCAAGTCCCAGCTCGCTGCTAAGAGCGGCTAAAATTTTATCGGTAAAGCCCGCCACTTCCTCGTCGCAGAGCGTTTTTTGAAGGTCTTGAAATACAAGTCTGATCGTCAGGCTCTTTGAATCGCCCAGGCTTTCGTCGCTGTAAAGATCGCTCGGGATAAATTCCTTTAGCGCCTCGATTTTAAGGGCGTCTATACACTGCTTAATCTGCTCGAAGCGCATTCCGCTCGGCACCAAAATACTTAGATCGCGCGATACGCTAGGGAACTTCGAATAAGCGTCCGCTACGATATTTTTAAATTTAAGCTTGGAAAAATCGATCTCGCACAGATAGCTTTTATCCAGATCGCGCCCCGCTTCTACGGCGTAATCCACGCGCCCGATAAAGCCCACTATCTCGCCGTCTTGCTCAATCTGAGCTTGCTCGAATTCACTTAAAAATTTCAAATTTTTGCCAGGCAGCCTGACGTTAAATTTACCGATGACGCTTTGGATTAAATTTGCAAAATACAAAAAATCCACCGCAGCGGGTTTTGCGCCGGCAGCGATAGAGGGCTCCGCCTTTAATCCGCTAGCGATAAAGCCCAGCCTTAGGCTCTGCGCGCCGCTTTCGTCAAAGACCTCTCCTAGCTCAAAAAGCTTGACGCTTCTGCGAGAATTCTTTAAATTTCGCTCAGCAGATTCCAGTAGATGATTAATCAGCGTCGGTCTTAGCGCGTCCAGCTCGCCGTTGATCGGATTTAAAATTTTAACCTTGCACGGCGCAAAGCCTAAGTTTTCTAGCGCCTTGCCATCGTCAAATACATAATGCACGCACTCGAAAAATCCCACTGCGGCCGCCTTGCTGCGAAGCTTGCGTCCATTACATAAGCTTACGTAGGTATCGTTTAGGCGGTTTTTCTCATAGAAGCTTAGCGGCGCGGCGGCGATATTATCGATGCCCACGATACGCACGATCTCCTCGCACACGTCGTGAGAATTTACGATATCGTGGCGGAAAGACGGCACCTTGGCGGTGATTAGATCGGCTTCGAGCCCTATTTCAAAACCCAGCCTTTTTAAAATTTTTACGATCTTATCGCGCGGAATTTGCGCGCCGATCATTGAGTTTATCTCTTTTTCGCTAAAACCCACGATAAGCGGCTCCAAAGCCTTTGAGACCCTTTGCGTGCCTGCATATAGGCTAACGGCTTTATTTTTAAGTAGCAATCTAAATAGCAGATCGAGCCCCAGCCTAAGCTTTGGCTCGCTGCCTCTACTTGAGCGATACACGTGCTCATCGCCCTTTAGGCTTTTGTTTTCGTTTACTGCTTTGGCGATAATTAGTGGCGCGGTGTAGTTTGCCTCTAATAGCACCACTTTGCTACTGCAACACGCCTTTAGCTCCGCGTCTTGGCAAATCCCTGCTACGCTAAGCAATCTCTTGCCCGCATAAACGCCGAACTCACCGTTTGGCATAGGCTTTATGTCAAGCGCTACCTTGCCATCTGCGGAAGCGATCTTTTCAAAATCATAAGCGCGCAGCAATACTCCGGTAGAGTGAGTAGCGTAGTTGATGAAATTTTGCACCGCGCAGCTTTGCAAAATACCAACGCTTGCAAGACGCAAGGTCTGCTTTAAATTTAACTTCAGCTCGCCTTTGATCTCGTAAGCTCGAAAAGCAAATTTAGCGCTTACCTCATCACTTGCACGCACGCTTAAAATTCTACCGATACCAGGCGCTCCGTCGGCATCTTCAAACTCGTGCTTTTCCTTTAGCGGCAAATCAAGCGCTGCGCTTAGATCGCGCGCTATGCCTAAGATGCTAAGGCAGTCGCCGCGATTAGCGGTAAGCTCTATCTCGATAATGTCGTCGTTAAAAATTTCATACTCGCGCAGCTCCTTGCCGAGCACGAGCTCGCCGATACTGCTATCAAGCACCATAATGCCATCATTCGTCTTGGCAAGTCCAAGCTCGGTTGCCGAGCAGATCATGCCGTAGCTCTCCACGCCGCGAAGTTTGGCAGGCTTTATCTCAAGTCCGCTCGGCAGCACGGTACCGATCAGGCTAACTGCGACGTATTGCCCCGCCTCGACGTTTTTCGCGCCGCAGACGATCTGCAGGCTCTGCTTACCGACATCAACCTCGCAAACGTTTAGATGATCGGAATTCTCGTGTCGACGCTTGCTTTTTACGAGTCCTACTACGACGCCTTTAGGAAATGAAATTTTATCGTGAGCGTCAACCTCAAGACCGATGGAATTTAGCGTAGAAAGCAGCCTTTCGCTTGAAATTTCGCTTATGTCGATCCACTCCTGCAACCAATTTCTCGTTATTATCATTTAAACTGCTCCAATAATCTAATATCGCCTTCAAATAGCGAGCGCAGATCGGGGATACCATGTAGCAGCATCGCAAATCTCTCCACGCCGAGCCCGAATGCGTATCCGCTGACGTTTTTCCAACCCACCGCTTTAAAGACATTAGGATCGACCACACCGCTGCCTAGCACCTCGAGCCAGCCCGTCTGCTTACAGACGCGGCATCCGCGACCGTGGCAGAAAATACAGCTGATATCGACCTCGGTGCTTGGCTCCGTAAACGGAAAGAAGCTCGGGCGGAAGCGCACCTTTACGTCTCCAAACATATAGCGCAAAAATTCCTCTAAAACGTATTTTAAATTTGCGAAGCTCACGCGGTCTCCCTGCTCGACTACGAGACCCTCCACTTGATGAAACATCGGCGTGTGGGTTAGATCCATATCGCGGCGAAATACCGCGCCGGGGGCGATCATGCGCACCGGCGGAGCTTTAAATTTCTCCATCGTGCGGATCTGAACGCCGCTGGTGTGCGTGCGCAGCAGCCGCCCGTCATTTAGATAAAACGTATCTTGCATATCGCGTGCCGGGTGGTATTTGGGTAAATTTAGCGCTTCAAAATTATGGAAGTCGTCCTCGATGAGCGGGCCGCTTTCGACGCTGAAATTTTGCGAGATGAAGTAGTCTATGATCTTATCCATCGTCTCCATCACCGGATGCAGCGCGCCGCAGTTTACGTTTTCGTTAAAAAGCGTGACGTCGATTGCTTCATTTTTCATTGCCTCTTTTTGCTCCGCCGCCTCCAGGCTCGCCCTTTTTACAGCGATGAGCTCGCTGAAATAATCGCGCTTTTCATTCGCGCTTACGGCAAGCTCTTTTTTCTGCTCGGGCGCTGCGGATTTGAGCTCGGAAAAAAGCGCCGTTATGATGCCTTTTTTGCCGAAAAGCTCCAAGCGCACGGCTTCCAGCTCGCTTAAGCTCGATGCAGCGTCGATTTTTGCTTTAATCTCTTGCAAATTCTATCCTTGTGGTTAAATTTAATGGCGCGATTGTAGTTAAAATTTGATAAAAGCTAGGTAAATTTGCGTGTTTGGATTTTTTGGCTATAATCGCGGCTAAATTTCAACCCTCATAAAAGGATCTAAAATGAACGTATTCGAAAAGATTGTAAACGGCGAAATCCCGTGCAACAAAGTGCTAGAGAACGATGAATTTTTGGCCTTCCACGACATCAACCCAAAAGCGCCGATCCATATCCTGGCGATCCCTAAAAAATGCTACGAAAACTTTCAAGTAACACCGCCTGAAGTGATGAGCAAAATGAGCGCTTTTATCCAAGAAGTAACTCGCAAAATGGGGCTTGATAAGAGCGGATACCGTCTCGTTTGCAACTGTGGCGAAAATGGGGGTCAGGAGGTGATGCATCTGCACTTTCATATCCTGGGCGGAATGAAGCTGCCGTGGGACCATGTCAGTGACCGCAATACCGAAGAGAATTTTTAAGACTAGAGCTTAATTCTATAAGAACTAAAATTCCGTGAAATTATAAAATTTTACGGAATTTGCGAGATTCTTTGAAATTTTTAAAATTCCGCTTCATTTATAAACACCGAAGTTTTAAAAATAATCAAAATAGTAAAACTACAAGCTAAAATTTATCATCAGACGCTAAAAAGAAATATAAATATCTTTTAGCAAATGCCACTCTTTAGCTACAAAGCCTTAGCTCTTAGAATTTTTACGGCTATGAAATTTGAAATCGACAAGAAATTTTAACGATGCGGCAAAATTTTAAATGAAACCGAGCTTTACAAAAAGAGT
>NZ_CALIST010000056.1 GCF_938041645.1 uncultured Campylobacter sp. | reverse complement strand
TCAACCACCTGGTACGTATGCGTGGTACCTCTACTCGCGCACAGCTTACCGAGTCTGGTGTTCTTAACGAGGCAGCTAAAAAAACTCTTCGCGCAACCATCGACCTTATTCGTGGTGCAAAGGATGCCCAGGGTAACGAGATTGAAACAGTCATGATTCTAGGCGATGACGTTGTCAACAAGACCATGCCTGTTATTCTCTGCGATGAAGATGACGTTGCCGGTAATCACGGTGCTACTATCGGATCCGTCTCTCCTGAGCTTGATTATCTTGCAGCTCGAGGACTTTCTCGCCAAGCTGCAGAGCAGCTATTTATACGCGCCCTCTTTGAAGACGCCATCATTAACGCGCCTGAGGAGATTTCTCACCACGTGGCCGTTGAGCGTTGCGAAGCAGAGCTGGGCGCAGAGATTGCGCACGACTATGACGATGCTGCAGCTAACGACAATTCCAGTTCTGAAGCAAATTCCAACAAAGGCGGTGTCGCGTAATGACTGACACAGAAGTTGCTCAGATTACCGATAACCCTTACAAAGCAGATTTTCCGATTCTGGCAGCAAATCCCAAGGTAGCTTACTTGGACAGTGCCGCCACTTCTCAGCGTCCACGCGTAGTCATTGAGGCACAGTCACGCTTCTATGAGACCATGAACGCAAATGCTTTGCGCGGATTGTACCGTTGGAGCGTGGATGCAACCGCAGCTATCGAGGACGCTCGCGCTTCGATTGCAAAGTTTATTGGTGCTGTCGATAAAAACGACAAGCCAGAAAGTCAGCAGATTATCTTTACGCGCAACACTTCTGAGGCGCTTAATCTAGTTGCTTCAAGCCTTGGCCGCTATGCACTTAAACCAGGCGATGACGTGGTCATTTCCATCATGGAACACCACTCAAACATCATTCCTTGGCAGCAAATTTGCAAGACTACCGGCGCTAATCTGGTGTATCTGCGTATGAACTCTCAGTATCAAATTACGCCCGAAGAGATTACGTCAAAGATTACCGAACGCGCCAAAATTGTGTCCATTACGCACGTCTCCAACGTGCTAGGCACCCGCAATGACATCAAAGCCATTGCTAAGCGCGCACACACTATGGGTGCATACATGGTTGTTGACGCTGCGCAATCAGCGCCTCACATCCCTATTGATGTGCACGATCTTGACTGCGACCTGTTGGCCTTCTCGGCACACAAGATGTGTGGACCTATGGGCATTGGCGTGCTTTGGGGCCGCGCCGAGCTGCTTGATGCCATGCCACCATTCCTTACCGGCGGCGAGATGATTGACTCCGTCACCGAGACCAGCGCTGTTTGGGCTCCTGTTCCTGCGAAGTTTGAGGCAGGTACGCAGGATGCTGCAGGTATCTACGCTATCTTGGCGCCGCTTTCATACACGCCGACCAAGCACGGGCTGCTAAGCGCGGCGATTAGAATTTCAACCTCTTTGATTTTGCAACCTTAAGCAAAGACTTTTTGATATTCGCGCACAACCTCGGCGGTAAGATCTACTAGCTCGAAATTTTTCGCGTCGGCAAGGACTGCCAAAGTGAGTTTATGATTTAAATCGTGGCTTCCCGCAAACGCCGTATAATCGCCCAAAATCGGAGCGCCCACCAGCGCCAAATCGCCGATCGCGTCTAAAATTTTATGACGGACGAACTCGTTTTCAAAGCGCAAGCCCTCGGGATTTAAAATTTTATTCTCATCGATTACGACGGCGTTTTCTAAGCTGCCGCCTAGAGCTAACCCCATGGAGCGAAGCGCTTGCACGTCTTTTAAAAATCCAAACGTGCGCGCCCGCGAAATTTCTTTAAGATAGGCTTTTTTGCTAAATTCAAAAACATGGTGCTGAGTGCCGATGAGCGGATGGCTAAATTTAATCGTATAATCAAATTTCGGACTCTTGCTAGGGCTTAAGCGCACGAGCTTATCTCCCTCGCGAATCTCCACAGCTCGCTTGATGATGAGAGCTTTTTTATTCGCGTCAAGCTCTCTTACCCCCGCTTCGTCCAAAAGCATACAAAAGCTCGCCGAACTTCCGTCCATCACGGGAATTTCATTAGCATCGACGATGATGCGGATATTATCGATGCCATAGGCATTAATGGCGCTCATTAGATGCTCTATCGTTGATATATAGCCCTTTTCATTGCCTACGACGGTTGCCATTTGCGTATTTATGACGTTTTTCGGCTCGGCTTTAAAACTAACGCCAAGATCACTTCTATAAAATACGATTCCACTGCCTGCCTCTAAAGGCTCTAACGTAAGTCTGATAGGCTCACCTTTGTGTAGCCCGATGCCGACGTTATGGACTTTCTTAGCTATCGTTGTCTGTCTCATTTCTATCCTCGTTTTCATTAACCCGCGCATTATAGCGAAAATTTTAAAATTTACTTACCTTTTTCTATTACTTTTTTGGACGATTCTAAGACATCGGTAATGTTATCTTTCATCCACTTAGGATCCATCCACTCCTCGGGTCTTACGTCCACACCCTGAACTACGATGCCAAAATGCAGATGATCTCCAAAAGCAAAGCCGCTTGAGCCCGTCTGTGCTAGAATGTCGCCCGGCTTTACATCACTGCCGACGCTTAACTGCGTCGCCGAGCAGTGTCCGTAGATGCCGTATAATCCGAAGCCGTAGTAAATTCCTAAATTTAATCCGAAAATTCCGTTTTCTTGCGCGAAAACTACCTTGCCGTAGTTGCTCTCTTTGATATCGGCGTTTGCAACGCTTGCTAGATCAAGCCCCATATGCCAAGACTCGCTTACTTGTTCATCGTTCATAAAAAATATCCGATGATCGGCAAAGCTTGCTACCGCTGCGCCTTTGGCAAGCGGATAAAAAGGCTTTAGCTCAAATCCATTTATTCTATCCTCGTGCACCGCGCTAGTAGCAGCGTGCAGATCATCTCCGTTTTTCTTACGCAGAGTTTCGTTTACGAATTTAAATTTCTCCAAATCGCTCATCGAGTTAAAATTCTGCGCGTATTGGCTAGCCAGATCACTTACTTTGCCGTTAATGAAGCCCGGATTTAGCTTAATAGTAGAGACTTTATATTTTTTGTCCTGATAAAAATATTTGATCTGCGAAATGCTTTCGTTGCCTGCACGATCAGTGGCGACCGCTTCTGCGCGAAATTCCTCTAAATTTGCAGGCCACGCTACGAGAGACGCATAATAGCCCTCTTTTACAAAAGGAATTGCTTTAAAAATTTTGCCATAGTTGGTTTTGACATAGACTTCGTTTAGGCGCTCGTCTTTAGCTGAGAATACGACTACAGCGCTACCGCCTTTGGTGATTTTATAGGATTGATTGATGATATTTATGAGGGGCTTTTTGTCATCTATTATTATATTTGCCGTTTTTACGCTCTTATTTCCTTGCGCAAAATTCCACGAGCTAATGTCGTTTGCAAAAACCTCAAGATTGTAGTTTTTATCTTTATTAAGCATCAAATTTTTAGGAAATTGCACGGCAAGCTCTAGCGTAGTTTGCGGAACGTTCAGCTCCTCATTTAGTAACGGTATCGTGCTGGCTCCGTCGTTTAAATTAACGCGAACGAGCTTAATGCCGGTATCATCTGAAATTTTAATCTTCAAAGGCGAGGTTAAATTCCAATAAATTTCATTTTCCAGCGCAATTTGCGGAGGATTTTTTTCAAATTTCGGCGAGGTGAAAATTCTAAAGATTCCATAAACCAAAGCGCATATTATAATAAGAAATATTAAAATTTTAAGCTTCGTTCCATTGCCATTTCTACGCATAAAAGAGCCTTTGATATGATTTTAGATCGCGATTTTACAAGCTTAACTTAAATTATCGGTAAAGCGAGGCAAAATTTAACGCAAATGTTTAGCGATTTACGAGGCGATTTAAAATTTTAAATTCTAGCGATTTTAGAATCTCAAAATTTATGAGCTTTAAAATTCAGTGGCGCGCTAGATCCTATGCAGTGAAATTCCGCGCGCGACAAAGCGGCGTTTATCGTCTATATCGTAATCTTTAAAATTTCAATATTAGAATTTCTTTAAAGTATGCAAATGGCTTGTATTGATTTTTTAGAACTCTTGTGCTTAAAATTTTACCATACGAATGGAATTTTAAACTATCTTGATAACTAAAACTTTAAAAAGTCCCAAGTAAGCTATGCGTTTAAATTTTTATCCTAAGCCGAGCGGAATTCCAATTAAAATTTAGCTCAACCCGCCTACAATAATTCGGCTGCAAATTAGCGCGACAAGAAAAGTCAAAATTGCAGCATTACTAAATTTTAAAGCGTGCGGTAGAAAATTCTACGCACGCCAAGGCGTTCGCAAGTCGCCGCGTTTAATTAAATCTAGCGCCGATGCTAAATTCGAAGCTATTTGTATCGTCGTGCGGTTTTTTATTAAGTGGCTTGACGAAGTATAACTGCAAAGGTCCCATCGGCGTCATCCACTCGATACCAGCACCCGTGCTGTAGCGCTCCTCTTCATTCCAGTCATGATCGCCGATCATTCCGTAGTCAAAAAACGTTACAAAGCGCATTTTAAGCCTATCGACCACCGGAAAGCTTAGCTCAAAGGAGTTATTGAAGCTCTGCATGCCGCCTGTTTCGATATAGCGGCAATTATTTGCATTTAAGCAAATCTCTTTTTTCGGGATACTGCGACCTTCGTAGCCTCTAATGCTTTTCATTCCGCCTAGGAATAGCTTTTCGTTGATCGGGATCTTTTTATTACCTTCCCACATATAGCCCGTTGCAGCTTTGTATCTAAAGATAATGTCGTGATCGATATAATCTCGCAAGCCAAAATAGTAGTTAAACGATCCTCGCGCCTTGGTGTAGTCCATATCGCCGCCAAGACCCGCGTATTCCAAGCTAGCACTTGCGATCATACCGCTTCTTGGTAAGTAATAATCATCGGTGCTATTATATGTAATAGACGGGATAATCGAGCTTTTTAAATTCTTGCCATCCAGATAGCCCGCTTTGGCATAATATTCGTTTAAGCCCTTAATCTCGCTTTTTTCGAGATAATACGTAAGGCTTACATCGGTATTGCGCCCGATCTTGCGACCGCCCGTAATTGAAAATCCGTAAGATTTCTCATCGTAATCGTCCCAGTCATAGTCGTTGGCAAAGATCGATCCGCCCAAGCTATACTCAGAATCAAACACTCTAGGATTGGTTAAGCTCAAGCGTCCGCTTAACTGATCGTCGCTCTTTTCGACCGAAAATGCGCCGTGAAGACCGGTGCCAAATACGTTACGATCGCTGATACCGCCGCTAAGTAAAATTCCATCCTCACTGCCATATCCGATACCACCCGTGATAGAGCCTGTAGGGGCTTCTTTGACTGCGACTTCAAGATCGATCTGATCGTTAGAAACGCGGTTTTCTTTAATCTCCACCTCATCGAAATACCCCGTGCGTTTTAAAGAATTTAATGAATCGTTGTAGTCGGTTTTGCTATATAAATTTCCCTCGGTCAGATACATCTCGCGGCGAATGACCTTATCCTCGGTCTTATCGTTACCCGAGATCGTTACGTTTCTAATATAGACTTTATCCTCAGGGATGACTTGATACGTGATAGCGACCGTGCGAGCTTCTTTGTCCTGCTTAGTCTTAGGCACGATGCGCACATAGGCGTATCCCTGATCCGCGACTAAAGTCTCTAGCGTATTCATATCGCGGCGCAAACGCTCGGAATTCATCGTATCGCCCTTTTGAAGCTTAAAATCGTCCAAAACCTTTTCTTTATCAAGCTTGATTATATCTGCAGGATACTCGATATCTACAGAGCTTACGGTGTATTGCTCGCCCTCTTTTATATAATAAGTCAAATCAGCAGTGTAATTATCCATATCGGCATTAAGTAGCGGCGCCGAAACCTGCGCGTCTAAGTAGCCTTTTTTATAATATTCTTCTTGAATTCTATTTGCGTCGTTAGGAAGCTCGGCGGTTTTTACCTTGCCGTCGTTAAAGCCCCACATCCAGCCCAGAATCTCGCGTTCTTTATTGGCAACGGATGGCTCTATATCGTCATAGTCGAGCTTGTCCGCACCTACCAAATTTACCTTATCGATGATGATATTTTCGCCGCGATTTACCTCGATCGTTAGCAAGATGACCGATTTATCGTCGTTTATCGGCTTTGGATAAAATTCCACCACGGTGTCAAAAAAGCCCTTGACTTCGTAGTATTGCTTGATGCGGGTCTCCGCTTTTTTAGCAGCCACCTCATCGTAAACCTGACCCGGACGCAAGCCGATGAGCTCATTTATCTTATCGCGGTCGTTGGTAACTACGTTTTTGATCTCTACCTTAGCGATGGTCGGTTTTTCGGTTACGTTAATCGTGACCGCGCCGCCTTGTTCGCTGATATAAACGTCGCTGAAATAGCCCTGCTCAAATAGCTTTGAGATCGCAGCATTGGTGTTTTCGCCGTTAAGCTCATCGCCTAACTTAAGTCCTGAAATTTGCTGTGCGACCTGTGGAGAAAGATGCCTAAGGCCTTCAAATTTAATGGATTTGATCTGTGCGGCGCACGCCACGGAAATCCCACCTACTAAGAGTAAAAAAACGCTTTTTTTCATAAAATTTTACCTAAAAACGAAAATAATTTGCGTATAATACCACATTAAAATTAAAACTTGCATATATCAAAAAGGAATTTTATGAAGATAGGAATTATCGGCCTGGGTCTCATCGGCGGCTCTCTTGGGCTATGTCTAAAAAGCACCAAAATAATTAGCGCCGTCTACGGCTGCGACATCAGCCGCGAAAACGAAAAAGAAGCTCTGAGGCTCGGGCTCGTGCATGAAATTTTAAGCCTGGAGCAGATGAAGCAAAGCTGCGACGCGATCTTTCTCGCGATCCCCGTGGAGGCAATTATTGAGACGTTGCAAAAACTAAGCGACTGCAGAAGCGAGACGACGATCATCGATCTGGGAAGCACGAAATTTAAAATTTTGCAAAACTGCCCGCCGCAGATCAGACGAAATTTCATCGCAGCTCACCCAATGGCTGGTACCGAAAACTCCGGCCCGCAAGCGGCATTTAAAGAGCTTTTAAACGGCGCAGTAGTCGTTATCTGCGATGATCATGGTGCGGATGAAGTGCATATCAAACGAGCGGTCGAAATTTTTTCGTTCGCGGGGATGAAGATCGTATTTATGGACGCAAAAAGCCACGATCACCACGTGGCGCTCATCTCGCACCTGCCGCATGCGATCAGCTACTCGCTCGTAAACAGCGTGCTAAAAGAGGAAAATCGCCGCAATATCATAAATTTAGCCGGCGGCAGCTTCTCGGGCATGAGCCGTATCGCCAAGAGCTCGCCGCAGATGTGGGTCGATATTTTCAAGCAAAACCGCACAAACCTGCTGGGCGCTATCGATGCTTTTAAAAACGAGCTTGAAATTTGCGTGGGTATGATTCGTAACGAGCGCTGGGACGAGCTTGAGGCCTGGATGTATGAAGCGCGCAAGCTAAGGGATATTATTTAAAATTTCAGCGCGACCTGACTGCGCGACGGGAGCCGCAAGAACGCGCCTTTAAATTCTAAAATTTCGCCTTCAAACAGCCCGCACAAATTTAAATTTTTAATACGTGCGAGCATGGATGCGAATTCAAAAATCTATGCACTCCTGCGTGAAAATTTTCTTTGAGGGAAATTCCAGCGCGCAAAGCCTCGCCTTCTCGCCCCAGTGCTTTTTATAAACACAGCCCAGATCGATATTTGCGCTAAATTCCGTAATGACGGGCTTTTTTACCGGCGTGTGCCCGTAGACATTAAAAATTCCATCATTCGCGCTATCATCTCCGCGCCCGCTTAGCACGTGAGCGGCGAAGCTTTTCGCGCGCTCTGCATCGTGTCTAATCCCCCACGCGCGACCCACTGCGGAGTGCGATACGACGAGGGCGCGACCGCTTTCATCACGCAAATCATACTCCAAGTAAATCGGCAGCCGCGAGACAAACCGCAGATGCTCCTTGCATTGTTTCACGCCTCCGTGACGATAATACGACGCTAGCGTCGCCTCACCGCCGTTATTAAATAGCCAGCTTTCATCCAAGCTAAAAAATGCGTAAGGGTCATTTGAGCTCGTAAATTTGCCAGTTTTTGCGCACCTTAGGGCGGTTTTTGCATTACGCACGAAGCTTCTTTCGTGATTACCCATCACCGCGTCGTATCCTCCCGCGCGCACAAACTCAACCACATCCGCGCTCGCAGGACCTCGGTCGATCAGATCGCCCACGAAGCAAATTTTGCTATCAAATTTATGCGGCAACTGCTCTATCAGAGCCAAAAGCGACCTGTAGCAGCCATGCACGTCGCCGATAATGTAGATATTTTGCATAATTTCTCCTTAAATTTTAACGCCCTCGCCTTTTAACGCGCGAGCTGCGATATAAGCGGTAGATAAAAGCTCTGCGCTAAATTTTAAAATTTTGCGCGCTAGGACTTGGGCGGATAAATCTGCTTTAAGACCTCCCTTACGACGATCATAAAAAGAACGATAGATATTAATGCACTAAGCAATGCGGAATAGAAGTCAACAAGGTGTGTATCCGAAATGCAAACGGCCGCAATTATTATCCCTAAATATGGCGATAGTATCCAAATCGCCACGATCGGCAAAAACAGATTGACGAAAAAATTCACAAGCCTATCAAAATCCTTTAGCTTTTTGGCAAGCACCGCGCAAACCCCGCAAAAAGATATCCACAAAAATATGAAATATACGCACTTCTGCTGTAGCCATTCTATGGGATCGTCATCCCAGACGCTAGACGTGTCAAAAATCCGCCATACCACAAAATCGCCCAAGCTCGAAATATTCATCAAGCAAAAACTCATCGAAAATGCGCAGGCTATAATTTTTAAAATAATCATCAGAGTTCCTAAAATTCTAAATTTAGCTAAAAAATTCCTCGATTAGTCGAGTCATTTCGCTCTCGGCGGCGACGTGGTTGATCTGCTCGCGAAAGCTTGCGGCATTTTCGCGCCCCTTGGAGTATTCGTGCAGATGCTTGCGAAATATCGCCACGCCGTGGCTACCGTAATGGCTAAGCATTTGAGCGAAATGATAGAGCACGACCTCCCTTTTTAGCGCGTCACTTGCCTGCTCGCCCGTTTTGATCTCGCGAAAGATCCACGGCCTGCCGATTACCGCGCGACCGATCATCAGCGCGTCTGCGCCGCTAAGGTCTCGCACTGCGGGCGCATTGGAGGAGTTTATGTCGCCGTTTGCGATCACGGGGATTTGCAGCGCGCGTTTGGCTCTTGCGATCGCGCCGTAATCCACTGCCGCGCTGTATCCGCCCGCTCTGGTACGTCCGTGAATAGCGATAAAATCAGCTCCTGCGCTCTGTACGGCGCGCGCGATATTTTCGATATCCACGGCGCCGAAGCCCAGCCGCACCTTCGCGCTCGTAAATTTTTTGTTCGAATACTTTTTTATAGTCTCGACCAAGCGCGATAGACGGGGTGGATCAAGCAGCAGCGCCGAGCCGGCACCCTGCTTTACGACTTTGGGAACAGGGCAGCCGCAGTTTAGATCGATGCCGTCGATGCCGTCAAATTTATTGATGAGCAAAACCGCCTTTTTTATGATTTCCGCATCGCTGCCTGCGATCTGCACGAAAAACGGGGTTTCGGCGGCGTTTTTTTCGAGCATCTTTAGCGTCTTTTCGCCCTCGAAAACAAGGGCGTTTGCGCTTATCATCTCGCTTACGGTCGCGTCGCAGCCGAATTTTTTCACTACGCCCCGCAGCGGCGGATCCGAAAAGCCCGCCAAAGGCGCCAAAAATAGAGGGTTTCTTTTAAAAAAATCTTCCGTCATTTTAAATTTCTCATTTTAATTTCGTTTGAATTTAAACCTTTAAATTTAATACCGCAATGCTTGCAGCGGGTTTTGCCGCGAGCTTTAAAATTTTAAATTTCATAGGCCGCGTATTCGAATTTAGGCGCGAATTTTATTTTTAAGCTTGGCTAATTTGAGTGGTGGCGAAACGGCAGCAAGGATGATCACCACCAAATTTTATTTGCACGGCAAACCCAGCAAGCAGCTTGCAAAACGCCGCGCGGATTTTAAAATTTCAGCACTTTATTCAGCTAGCAAGTCTTGTGCTTTATGTTTAAATTTTAAATTTCATCGCGTAAATGCAAAATCCGTTTACGCGCACACTACGCAAGCAAATCTTTTAAATTTTACCGCTTGCGCGCATTGATCTTTCGATAAATTTTGAAATTTCAAATTTGCGCGAGTTAGAATTTTACCCGCACTTTAAAATTTATCGCGCAGGCTGTGTTTAATAGACGCAAAGAGCTTAAAAGCAGCCTCTCTTACCCGCATAAAACGAACTCGTAAAATTACCGAGCTAAAATAACAGCGACGCAGGGACGTTTTTGCCGTTGTCGCGCAAAAATAGCAGAATTTTAAACTTCTCAAACTCGTCGCCGTCGGCAAGACTTAGCTGCTCTCTAAACTCGTCGATCATGCCAAGCTCATATAGCGCGTACAGATATGCCTCGGTCGCTTCTTGATTCTCGTTTTTGAGCCGCTCGAAAAAGGCTTTGTATTGCTCTGGAGCGAGATGATTTTTTAGCTTTTTGGCAAAGCCGATAAAATCCTGCTCGTTAAATTTTTCATTATTTACGAGATCAAAAAGTTCCTCGCTGCTGATCTCAAAGCTCGCGTCATTTACCGCGCGATCCACTAAAATATTTACCTCGGCTATATCTTGAGGAATTTTATAGGCCTTGATCTTATCGTAGCTTCCTTTGGCAATCGCTACGGCATAGGCTTTTTTAGTGATATTTTCACTATAAACGCCCTTGGTTTTTAAAATTTCATACGCATACGCAGGCTCGGCGTCGAGGCGATTGAGCTCGTTTTGCAAAAATAGTCCGTTATCTTTAGGGAGTTTATATTTTCGCAAATCCGCCACTTCGCCGTTTTTAACCTTCTCGATAACGCCTATGACCTCTTTTAGATCCTCATTTTTGACATCTATGCCGGTGCTATCGTACCACGGAGATAAAATTTTAGTAAGCTCGCTCGGGTCTTTAAAATACTCGGTTTTAAAGTCTTTATTGGTATCAAGACCCAGCAAAACCTCTTTACTCATCGCATCGTATGCGCTTAGATCCTTTGCGATCGCCCTTTTTGTGCGGTAAAAAGCAAAGCTATGAAAAACGATATGAAAAATCGCCAAAATCATATATAAAATTAACGGCAGTACGATCCACACCGCCACAGGAAGCGTAAGCGTAAAACCGAAAAGCCCCAGCGTATAGCTACTGCTTTGCTGCGTAAAGACCAAAATCGCGACGATTGCGATATAAACGATCGAATATAAAAAGAATTGCTTGGTTTTCATAGCTAACTCCTATTTTGCTTTTCCGCCTGTTCCTTGCACGAAATGCACAATCTCGCCTCTGGATTCACCTTAAGACGCTCTAAGCTTATCTGCTCGCCGCAGCTCTCGCAAAGCCCATAAGTGCCGTTTTCGATACGTTTAAGCGCGCTTTCAATCTCTAAAAACGCCTTTTGTTGATTAACATTGAGCGAGTATTCGATGCTTAAATCCGTATTCATGCTCGCTACGTCAAAATCATCCGCAGCTTTATTTTCGCGCAATTCCGAAATTTCATTTACAGAGCTATTAATATTGGCGATGAGTTGCTCTCTTTTTTCTTCTAAAATTTTCTTGTAAAATTTCAACTCGTTTTTCTTCATTACTTCCCTTTATTTGTGATATGGATGGTTTGCGTTAATGCACAATGCGCGAAAAATTTGCTCAAAGAGCAAAAGTTTAGCGATTTTATGCGCTAACGTAAGCCTGCTAAGACTGATTATTTTATCGGCTTTTGCCTTAAAATTTTCACTAAGCCCATAAGCGCCACCGATGAAAAACGATACGGCGCTTTTATCCTTTAGCATTTCAGCAAATTCCACGCTATCTAGCTCCTGCCCGCGCTCATCCAGAGCCACGACGTAGCCGCTAAGGCGCGGGAGATAAATTTCATCATACGCCCTAAGAGTGAGTTCACGAGACGCTGCTTGAGCGCGAGCGATGCTAGCGTTAAAAAAGGTCTGCTCTCGCACCGCCGCAAATTTAGCCGCCATTTTTTTATAGGCGCTTATCTCGCTAGCAAACTCGTCTGCGCCCTTTTGGATGGAATTTACCGTGATCCGCACTACTCTTCGCTTCCATCTTCGTGCAGCGACTTATCGCTCGTATCGTCAATCTGCACGGCGTTTTTGCTAAGCACGTTGATTATATCGCTTAAATACTGCCTCATCTCAGCTCTAGGCACGATCGCATCAATTAATCCATGCTCGAGCAAAAATTCCGATCTTTGAAAACCCTCCGGCAGATCAGCTCCAATGGTTTGCTTTATGACGCGCTGCCCAGCAAAGCCGATAAGGGCGCCTGGCTCTGCGATGATAATATCTCCCAGCCACGCAAATGACGCGCTCACGCCGCCCATCGTAGGATCGGTAAGAACGGAGATGAAAGGAATTTTATGCTCGGATAAAATTTTAAGCGCGGCGGAGGTTTTGCTCATCTGCATTAGCGAAAAGGTGCTTTCTTGCATCCTTGCGCCACCGCTTGCGCTTACGATGATTAGCGGCTCGTTTTTATCGAGACTACGTTTTACGGCGCGCACGATCTTCTCGCCCTCCACAGAGCCCAGGCTTCCGCCCATGAAGTTAAAATCAAACACCACGAGCTGAATTTTTTGGCGACTTATAGCGCCCTCGCCCGCAATCACCGCGCTTAGCCTGCCCGTTTTTTCTTTGCTCTCGGCAATACGCTTTTTGTAGGATTTTTTATCGACGAATTTTAGCGGATCTACGGGCTGCAAATTTTGATCGTACTCCACGAAAGAGCCCTCGTCGCAGATCAGATCGATGCGAGCCTGCGCGTCAAAACGAAGGTGATAGTTACACTTGGGGCAAACGCTATGATTTTGCTCGACCTCTTTGCTATACATCAGCGCGCCGCATCCTGGGCACTTGATCCAGTGCGTAGGAGCTTCGCTCGGTGCGGGCTGCGTTCTACGTATCTTTGAAAATAGATCTCCAAAATTCATATGATTTCCTTTAAATTCTATGAAATGAAACTTCTGATTATAACCTAAAATTCTTTATTTAATTTTATATGTGAATTTCGCTAAAATAGGAAAATGCAAGGATTTATATTAAAAACGACCAAGGTTAGGGATGAGGACTGCATCGTGGATGTGCTGAGCGAAAGTGCGCTCGTGCGTGCGTACCGCTTCTACGGCGCGCGCCATTCAAACATCATCCAGGGCTATAAAATAGACTTCGAGCTCTCGCAAAATCAAAACTTCCTCCCGCGCCTTAGCGGAGTAATGCATCTGGGATACTCGTGGCTCGGAAACCGCGAGAAGCTGCTATTTTGGCAGCAATTTATGCGGCTTTTGCACGCACATCTAAAAGATGCCGAGCATCTGGATAAATTCTATTACGAGCTGCTAAACCACGCTGCTATGCGCTTTGGCAAACAAAATCCGCGTCGCATAATCGTAGAAAGCTACGCCGAAATTTTAAAATTTGAGGGGCGATTGCACGACGAGCCATATTGTTTTTTATGCGATGAGGAAATTTTAGAAAATATCGCGCTATGCCGCGGCTTTTTGCCTGCGCACGAGCATTGCGCACAAAGAGTAGGCTTTGCGCAGGATGAAATTTTAGAATTTTTACGAAGCAAAAAGACGCTAAATTTAAACGACGAAACGGTAGAGAGGCTCTACGACATAACGCTTGAGGGACTTTGATCTGTAGCGCGTTTGATGAAGACGTGAAATTTCAAAACTCAAGCGCTAAATTTAAAATTTCGTAGAATTTCAAAATTTCATGAACGGGCGGTTTTGTACTTTATCTGCCTTTTCTCGCGCAAAGCCAAACAATCGCATTGCGCGGGATTTTGCATTAAATTTTAACTGGACTAGCTAAAAAGCTTTTTCATCGCCTTGAAAAACATTGCGGTGAGCGGATTTGATTTGCCTGAGACCTTTGCGATCCAGCTCTCATAGGTCTCGCCTTTGCTTTTTAAAAAGTCCACGAGCGCCTTTTGGCTAGCCTGCATACCGCCGTTTTTTTCAGCATCCAGTAGCGCCCTATAAATAGGCTCTATAGTTTCGATCGCGGATCTTGGTGGAGCCTTGCGAAATGCCGTGTATTCGGTGATCTGCCCTGTCACGGGATCTTTTTTAGAAGTAAATTCCGTAATGACCCAATAAAAGCGCCCGTCTTTGGCTAAATTTTTAACCACGGCGGTAAAATCCTTGCCCTGCTGTATCGTATCCCACATGAGCTTAAACGCTATGCGCGGCATGTCCGGATGTCGTATGATGTTATGCGGCTGCCCCAAAAGCTCAAGCTCACTATAGCCGCAAATCATACAAAAATACGGATTTGCAAACGTGATAATGCCCTTTGGATCGGTTTTGGAAACGATATAGCGCTTCTCATCGAGTTTAATTTCCTGATTAATCGGAGTCGGTCTTTGCATTTTTAATCCTTTGCTTAAAAATTTATTGCAGAGTATATAAAATTTTTCTTTTCAGAAATATTAAATTTTCGTTAAATTTTTATAAATGTTAAATCTTTAAGTGAATTTTTAAAATTTAATGTATAATCTCAAATCAAAATTTCAAAAGGCAGCGCGTTGAAAAATCCCTTCCTATCGCTTAAATACTCAAATTTTAGAATTTATTGGATCGGGATGAATCTCTCGCTGATCGGTTCTTGGATGCAAAGCGTCGCGCTACCGTGGCTAGTGCTAAGCATCACCGCAGACGCTTTTAAGGTCAGCCTTGTAGCCGCGGCGCGGTTCTTGCCCGCGCTACTTTTCACGCCGTTTTCCGGTGTACTGCTCGATAAGTTTAATCGCAAAAAGATCCTTCTGCTCGCTCAAATAGGCATGGCGGTGACTGCTTCAATTTTCGCAGTTATGAGCTTTTGCGAGCTATATTCTTTCGGCAAAATTTTATTTTGCGCTTTTGCAAGCGGCATATTTACCAGCATGGACGCCCCGAGCCGTCAGTCGATGGTAAAAGACCTCATCGACTCGCCCCGCGATCTAGCCAACGCCATAGCGTTAAATTCTATGTCCTTCAACGTCGCTCGTATCGCAGGGCCCGCACTTGCAGGGATAGTGATGGCGCTGTGGGGCGTGGGCTTTTGCTTTTTATTCAATGCGCTTAGCTTTTTAGGTATCATCGTTTCGCTGTTTTTCATAAAAATTCCGCCATCCGTTACTACGCTATCTAGCAGAAGCGGAGGCGTTTTTGCCTCGATCGGTGCTGGAATTTCGTATGTATCGCACAAAAAAATTCTAAGCGAGCTAATGATAATAGTGCTTATCGTAGCGACGCTGGTGCCAAATTACAACGTAACGATCTCGGCACTTGTTAAGCTTAGCCTAGACGCGGATGAGCGAAGCTTCGGATATTTGATGTCGGCTCTAGGCGTGGGAGCCTTTTGCGGCGCGCTTTTCGTAGCAATTTTTGATAAACTTGGCATCCGCAAAATCAGATCGTGCGCGATCGCTATGGGGGTGAGCTTAGCTCTTACTGGGACTGCGAATTCCTTCGCATGGGCTGCGGCAGGGCTTGCCGTAACTGGATTTCTTTTCGTAATCACAAACTCAAGCATCAACTCCATCGTGCAAATGCACGTAAGCAACGAATTTCGCGGACGCGTGCTTAGCTTATACGCGCTATTTTTAATAGGTAGTACGCCATTTGGAGCGCTCATATCGGGCTTTTTTACAGAGCTACTGGGCGCTCGCGTAGCCCTTGCGATCTGCGGCGCAATTAGCATTTTGCTACTACTGGCGCTATTTTACGGCTTTAAAATACGGCGTAGGACGCATTTTATCTTTCGAGATAAAGTCTAAGCCAAAAGCTGCATTATCAAAATTAACCTTATTTTTACAATGAAGCCTTAGAATTCCTACCGAAATTTAAAGGTAAGGAGTTTTTATGAATAGACGAAATTTCTTAAAAAGCACCGCCGCGATCGGCACGCTAGCGACGTTAAATCTAAATTTAAACGCTAGCGCAGTCACTGGCGGGACGGAAAAGAAAGTCGCCAGCGTCTGCGAGATGTGCTCCTCGCGCTGTCCTATCGAAGTGACCGTCAAAGACGGTCGCGGCGCTCTCATCGAGGGCAACCACAGGTTTGCAAACAAAACCTCCGTCTGCGCTCGCGGCGGAGCGGGCATCAATCAGCTCTACGACGATCAAAGACTCATTAAGCCGCTCATTCGCGTAGGCGAGCGCGGCGAGGGCAAATTTAGAGAAGCAAGCTGGGATGAGGCGCTTAAAATTTGCGCGCAGAGACTAGAGGAGATTTCGCAAAAATACGGCCCGCAAAGCGTAGTTTTTACATCCAAAACGGGCGAACACCACACCCAGATGATGAATTTCGCCTGTGCCTACGGCAGCCCGAACATCTACTCGCACTGGTCCTGTTGTCCGATCACCTACAATATCGCCGTACCGCACACCTTCGGCACCAACATGCAAAGAGACTACGGCGATGCAAAATATATCGTAAATTTCGGCCATAATCTTTTTGAAGGCATCGACATCTCAAAAACTAAAAAGCTCGCAAAAGCCGCAAGCAGAGAGGACGTAAAGCTTTTGGTTCTCGATCCGCGCTTTAGCGTCGTAGCTTCCAAAGCTGACGAGTGGCTGCCGATAAAACCGGGAACCGACGCGGCGTTTTTGATGGCGCTAATCCACGTCTGGCTGCGCGATAACAAATACGACAAAAAATTTATCGAACAATACGCCGTGGGGCTAGAGGAGCTAAGGGAGTCCGTGAAGGATACGACGCCGCTTTGGCAAGAGGCCATTACTGGGATCAAAGCGGACAAGGTAGAGCGCATCGCAAATGAAATTTACGCCGCGGCTCCCGCAGTCGTAATCGACTGGGGGCACAAAACCACGACCGCTAAGGCCGAATACGTCCGCACGCGCGCCATCGCGATCGCAAACGCGCTGATGGGAAACGTCGAGAAAAAGGGCGGAATTTACTTCTCTAAAGATTCCAAAACCTTCAACGCGCTTTGCAAAGAGGATCTATTCCCTACCATCTCAAACCCGGATAAAAATTTTAAAATTCCAAAGACCGCGCGCATCGACGGCTGCGGCGAAGAAGGTAGCGAAAATTTCTTCGTGCCACGCAAACACGGCGTTTTGATGCAGATCGCGCCTACGATTTTAAGCGAAAAGCCTTACCCCGTAAAAGGCTGGGTCAGCACGCGCTTTAACCACCTCATCAACGTTGCGGGCGTGGATAAGAGCGTAGAGGCGATCAAAAAGCTAGACTTCGTGCTCGCAATCGACGTATATATGAGCGACTTCGCGTGCTTAGCCGACGTGATCTTGCCCGAATCCACGTATTTGGAGCGCGACGAGTCGATTCAAAACAAAGGTGGCACCGCGCCTGGATTTGTGATGCGAAACAAGGCCGTCGAGCCGGTGGGCGATACGAAGTGCGGCTATGAAATTTTTAGAGAGCTTGCGAGGGTGATGAAGATCGATAAAGACTACACCTGGAACAACATCGACGAATACCGCATGCAGCAAGCCAAAGGCAACGCAGAGCTAATCGCAAATTTAATCAAAAACGGCTACGTAAGCTACAAGGTGCCGAAGCTATACTACCGAGAGCCGAAGCTCGTGGCTAAATTTATCGATAAATATCCTGCCGCGGCGGAGTTCGTGGACGAAAACGGCGAGATGAGCTCGCAGATGAAATTTAAAACCCCGAGCGGCAAGATCGAGCTTTTTGCACCGAAAGTGGAGGAGCTTTTCGCGGGATACGGCTGCTTAAACACCGAGGGTATGAACGTATTTGGCGGACACAAATACTGCTTGATGACCGGCAAGACCGCGCTTCACACCAACGGCCACACTCAAAATGTCAAAATTTTAAACGATATGATGAGCGAATCGCCGGTTTGGATCAGCCCAGCTTCTGCAAAAGCGGAGGGGCTAAAGACGGGCGATGTCGTGAAGCTCAAAAACAAATTCGGCGAGCAAAAGGCTAAAATTTTCGTCACGCAAGGCATCAGAGACGATTGCCTATTTTTATACCACGGCTTTGGGCACGTAAGCCCCGGGCTAAAGCGCACGAACGGCATAGGCACGAACCAAAGCGTCCTTCTCGATCCCGCTGCGGGTCCTGTGGTAAGCACGATGGTAACCAACGTCGGCGTCGATATAGTTAAAATTTAAGGGAGCGATTATGAAAAAACTCATAATGATTCACGACGAAAATTTATGTATAGGTTGCCAAGCCTGTTCGGTTGCGTGCAGGAACGAAAACGGCGTACCGAGCGGCGTTTATAGGCTGCAGGTGCACGGCAAAACAAGCGGCGTTTTTCCAAGCTTAAAGCTCGATTACTCGCGCGCCAGCTGCGTTATGTGCGAGGACAGCCCCTGCGTGGACGTCTGCCCTACGGGCGCTAGCTTTAAAACCAAAGACGGCGTAACGCTCATAGACGAGAGGCTTTGCGTCAGCTGCAAATACTGCATCCTGGCCTGTCCTTATGACGCCAGATTTGTCGATCCTATCACGCACGCTATCGGCAAATGCACCTTTTGCTACACGAACCGCACTATCAAAGGCTTGCAGCCCGCATGCGTAAGCGTGTGCCCAACGGATGCTTTAACTTTCGGCGACGTAAATGACGTAAATTCCGAGGTAAGCAAGCTGCTAGCCAAAACGAGCGTAGAATATCCAAAAGCGTATCTAAACACCAAGCCGCGCCTAGCGAATATCAAAAACAAAAAAGGAGGACGCTATGAATAATATGTGGGGCGATATGAGCCAATACTCTGAAATTTACTGGCCTTGGCCGATTGCGATTTATCTATTTTTGGCGGGTCTTAGCGCGGGAGCAACGATGGTGGCGCTTTTAGTTAAATGGAATCGCCACGAAAGCGAGCAAAATTCTATCTGGGACGCGATGATAAGAGCAGGTGCGATCACGGCGCCGCTTACGATCTGCGCGGGGCTTTTGCTTTTGATCTTTGATCTGGGCAAGCCATTTAGCTTTTATCTTTTGCTGATCAAATTTAACTTCGGCTCCGTAATGAGCCTCGGCGTTTTGGCGCTTTTGATCTACGTGCCGTTTAGCTTTGTATTTGCGCTATGTGTCTTCGGCGAGGAAATTTGTAAATTTAAACTACTTGCGTTTCTGCGACCTATCGTAAATTTGCTAAGCTCGTTTGCCAAAGCTTCCAAACTCTTCGAGCGAGTTTTATTTATCCTTGCTCTTTGCGTGGGCGCATATACGGGCTTTTTGCTAAGCGCGGTAATGAAAATTCCGCTTTGGAATACTCCGGTGCTACCGATTTTATTTTTGCTATCGGGCTTTTCCAGCGGCATCGCGGCGAGCATTTTAGTTGGACTTCTGTTTTTTAAAGGCTCGTTAAACAAAGATAGCATAAAATACCTTTTGGTGCTTGATCTGCGCGCGATACTCTTTGAGATTCCGCTTTTATTCATTCTGTTTGTCGGGATGTATTTTGAGGGCGGCACTAGCGCGCTTGCGGCACAGCAGGCTTTGACGCACGAGGTTTACGGTAAAATTTTCTGGATCGGCGTTTTAGGCACGGGGCTCATCGCTCCGATCATCATCGCCTTTACGGCGCTGAAAAACCACGCCTACAAGCCTGCGTTTATAGTTTTAAATTCTTTCGTCGTGCTTTGCGGCGTCATTCTGCTTCGCTACTATATCGTATATGCGGGGCAAATTTGCACGGGAGCGTAGTCTCGCTCCCGATTTAGGGAACGGGTTTGAAAATTTTACTTTTAGAAGACGATTTTGAATACAGAAGCAGCGTAAGTGAGTATCTGCAGGAGCTCGGCTACGAGGTGGACGAATGTGAAAGCGGCGACGCAGCCTGTGATAAGATTGCCGCGAATGCCTACCACTTGCTGATCTTAGACATCAAAGTGCCGGAGGTTTCGGGCGAAGAGGTGCTGAGATATGCGCGAAGCCTCGGCCTCAACACTCCCGTGATGATGATGACCTCGCTCGGCGACATCGACGATTTGAGCCAGTGCTATGAGCTTGGTTGCAACGAATATCTAAAAAAGCCTTTCCACCTAGCCGAGCTTAAATTTAGAGTAAGCGAGCTGATGCGAAAGTATTTCGGCGACGAAAAGGGCGCCGTCAAGATCGCGGATAAATTTCACTACTTCGCAAATTTAAAAATTTTAAAACGCGCGGACGAAGAGATATCGCTAAGCGCCAAAGAGATCAAGATTATAGAATTTCTGCTCGCCAATATCAAAAGATTCGTAAGCGTCGATGAACTCATCGCCGACGTGTGGGACGGCGAGGCGGGCAGCGTCGATGTGCGCGTGCATATCAGCAACCTCCGCGCCAAAACGAGCAACGATTTCATCCTCTCCAGCCGCGGACTCGGATATAAGATCAATGCTTAAAGGGTTTAAATTTACGCTTTTTAGCGCGATTTTCATCATCGGCGCCTTTATAAGCGAGAGCCTTTATATCATCTATTTAAATTCCAAAATCGAGGAGAGCGCCGACGTCGCCGAGCTGATACAAAAAAGTGGCGAAGCCCTAAGCGGAGCGTATCCCGATCTAAAAGACGAGCTCATCTACGACTACGCGATCCTAAATGCAAACGGCGAAATTTTAAGATCAAACCTAAGCGTGCAGCCGCCAGATTTTGCATTTATCACGCTGAAATTCGGCGGGCGGGTGTTTTTTAAGCGCCACTTTCTATACGAGGGCAAGCTGCATTTTTTCGTCATCTCAAAAAAGATAAGCTATGCCAAGATAGAATTTATCGCGATCTCTACGATCTTCATCACGATTTTCGTAGCGCTCATCATCGCGCTGTTTAACTACAAAATCATAAAAAATTTCTACGCGCAGCAAAGCAACCTCATCAAGGCGTTTTTCAACGACGCGATGCACGAGCTAAAGACCCCTCTGGGCGTCGCGCTCATCAACACCGAGATGCTAGGCCTACGCGACAAGCACACGGCGCGAATAAAATCCGCGCTTAAGCAGATGATCATTACTTACGAGGACGTAGAATACTTCATCAAAAGCGGCAAGATGAGCTTAAAAAGCCGCCGCATCAATATGAGCGAGTTTTTGGGCGCTAGGATAAATTTCATCTATCTGGTCGCAAAAAGCAAAAATATAAGCCTGCAATCGCGAATAGCGCCAGATGTGAGCGTTTTTATGGACGAAACCTCGCTAATGCGCCTCATCGACAACACCCTAAGTAACGCCATAAAATACTCGCGCCCCGGCGGCAAGATCATCATCGGGCTGGAAAAAGGGGTGAGCATAGCGGTCTTTAGCGTGCAGGACTTCGGCATCGGCATAAAGGATACGAGCGCGATCTGGGATAGATACTCGCGCGAAAACGCGGCTCTTGGTGGATTCGGCCTCGGGCTAAACATAATCGAGAAAATTTGTAAGCGCTACGGCATCGCAAAAAGCGTCAGTTCGAAGCTCGGCGAGGGCAGCACTTTTTGCTACAAAATCCCGCTGTTTAAGCAGAAGCTTTTAGACTAAAACGGCGCGTTAAATTTGGGCGCAAATTTTAAAAGTAAAATTCGTGCGGCTAGGGCTTTTTAAAATTTTGTTTTAGCGTGGCTTTTTAACCGCCTTTTGCCTCTCTACTACCTAAATAATATTCTTCCAATGGATAATTTAGATTTCCGCAGTTGTCAAATTCCGTACCCTCTTTTTTTGTATCAAATAATATTACTTTACTCCTATCTTCATAATGTTTTTTAGTAATAACATCGATTTCTGCTCTATCATGTAAGTATTCACTGTGATTATAACGCAAGTAATTTTTATTAATTAGAACAAATTTATCTAATAATAAATCGGCTATAACTGTTTTATCATCACCATAAATAAGCACTATCGGCCTATCAAATCCGAAACCTGCGCCATCTGAAGATATTTTTAGATATTTTTTAGGATCGGTTTTTTTGGCTTTTAGCTCTTTTATGAGTATCTCCTCGGTCGTTTTCCCCTCTTTATAATACTTTTGTAATACTTCAAACCAATTAGATAAATTTATATTTTCTAATTCATAATATGCGATTTCATATGAGCTACGCCAAGGGCTACCATAAGTATAAGCCCTGTAATCATTGATCATTTGCTCTAGTTTTAGATCATAATCCAAATACTGCCCTATTGCTCTTTTATACAGCTCCTCTTTGGGTAAAATCCTATCCTCTTTTAGGCAATATCCTTGCTTGTATTTGTTGTAATCGGGGAGGGAAACTACGGCGAAGCCTCGCGAGGTGGAATAGTCTGGCACGATGCGGATAAATGCGGCGCAGAGTATCGTCGCCAGAAGCAGCACTCCAGCTAGCGCTTTAAATTTAACGGATTTATAAAATTTCATACCGACGCTCCTTTTAAAATTTAAAATTTCAGCGTAAATTTCCGCGATCTTGCGATTAAATTTAAAGCGCTCGCCGCGCTGCCGCCGCCGCTACGAAACAAACAAGCGATAGGCGCCTAAATTTAAATCCCGCCGCTAGCCTTCGCGGTGTAAAATTATATAGCCCAGCTTCGTGCCGTTTTCGTCCGAAAACGCCCGCACGTAAAAATAATGCCCGTCCTTTTTGATAAAACTCTGCGTAGTAAAATCAAGCGTCGCCAAGATCGACAAAACGTCGTAATCCGGCGCGCTGTTTACGACGATAAAGTCCTTGATAACGCCTATTTTATCGTAGAAGCAGTCGGTCTCAAACCTCTTATCTACGAGGATAAAAATATCGTTTCCCATGCGGTTGATCTGCGCGATGACGTGCTCGAAATCTAGCATTATCTCGGCGCTTCCTATAAATTTACCGTCGCTAAAAACAGGCGAAATTCCGCGCATGAAAACCCCGCATCGCCCCATCTCCACAAGCGCCTTTGGAAGCAGGCTCTGGCGGATCTGCAAAAGCGAATGGCGAAAGGAGCTCAGATCGTCGTTGTAAAATTCGTCGCTCCAGCTTCTGGCCAGACTTCTGATGTTTTGCGTGTGAAAATGTATCTTCACGCCCGTATAAAAGGGCACCGCGCTTAAGATATCTTTGTATTTTTTCGTCACATCCATGCACTCGCCGTGTTTACCGCTCTCAAAACAGCGCACCACGTCGCTGTTTTGCGACAAAATCAGCGAGATCGCAAAGGCGTTTAGCTTCTCTTCGTCCACGATCTTTTCAAACAAGCTCGCGCTAAAATCGAACTGCTGCTTGATTTTTATCTCGTTTTCCTCGCTTTTAAAGCGCAGGTAAAACGCAAAGGTGGCGACGCAGCAAGCAAGCGCGAAAAGGCTTAGGTATTTTTTTGAGCGCGCGCCTATCATCTGAATTCCATCTTTAAATTTGCCGCTAAAACTTCTGCAAATTCGCTAAATTCTGGCAGATTTAGCTTGCCGTTTCGCATCTTTTTGCCCCAGACGGACTCCGGGAAAAAGCTGTCGTTTTTGAAGCGCGCCTGGACGTGAAAATGCACGCGCGGCACGTAGTTGGCAAAGCTTGCGATGTTGATCTTATCGGGTGCGTAAAACTCCCGCAGGCTCTTTTCGCACTGAAGCACGGTGCGCCACAGATGCGCCAGCGTCGCTTCGTCGCAGTCGCTAAGCTCTTTAAATTTCGCCTTCGTAAAGACCTTCACCCACGGCACTTCGTGCTCCTCGCGCTCCACGTAAATCATCTCGTCTTCGTAAATCATCGCTTCTCCTTGAAAATGGAATTTTAATGCAAAGCCCATTAAAGCTCGGTAAATTCCTCTTACATAAATAATATACTAAAATACATTAATTAAATATATCTATAAAATCTCGATATATTCGTAATTTTTATGTTATAATTCTGCCTTTTAAAAGGAATATATATGAAATCAGTTTGGGTAATGATCCTATGCGCCGCAGCGATTTTGATGATTACGATGGGCATTCGTATGTCATTAGGTCTTTTTGTGCAACCTATAACGCAAGCAAATTCCCTATCCATCGCGCAAGTAAGCTTTGCGATGGCAACTACGCAGCTGGTATGGGGTTTTTCGCAACCGCTTAGCGGGATACTTGCAGACAAGCTCGGTGCCTACGTCGTGCTGTTTTGGGGCAGCGTGCTTTTGGCGATTAGTTGCACTCTTGTGCCGTTATTTAGTAGTGAAAGCGCGCTTGTATTAACGATGGGTTTTGGGCTTGCACTGGGGCTTGGCGCGGGTAGTTTTCCGATTCTAATGAGCCTAATGGCAAAGCGCCTGCCATTTTCTATCCGCTCGGTTGCTAGCGGAGTGTTAAATGCAGGCGGCTCGTTCGGGCAGTTTTTATTTGCACCGATGATAGGGTTTTGTATCGCAACGCCTGCTTTGGGATACGGTGGCGCATTTTTTACGCTCGCAGGGCTTAGCTTGCTAATTCTGCCGCTTGCGAGACTTTTAGCAGGCGGTAAAATTCTACTTGGCGAGCAAACCAGCCTACATGAAGAAGATAAGCGCAGCTTAGGCGAAGTGCTGCGTTTGGCGCTGCGCGATAAAAGCTATATTTTGATAAATTTAAGCTTTGCTACGTGTGGTTTTCACGTAGCGTTTTTAGTGACGCATCTGCCTAGTGAAGTAGCGCTAAGCGGGCATGGCGCACAGGTAGCGTCCTTTTCGCTCGCACTGATTGGCATCGCAAACATCGTAGGCAGCTTATTCGTAGGTTGGTGTGTTTCCAAAGTGCGCTGTAAAGTCATTTTATTTTGCATATATGCCCTGCGTATCGCTCTTATTGGTGCTTATGTGCTCTCGCCCAAAGATAGCCTTACGTTTTATATCTTCAGCGTGGGATTAGGATTTACCTGGCTAGCGACCGTGCCGCCTACTGCGGCTGCCGTCGGTAAGCTATTAGGGACGCGATATTTAGCAAGCCTATTTGGATTTACGATGCTTTCGCATCAAATCGGCGGATTTTTTGGCGCATATATCGGAGGTCTTGCAGTGCGAGCATACGGCGCGTATGATTATATGTGGTATTTGGATATGACGCTAGCGGCTATTGCGGCTCTACTAAGCCTGCCTGTGCGTGAAGCTAAGATGAGGCACGTGAAATTTTAAAAATTTTATGGGATTTTGAAATTTACGGACGGAATTTTTGCGAAATTTTGCAAGCTAAATTACGACGAAATTTTGAAATTCTTAAAATTTTAAAATTTATCGGATTTTATGTTTCGCACGATGGAATTTCACTTTAGCTTTAAAATTCCGCTACGATAAAATGCAAAATCTGCTTATGCTTTCAAATCTAGCCGAGACGAGCTTTTAAATTTTATAGAATTTTGAAATTTTAAAATTCCGGCTCGCGCAGCATTTTAAGAGCCGGCGCGAGAGCATCTGCAAAGCCTTTAAATTTTTCAAATTCCTCCGCGCTAAGCTCCATGCTAAACTCCGCTCCAGAAGCACCGAAGCTCGCTTCATAAACGAAACCCGATTTTTTTAAAAAATGTTCAAATTTAGCCACCGCCGCAAACGGCACGAAAAATATGCACTTCTTACGCAGCACGAATTCCACTAGCTCTGCGGCGTCCGCAGCGGCGTCTATCGCGGCATTTGCGCTACTGGCGTATGCGCGCACGAGCCCACCGGTGCCTAGCTTGATGCCGCCGAAGTAGCGCACCACGAGCACTGCGGCGTTAATTAGCTCGGCGCCGCGAAGCGCGTTTAGACACGGCGCGCCCGCAGTTGATTTGGGCTCGCCATCGTCGCTTGAGTTTTCTACGATCTGCCCGGGCTCATTCAGCGCGCGATATGCCCAGACGATATGCCGCGCCTTGGGATGTTGCTGCCGCAGCCGCACACGCAGCGTCTCAAAGCTCGCTAGCGGCACAAGATAGGCGATGAAGCTTGATTTTTTAATCTCCTGCGCGGCGCTGATCTCTTTTTCAATCGTTTTCAAGGCTTTCCTTTGCGGAATTTTATCTTTTTTGCATTATAATAAAAGTTCAAAAAAAGATCAAAGGAGCTTCATGATCCAGACTTGTTTATTTCCCGCGGCGGGCTACGGCACGCGCTTTTTGCCCGCGACCAAATCGCTACCTAAAGAGATGCTTCCGATCCTTACCAAGCCACTCATTCACTACGGCGTGGACGAGGCGCTGGAAGCGGGCATGGACAATATGGCTTTCGTCACGGGTCGCGGTAAACGCGCGCTGGAGGATTATTTCGACCGCAGCTACGAGCTGGAGGATCAAATTTCAGGCAGCAGTAAGGAGTATCTGCTCGACGAGATCAGAGCGCTTATGAAGCGCTGCACCTTCTCTTTTACGCGCCAAGAGCAGATGAAGGGACTCGGCAACGCAATTTATACGGGTAAAATTTTAATCCGCGACGAGCCTTTCGGCGTGGTGCTTGCAGACGATCTGTGCGTAAACGAAAACGGCGAAGGCGTGCTTGCGCAGATGGTTAAAATTTACGAAAAATACCGCTGCAGCGTCGTTGCGGTGATGGAAGTGCCGCCTCAGGACGTAAACAAATACGGCATCATCGCAGGAAAGAGCATCAGCGACGATCTGATAATGGTCTCGGATATGATAGAAAAGCCCGAGGCTAGCGAGGCTCCGTCGAGCCTAGCCATCATCGGGCGCTACATCCTAACGCCTAATATTTTCGATCTCATCGAGCAGACGGCGCCTGGTAAAAACGGCGAGGTGCAGATCACCGACGCGCTTTTGAAGCAGGCTCAAAACGGCGTAGTGATCGCGTATAAATTTAAAGGCACTCGCTTCGACTGCGGCTCGGTAAAAGGCTACGTGGAAGCGATCAAATATTTCTACGAGCGAGAATTCGGCGATGGTAAAAAATGAGCTGTTTTTCCCGCCGGCAAAAGAGGGCGCGCTAGAGGAGGTAGCGGCAAAGATCCGCGCCGAATACGAAAGCGGCGAGGTAGGCTACTACCGCCTGCCGCAGCAAGGCGCGGGCGTAATAACGCGGGCGAAGGAATTTTTTAGCGCACGAAGCTACGATGGGGTCGTGCTTATAGGCATCGGTGGCTCCAGCGTAGGCGTGCGGGCGCTTTATGAGATGCTGCGTCCGCGCGTAAGAAATAATTTGCGCTTTGAAATTTTGGATAATTTAGACGCGCTTAGTGTGCGTCGCGCGCTTGAAGAGTTAAATTTCGCTCGCACGATTTTCATAGTATCCTCTAAATCGGGCGGCACAATCGAGACAATCTCGCTTTTTAAAGTGGTTTTGCAGCGTTTTGGAATTTCAAATTTAAAAGCGCTAGCGAAAAATTTCATCTTCATCACCGATGCAGGCTCGCCGCTGGATGTCTTCGCGCGCGAGCACAGCGCCTGCGTGATAAATATGCCCGCTAACGTAGGCGGCCGTTTTAGCGTGTTAAGTGCGGTAGGGCTAGTGCCTGCAGTTGGGTTAGGTCTTGATGCAAGCGCGATGTTGCGCGGGGCTGCCGTCGCAAAAGAGCGGTATCTGGATGAAATTTTAGCATGCGATCCCGCTAAAATCGCGGAGAATAAAATTCTACGAAAAGCCCATCACTACGCCACGCACAAAAGTGCGAAAATCAATGTCCTTTTTAGCTATGGCGACGCGCTGCACGCATTGGGTGAGTGGTATGTGCAGCTCTGGGCGGAAAGCCTAGGTAAAAAGATCGGTTTTAGCCGCGAAGGGCTTACTCCTGTGGGGCTTGTAGGCTCACGCGATCAGCACAGCTTCCTTCAGCTCATAATGGACGGCGTAAAGGATAAGACCGTGACTTTCTTAAAGCTCACGGACAACGGCACTGCGGATGCGGTGCCCGGTATCAGTCTGCAAGGTCTTGAGGGCTGTGACTTCGTAAACGGCATGCGACTGGATGAGGTGCTAAATCTTCAGTGCGATGCTACGCTGCAAGCCGTGCTAAACGAGGGTATCAGCGTCGATCTTATCGAGGTTCCGCAGCTTTGCGAACAGAGCGTGGGCGAGCTATTTTACTACTTCGAGCTGCTAACCAGCGCTACTGGAGCGATACTGGGCGTCAGCACTTACGATCAGCCGGGCGTCGAGGTAGGCAAGAGAATTTTAAAATCGCTAGTTTTGAAATCGCGAGATTAGAATTTGCTGCGCTAGCTAGACGGAATTTCGTCAGGTCAAATTTTACTAAAGTCAGATTTTGCTCGCTCCCCATTTTACTTAGGCTAAATTTTATAATTTTAAAATTTACGTCGCGGAATTTTGCTTTTGCGCTACGAGTATTTGGAATTTTATCGCAAAATTTCACGGCAGAATTCCAAGATTGCACCGCGAGACGTAAAAATTTTGCGACTCGCGAGCGCGCAAGGAGATGAAATGAAAATCACGAAGATCGATCACTTCGTCCTAGTTACGGACGATCTGCAAAAATGCGTGGAATTTTACGAAGGAATTTTGGGCTTAGAGCATGTTTGCGAGGGCGGCAAACACAGCCTGCGTTTCGGCTCCTCAAAGATCAATATCCACACTCGCGCGGGCGAGTTTGCGCCGTTTGCAGCGCGTCCTAGCGTAGGCTCGGCGGATTTTTGCCTCATCTGCGAAGATCAAAGCGCACAGCAGCTCAAAACGGAGCTGGAAAGCAAAGGAGCGCAAATAGAGCTTGGCGTCGTGTCTCGAATGGGCGCGCGCGGCGCTATGCAAAGTATCTATCTGCGCGATCCTGACGGCAATCTCGTAGAGCTCGGCGTATATGAAAGAAACGAGGACTAGCATATAAATTTAAAGGCAAAATTTCAAGCGGAGCGTTAAAATTTAAATTTTCTAAATTATATCTTTCATTAAAGATCGATATTCTACGGATTAAATTACTTATCCCGCGGTACGCTAATTATGTTCCGTTATATATTTTTTAAACCTTATCTTTGTTTTTAGAATTTCATAAATTTATTCATTTTATTCACTATTATTTTTGCGATATCATAAGGCGGTTTCCAAAATAAATATCCCTCTGTAATATCTATATTTAGCGTATCCAAGAAATATTTTTGCAGCTCGCCAAGCTCATTTTTATTATTGATCGTAAATACTTCAGAATCGCGATCATTGCATATCAGTAATTTATCACAAAGCAAGAACCTAACGGTTTTCTCAAATAGAATATAGTAGATAAATTTAATAATGGGCATCAGCAATAAGCCCATAATGATAAAAATAAACATATAAAATTTAAAGTTGTATAATGCCACGACGATCATTATAAATAAAACTAAAACACAAAATTTAATTTTCACATCAAAGGGCGCAAAATTGGGAATCATATAAGCATATCTGTAAACGGAGATGTTGTTTAGAGCTATCTCTTTTTCGCATTTTGTTTTATTTTTAAATTCTATTTTGTCCTTCATAAAGGTTATCGTTTTTTTGCTATTTATAAAGTTTGCCGCGTATATAAAGAAAAAGGCAATGCCATAACCTAGCAATATTTTCATATAAAACCTAAATTTATACTCACTGCTAAAATGATAGGTCAAAGAACAAATTAACAAAATTATACTTGCTGTAGGCTCTTCAAAAACAATTTTATTTTTAAACAACTATAAAGCCGATGGCTCCTTTGATGAATCAAATAAAAATATTGAAGAAGTAGCAAAAACTTATCAAAACTTTAAAATTATTGATTTTGCCTCAAAAATATCCTCAGATCAAACTTTAGTATTAAATAATCAACTCTCAGATTCTGGTGCAAAACAGCTTGTTGGCATTATTAGTTCTATTCTAAATTCTGGCTGTTCTGGATCGTTTACTAAATATAATTTTACTGATGGTCAACTACGTGGAATTACTGCTATGGCAATTCAGGAAAATGGTCTATCTCCACCAACTTCAGTCCTTACTGAGGCTTCACAGATGGCAAACCTTTTTGAATCACCACAAATGCAAAAATATAATAAGAACGCAAACA
>NZ_CALIST010000055.1 GCF_938041645.1 uncultured Campylobacter sp. | reverse complement strand
CTGGAGCACCGCCTGCACGCCGCGCGCGACCTCGTAGTGCTCCTGCCCGATGACGAGCGGGTCGAGGATACGCGAGGTGGAGTCGAGCGGATCGACGGCAGGATAGATGCCGAGCTCGGCGATCTGACGGGAAAGAACCGTCGTCGCGTCGAGATGGGTAAATGTTGCCGCCGGCGCAGGGTCGGTGAGGTCGTCCGCCGGGACGTAGACCGCCTGCACGGACGTGATCGATCCCTTTTTCGTGGACGTGATGCGCTCCTGGAGCGCGCCGACGTCCGTCGTCAGCGTCGGCTGGTAGCCGACGGCGGACGGCATGCGTCCGAGCAGAGCCGAAACCTCGGAGCCCGCCTGGATGAAACGGAAGATGTTGTCGATGAAGAGCAGCACGTCCTGGCCCTGCACGTCGCGGAAATACTCCGCCATCGTGAGGCCCGTGAGACCGACGCGCATACGCGCGCCCGGCGGCTCGTTCATCTGCCCGTAGACAAGCGCCGTCTTGTCGATAACGCCCGACTCGGTCATCTCGGACCAGAGGTCGTTGCCCTCGCGGGTACGCTCGCCGACGCCGGCAAAGACGGAGTAGCCGCCGTGCTCGGTCGCAATGTTGTGGATGAGCTCCATGATCAGAACCGTCTTGCCGACGCCCGCGCCGCCGAAGAGACCGATCTTTCCGCCGCGGGAGTACGGTGCGATCAGGTCAACGACCTTGATGCCCGTCTCGAGAATCTGCGTCGATGTCTCCTGGTTGTCGAACTTCGGCGCGGGACGGTGGATCGGCCAGCTCTCCTTGTTGCCGACCGGGGCGGGGTTGTGGTCAACCGGCTCGCCGAGGACGTTGAAGACGCGTCCGAGGGTCGCCTCGCCGACGGGAACCATGATCGGGGCGCCCGTATCGTCCGCCTCCATGCCGCGCATCAGACCGTCGGTGGAGCTCATGGCGATGCATCGCGTGATGCTGTCGCCGAGATGCTGCATGACCTCGACCGTGAGATTTACCTCGCGGTCGGCGGCCTTGCCCGTGATCTTGATGGCGTTTAGGATCTCCGGCAGTTCCCCCGCCGGAAACTCAATATCTACGACAGGTCCGATGACCTGTACGACTTTACCTTTTGCCAATGGAAAACCTCCTTACCTCCATGCGCACTGCGCACACGGATGTCACTTGAGTGCCTCGGCGCCGCCGACGATCTCGTTGATCTCGTTCGTAATGCCCGCCTGACGAACCTTGTTGTAGTAGAGGTCGAGCTTTCCGATGAGTTCCCCGGCGTTGTCGGTCGCATTGCTCATTGCGTTCATGCGTGAGCTCAGCTCGCTCGCCGCCGACTGGAGGAGCGCCGCATAGATGGTGGTGAACAGGTACTGCGGCAGCAGTGCCCCGAGCACCTCCTCGGCATTCGGTTCATAGATGTACTGTGCCTGCGCGTGCGCCGCGTTTTCGCTCTCCGCCGCAAAGGGCAGGAGCTTTACGATCTCGGGGACGCAGGTGATCGCCGAGACAAAGCGCGTGTAGACCATGTAGACTTCCTGCACGCCGCCCGCCTCGAACGCAGCGATGACCTGCGCTGCGAGCTTCTGTGCGTGGCGTGCCTTCGGACGCTCACTGATGCCGACGCGCTGGTGCACGATGTCAAAGCCGCGATTCTTGAAGAAATCACGCGACTTGCGCCCGACCGCGACGATCTGCGTATTCGCCTTGTCCTCGACGAGCGTCATCGCCGTCTTGAGCGCGTTGCTCGAGTAGGCACCCGCGAGACCTTTGTCCGCCGCCATCACAAGGATGAGGCGTTTGCCCTCACTGTGCTGCTCAAGCAGCGGATGCGAGACACCGCTTGCCGCCGCCGCCACGCTCCGAATGACCGCAGCGGTCTTTTCGGCGTAGGGACGGTTGTTGTTCGCGGCTTCCTTGGCACGGCGCAGACGCGAGGTCGCGACCATGTCCATGGCGTTTGTGATCTGCTGGATGCTCTTGACGCTGCGGATGCGGCGACGGATGTCCTGTAAATTTGCCATATACAGTCACCTCTCCCCTTACGCTTCTTTGTAGGAGATGGTGTCCTTGAACTCCGCAATCGCCTTCGTGATGTCCGCCTCAAGCGCATCGTCGAGCTTCTGCTGCGACGTGATCGCCGACGCGATCTCGGGATGCGAGGAACGCATGAACTTGAGGAAGTCCGTGTGGAACGTGACGACCTTGTTCACGGGGATGTCCGTGAGGTGTCCGCGCACCGCCGTGAAGATGACAAGCACCTGCTCGGCAACGGAGAGCGGGCTGTACTGCGCCTGCTTCAGCGTCTCGACCATGCGTGCGCCGCGGTCGAGCTGCGCCTTCGTCGCCTTGTCGAGGTCGGAGCCGAACTGGGCAAATGCCGCCAGCTCGCGGTACTGCGCCAGATCCAGACGCATCGTGCCCGCGACCTGCTTCATCGCCTTGATCTGTGCGGAGCCGCCGACACGGGAGACCGAGAGACCGACGCTGATCGCCGGGCGGATGCCCGAGTAGAACGAGTCGGTGTCCAGCATGATCTGACCGTCGGTGATCGAGATGACGTTTGTCGGAATGTACGCCGAGAGATCGCCCGCGAGCGTCTCGATGATCGGCAGTGCCGTGATGGAGCCTGCACCGAGTGCGTCGGAGAGCTTCGCCGCGCGCTCGAGGAGGCGGGAGTGTAAGTAGAACACGTCGCCCGGGTATGCCTCGCGTCCGGGTGGACGGCGCAGCAGCAGCGACATTGCGCGGTACGCAGCCGCGTGCTTGGAGAGGTCGTCATAGACGCAGAGCGCATGACCGCCCTTGTACATGAAGTACTCCGCCATCGCAACGCCCGCATACGGTGCAAGGTACTGCAGCGGTGCGCTGTCCGCAGCCGTTGCCGCGACAACGATCGTGTACTCCATCGCGCCGCCGTCCTCGAGCGTCTTGACGACGCGCGCGACGGTCGATGCCTTCTGACCGATGGCGACGTAGACGCAGATACAGTTCTGCCCCTTCTGGTTCAGAATCGTATCGACGGCGATTGCCGTCTTGCCCGTGCCGCGGTCGCCGATGATCAGCTCGCGCTGTCCGCGGCCGATCGGCACGAGGGCGTCGATGGCTTTAAGCCCTGTCTGAAGCGGCTCATGGACGGATTTGCGAGCCATGATGCCTTTAGCCTTTTCTTCGACAAATCTAGTATCGCTGGTCTCTATCGCGCCTTTGCCGTCGATCGGTTCGCCTAGAGCGTTTACCACGCGACCTATTAGGGCATCACCTACCGGAACGCGCAAAAGCTTACCCAGTCTTTTAACGCTACTACTTTCGTTAATACCGCTAGTATCGCCTAAAATAACGATGCCGACACTGCTCTCCTCTAAATTTAACGCGATACCACGAGCTCCGTTTTCGAATTCGACCATCTCGTTAGCCATTACGTTTTTTAAGCCGTAAACATTAGCAACACCGTCTGCGACCGAAACGACTTTGCCGGATTCTTCGATATCAACGCTAAGATCGAAATTTTCGATTCGCTCTTTGATTATGCTACTGATTTCGTCTGCCTTAATTTTCGCACCCACGCTTTACTCCTTTAAATTGCTTTTAAAATATATTCGCTCATTTTTTGTTTCAATCTATCAACTGAAAAACTAATCTCAAATCCAAGATCCTCGACTTCGATCTTAATACCCTCAAGCTCGCTTTTAACAGGTTGCAGAGTAATATCTGCATTAAATTTCTTTGAAATTTTAGTCTCTAGCTCTTTTATTTTCGCGACGTCTATTTCGGTAGCGGAATAAATTTTACCTAAGTATTTATTATCCAGCGCCGCAATATTCTTGCGCAGTTCCTCAACTATCTGCGGGATTAGCGCAATACGCCTATTTTTAGCTAGAAGTTTAATAAAATTTACGATTTTTTCGCTTGGATTTTTTATAAACGACGCAATAAGTTCCACTTTGGATTCCTCTTTTAGCGTCGGAGATTTTACAATATCTTGGAATTTTGGAATTTTAAACGCGCTCGCGACGCTCTCGAGCGTCTGCAAAACAGAGCATAGTTCATCTTTTTTATAGCTCAGTATCAGGGCGTTTACATATCTTTTTGAGGTGTTATTTATCATCATCCGACCTTTTTCTCTACGATTTTAACCAGTTTGTCTTGACCGAATTTAATGTCGTCCGATGCAAAAACATCATCCAGTATCTCGCTTACGACCTCTTTTTTGATCTTACGCGCCTCAAAGCTCTTCTGCTCGTCGAAAGATTTTTGCAAATTCGCAATCTCTTGCTCGGTCGCATTTTTTATCTTTTCGGCAGCGAACACGATCTCTTTTTTAGCGGTTTCGATTAAAGCTGCGCCTTGAACCTTGGCATCTTGCAGATCTTTTTTAGCTTGCTCTTTGCGAGCTGCGGACTCTTTTAAAATTTTTTGATTAGCTTCAAGCCTAGATGCGATGCCGTCGATCCTACCTTGATATGCCGCTTTTGCAGGACCTTTTAACAGATAAAACAAAATTCCGAAAAATAAAATGAAATTTATGCTTCGCCACAGCACGTCGTAGTCTTTGACCCCATCGTGCTCGCCACTTGCTAAAACAAGCGCGGGAATTATAAATAAAAATAGATATTTTTTCATACTGAAATCCTCATACTTTAGCCACAGCGCTGCTTAGAGCATTTTTAAATTCCGGAATTTTGGCTTGCAACTCATTTCTTAGGCTACGTCTTTGCTCATCCAAACCGCCTAAGAATTGATTGAAATCCTCCTCCATCGCGGCTTTTTTCTCGGCTATTTCTCTAGCGGCAGCCTGCTTCGCACTATCCATCGCCTCTTGCTTTATTTTAACAGCTTGCAACTTCGCAGCATCCATGATTCTTATGATCTCTGCTTTATCGGCATCTGCATCCTGTGCGTTTTTCATCGCATTTGCCTCATCTTCTTTAATAATAGCTTCTCGCTTTTCCATATGCAAAAGTAGTGGTCTATAAAGCTTGATATTTAAGAAGTAAATCAAAGCTAAAAATACGACGATGGTCGTTATCATGGCGGTCAAACTTACGTCTAGCATCGCACCTCCTCTAGGTTAGTTTTAAACAAAATGCGTATTTTACAATATGAAAAATTAAAATACACTATAAAAAATCATCCGATTTTCTTTAAAAACTCGGAAATTTGTAAAATTTCACTAAATTCGATCGAAATTTTACGCTCTTTGATACTTATTTTACCAAATTGATCAAGCTTGGCCTTTAGCTTTAAAAGCTCAGGCTTGAAGCTTTGAAATTCCACGCCAAACTTTTTCTCTTTCGGAACGGTTTTATCTTTGAGCTTTTTTACTAAATTTTCGGTATCTCTTACGCTTAGGCGCTGTCCTAAAATGGTGTTTAGAGCTAAAATTTGATCCTCTTTTTCAAGTCCAACCATTATCTTGGCGTGCCCTTGCGAAATTTTATCTGCGCTTATGGCGTCTTGCACTTCGGAGCATAAATTTAAAAGTCTTAGCGTGTTGGTAATCTGCGTGCGGGACTTTTTGATGATGTCGGCTAACTCCTCTTGCGTGATCCTATATTCGCCGATGAGCTCCTTATAGGACTTAGCAAGCTCGATAGGATTTAGATCCTCGCGCTGGATATTTTCGATGAGGGCAAGCTCTCTTAAATTTTGAGATTTTATGTCCGCGACTACGGCTTTGATTTTACTCTCGCCCAAAAGCTTCGTCGCTCTTAGGCGTCGTTCGCCGGCGATGAGGACGTAAGAATCATCTTTTTGAATAACAATGATAGGCTGAATAAGCCCGTGGCGGGCGATGCTCTCGCTTAGCTGCCTAAGTGCCTCCTCATCGAAGCTTTGACGCGGTTGATATGGATTTGGCTCGATTTTATCGACATCGATTTCGATAACTAAGCTATCGGCATTTCCGCTTTCTAGCTCCCTGTTATAGGAGCTTTCTACGTCGTCTAAAATCGCACCGAGCCCACGCCCGAGCGCTCTTTTTACCTTGCCCATTTTTGCTCCATTATGGATTTAGCGAGGTCTTGATAGGCGATGGAGCCGGCGGATTTTATATCGTATAAAACCACCGGCTTGCCAAAGCTTGGGCTTTCGGCTAGCTTAATATTGCGCGGGATGATGACTAGATCATCACTCTTGCCGATACGAAAGAGCTTATCATCAAAATACTCGCGTAAATTCGCGACCGTTTCTTTAGCGAGGTTGTTTTGCAAACTATACATCGTAGGCAAAAATCCGCGAATTTTTAAATTTTTATTGAGCGTTTGCTTGACAACTTTTACGGTATTTAGGATCAGCGCGACGCCTTCAAGTGCATAGAATTCGCACTGAATCGGGATGATGACGCTATCGCTTGCGACCAAGGCATTTACCGTAATGCTACCGAGCGTCGGCGGCGAATCTATGATGATGAAATCGTATCTGTCCTTAACCTCCGAAATTTTATTTTTTAGCATTAGTTTGAAGTCTTTCTCTTCACTTACTTCGCGCTCGATGCCTACAAGTCCGATATTTGACGGCACTAAATCCATAAACTCAAGTTCGGTCTTTTGGATCACTTCGGACATGCTCTTACGCCCCGTTAGGACGTGATAAATGTTAAATTCAAAGTCGCTGCGGTTAAAGCCAAGCCCGGTCGTAGCGTTCGCCTGAGGGTCTACGTCGATCAGTAGGACCCGCTTTTTCTTTATCGCTAGCGACGCAGCAAGATTAACCGCTGTGGTCGTCTTTCCGACGCCGCCTTTTTGATTTGCAATCGTAATTACTTCACTCATCTTAAAGCATAAACCCTTTCTTCATTTATTATGATCGATCCGTCTTCGCAAAGTTTAGCCTGCGCGAGTGAAATTTTTTCGCCGCCTAGATGAACGCTAAATTTTTGCGATTTTTGGAATTGTAACGAAAAATTTCTAAAAATTTGCTTCCACGAGATTTTATTTTCATATAGCGCAAAAAAGCCCTCTATAGCGTCTTTTGCGCTGATTTTTATATCTAAAATTCCCGCATATTCGGGCGCGCCGAGTAGGTTCATGCCGATGCCGCAGATGAGGGTATTTTTGATCTTATTCGTCATCGCCCCGCCGATTTTACGCTCGCCTAGATAAAAATCGTTAGGCCATTTAAGCCAAAGCTGAGAGCCGAGCGATGCGAGAAGCTCCTGCATGATCATCGCAAAATATATGCTCGCCGACTGAGGCGGCACATCTGCGGGCAGATCCGTTTGAGCGACACAGAACGAAAATGCGAGATTGCCGCTCGCGCCCTCCCAATCATTGCCGCGCGAGCCGATACCGGCGCTTTGGCGATTTGCGGCGATCGCAAAAGGCGGCGCTATCCTGCCTTCGCGCACGGCGTCTACTAAAAACTCCTGCGTAGAGGGCATTTGCTCTACAAATTCTACTTGCAAAACCTGCTCCTTGCGTAAGACGAAGGGCTCGTCTTGAAATATTGCAAGCGTTTAAATTCTGCGCTGCGATAGAATTTTGCAACAAGATGAAATTTAGCACGATTAAATTTTACGACATAGTGAAATTTTGTGCGATGAAATTTTGCGATCTTGCTAAACTCTTCGGCAACGTGGATTTTCCTAGCGGCACTGCGATAAAATTTTAAAGCTCTGTCTCGCAAAAATTCTGCGGCACGATCATAGAATTTTAAATGGTGCGTGTTCGGTGTAGCGCCGTAAAGTCCGCAACCGCCAAAGCGAAATTTAAAGCTCCTGCGAGCGTAAAATTTTAGAGCATAGAAGTAAGATTTTAAAATTTTATAAAGCCTTGGTTTTGGAGCTTCGCTTCGAAATTCCGCACGGCAAAATTTTACTTCACGATCGCAGCGATACCTGGAGCAAAATTCCGTCGTAACGCCAAAAGTGCGGCGCAAATAAAATTTCCGCGTAGCATCATAAGCGCGGCGCAAAACGCGAGCCTTCAAAACCCAACCTAGCATAGCAGATCGCCGATCTTTAGCCGCTTGCCGTTTAGATACGCGCTAGCGTCCACGGGCTTTTTACCCGGCTCTTGCACCTTCATGATCTTAACCGCGCCTTCGCCGCATGCGACGCCAAAGCCAAGCTTATCGACGCTTAAAATTTCGCCCGCGCGTTCAAATTTACGCCCGCAGTATTCGCACAAAAGCTCTAGTTCTAAAATTTTAAGTCCGCTAGCTAGATAGATCCCGGGCCAGGGCGTTAGCGCGCGAAATTTATTATAAATTTGCTGTGCGCTCTGCTCAAAGCTAAAAAGCCCGTCTGATTTGCTTATCTTTTTGCAGTGCGTAGCCTGCGCATCGTCCTGCTTAAGCGGCTTTAAATTTGCAAAATTTCGCAGCACTCGCACTATCAGCTCGCCCGCCAGATCCCCGAGCTCGTCAAAAAGCTGCGCCGCCGTTTTGTCCTCGCAAGGCGTGTAGGCAAAATCAAGCATATCGCCCGTGTCAAGCCCCACGTCCATCAGCATTGCCGTCACGCCTGTCTGCTTTTCGCCCGCCAAGATCGCGCTTTGGATCGGACTTGCGCCACGGTATTTAGGCAGGATCGAAGCGTGCAGGTTTATGCAAGGCGCGATATCAAGCACGGCCTGCGGCAAAATTTTACCGTATGCTGCAACCACGATAAAATCAGGCTTTAGCTCTTTTATCTGCGCTGCGACCGCCTCGTCTTTGAGTGTCGCAGGCTGAAAGATCGGCACTGTGGGAAGGTGCTGCTGCGCGTAAACTTTAACCTCGCTAGGAGTTAAAATTTGCTTCCTGCCGACGGGTTTATCTGGCTGCGTAAATACGGCCGCAATCTCAAATTTCGCCTCCGCAAGCGCGCGTAAAATTTTAGCCGCATACTCGGGAGTACCCATAAAAACTATATTCATTATTTTCCTTTAATTTTAGCTAAATCACGGCGCGAGAGATCACACGGGCGCCGACCGTGCTCGCAATAAATTTTACGCATACCGTGAGGTAAACCCTGGTTCACGCTCGTGCGCCTTATTTGACGGCGGATTGATTTTTATCCTCGGATCCGTCTGGCCAAGGCCAAAAAGCGCACGGATCTTCGGACCAATAAATCTTTGCAGACGGTTTCGCCCCCAGCTCATCCAGGCTAATCTTGCCGTCACGATTAGCATCGAGCCTCTTAAATTCAGAGCCTGAGCGCAGATTTAGCTCTACTCTCAGCCCAGACGGCACCTTGCTCGCCATCCACTCCTGCAAGCTCAGTGCGCCGTCGCGATCCTTGTCGTTAAAGTCCATAAAATTCGGCACCGGATCGGCGGGATCGCAACCATATGCGCCGAAGCATAAAAATACTAGAATGAAAATTTTATTCATTTCGCTTCCTTAAATTTTATCTTTTTGCGACGTTTGCGAGCGATAAAAATAAAATTTAACAGCGTATACGGGCTGCTTAAGGCGTGCGTTCGCAAAAGCCCTCTGCGGCGCGACTTTTACCGCAGCCTACAGCTCCTTTTTAAGCAGCTCAAGCAGGTTAAATTTTAGCTCGTTTATATTTTGTCCCGTAGCCGAAGATATCGGCATCACGAAAAACGGCTTAGCGGCGTCAAACTCATAAATATCTTGTTTAAATTTCATCTCGTCAGCCATGCCCGCAAGCCCCAAATGCGACAAAAAACCGTCAAATTTTTCCTGCAAATTTTCAGCCGCGTCCGCACGAGTTAGAGCGATCGCGTAATCTCTTTTTGCAAGCTCTCTGGAAAATTTCGCCGTCTCCGCCCGTAGCGCGTCAAACTGCTCCTCAAGGCTGCGGTAGTTCGCAAGATCGAGCATAAAAAGTAAAATTTTCGTGCGCTCGACGTGTTTTAAAAACTGCACGCCAAGCCCGCGCCCTTCGCTAGCCCCCTCGATAATGCCCGGGATATCGGCCATTACAAAGCCGCTGTATTCGTCTACCTCGACGAGTCCGAGCTTTGGCGTGAGCGTAGTAAACTCGTAGTTTGCGATCTGGGGTTTAGCATTTGAAACGGTCGAGATTAGCGTGCTTTTGCCCACGTTTGGAAAGCCCACAAGCCCCACGTCGGCGATGAGTTTTAGCTCCAAGCGCACCTCGCGCGTCTGCCCCTCTAGGCCTTTTTGCGCATATTCGGGGGCTTGATTGATCGAGCTTTTAAAATGCACGTTACCAAGCCCACCTTTACCGCCTTTTAAAAACAGCTTCGTCTCGCCGTCGTTTAGCATATCAAGCACCAGCTCGCCGCTATCCTCGTCGTAAACGCTGGTGCCCGGAGGCACGATGAGATAGAGATCCTCGCCGCTTTTGCCGGTCTTTTTGCGACCCTCGCCGGGCGCGCCGTTTTGCGCTTTAAACTCCCGCTTGCCCTTATAGGATGAGAGGGTATGGGAGTTTTTATCAACCCTAAAATACACGTCGCCGCCGTCGCCGCCGTCGCCGCCGTCGGGACCGCCTGAGATGACGAATTTTTCGCGGCGGAAGCTGACGCAACCTGCGCCGCCATTGCCAGATTTAACGCTAAATTTTACGCTGTCTATGAACATAGCTATCCTTAAATTTAAAACGGCAATTATAGCCAAATGAGTTGAAGATAATTTTTAAATGGATGAAATTTTAAAAGAGGGGCTTGCGCCCCGAAGATTTAGCGATGCTTACGCGGCCGGATAAACCGATACTTTTTTGCGATTTTTATCTTTTCGCTCAAATTTTACAACGCCGTCGATCAGTGCAAAAATCGTGTGATCGCTACCCATGCCTACGTTGCAGCCCGGGTGCGTCGCGGTGCCGCGCTGGCGGATGATGATGTTGCCCGCGCGAACGAACTCGCCGCCGAATTTTTTGACGCCCAAGCGGCGTCCGATACTATCTCTATTATTTTGGGTTGAGCCCTGACCTTTTTTGTGTGCCATTTCCTATCCTTTATGCGTTAATCGAAACGACTTTGACGCGGGTGTATTGGCGTCTGAAGCCGCGTTTTACTTTTGAATCTTTACGTCTGCGTTTTTTGAAGATAACGACTTTTTTATCCTTGCCTTCGCAAACGACCTCCAAAACCACCCTGGCACCCTTTACAAACGGTGCTCCTACCTTTAACTCGCCGTCGTTTAGCGCTAAAACTTCGCTAAGTTCGAGCTTCGCTTTCGGCTCAGCATTAAAATGGTCTAAATTTAGGTAGTTACCCTCTTCGACCTTATACTGCTTGCCGCCGTGTTTGATGATAGCATACATCAAAAATCCTTTAAAATTTGGTAGCCAAAAAGGCATTTGCCGTGCAAAATTTAAAAGCCCGTTTGGTATTAAAGGTTGCAATATTATCTCAAATTTTATAAATTCCTACTGAAACGCCTCGCAAAATTCCTACGAAATTTCAAATTTAAAGGGCTCGGATTTATTTTAAACTAAAGATAAATGTGCTACTATCGCAACGAAATTTTTGAAGGAGAATTTTATGAGAAATTTAATAGCTGCGCTCGTAGCAGCGGTATTTTTTATCGGTTGTTCCAACTGGAATATATCCAACGAACCAAGCGGAGTACGCAATCAAACAAAATCCCAAAGCAGCAAAACAAATATCGGCGGCGTAAATGATAAAGTCCAAGAGGTCTCCACCGCAGGCACCACTGATATGGTCGAAACGACCTTGCCCGATAGCACAGGCATGACTAATGCGCCGAAAGATCGCAGCGATGCATTTCATATCAATCAAGTAATTTCTGCATGGAATAAACAGCCAGACTCCATCAAAACAACCGAAGACAATGGCAATATCTACACCTGGAAAAACTATAAGCCAGGCTGCGACGTATCACTTACCAGCGACTCGGAAGGCTACGTATCAAAATCCGCTATCAAATCAGCACTCTCTCAGTGTCTATAACCAACTTATCCGCGACGCCGAAATTTTAAAATTTCGTAAAATTTCGGCTTACGAGCGGGTACTGCTTCACCAAATCTAATTTTAAAATCCTACGGTTCGCTCTTAAAAATTTACTATACGTATTGTATAATCGAGGACTTTTAATCACTGGAGTAAAATATGAAGAAAATTTTATTTGTAGGTGCGCTTTTAGCGGCATTAAATAGCTATGCGGCGGCGGGCGAACACATCAAGGTCTATCACGGCGAGAGCTGCGGCTGTTGCCACAACTGGGCAAAATATATGGAGCAAAATGGCTTTGAAGTCGAGATTATTTCGCTGGCTGACGAGCCGCTTATCCAGAAGAAGAATGAGCTCAAACTTCCGCTGGAGCTCGCTAGCTGCCACACCGCGATCGTAGACGGATATGTAGTCGAAGGGCATATGCCAGCAAGCGAGATCCGCACGCTACTAAAAAATAAGCCTAAAGACGTCATCGGCATAGCAGTACCTGGCATGCCGCTAGAAGCACCAGGTATGGAGCAAGGCTCTCAGCCCGAGGTCTATGACGTGGTAGCGTTTAAAAAGGATGGCTCGTATCAAAGCATCGCCACTTACAAAGGCAAAGAAAAAATCAAATAATCCGCCGCTTTAAAGCGGCAAACTTACTTATTGGTTCGATAAAATTTTGCCTATTTATGGCTTGGCACAATTTACTTTAGCCGGCGAATGCTGCCACTATATGCAAAAGTAATGTGTAAAATAATTTCAAAAACTAGCATGATAAAAGAAATTAAAATTCGGGTGGATGGGCTAATAGGGGTCGAACCTATATTCACAAATCCAGAGTTTGTTGTCCTGCCATTAGACGATAGCCCATTGCGGAAGCGGTATTTTATAGAATTTTGCTTTAAAAAAGCATAAGAGCGGGCGGAATTTTAAAATTTCGTAAAATTTTAGATTAAATTTAAAGCCCTGATGAGCCGAAACGATAAATTAAAACGCAAAAGCTAACGCTGCTTTCATCGGCTCTGATAAAAGAATATGGCTATCATCGCGGAGCTAAATTTTAAAATTTGGCTAGTTTATCCTATATTTGCGCCTTTGCGAGCTATTTGTCGCAGGATGAAATTTTAGTATATAAGCCTGTCTTCAAAACATATATGTTTAGTGCTCGCTAGGCGGGCGCGACCTTAAATGCTATAAATCAAACCGAAAATCCGCAGCGAGCATAATTGCGACAAAACCCAAATACGGCGCTCAAAATAAGCGCCAAATAGACTTGCGATAGGATCGCACAAAAAGCCTGTCAAATACTTGCCTCAAGCGGAGCGTAGAATTTATCGCTACTAAATGGGGTCTAAACTAAAATCAGAATTAAAATTTAGGTGCGAGACGCTTGCATTAAATTTCTTGCAAAAGCCGTTCACAAGCTCAAAAGATATTGCGAAATTGCGTAAAATTTGACTGCGGTAAAATTTTCTCATACATTGTGTTAATACAAACCGAAAATGAATAAAACACAATTACTCGAGGTAGCAAAATTTTCCCATACGCTGTTAATACCGAACATTGACGAATCAGATCAAATATACTATGGACAAAGTGAAATATTCCCGTACATTGTTAGTTCGGCACGGGCTGTTGCTAGAGCAGAGCAGAAATATGCGGAATTAACTCCGCCTATCGTTTGAACACCTAGAAAACACCTTGCTCCCCAGCTAAATAGCGCGGACAAATTTTATATCGCGCGCTGTTTAAAACGCAAAAATTAATTGGAAATTTTAAATTTCGAGCGCGAATTCGCTTAAATATTTGTAAAAATAGCGCATCAAAACTAGGTAAAATTTCGCTCCGTCGCGCCTAAAATTTTGATGAAATTTTGCGTATCAACTCAACCGCCTCTTTTGCGTCCGCGCATACGAACTCGAAATGTGCCCGTAGTTCCGAGGCACTGCCGTAGCCGCAGCTTACGCCCACGCTTCGCACCGCTGCCGACTTTGCCGAGATGGCGTCAAGCGACGTATCACCGATCATAAAGATATTTTGGCTTACAGAAGGCAGGATTTCGTCACTGCAAATTTTGTCATAACAAGGAGTGGAATTTAGCTCATGCGCATCATAAATTTTACTGCCGCGCGCTCCGACTTTATCGCTCTCGCCCTCAATGTCGACACCGCTCTTCTGGCTATTATCGCCAGCTTTATATTTAATACCAATCGCTTCGCTTAAATTTTTAAACGAAATCCTATCAGAATTTTGACTCGCGATGCTGCTTAAATTTTGCTCGTAAACTTTGCTAGGATCAGGATCAAGCGCAGGAAGGCTCTTTAAATCAGGCGTTGAAATTTTACTCAAAATCGCGCTCCTGTTAGTAGCACTTGTATTTTCATCGGCAGTCGCGTCGTGAGTTTTACCGCGAGCCGCATGCGGGCTTTTGCTAGCAGTCGCGCCGCAAATTCCTAAATTTTCAAGCGCCTTTAAGATCGGTTCGGCGCTTGGTTTGGGATCTTGCACGTCCTCTCGTCCGACGATGGTGCCGAAAAATTCCGCGATACCCAGATGCTGCAATAAAATTTTAGAAAATTTCGACGTCTTGGTCGTCACGACGCCTAAATTTGCAAACTCGCTCGCCGCACGAACCGCCTCGAACGCACCGCTTAGCAGAACGGTCTGATCCAAAAAAGTCTGCACGTATCGCTGTTTGTAGGCGAGTACGAAATTCTGTACATCGCGCGTCACACCTAGACGCTCAAACATTACCTCTAACGGATGCCCGATAAGCTTTTTAATCGCTTCGTCGCTAGGCTCTACGGCGCCCAAATGCGCAAATGCATAATGAAAACCATCTAATATCGCGGGCGTGGAGTCTATGAGTGTACCATCGAGATCAAAAAGCAGAATGGTTTGAAATTTTGGCATTTTGAAATTTAGTTTGGATATAAAAAAAGCGGAGCCGAAGCCCCGCTTATGTGGATCTAGAAAAGATTATTTTCTAAATTTAGCATCTACGCGTCTATTTTGAGCGCGGCCTGCTTTAGTAGCGTTTGTAGCGATAGGCTTAGTCTCACCGTATCCTACAGTGGTGATTCTGCTAGCATCTACGCCGAAGCTCTTAAGCGCACCTCCAACTGCAGCAGCTCTGCGCTCGGAAAGCTTTTGATTATATGCATTCGAACCGGTGCTATCGGTGTGACCCTCTAAGATTACTTTGTAATCAGGGTGAGCTACTAGCACGTCGCTTACGTTTTTGATCTGGTTCATAAACTCAGGAGAAATTTTTGAGCTATCTGTAGCGAAATTTACGCCCAAATTTAATCTAATAACCTTCTCGCAGCCATATTCATCAACAACTACGCCAGCAGGTGTGCCTGGGCATCTATCGACATTATCGCATACGCCGTCGTTATCTGCGTCTTTGCAGCCTGTAGGAGCCGGAGCGGCAGCTGGGGCTGCGTCAGCATATCTCTTGCCAAAATCAACTGCAAAGCCTAGAGTATAGAATAATACGTGGTTGCCGTCGTCAAATCTGATAGCATCGCGTGCTTCAAGTTTTGTAGCAAAGTTGTCGGTAATGTAGTATTTTAGACCCAAGCCGTATTGACCGAAGCCGCTATCTTGGTCGCCATCGTTGTAAACGTCTTTAGTGTAATCCATATATCCAAGACCTAGCAAGCCGTATAATTTGAAATTATCGGTAAAATTTACCAAGTCTTTTACAGTATTGATGTGATAATATTTAGCGTCAGGCTTATCGTTGCCTACTCTGTGAGCTAAATCCTCTACGCCAATATTGCGAGAGTAATCAAAACCAACCTCTACTTGATCGATAAACGAATCTTGTAGATTTTTGGCAAGACGTAGACCGAACATAAAATTCGAATCCAAATCCATATTGCCCTCATGAGTCATTCCACCAATAGTAGGGGTGATCTCCCAGTGATAATCAGCATCGCTAGCGAACAATGCGCTGGATGCACACAAGCTTAATGCAAGTAGAACTTTCTTCATTAAACATCCTTTCAAATAAAGTTGTAATTCGATATTACCATAAAATTTTTAAAGAATTTACAAATTTGCGACAATTTCGCCACAAATTTGTAAAAAACATTATCTCTTAGAGAACTGCGGGCTTCTGCGCGCTTTGCGGCGACCGAATTTCTTTCGCTCAACCACGCGGCTATCGCGAGTTAACAGACCTTTTGGCTTAAGAGCCGCTCTAAAATCTTTATCCATCGCGGCAAGCGCCTTTGAAATTCCGTGCTTTAGCGCATCCGCTTGAGCCGAATATCCGCCGCCCAAAGTCTGCGCGGTGATATCCATCGAGGTCTCTTGTTTAGTCGCTAAAAGCGGCTGAACGACTCTTAGCTTGATCGCTTCGTGACCGCCTAGCCAGGTGTTTAGATCCATACCGTTTACTACGATCTTGCCGCTTCCAGGTTTTACCCAAACCTTAGCTACGGCAGTTTTTCTCTTTCCGGTTGCATAAATTGTCGCCATGATTATTTTCCTTTTTTAGTTGTTTGCGCAGTATGAGGGTGCTCGCCGCCTTCATATACGAATAGCTTTTTGATCATCGCCTTACCGAGCTTCGTCTTAGGAAGCATGCCGCGAACCGCAAGCCTGTAGAGCTTTGCGGGATTATTTTTAAGCAGATCTTGAAATTTCACGCTCTTTACGCTTCCGAAATAGCCCGAGTAGCTGTGATAAAGTTTATCGTCGCCCTTGTTATTGCCGGTAAATACGGCTTTTGAAGCGTTGATGATAACGACGTAATCTCCGCAATCCACGTTTGGAGTGTAGCTTGGTTTGTGTTTGCCGCGTAGCAATACCGCAACTTCGGTAAGCATTCTACCGAATCTTTTGTCGGTCGCGTCGATAACGACCCAGTCGCGCTTAACTTCGCTAGGCTTTGTAATTTCTGTCATGGTTTCCGCCTTATTAAAATTTGAGCTGTGATTATATAGAAATATCCTTACGTATAGCTTAATTTAAGCTATCTTTAATCTATCTGCGCTCAAATTTCATCTAAATTTTAAAATTTTATCCCTCCTCATTTACTTCGATCAACCTAGCGCCCGCAGCTTCGAGAGCCAGCACAAAGGCGCGCACCCGCACATGCGGATAAAACTCGCGGATCACGCTTTTATACCGCGCCACTTGAGCTTTGTTTTGCGCGAGGTATTTTTCGGAGCTCTTGTAATCAAAAAGCAAAATTTCATCCTGCCCAAAGCACGCCAGATCTACGCGCAAAAGTTCATTCTCCGCGCTTTTGATCGGCATCTCTTTATAAGCTTGAGCGCCTCTTATCAGAGCTAAAAATTCCTCGTTTTTGCTTAGACCAAGCGCCCGCGCCGCGATATTTTCAAAATCCGCATCGTTTAAAAATTTAGCGTAGCGACCTCTTGCCAGGCTTACTCCTCGCAAAATTTCATCCACCGCAAATCCTTCGCTCATCTCCAGAGCATAGTGCAGCGCCTCGCCGAAATATATCGCGCTTAGCGCTTCCGTTTCGCCGCCGCCCGCTTTTTCTTGCGCGCCTTGAGGCTCGCCCGCTACGAGCGCGACCTTTTTTTGCGGCGGCTTCTCTTCTGATTTTACGGAGCTTGGGATTACGTAGCCGTATTGAAAATCCGGGATATCCAGCCATTCCACTACGCCCGCGCCCTTGGTCTTTTTGGCGTAAGGCGAAAAAAAGCTATAATTGTATTGATCTATTTTTGCCTCGGAGCGTTTTACGATGATGAGCGAGCGTTCGGCGCGGGTAAATGCCACATATAGCTTATTTATATCCTCTTCATGCGCAGAGCGATCGTTTTCATCCATTAATGCTGCAAATTCCGCATCCAGGCTCTTTCTGCTCGCAAATTTATAAAAAATTCTCCACTTATGCGTGGTAAAATCATAGTCCGTCGCGAGCTTTGAGCTCTCGCCCCGGCCTTTTCCTCCGATGCGGTCGCAGACGATTACATGCGGAAACTGAAGCCCCTTGGACTTATGCACGGTCATAATTTTAATGCCGCTTTGTTCCTTGGCAAATACCTCCGTTTCGTCGTTTGCAAACAGATACTCGCTAAAACTATTAAATTTTGCCAGCGTCTCAAAAAACAGCAGCAGATCCGGATCAACAAAATTTAATTTCAGCGCACTAGCTATAAATTCTGCCGTTTTTTGCGCGTTTTTATGCAGATCGACCGCTATTTTTTTAAGCCGCCTGCCCAAAATCGCTTCGGCGTTTCGCAGATAAATTTCATCGCCACCTACGCAAAATTTCGCGTATTGAATTACGGCATTTACCTGCTCGCTGCAACGCAGAGCCTTATTTGAGCCGCTACACACCTCGCAAAATTCCGATAGCATCTCTTTTAGCGCGCTTACGTGCTCATTTTTCCAGCATAAAATCGCAATATCATCAGCTCTTACGCCGCACTCCTCAACAAGCCTGCGCGCTTGCTCCACAGCCCCCTTTAGCACATCGTCGTATGAAAATGCCGCTACGTAGCCATAATCGTCGCTTTGCACCTCAAATAGTGGCATTTGTGGATGAGAAAGAGGATAATCCTTGATTTTTTGCAGCACCGAAGCGGGCAGATCGCTATCTAGCTTATTTGCTGCGATTTGATCTTCATAAGACGCAAATTTATCGCGCAAGATCTCATTTACAAATTTTACGATAAGTTTTAAGCTACGATAATTGCGCGGTAGGCTCTGCGTTTTGATTTGGCTAAACTGCTCGCGCAAAATATCAAAAATTTTTCTCTCCGCGCCGCGAAATTTATAGATGCTTTGTTTTTTATCGCCTACGTAAAAAAAGCTACCGCAGCGCTCTTCCGCCCCTTTGCCAGCAAGCGCTTCGGAGATTAGCGGCAGCATGATTTCATACTGGCAAATGTCGGTATCTTGGAATTCGTCGATTAAAATATGCGTGATTTTAGAATCGAGCCTGAAATACAAAAGCTCGCGGTTGCCCCGCAACGTCTCTGCGCTTGGATTTAGCAGCGAGTGCACGGCTGCGGTGACATCGCCGAACGTGAGCTTGCCGCTTTTGTGCTGCACCGATTTAAGCGCTTCGGCATAAATTTTAATTAGTCCTGCCAGCTTAGCCGCATATGTCGCATCCATCCACGCTATTTCGCGAGCTATGGCGTCTTTTAGCCTTGCTAGCTCACCGTCAAGATACGAAATTTTTTTAAGCTGTGAGCGCGGATAATCGAAACTACCGTTGGCAAGAGCCGAAAGAATGAAACCCGAAGATAATTTTGACAGATCACTAACAGGGCTTAGCCCATTTACGGCTCCAGCGCTTACGCCCGCATCTCTCGCCGCTTTTTGCAAGCGAGATAAAATTTCATTTATCTCTGCCAGTGCGGAGTTTGCGGGAAGCGTGGGCGGATTTATGCTTATATCGCCTCTCCAAATGCTTTGTAAGCTATTTAAGAACTCGCTCTTTGTCATTTCTGAGCCGCTTACATAATCCACGACCTCTCTTAATAGCGCTTCGTTTTTACAAATCGCGCCTAAAAACGCCGCCTGCTGCACGCCCAAAATCCCTTCATCGTTTTCAAAGCTTGGGTCAATGCCGCTGTTTAGCGCAAAAGAGCGCAGAGCTTTTGCAAAAAACGCATCGAAGGTAAAGACGTTTAGGCTCTCGCTTAAAAATTTAGGCAGTAGGCGCTGTTGCGCTGCCATAACCTCATCCACGCTTAGCCCCAAATCAGCACAAATTTGCTCCAGCTCGGCGCTAGGCTTTAGCGAGTCATCCTGCAAAAGCAGCAAATTTTGAAATTTCTCCACGATGCGCGTTTTCATCTCAGCAGCAGCTTTTTTGGTGAAGGTAAGCGCTAAAATTTCATTGATCGGCTCGCCTTTTAGCACCAGCTCGATGAACCTCACTGCAAGATTGAAGGTCTTGCCGCTGCCTGCGCTTGCTTCAAGCGCCAGATAATTTTCAAATTTTGCCATCGATCTGCCCCTTGCAAATGATTTTATAATCGCAGTATTCACAGCTTTGCACCGCCTCCGTGCGCGTAAAAGCAACCTCGCTTGCAAATTCCTTGCCGATAGAGCTTAGCGTCTCGCGTAGGTTTTCTAAGCTAGGCGTTTTGTCGCCAGGAGTTGCAAACGCGCAATCTTTTAGCGATAGATAGGCGCATTCGCACTCCTGGGCTAAAAGCGCGCGATAAAACGTAAGCTGGAATTTTTCCATATGTTTTTTAGCTGAACCACGTTTGTAATCGATGATGAACTTCCGCCCCGTCTTGTCTTCGTCGATGCGGTCGATCCGCCCGCTCAGCCGCACTCCGTCAAGCTCGCCTTTTAGCGATACTTCACTACCGCTAAAGCTCCAAATTTGCTCATGCCCTTCCAAAAGCCTAGCTAGCTTTTCTACAGCTTTTAGCTCAAGCTCTGCATCAAAGCGCGCGATGCCCGCTTCTCGCGCGAGCTGCGAATAAATAGAGCGAAATTTTTCCATGCTAAATTTCATCTCCGCTCGCTCATATAAACGCTGAAAACTCGTATGTAAAATTTTACCTAAAAGCGCATTATCCTCGCCAAATTTTAGCCCTTCTTTTAGCCCGAAAATGTAGCGGTAATAATACTTCCTCTTGCATTCTAAAAACATATCCAGCCGCGAAAACGATAGCTCCTCGGCAAAAAAATCATGGCGAGCCACAGGATCTTCTTGTCCGCATAAGGCGGGCTTAAATTCTTCTCTCCCAAAAAGCCGCAAATAATCCTCCTGCGAAAATTCCGCGTCTTGTTGCACTTCAAAGCTTTTTAAAAACCGCGAAGGCAATTTCTCGACGCTTTGCAAATAGCAAATCGCACTTTTTTTAGCGCCTCTTAGCAAGCCGTCGTAGTAAAATCTTTGTAAATTTTCGCGGTCTGCATGGCTGATGAGCCCTGCTCTAGCGCGCAAAGCAGAGTTTAAAAACATCTCTCCGCTACTGCGCTTAGGCACCAGATCATCGTTAAAATCGGGGATTATCACGCCGTCAAATTGCAGTCCGCGGCTCTCTAAAAGCCCCATTACCGTGACCTTTCCGCCACGAACATCATCAAGCTTAATGCGCGAAATTTCTAACAAAAAAAGATCGATTAGATTGCCCAAGCTTAGGTTTTCGTCCTTAAATTTTCGAAGCAAAATTTTAATTAGATATAGCGGCTCTTTTAGCTTTTCTTGCAGTAGCGCGTCGCTAATTTTGGGTAAACAGACAAGCTTGATAATTAGCGCCTCAAAATGCTCGAAGCTTACTTGCTTTGCAAAATCGCGTGCGAACTCACCAAAAAGTGCCTCATCCACGCCCACACTCGCAAAAAACAGATCAAGCTCCTGCGGGTTTGGGCGCTGCGGATATTCATCTGCGTCCTCGCGCATTTTAGAGTGCCTAAAGCGATCGCGCTGTTTAGGGCTTTTTGAATACCTATCTTCTTCCTCAAGCTCTATATGCTCCCGCTGCATAGAGTGTCGTAGGCTCTCTTGACGCTGCTTTAAAAGCTCTTGCTGTTTTGCGCTAACCGAATAATCGGGCTGCTGCGCACACTCCAAGGACTCTTGCAACTCTGCAATATCCAAAGAAAAGCTTTGCTCTCCCGCGCTATCCGCGCGTTCCGCCGAAATTTCGTGCAGAATTTCAAAATTTGCCGTATTTTCAAACTCTCGCGCAGATATAAAATTTAAATCCATTTTAGAAATTGAAAAAATTTCGCAATCAAACGGGGAATTTTGCTGTGCTAAATTTTGCGATGCAGAATTATCAGAAGCGAAATTCCCTAGCGCTAAATTTTGCTGTGTCGCGGAATCCCCCGTATCCAAAAATCCTCCATTCGGACTTTTGAATGCGTGGTAATCTACGCCAAATTTCGGCATGCGCGCTTCTTTTAAGCACTGCGAAATTTTCTCTAGCGTTACGTAAAATAGGCTATCTTTAAGCTTCTCTCCCATCGCAAAATTTAGCAGCCTGTGCGAACTGCGAGCCCTTGCGATGCGCTCGTCGTAAAGCCGCAGTGTGCCGGCAAAGCTCTCGTCGGGCAAAATTACCGCGATGCGCTCCGGCGCGATGCCCGCGCGCACGAAGGATGAAATTTTTTCAAAAACATAGCTCGCCTGCAAGCTTCGCAACTCAAAGCCTCTACACACAACCGCTCCGCCCATGCTTAGCGGCTCTCGGCTTAAAATTTCACCCGTACTAAGATTTACGCGGTATGCAAAACCTGCGTCTAGACTTATGCCGCAAAGCTCCTCCACCGCACGCACAGGCTTGGAATTTAAAGTCGTGACTCTAAAGCTCAGTACGACCTCGCTCAGCTCCGCAGCGCGCTTAAAAACCTCGAACTCAAATGCGCTAGGATTGCCGTCGATGTTGATTTCTATCCGCTCAAATCCGCGCAGATAGGATTCGTTTAGTTCATAAAGCACGGGCAGCGTGATCTCGTCGTAAAATCCATGCTCACGCAAAATCCTTGCATACGCCCTCGCTAGCTCTCGCAGAATTTCAAAATGCTCGGCGTACCACGCATAGGTGTCGCTAAGATCGAGCGCATCGATACTCACGCGCTCCGTCGCAAGCTCCTTGAAAAAACCGAAAAGATACTCGCGGTTGCGCATAAACTCGTAAAGCTCGCTAGGGAATTTAAGCCTCTCGTCTGCGCGCTTGCTCTCGTTTACCGCTTGTTTCATAAAAAGCGCGCGGTCTATCTCACCGCAAGCGACAAGATCCGGCACAAAAAGCGCCTTTTCGTAGAATTCCGCCAACGTAATCCTGGGCGCCAGCACGCCGCCGCTCTCGTTTTGCAGCGCCGCACGTAGCGCACGCGAGCTAGTGTAGACAAAGAGATTTTTAGAGGGCAAATTTTTCAAAACAAATCCTTTAGAACGATTCGCAGAACGCGGAATTTTGCGATATTTTAGCAAGAAATTTTTAGTTTGGGCTTTTAAGCAAAGAAGTTTTTGAAAAGCTTGAGAGGTTAAATTTTATCAAGTCAAATTTAGTAAGTTGGATGAGCGTCAAATTTTAATCTGTGGTGCTTTGGCGCGGAATTCTACCTCGCTCCGCATTAATCGCGGCATATTTAAACGCAAAATTTTACGAGTGGATTCCGTAAATTACAAAGCGGCAAAAACGCGACGGAATTTAAGCAGGCTCAGGCTCGATCTTGTATCCCAGGCTCGGGACGTTTTTTATGATTTCACCACCCACTTTATCGCGGATACGCTTGACGAAGGTACGAAGCGCCGTATCGCTTACGGCTCCTTCAGTCCAAACATAACGCTTGATCTCCTCGTAAAGTACCAGCTCGCCCACGCGACTGGCTAGCAGCGAGACAAAAGAAAGCTCCTTTTTAGTAAGCACGATCTGCTCGCCATCCTTCAGCAAAATACGACGGAGCCCGTCAAATACGTAGCCTGCGCCCATATTTACGACTCGTACCGAGTCCAGCTTAGACTTCATCAGCGCGCTTATCTCTAGCACAAATGCGGCGATATCTACCGGCTTAAAGTAATACCGCTCGACGCCAATCTCCATAACGCCTTTTAGCTGCTCCTCCCTACTGAAGCCGCTAAGCACCACGATAGGGGCATGCGGAAAGATCTGCTTAATCTGACGTATCATCTCAAGCCCATCCTCGATTGGCATTAAAATGTCGGTAATGACGAGATTGGGGCTAAATTTTTTGAATTTTTTTACACCTTCAAGCCCGTTTTGGGCATTGTAAACGTTGTTAAAAATACCCTCAAACGCCTTATGCAGCGAGGCTAGTAATTTAGTATCATCCTCGACTAGCAAGACGTCCAGCTCTTTTAAAGCGCAGCTCATAGCAGACCCCTCAAGGCGAAATTTCAAACGAAATTCTTTCAAATTTTCTCTTTTATTGAGCTTAAAATAATGTTAAGTTAAAAATTTAATTCCATAAAGTAACACAACTCTTATTTTAGGTGCAAATATGGGCGGGATTAAAAAAACAAGCGTGAGTAAAAACCGCAGCCTAGGAATGGAGTAGAAATTTAAAGTGACGCGAATTAAATTTATCGATGCGAAAGAGATTTAAGAGCGGCTGAAAGTAAAATTTCAAAGCAAACGCAGGTAAAATTTCACTACGCGGCGGAGTGGAATTTTATTTTAGGCAAATAGCTTTTAGAGGGAAATGAAACGGCGCCGATAAGGTTTAAAGGGCAGGTATAGTTTATCAAAAACTAGGGCATAACTGGCAAAATTGCGTCAATAAGACTTTAACGGGCGGGCGACGTTAGATAAAATTTTACGGGCGACAGGGCAGCTTACTAGCGCAACTTTTGACGGCAACAAAACGGTTCGTCAAATTTAAAGGGCTTGAAGCTATGAGAAATGTGCCGCAGGATCTATTTTGAAAGAGCTAAGCGCACCAAGCCTGATCTTTAAAGTGCGTAAAATTTAGCCGCGCGTGCGCTTAAAAGCTACGTGGAAGCAAAATCACGCAAATGAAAAGCATGCGGCGCGCAGCCAGTTTAAATTTAAAATCGCGACTGGCACAGATCCGTTTCATCCAAAAAGCTGCTTAATCCAAAATCGCCGCGGCAATCCTCAGTCTGCAAAAATGCGCTTTGCGTACCGCTCCAGCCTGCAATTATCCAGGCTGCAACGAGTCTTAAATTCACTACGCAAAGACCGCATTAAAATTTAAAGCTTGCCGCAAATTTAAAATTTTACCGCAGGGCCGCGGTAAAATTTCATGGGGCAAAATTTCAAAATCATAAAATTTCAAGAAATTCTTTGAAGATATATTTGCTCTCGGTAGGCCCTGCGCTGGCTTCGGGGTGGTGCTGTACCGAAAATACGGGATAGTCTCTGTAGCGCACGCCCTCGATCGTGCCGTCGAAAAGATTTCGGTGCGTGATCTCGCAGATCTGCGCGATCGTTTCGGGGACGTTGTAGTTGTGGTTTTGCGCGGTGATCTCGATCGATTTGGTGCGCAGGTTTTGCACGGGGTGGTTTGCGCCGTGCTGGCCGAATTTCAGCTTGTAGGTCTCATATCCCATCGCGTTGCTTAGCAGCTGATGACCTAGGCAAATTCCAAAAATCGGCACGCGCGCCTCAACCATCTTTTTGATCTGCGCGATCTCCTCTTTGAGCATGCGAGGCTCGCCAGGGCCGTTTGATAAAAACACGCCGTCGATCTGCCCATCTTTAAGCTTAGCAATCAGGCTCTCTGCCGTAACGTCATGCGGAAAAACCTCGACGCTGAGCCCCAGATCGCAAAGCTCGTTTAGGATGTTTCGCTTTACGCCGTAATCGATCACGGCTATCTTTTTGCCGCAGCTTGCGGGCTGAGCGTAGCTTCCGCGCGTGGCGTCCCAGCGACCAGATGTGTGCTTATACGGCGCCTTCGTGCTTACGATGCTTACGTAGTTGATCTCCTCTATGCGCGCAGACTCGCTAAGCGCCTTTTTAAGAGCCGCCTTATCGCTGATCTCGGTAGAGACGAAGGCGCGCAAACTGCCCTGATCGCGCAGCATCTTGGTTAAAAATCTGGTGTCGATGTCGTAAACGCCGAATTTTCCGTTTTGCAGAAAATAATCTTCTAGGCTCATCTGCGAGCGGAAATTTGAAGGCTCGTTGTTAAAATTTCTTACGAAAATTCCGCTGGCGTGGATTTTAGAGCTTTCCTTGTCGTTTTCGTTGATCCCTACGATACCGATTTCGGGCATCGTAAAGATAATGAACTGCCCCGCGTAGCTGGGATCGGAGATGATCTCTTCGTAGCCCGTGGCGGAGGTGTTAAACACGAGCTCGCCGAATGCGCTGCCGCCCTTGCCGAACGCCTTGGCTTGCAGATAGATGCCGTTTTCTATGTAGATATACGCATTCATTACAGCATGCCCCGTTTTCTTAGCTCCTCTTCGTAGAGCTTTTCAAACACAAGCTCGTATTCTTCGGTGCCTGGGATCAATTTTTGCTTGTAGCCCTCGATCTTTTCATAGACCTCGTCTTCGATCTTTTGGTAGCTTTTCAAATACTCCTCGATCGCGTTATAAATTATCGTCTTTAACCTGTTTTCGGAGACTTTGTAATCGATCAAATTTTTCTTCCAAACGGTTTCTAAAATTTTATGCGATATGGTGCCGTAGCGATCCTCGAAATTTAGCTCAAAATTCTCGTCGTTTGCGATGTGGCGTTTGATGAGCCAAAACATATCTTTTTTATTCACGCTCATCTCATCTAGCTCGCTTATGCGCTCATCTATCAGCTCATTTGCGCGCTCGTCTATCGCTCTTTCTTTTTGCAGATCGACCCTTATGATCTCGTCCGCTTCCTTGGCGACTGGCTCTATGCCCGCACTAAGCGTAACGCAGCCCGAGTTTAGCAGATCCAGCGCTATTTTATGCGCGATATATGGCACGTGTGGTAGTCGTATTCGCATGATCGTTCCTTTAAATTCAGTTCTATGAGCGGTCGCGCCGCCCGCAACGGGTGAAATTTTAAAATTTCACCGGGTTTATAAAATTATCGTGTCGCTTCTTTCGGGACTGGTAGAGATAAAGCCCACTTTCGCGCCGCTTAGCTCCTCTATTTTGCGGATATAATTTTGCGCGTTTTGCGGCAGATCCTCAAATTTTGAAATTCCTTTGACGCTGTCCCAGCCCGGCATCTGCTCATAAACCGGCTCGGCAGCTTCCAAATCGATCGGGAAATAATCGATCTCCTCACCCTTGTAGCGATACGCGCGGCAAATTTTAATGCTCTCAAAGCCGTCTAGGACATCAAGCTTCATAAGAGCGAGCTTGTCGATGCCACTAAGGCGCACGGCGTATTTCGTAGCCACCCCGTCGAACCAGCCGCAGCGACGCGCCCTGCCCGTCGTGGTGCCGTACTCTTTACCGATCTCGCGCATTGCCTCGCCTTGCGGACCCTTATCCTCGGTAGGAAACGCGCCGTTGCCCACGCGGGTGGTGTAGGCTTTTAAAATTCCCATCACTGTGCCGATATCTTTCGGCGCGAGCCCAAGCCCGCTGCAAGCTCCGCCCGCGATAGTCGTCGAGCTCGTGACGTAAGGATAGGTGCCGTGATCGATATCAAGCAGGCTTCCTTGTGCCCCCTCTACGAGCACGCGCTTGTCGTAATCAAGCGCCTTCCACAGCATGTGCGTGGTATCTGCGATGTATGGCTCAAGCGCGCTTTTATAGCGCTTTAGCTCCTCGTAAATTTCAATCTTGCTAGGAATTTTAACCCCCGCTTTTTCAAAAACGCTCTCATGCGAAGCGAAATCCCGCGATAGCGCCTCGGCAAGCCTTTCGGGCTCCAAAAGCTCCGCTACGCGGTGCCCCGTGCGCGCGATCTTATCGGCATACGCAGGCCCTATGCCCTTACCGGTGGTGCCGATCGCAAGCTCGCCCTTACTCTTTTCGCGCGCCTGATCGATCAGCGAGTGGTACTGTAAATTTAAAAACGCCTTCTCGCTTATGAAAAATCTGCCCTTTAAATTTTCAAACTGCGCCATCTCGGTAATCAGCACGTCGGGGTTGATCACGACGCCGTTTCCGATGATGTTGATGATATTTTTATGAAGCACGCCGCTGGGTACCAGATGCAGCGCAAATTTCTCGCCGTTTATAACGATGGTGTGGCCTGCGTTGTGCCCGCCGCTGCTGCGGCATACAAAATCGTAATTCGCGCTTATCATATCTACGATCTTACCCTTACCCTCATCGCCCCACTGGGCGCCGATGACTACGTCAACTTTGCTCATTTCTCATCCTTTTGCATAATTTTTTCTATCAAAGCATCCACTAGCAGCGCAAAGCCACTGGATTTTAGCCCATCAATCTCGTAATTTCCGCCGTTACAATACACTGCGCCCGCGTCTAAAAATCTAAAAAATAGCGCGTCGTAATAACGCATTTTAGAGTAATACAGCAGCGAAACGCGGATATGCTCATAATCCACGCCTAGGTTTAAAATTTCATCTAAGCAGGGCTTTAGCTCTTCAGGCACCTGCGCGCGCAGAGCCTGCACATCCTTTAACGACGTGGCGCGAGCCGTAGCGTCCAGCCAAGGCAAATTTTGATCAAGCAGCGTCTCAATCTTACCCTTTTCAAAAATTTCAAGCGGCAGGTTTAAAATTTCGCAAATTTTTTTCGGAATTTCGATATTGCTTAGCTGAAGCGCGGGCATAAGATCAAATTCTTTAAAAAATTCCTGCGCGATTTTGATCGCAAGAGGCAAATTTTTCTCACCGATCAGCTCCGCGCCGATCTGATAAAACTCGTCACTTGGGTATTTGAAGGTCGGCTGCACATAAAATAGCCGCCTTAGCTTATCGTCTTTCAGCCGCTTACGCACGATGCGCACGACGTCCACGGTGCTGTCTGCGCGAAGCGCAAGCTCGTGGTTCGTGGGATCGGATAGCTTGAGAAGCTTCTGCGGCGCGACGCTTAGGTGCTGATGATATGAAAAATATGGCGTTAAAATTTCGCTAAAGCCGTTTTTAACGAGGATTTCGCTCGCTTTATTTTCCAGCTCGCGCTTGAGCTGCGCGCTCTTTCCGAAATAAAGCCTCGAGCCGTTGGGTATCTCGTGATCAAAATCGGCGCTAACGCTATCTATCATGCTGCCTCCAAATCGCTTATGAACTGATTCAGCCGCGTTTTAAAGCTCTGAATGAAGCTTGCCAAAACGCGGTAATCAAGCGAAAGAATATCTAAAATTTGCTTACGTATTTCTGTAGTTAGCGCAAATTTCTCGCTGCCTGCGCTTTGAGTTTTATTTAAAATTTCGCCGAATTTCGCTCTATAGCTTTCAAACTCGCCGGGACTAAGCTCGCCCGTTTGGCTACGCGCGATAAAGCTTAGCGCCAAGTCCTTGTAATCAAGCGCGTTTAAAAAGCTGATAAACTCATCTTTATCGATGGCTGCGAGCTTGGGCGTATCTTTAAATCGCGCGATGAAAGCGTCTATCTCCCTGCGATCAAGCGCTTTTGCGATAAAATTTCCCTGCAGATAGTTAAATTTCAAATTGTTTAAGAGCCGCAGCGACAGCGCGTTTTCGACCCCTTGAGCACCGAGAGCAAAACCAAACTCCCGCTTTAGCTTACCCGTGATCTCCACCATCGTTCGGATAGCATTTTTTTTCTTGCCTATGTCAAGGCAGAGCTCGCGGTCGATTTTAACGACATCGAAAGGCTGGGCATTCAAGAATGGAATATTGCTTTTATTTGCACTATTAAGAGCAAATTTAACCCCAAGATCTGCATAACGCCCACGCGCAGGGGTGAATTCCTTAAAATTTTGCTCGCTAAAATCGGTTATCTCAAACATCAACTCGCCTTTTGCATTAGCTCTGTCTCGCAAGCTGTGAGCTACGAAATCGTAAAATTCGTCGTTTGTAAGCACGGCTAAACTTACGTTTATAGAGCAGTTTGCGCCCGTTTGAGCATTAAATTCCATCATCTTTGAAAACGCAAATTTTGAGATCGGCAACTCAAATCGCGGCTCGCTTAATATCTGCGCAAAATCCTGCGGGGCAAGAATTCCGCGCTTTCCGCGATCCCAGCGTAAAAGCAGCTCATACCCGTAAATCTGCGCTCCGCTAATGATCGGCTGATAGAGCACGAAAAACTCCCCCTCTTCGATCGCCGCAGCAATCCCTTCCTCGCTAGGCCCGTCTGCTTCGGCGCGCTCAAAGATGCAGTAGCGGTTTTTGCCGCTCGTTTTGGCGCGATACATCGCTCTATCGGCGCGCGATAAAAGTCCTGGAAAATCGATCTTTTCGCTGCCGTCGTAAAACGCTGCGCCAACGCTGATGCTTGCGCTAATTTCGTTGCCTTTGAGGTTAAATTTCATCTTTGAAATTCCAAGCAGACGGTCTAATAGCACATGCGCGGCGTCCTTGCTTTGCAGATCGCCGATAATGGCGCCAAACTCATCGCCGCCGAGGCGCGCTAAGATATCGCCCTTGCGCAGCAGCCCGCTCATCGCCTTTGAGATCGCTTGCAAAAACATATCGCCAACCTCGTGCCCGTAGGTGTCATTGATCGCTTTAAAGCCGTCAAAATCGATGAAAAGCACCGCCATAAGCTTAGAATTTTCGCCCGAGTTTGCGGTAAATCTCTGCGCAGCCTTCATAAAATACACTCTGTTCGGAAGCCCGGTAAGCGCGTCGTGATGGGCGATCTTGGCTAGCTCGCTCTCTTTTTGCTTGATCTGCGAAATTTCGGTAAACATCAAGATGAAATTTGAAGTAAGCGAAAAATCGTCCTTGATCGCGATCGCCGTAAATAGCGCAGGAAAGGTGCCACCACCTCTTTTTAGTCCGTAAATTTCATCTTTATAGGAGGTCTGTTTGCCAACTAGATTTTTTCTAATCCTCTCCATCACGTCTGCCCCACCCTCTGTAGGAGCGAAGAAATTTGGAATTTTGCCGATAGTTTGGCTTTCGCTATAGCCGGTGATTTCATAAAAGGCGTTATTAGCGCGCAGCACTCGACCGCTCTCATCTGTAATTAAGATCGCCTCTAGCGAGCGCGAAAACACGTTAGCGTTTAAATTTAACTCCAGCTCCGTCTGCTTGCGCGAGCTGATATCTTCGAGCGTAGTTTTTACAAGGCGAGAGCGAGAGCCGTGCTTTTCTGTGACGTAGCCTTGCATACTGATCCAAGTATAGGCATTAGCGGCGTTTCGCAGACGGAATTCGCAGCTAAAATCGCTCCTAAGCCCGGCGGTGCATTCGCGGATCATTTTATTAAAATTCTCTAAATCCGCGAAGTAAATTTCATAACTAAACTCCCCAAAGCTCATCGCAGTGTTTAGCCTTTTGCCGCGATATTTTAAAATTTTAAAGTAATTTTTATCAAACGACAGCGTCTGCGCGTCAAGATCGATTAAGCAGGTGCAAAAATTCCTAGTCTCGATTACGGTGCGGTAAAAGTCCAAATCCTCCTGCAAGCCGCGGATCACCTTAACATCGTCATCGATATTTTGAAAATAAAACGCAGCCCTGGCGGCGGACTTTTTGACATAGATGCTCACTTCGTAGCTATAGCGGATATTGTCATTGTGGCGAATTTTATAGCTTTGAGAAAAGCTTAGCTCTTCTGCGGGCATATCGGCTAAGCGGTTTAAAATTTCATTTTTAGCCTCATTCGCATCCTTTTCATCCAGCAAATCCCATAGCCTTATCTCGCCGCTTAAAAACTGCGCCGCTTCGTAACCCCAAAGCTCTTTTATATTTTTGCTAGCATCCACGATCTTGCCCGAAGTGTAGTCAAACACGAGCGTAACGATAGGGGCGTGATTTAAATACTCATATTTTTGCTTAGTCTCATCGTAAAATCTGCGATATTTTGACGCATCCAGCACCACAAAAAGAGTTGAAATTTTACTTCCGTCGCGAATATAAGATTTTTTAACATAGAGGTCTTTGACACCATTTTTGGTTTCTTGGCGGGTTACGACATAGTTTTCTTTGACATAGTTTGCGCGCTGGGTTTGATAGGCGTGATCGTAAAACGAGCCTACTTGCAGTGCGAATATATTCCGTCCTACGACGTCATCGCCGTAAAGCTCGCGTGCGCCGTTGCTAGCGCTTTCGATCGTGCCTGCGACGTTATCGATGCTAAGCACTGAAAGGGAGCTGTATTTTAGCGCATCTTTAAAGCTGAGGCTAAAATCTCCGTGGCGCAGATTAGACTTCAAAACCTCGTCTATGGATTTAGAAATTTCTAAGACGGAACTTAGCGGATTTAGCGCTTCTATATCGCGAATTTTGGAGTGATAATCCCCTTGGCGCAGCGCGTTTTGAACTGCCGCTAGCGGGATAAAAACGCGCTTTTTTAAAAACGTAAAATTTGAAATTAGAAGGATTAAATAAGCTAAAATCGCTACTGCCAGCGCTACGACGATAAAATCGTCCGCGCCCAAAAAATAGCCGGCTCGTTCGCGAGCCATTACAAAATTATCTCCAAATTTTGCAAGATATGCAAAGCTTAGCCCAGATTCGTCTTCAAAGCTCACCACTTCGCCTAGGCGCGAAAAATCAAAATCCTGCCCTAATATATCGGTTACGCTGCCAGGAGCGTTAAAAAATTTACCTTCGGCGTTAAAGACCAAAATATCTCCCAGCGAAGAGAGCCTGGCAATCGGCCTAGCAGTGTTGGCAAAACCTAGCAGATATGAATCAGCGTTTACGCGCTTGATTAAAAAATACCGCCATGCCCCATCCATCATCATATAGCGCGATACCCATTCATCCTTTTTTAGCTCGCTTGCGATATCCGCAAGCCGTATCTCGCCAAGATCCGAAATACGCGCATCCGATGAAAAATGCGCCAAGCTCTCCTGCTCCGCGCCGCGGGCGCGCAGATAAAAAATAGCGTCAAATCTATGAGAAGATTTTACGACATTACGGATCAAATCCGCATAAAGCTTGCTTTGCATAGCTTCGTGCCTTGCGTCTAAAGAAAGGATAGTTTCTTTTAGAATTTCAAGCTCGCTAAAAAGCGACTCGTCGGTATTTTTAAGTAAAGTAATCGCCGTGCGCGTCCGCAAATCAAGCTGCGTAGCGATCCTAGTGCGCAAAAAGCTAATCTCGCAAACTACTACAAGCGTAAGCAACGCAGTGCCTAAAATCAAGGCGGCGTTAAATCTTTCGGTAACGAAGTCTTTTTTGTTTTTCATGCCAAATTCCAAATTTTGCGGGATTTTAGCAAATTTCGTTTTAAAGCCGATTTAAGCTTTGATTTTCGCTCCGCGCGCACCCAAAAAATGCATCATTAAAAGTACCACGAAGCTAAATATAAGCATCAGCGCCGAATACGCGTGAGCCTGCGCAAAATCGAGCGTCTCGGTCGCTTCGTAGATCGCGATGGAGGCAACCTTAGTCTGCTCGCTCACGCTGCCGCCGATCATCAGCACGACGCCGAACTCGCCCATCGTATGCGCAAAGCAGATCACTAGCGCGCTAAGCATAGAATGGCGAATCGCGGGCAACGCGACTCGAAAAAGCTTGGAGAAATAGCTCTTATCTAGCGAATCGCACGCCCAAAAAAGCGAGCGCGGAAGCGAGCGAAAGCCCGAAACTAGCGGCGAAAACATAAACGGCAGCGAGTAAATACAGCTTGCGATCACTAGCCCGCTGAAATTAAATACGAGCCGAAGTCCGAAGTGTTTGTCAAAAAACTCCCCTAGCACCGAATACGGCGATAGAAAAACGAGTAGATAAAAGCCTAGCACCGATGGCGGCAGCACCAGCGGAAGCGAGATGATCGATTCGATCACGCTTTTGCCGCGGAAATTTTTTCTCGCCATAAAAAACGCAAGCGGCACGCAGATGATAAACAACGCGAGCGTCGTCAAGCTGGCAAGCTTTAATGAAACGAGAAACGGCGTGTAATCGAGCCCCTTTAGAATTTCAAACATTTATCCTCCGAGCCGAGCCGCTGGGCCCAAACTATAAAATCTTAAAAGCCTAGCCCTACTTTAAAATTTAGAGGCAAAGCTAGATAGAATTTACGCAAACCTCATAGTCATAAGGCTTTGCAAAATGAAATTTTGAAAATTCCGTGCAAGCCAAACTGGGCGGAATTTTATAAATTGCTTGGCTAATAAATTTCTTCAAGCGTGCAAATCCTGCCGAATCTTTAAGCTCTCTACCAAGCTGGCAAATTTTTAAGGTCACGAATTTTGCTGAGCTAAATTTCAAAAAGCTTAGCTTAGCTTTAAAACTTGAGCGGGCAGGATTTATCTGAGCGCAAATTTCACGAAAGATAGGCTAAACGACGCCCTCTGAACGACCTAGCGAAATTACATTGAGCCCGACAAAACGAAATTTTAAAATTTCGTATAAACCTAAAAGGCCGGGTTAATAAAACCTTGCCACAGCTTGCAAATTAAGCGAGTTTAGCACGCAAGCTTTGAGCCGTTAAAGCTTTTAAAATTTCAAAGCCACAAAATCCAGGCAAAATTCCAAATCTAAAAATTTAAGTTTTTGCGAAGCTTTACATTAAATTTTTACCAAGATCGCATGATAGAATTCGCGCAACTCCTGCCAAAAAAGTAAGCTAAAAGTCGCTAAATTTAAAGATAAACCGACCACGCCAATTAATAAATTCAAAGAAGGAATTTAACGGCGCCTGTCTGCGCAAAATCTAAAATTTAAGCTTACTTTCCCCACGCTATATAGTCTTGCATTGCGGTTTTACTCTAGCCTGCGTTTAAATTTTGTGTTTCACGAAAATCTAAGCGCGATGCGAATGAAATTTTAAAATCTCACCGTATTTTGCGGGCAAATCTAGCTAAAATTTCGCAAAATCCCTCGTCTAAATTCCACAAGAGCCTGTATTTAAATCTCTAATCTAGTTGAAGTTTCCTACTTAGGCGCACCTAAAAGCTTGTCTGTAAGTTTAAATTTTACGCAGAGTGATATTAAAGGCTTTGGCACCCGCTTTGACCTTATCGCCTACTTGCAAGCCATCGGCTTCTGCATTGCTTAGCACCACTTCGCACAGCTGGCTGCCGATCGCTACGACGGCTACTTTGATCCCGTCGCGTGCTTGCAAATCAACAACCTTGCCCGCGAAAGAAAACTTCTGCGAGCCGTTTGTTTTAAGAAAAATTTCCTCCGGCGTACCGGTGCGGACGATCCTGCCGTCCTTCATCTCATAAACTCGCTTGCAAAGCCTATAAATCTCGCTTACGTCGTGGCTTACCAAGATCACGGTCTGATGAAACTGCTCGTGGATCTTTATCAAATACTCTTGGATTTTTTCGCGCATCGTAAAATCAAGCGCCGAAAGCGGCTCGTCAAGTAGCAAAATTTCAGGCTCTTGCATCAGTGCGCGAGCAAGTGCTACGCGCTGCTTCTGTCCGCCGCTAAGACCCTCGACACCAGATTTTGCAAACTCGCTAAGCTCTAAAATTTCAAGCAACATTGCAGCTTTTTGCGGATCGTTTCTGGCAAAAAGCAGATTGCCCGTCACACTCATATTCTCAAAAAGTGCGTAGTCTTGAAACAAAAAGCCGATCCTGCGCTTGCCCGCACTTAAGAATTCATTGCCTTCTTGTAGCACGCGATCGCTGTCTTTTATGCTACCACTATCTGCGCGCAAAAATCCAGCCAAAATGCGCAGCAGTGTAGTCTTACCGCTGCCGCTGCGCCCATATAGGCACACAAACGAGCCTTTGTTAATCTCTAAGCGAGCATCAATCGAGAAATCATCACTGATTTTTTTCTTACAATCAATCGTTATCATATTTTTCTATATATATCGCAGTGGCGCTAATGTATGCGAAAACCTCGTCGCCCTCACGTAAAGCAAGCTCCTGCGCAGAATGCGCGCTAATGAGCACATCAAAGCTTATCTTGCCTTCAAACCTGAGCGTGCATAGAATTTCACCTAAGCTTAGGCTCATAACCTTGCCGTGAATTTCATTTTCGCTAGATACACCACTTAGGGCTTCGCGAGATAAAAGCACATCGGTGCTTTTAAAGCCCACGTAAACTTCGCTACCCACCTTAAGCTCGCTACTTAGCTGCAGAAATACGCCACGTAGCTTGATGCCGCCTGCGATAAATCCTACAGAATGGATGCCGTCTTTTTGTAAAATTTCGTTGATTCTCGCTCTAATCATTAAAACTCGTATCCGTATTTAGCAAAGATCTCTTTGCCCTTATCGCTTAGGATAAAATCATAAAATGCCTTGGCTTCAGCATTGTCTTTGGCGCGGTTTAGCACGACCATGCCTTGAGCTATCGGCTCGTAGAGGTCGGTACCGACCAAGACGAAATTTTCGCCCTGCTTGCAAGGCTTGCCGTTGCAGCCGTCCTTTGCCATCTTAGGCGCATACATCGCGCTGGCCGCGATAAATCCGACGTCGGAAGCTTTAAGTGCTTGCGAAAGAGCCTCGCCGATCGATTTTGCTTCTACGATTTTGCCTTTGATCTCGTCGTAAACTCCCGCTTTTTGGAAAGCCTGTACACTTGCGGTACCGTAAGGAGCGGTCTTTGGATTTGCTATCGAAATCGTTTTGACGCTGGGGTCTTTTAAAGCTTCAAGCCCCTTGCTAAGATCTACGCCGCGCACGCTAAACATCGCCACCTTGCCCTTTGCGTAAGTTTTGGCAGGCGCCGTCGCAAAGCCCTCTTTATGCAGATCGTCTGCAAATTTCATATCCGCCGCCATAAAAATATCAAACGGCGCGCCGTTTTTGATCTGCGTACTAAGCGCTCCGCTCGCACCCAAGCTCACATTTAGCGTAGTTTGCGGATGTAGCTTGGCAAATTCCGCCTTGATCTCGTCAAACGCATACGTCGTGTTCGCAGCGGCTGCTACGCTAACCTCGCCTGCGCTAAGCGCGGCTGCGGTTAAAATTCCTAAAAGCACCGCTTTCAACTTCATTTTATGCCTTTCTTTTCGGCTCTCACCGAGAATTGAATTGTATCTAAAATTTTAAATTTACGCCTTAAATTTTAAAATTTTGCGCACCCAATTTCACCCTATTACGCGCCAATAATGATCTCGCTAGGCTCGATGATCGCCGTTACTTCATCTCCTACTCCTAGAGCCATCGCGGTGGCAGATTCTCGCGTGATGATCGCGGTGATATTTTGGTGCGAGCTTGTGTCTAGACAGATCTCTGCGTTTACCGCGCCGATTTTGACCTCGCTAATCGTGCCTTTGATTTGATTCGCCGTACTAAGTTTTAGCTTCTCCGAGGCTTCTTTAGCGATGATGACGCTTGGAGCCTTAAATAAAAACAGCACATCCTTGCCCACCTTTAGCCCTAAATTTTTTTCGCTCTCTACGGTTACTGTCGCACATAAAATTTCGCTACCTGCGAGTTTAGCCGTGATTTGAGAATTTACAGCGCCTGTTTGAACATCCGTAATCTCAACGCTTAGCTGATTGCGCGCAGAAAGCTTCATGCCGATCTTCTCTAAGCTTAAAAGGCTCTCTTCGGTGATCTCGTCAAGCTTTAAAATTTCACTCAAAAACGTCTCGCCCGCGTGGCTGATAGCATCATAAGCGCGAATCAGCTTGTGAGCGTAAGGGGTAAGCTCGGAGCCGCTATTTTTCTTAGTACCTTGAGTGCGAACGATGAGCGGCTTTTTGCTCGCGTTGTTGATTAAATTTAGCGCGTCCCAGCCGTTTTTATACGACACTCCTACGATCTCTGCGGCCTTTGTAATACTTTTAGTCTCATCTACAGCCTTAAGTAGCTTAATGTGCTTGGCTAGAAGCGATGTTTCCTTACCAAGCAAAAATTCCAAAGCAAATTTTGCATCCATTTTTATCCTTTCTTATTTACTTTCGCGTGATTTTATAATATATCCTCTGATATATTTCTTAAAGAGCTGTAGGCTTTATTCTGCGATATAAAGAGGGAAATTCGATACGAAATTTTACACTTATTGACAAAATTTCTTTAAATTTGTAAAATCGCCACTTTGATTTATAAAGAAGGGTCACATTTGAAATTTATAAAAATTCTATTCTTAGCCGCAGCATTGGCACTTTGCGGTTGCTCGCAAAAGCAAGACGTAGCGCCTAGCGATACGGATGGTTTTGATGAGGAGTTTGCCAAGCGCGAGGTTTTCGATCCGCTTAGCGGCTATAACCGCGTAATGACGAGCTTCAACGACGTATTTTACTCATATATACTAACCCCCGTAGCCAGCGGTTACGACTATGTAATGCCCGATCCGATCCAGGGCGCGTTTTCAAATTTTTTCTATAATATTTTATATCCGATGAGGCTCGTAAACAACCTGCTGCAGGGTAAATTTGAAAATTCTTGGGACGAGACGAAGCGGTTTTTGATCAACTCGACCGTTGGCTTCGGCGGGCTTAACGATATGGCGGGCAAATACTACGGAATTCCGCGCCACGACGAGGATTTCGGGCAAACGCTCGGATATTGGGGCGTTCCGGCAGGTCCGCATATCGTCTGGCCGATCTTAGGACAGAGCAATCTGCGCGATACAGCTGGACTTGTAGGAGATTATTTTTCAAATCCGATAAACTATATTAAAGATAGCACCGTTCGAAACTCCGTCAATGGATTTAGAATATTTAACGATTACTCGCGCGATCCGAAATTTTATGAAAAAATGACCAAAGATGCAGTGGATCTATATCCATTTTTACGCGATGCTTACGAGCAAAATCGCGAGAAACTAATAAAGGAATGAAAATGAAAATTTTAAAAGTTCTAGCGCTTTGCGGAGCGCTTTTGATTTCGGCGCACGCTATTAGCGATGCGGATATCGAGCCTGTGATGAGCCAAAAGGTCGCCGAGGCCGTAAGCATCATGCGAAGCAGCACCCCGAAAGACGCAAAGCCCGCAAAAATTTTTGCGCTTTTTGACGGCTATTTTGATTATAAAATGATGGCAAAGCTCTCCCTTGCTAAACATTACGCTAGCCTTAGCCCTGCGCAAATCGCGGAATTTAATAAAGCCTTCGAGGCGCATCTAAAGCGCTCCTTTATCGAAAAGCTTTCGCTTTATACCGATCAGGATATGAAGGTACTAATTAAACAAAGCCCGAGCGATAAACGCCGCGTGCTAAAAACGCAGGTCATCGGCGAGCAGAAAAATTACGACATCGATTTTAAATTTTATCCTAACGGCTCTGATTGGCGCATCTACGATGTCGATATCGTGGGCGTTAGTTTAATTCAGACCTACCGCTCGCAGCTAGGCGATGTAACGCAAAGCTTGGGTTTTGACGAGCTCATAAAGCGGCTAAATTCCACCGTCATCAATAGCGGCGAATAGCAGCGCGCCTAAAAAGAGCGGTATTTGAAAAAAATTTTTCGCTTAATCGTCGCGTTTCCAAAAATCACGCTTGCGCTGTTTACGGCGCTGGCGCTCTTTTTCGGATATTACTCCACAAAGCTTGAGATCGATGCTTCGAGCCAGACGCTTCTACTTGATAACGACGAGGACCTTCAAATTTGGCGCGAAGTATCCAAACGCTACGAAACGCCGAATTTCTTGGTGCTTGCATACACTCCCGCGGGCGATCTTTTAGCGCCCGAGACGATCCGCAAAATAGCGCAGATGGACGCAGCTTTTTCCAAGCTTGATTTCGTCGCTAGCGTCACGGATATCACGAATGTGCCGCTTTTGCTAAACAAAGGTGGCGGTATGAGCGAGCTGCTTAAGCACATACCCACCCTTACCGACGCGGACGTAAATTTAACCGCGGCTAGGCGCGAGTTTGCCACAAGCCCCTTTTACGCGTCAAATTTAGTAAGCGCCGATTTTCGCACTACCGCAATTTTAATAAATTTAAAGCCGCAGGCCCGCTACGACGAGCTTTTGCGCCTAAGAGACGAAGCTAAGGGCGCTCTAGAGCAAGCAGAACATGAAGGCAACCGCTCCAATGCCCAAATTTCACAGCTCAAAGATGCGCTTAAAGCTTCGGAGCAAAATTTCAAATCCTACCGCGACGAGCTGCGCGAAAAGGATCACCGCGACATCATGGCTTTGCGCGCGCTGATCGAAGGCTTTGAGAAGGAATTTGCGGGCGACCGATTGTTTCTAGGCGGACTGAATATGATCGCCGACGATATGGTAGGCTACGTCCGCTCGGATCTGGCGACCTACGGACTCGGCGCCTTGGTGCTTCTGTTAGCTTGCTTTTGGCTCTTTTTTAGACAGGCGAAATTTATCCTGCTGCCACTCATCATCTGCGCGTATTCGGTCGTGCTTGCAGCGGGATTATTCGGCTTTTTGAGCTTTGAGGTCACAGTGATTAGCTCAAATTTCATAGCGCTTCAGCTCATCATAACGGTTTCGGTCTGTATCCACCTAATCGTCGCCTACCGCGAGTTTAGCGCGCGCTTTCACGCATTTTCGCAGCGCCAGCTCGTTTATGCGGTGCTGCGCGAGCGCGCAAGACCCTGCTTTTTCGCGATTTTTACGACCGTTATCGGCTTTATGTCGCTAATATTTTGCGATATAAAACCCGTAATTTCTCTGGGAATTATGATGAGCGTAGGCATCAGTATCTCGCTAGTTACGGCATTTGGAGTATTCGGCGCGGTTATGTCGCTTCTAAGGCGCACGCACAATAACCGCAGCTTCGAGCAGCACTTTAAATTTACGCTTTGGTGCGCCGAAACGGCGCTACGTAGCAGAGGCGCGGTTTACGGCGTTTGCGCTGCGGCGGTGATCTTCGGGCTATACGGCATCTCGCAGCTGCGCGTCGAAAACAGCTTCATCGGCTACTTCAAAAAAAGTACCGATATCCGCGCGGGTATGGAGGTCATCGATACAAATCTCGGCGGAACAATCCCGCTTGATATCGTCGTTAAATTTAAAAGCGTAGGCGGCGCAGATACTGCTAGCGGGAGTGAAAATTCCGTAAACGGCAGCGCAAATTTTAAGAGCGGTGAAAATTCCAATCCCGCTGGGCGAAATTTTGCGGCAAATTCTACTCGGCAAAATTCTATCGTGCAAAATTCCGCTACTCAGAATTCTACCGCCACGGCGCAAAATTTAAATGATAAAAATTTGTCCGAGCAAGGCCCCGCTGCGGCAACACAACCAAGCGACGCCGTAAATTCAGATCAAACCCGCGCCGCAAATTTAGAGCAGAATTCCACCGCGAGCGACGATTTTGGCGATTTCGAAGCCGAATACGCCGCCAACGAAAACAAGCCGCAGTATTGGTTCACATCCGAAAAGATGCGTATCATCGGCAAAATAGATGATTTTTTGAAGGACAAAAACGTCACGGGACACGAGTTTATCGGCAACGTAAGCTCGCTCGCATCGCTTTTGAAGCTCGGCAAGCAGATCAATCAGGGGCGCGATCTGGACGATCTAAGCCTTGCTTTGATCTACTCTGAAATGCCCGCAAACTATCGCGAATTGGTGCTTTCGCCCTTTGTAAATATCGAAGCGAACGAGGCGCACTTTAGCATCCGCACTATAGATAGCGATCCAAATCTTCGCAGAGCGCAATTCCTAGCCGATCTTAAGCGCGATCTGGACTCCCTGCTCGCTAAAGATAACGTCACGGTGCAGATTAGCGGCATAATGGTGCTTTATAACAATATGCTTCAAAGCCTGATGAGCTCGCAGATAGGCACTCTGGGTATTACCGTGCTCGTGCTTTTCGTGCTTTTCGTGATCATCTTTCGCTCGCTGTCATACGCGCTCATCGCGATCGTCGTAAATTTAATCCCGCTTTGCGCTTGCTTCGGCATCATGGGAGTTGCGGGCATTCCGCTGGATATCATGAGCATCACGATAGCGGCGATCAGCATCGGTATCGGCGTGGACGACGTCATCCACTACATCTACCGCTACAAACGGGAGTTTGCGCGCCTGGGCGACGAGGCCGCGGCAATCCGCGCGAGCCACGCAAGTATCGGATACGCGATGTATTATACGTCGTTTGCGATCATTTTAGGTTTTAGCGTGATGATGATGAGCAATTTCTGGCCTACGATCTACTTTGGGATGTTAATATGTCTGGTGATGAGCCTGCTTCTTTTGGGTGCGCTCATAATCCTGCCGTCGCTAATAATGAGCCGAAAGGGCTTAAAATTTAGCCTCTTTAAAGCTAAATAAATTTTATCTCGCTATAATTCCCGCATTTGGAGAGGATGGCGACCTGGTGGCGTCTGCGGACTTCAAATCCGATAGGAGGGCGGTTGACCGTTTTCCGGGGGGTTCGATTCCCTCCCTCTCTCGCCGAATTCTTTTAAAATTCTATCTTTAAATTTTATCTTTCACGCTTTTAGCCACGTACTTCGCGAATTTATCTCAAATTTCAGCTCTAAATTTATCCGTTATTAAACAGAGATGGCTAGCATTGCTCGTTAACTTTTCTTGAAGGAGCGAGTATGAAATACGTATTGGGCGCTGCGCTTGCGGCATTTATTTTTGCGGGATGCGGCGATAACGATCTAGAGCTTGTCAAAAACTACACCCTGCCGGATTTCAAATCGATGAATATCGGTACGGCGATCGAGGGTTCGAAAATCTGCAAAAATATCACCTGGAGCAAAGAGGAAAACGGCGGATTAAAGACAGTTAAGATGGTTTGCGACGTGGATATGGAGAAAGTAAAGGTCGATGTAGATGCCTTTAACAAAAAATATAAAGAGGCTACGCTAAACACGTCTTTAAGAGGTGCCGTGCTTTTCTATAAAGATAAATCTGATGATAAACAACAGCGTTTACTTAAATTGGCAAATGAACATTGCAAAATAAATGAGACGAAATTTCAAGAGGAGCTCAAAGACAGAGGCAAAATAGATTACTCATTTCAAAAAAAGCCAGTTGATTACGACGATAAATTAAAAGATGAAATACTAAAGGATGGTGAACCAAAAACTTCTGCGATTTATATGAGTAATATTATTGATTCATTAGAAGACGTCGCTTATTATTCGCAGCTAACGCCTAGCCAAATAAGGCTACAGCTTGGAAGGGCAGCAGAGCTGCCGCCACAGGCTGCGATCGAATTAAATTTTATCGTGAATGCCGATAAGAGCGTAAGTTTATCGGATAAATTTATAGTGACTAAAGATATAATTGATGATGTTATTAAGATAAGATCGGCATTTAATAATAGAAAAACGGCGGAAGACGCCCTTGCAACTTTCTACGAAAGACAATAAAATTTTATCTGAATTTTTAAAAGACGTTTCGGCTCGGAAGCGTTTCCGCAAAAGACGATAGCATTATTTTGCGGCTCAATTTGACGAAATTTTAAATTTGAGCCGCCTTGCGTCAAAATTTCATTATTTCATTCAAATTTGACGCGGGCTTTTAAATTTAAAAAGCGCGACGGAAGTAGCTTCGCCCGCCGCGCCGTGAAATTTTACGCCGAATATAGGCCTATTTATCGTGTCCTTGCAGATATGCGATCGCGCTAAGTGCGGCAACCGCGCCGTCACCTGCCGCGCAGACGACCTGTTTAGGCGCATCCTGCCTCATATCGCCCGCCGCAAATAGCCCGTGTACGCTTGTTTGCATCTTTAAATTTACCGCGACCTGCCCGCCGGGCGTGACATCGCAGATGAACTTGCCATCATCGCCCTTTAGCACCTCGTTTCGCACGTCAAGCCCCACGAATACGAAGATCCCAGGCAGCTGCAGCTCGCGCGTGGCGCCGCTGGTTTTATCCTTGACGACGACGCCCGTTACGCCGCTTGCATCGCCCTTGATCTGCTCTACGAGCGCGCTTGTAATAAGCTCGATATTCTCACTTTCGCGCACCCTTTGCACGGTCGAAGGCGCAGCGCGAAACTCATCGCGGCGGTGGATCAGATAGACTTTGGAGCAGATTTTAGCTAGATACAGCGCTTCTTCTAACGCCGTGTCGCCGCCGCCTAGCACGGCAACCTCTTTGCCCTTGTAAAAAAACCCGTCGCAGGTCGCGCAGGTACTGACGCCGCGACCGAAAAACTCATCCTCGCCCTCAATCCCCGCGCGGCGCGGAGTAGAACCCGTAGCGACGATAACGGCACGCGCGCGACGTGTTTGATCGCCCTCGAGATAGATCGTAAAATTTCCGTCGCCGTCTTTTGAGACGCGCAGCACGCGCACCATCTCATGCTTTAAGCCGAAGCGGAAGCACTGCTCCTGCCAAGGCGCCATAAAGCTCATCCCGTCGGTTACTGCGGCGACGCCCGGATAGTTTTCCATCTCGGAGCTTGAGGTGATCTGCCCGCCGGGCATCCCCATCTCAAACATCACGACGTCCTTTAAACCGCCTCTTGTAGCATAAAGACCCCCCGCCGCTAGCCCCGCAGGGCCGCCGCCGATAATTGCTAAATCTAACATTTTTTCTCCTTAATTATTTTATTAAGTAAAGTCGCGAGCGCTAAATTTACGAATTTAATTAATAAAACGATGAGTAGGAGAAAAAAAGGGCGAAAGCCGCCCTTTTAAAATTTACAGAAGCGAGTTTAGTTTGTCGGCTATGATCTGCTTAGATTGCGCGCCAATGAGCTGAGCTTTTAGCTCGCCGTCTTTGAAAAATAGAATCGTAGGGATCGAGCGCACGCCGAACCGCACCGCCAAATCCTGCGCTTCGTCGGTATTTACTTTGCAAATTTTAGCCTTGCCCTCGTAATCGTTCGCAAGCTCCTCGATGATCGGGGCGATCATACGGCACGGCCCGCACCAAGGTGCCCAAAAATCGACTAGCGCGACACCCTCTTTAATAACGTCGAAATTCTCCGAAGTAAGCTCTATATACTTTCCCATAATGTTCTCCTTGTGTTAAAATTCCGCGGATTATAGTTCATTATCTTAAATAAATAATAAAAATTCTAATTCAAAAAGATATGTTGGCGATAAATTTTATCTGCTTTGGATAAACTTCCACGACGTCGATCTGCCACGGCTCATCCGCATCGCAGCTCATCAGATAAAATTCCGCCGCCTTTAAAATTTTATCCATCTTAGCACTAGTTACGCGCTCTGCAGCGTCGTAATCGCCGCTCGTGGCCTTTACTTCTACGAAGTGCAAAATCCCGTCTTTGCGCGCGACAATATCGATCTCGCCGAAGCGGCAGCGGAAATTTCGCTTTAAAATTTCAAATCCTTCGCCGCGTAAAAATTCCGCCGCACGGTCCTCGCAGGCAAAGCCAAAAATGTATTCTTTTAAGCTCAACTTAGCTTTCGATCCTGATCATAAAAGGCTTCTGCGTGATGAAATTTTCGCCGCCGATCACGCTTATTGCGCGCTTTATGTCTTTCTCACAGCACGTATGCGTCGTGAAAAACAGCGTCACTTCCTCGTCCGTTTTGAGCTTCGGCTTTTGCAAAAAGCTGTCGATCGAAAGATCGTTTAAGCTCATAATGTTCGTAAGCTTCGCAAGCACGCCTTTCTCGTCGCGCACGCGCAACCTAAAATAATACTTCGTGCGGATCTGCTCGCTAGGCAGAATTTGCATAAAATTTTTACTCGGTAAAATTTTATATCCGAGCATCGGGTTTTTGTTATCGCGCGCGATGTCGATGAGATCGCTTATAACGGCGCTTGCCGTAGCACTACCGCCCGCGCCAGGTCCGTAATACATACTCTCGCCGACGCAGTCTCCGTAGATGCTCACGCCGTTCATCACGCCGTCTACTTTTGAGAGCATTTGATCTTTTGAAATGAGCGCAGGATGGACGCGCAGCTCGACTTTATTATCGCACGCGCGCTTGGCTACAGCAAGCAGCTTGATTATGAAATCAAATTCGCGCGCAAAATAGATATCCTCCTGCGTGATCTCCTCGATCCCCTCTATTAGGATATCTTCCGGATCGCCGTGCACGCCGTATGCGATGCTAGCTAAGATTAAAAGCTTATGCGCCGCGTCGAACCCGCCGATGTCAAAGCTTGGATTGGCTTCGGCGTAACCGAGCTCTTGAGCTCGCTTTAGCGCGTCCTCAAATTTCTCGTTTTTTTGCATCATATTCGTAAGGATAAAGTTGCTCGTGCCGTTTACGATGCCGATTATTTTTTCGATACGATTGGCGCTTAGCCCCTCGCGCAGAGTTTTAATGATCGGAATTCCGCCCGCCACGCTCGCTTCAAATCCAAAAGGCGTATCGCCCGCTAGAGCCTGGAGCTTGTAGCGATGATAAGCCAAAAGTGCCTTATTTGCGGTAATGACCGCTTTTTTGCGCTTTAAAATTTCGCTTACGATCTCGTAGGGCTTTTCTATTCCACCCATAAGCTCTACAAAAACGTCGATGTCATCGCGCTCGATGATACTCCTAGCGTCGCTGCTAAGCGGAATTTGCACGTCCCTTTTTTTGCTCGTATCGCGCACTAGCCCGATTACGGGCTCTATGCTAACGCCTGCACGCGCAAGAATGATATCTTTGTTTTTGATCAAAATATTTGCAACTTCGCTACCTACGGTACCGACGCCTAAAATCGCTACCTTCATCAGATCTCTTTCAAATATTTTTTTATATTTCTAGCGGCCTGACGGGTCCTGTTTTCGTTTTCGATAAAGGCGATCCGCACATAATCGTCTCCCGCCGCGCCAAAGCCAACGCCCGGGCTTACGGCGACGCACGCCTTAGTAAGAAGCTGCTTGGAAAACTCCATGCTCCTTAGATGAGCCGCCGCTGGCGGCAATTTCGCCCACGCAAACATCGACGCGCTAGGTTTTGCGATCTGCCAGCCCGCGTCCGCAAAAGCGTCGATCAAAAAATTCCTACGCTTCTCATAGCTCGCGCGGATCTCCTCTACGCACTCTTGCGGCCCGTCCAGCGCGATCGTGGCGGCTACTTGGATCGGCGTAAACATACCGTAATCAAACCAAGATTTGATCTTTTTAAGCGCGGCGACTAGCTTTTTGTTACCGCCAACAAAACCCACGCGCCAGCCCGCCATATTGTAGCTTTTAGAAAGCGTGTACGCCTCGACTGCGACGTCCTTCGCACCCTGAACCTCAAAAATGGACGGTGTTTTGTAATCGTCAAAAGCGATCTCTGCGTAAGCGATATCGCTGATGATATAAAACCGCTCCTGTCGCGCCATCGCCACGAGCCGCTCGTAGAAGCTCTTTTGCACGACGACAGTGGTAGGGTTGTGCGGGAAATTTACGACGACGTATTTTGGGCGCGGAATGCTCTCGTCGAAAGTTCTTTGTAGATCGATGAAAAATTTATTTTCATTAAAATTTAAATTCTCATCATAGGCAAGCGGGATTTTAACGACGTTACCGCCCGCGATGATGAAGGCTTGAGTGTGGATCGGATACGCAGGATCGGGCACTACCGCGACATCGCCCGGATTTATGATCGCGCTAGTTAGATGCACGAAGCCCTCTTTTGAGCCCATCACGGCGACGATCTCACTTTCTGGATCCAAGATCACGCCGTATTTGCGCTTGTACCAATTCGCGCACGCAAGTCGCAGCTTGTAGATGCCCTGGCTTACGGAGTAGCCGTGGGTCTTGTCCTTTTGCGCGCTTTCGCAAAGCTTGTCGATTATATGCTGCGGCGTCCTGCCGTCGGGATTACCCATCGAAAAATCGATTATATCCTCGCCGGCCCTGCGCGCCGCCATTTTTATGGCGTTAACCTCGGCAAAAACGTAATTGGGCAAACGCTCGATTTTTGAAAAACGGATTTCGTCAAACATCCTAAACCTCTTATCTTAAAGTAATTTTCAAGCTTTATTTAAAATTTTGCGCTTTAACGCCGCGATCTGCTCGTGCCGCGCGAAAGCTAAATTTCAAGCCTTAGTGGCAATGCGGCGGCGCTTTTATACCGCTAAGGCGTTTAAAACCCTTGCCTCGCTAAAATTTAAAAAATCGCCGAGACATTGATCGTTTAAATTTAGCGCGTCGACACTTTGCTGCGACACTTAAATTTACATCCGATCAAAACAATAACGATCAAAGCTGCCGTTTTTACGCCGCGCCTCGAACGATGCCCTTTAAATTTACCGCGCTACCGCAAGCGGCCGCAACGCTTGAAATTTTATCCAATGCGGCGCAGTTCGAACCTTTAAATTTACGCTCGCGGGTTTAAATTTAAACTGCGCACCACAGCGAGCTGAAATTTTACCCTCTGTCCTCTGCGGCAAAATTCTACGAGCAAAAAACCGCGCACGAGAGCGGAGACTTTACCACTTCTTGCCTTTGTTTAGGCGCTGAAACTCATCGGTTGAAATTTTAGTGACGTTGCCGTCTTTGACGCGGAGCTTTTGAGTGTTTTTTTCGTTGAAGCTCACATTGCCGTCCGCCTTGCCGACCTCAAACATTCCGTGCCCGGTGGCGATGAGCAGATCCTCGTCTCCTTGCGAAGCGACGACGTAAGGGGTATTGATGACCATCTCGCGCTTCTTGCCGCTTTTTAGATCAATGATCCCGATCCACATCTTGCCGCGTGGATTAAGCACGATATCTTTGCTGGGCGCAGGTGCGCTTTGCGTGGCGTTTTCGTCGGTGGAATTTTCCTCCGTTTTGGCACTCGCGCGCTCGATCCTGATAGAGCGATCCAGCGCGTTTAGCGAGCTTAAATTTTCATCCGCAGCAGCTTCTGCATTGATATCCGATTTTAGTGCGAATTTTTCATCTGTAGTGTTGTGCGAAACGACGTCGATACCGATATTTTCAAGCTTTTTTTGAGTGTTATTTACGATTGGAGCGTCCGAGTAGGTGGTTTTGTTTTGTTCCCATAAAAGCGAGCCCAAAAATTCGCCGAAGCTTTTATAAAGTCCGAAATAAAAGATTGTGCCTATGATTAATACCATTGCAAGCAGCCATAAAAGCCAACCGCTGCCGCTTTTATTAGGGCTGACCCTTTGACCATAGACCTGCTCGACTTTGGCCTTTTTAACGGGCACAAAGCCCTCTTTTGCGATCTCGAACTCGCTTATCCAGTCCGACAGATCCAGCCCGAACTCGCGCTCTAAAATTTTAATGTAGCCCCTAACATTAAAATTTGCTAGCTTCTCGAAGTCTTTGTTGATGATGTATTCTAAATTTTGCGCGTCGATGCGCGTCGTGCGCGCTATCTCGATCAGATCCATAGATTTTAATTTATCTAGATCGCTATTTTCTGGCTGCTGTGTTTGCTCCAGCTTCTCGGTTTGTTCCGCCTGCTCGTCCGTATTATTTAACTTCTCTTTTATTTCTTCCATTTAAAATTCCATCGCACAGTATCGCAAATGCCGCACTTACGTTAAGCGAGTCCCAGCCTTCGCGCATCTTTATTGATACCGCGCGGTCGCATTTTTTAAGCGTCCTAGCAGGTATCCCCTCTTCTTCGTTCCCCATTACGAGTGCGTTTTTCGCGCCGAGCTTTAACTCCTTAAAGTTCGTCCCGTCCGCACTCGCGGCGTAAATTTCAAAGCCGCTTTGTTTAAGCTCGTTTATCACGCTAAGCCCGTCTGCGACCTTAACGACGTTTAGCTCATACGCCGCGCCCGAGCTTGCGCGCACTACGCCCGCCATATTTAGATTATTTGCGACGACGATCACGCTGTCCGTGCCCAAAGCATAGGCGCTGCGCATTATCGCGCCGATATTCCCGACATCGGTAAGCCCATAAAGGATCGGCACGAATTTATCGTCTTTGACGCTAGCAAGATCGCCGAAGCTAAACTCCTCCACCTCGGCCAAGAAGCCTTGATGGTTGCCGCCGCGAGCGAGGGCTTGAGCTTTTTTCGCATCGGCGCGCTCGATCTTTACACCGGTAGCGGCAATCTTTTTAAAAATTTCTTTCTCGCACTCCTTGGCAAGGATGATGCGGATAAATTTCTGCGGATGCCGGTTTAAAAGATGCAAAAACAGCTGCTTGCCGTAAATAATCATTTTGGGATTTTAGCGAAAAACGGTTAAAATATGACTTAGCGTATCAAATTTTTATATATTTCTTTGGCGGGTTCGCCGCTGATTTTTGAGAGTAGTTTTGCTTTTATTTTCGGCGCAATCTCAAGCGACAGAATATCTTCCTGCGTGATTTTTTCAAAGCTCTTTTCGCCTGCGCCGTCAATCACGACACACCATTCGCCGTTTAAATTTGCGCCGTTTAAGCTCAGCAAAACCTCTGCGGCGCTACCAAAAAATTTGGTTTCAAATTTTTTGGTAGCTTCTTTGATCGCAAAAATTTTGCGCTGCGCGTCGATCCCCGCGATCTGCTCAATTAGCTTTATCACGCGCTTTGGAGATTCATAGAGCACGCACGGATAGGGGCTTTGCATTAAATTTAGGATCTGGGCTTTGCGCTGCGCGCCGTCATTATTCAAAAAGCCTAAAAAGCTAAATTCTTTCTCCACTAGTCCGCTTGCGGCGGCTGCGAGCAGCAGAGCGTTTGCGCCGCTAAGCACCTCGTAAGGCGCGCCGCTTCGTTGCGCAAATTTTACGAGCGCAATTCCCGGATCGCTGATGCAGGGCATGCCGGCGTCGCTTACGTATGCGCAAACCTTTTCGCGCAGAAGCGCCGCATCAAAGCCTGCGAAAAACTCCGCTTCGTTGTGCGTGTGCAGCGAGTAAAACTGTGAAATTTTAAATGAAATTTGAAATTTATCGGATAATAAGTTTAGAAGTTTTTTTGAAACCCTCGTATCCTCGCAGATTAGGATTTCGCAGCTTTGCAATACCTCAAGCGCGCGGCTCGAGATATCGCTTAGATTTCCTATCGGCGTAGGAATGAGATATAGCAACTATTTCATTCCATATTTTTGCTTAAATTTCTCGACGCGACCCGCGCTATCTACGATCTTCTCGCTGCCAGTGAAAAACGGATGGCAGTTGGAGCAGATATCGACGCGGATCTCAGGCTTGTTCGAGCGCGTTTTAAAAGTGTTTCCGCAAGCGCAGGTAACGGTCGTTTCGACAAAGTTTGGATGGATATCTTTTTTCATTTTTGATCCTTTTTGATGATTTTAAAAGGTTGCGATTATACAACTTTTTTATCTAAAAAGCAAATTCAAAGGGTTTTAAAAAACTCTCGACAAAGCGCGGATTTTCTTTTTGAATAAGCTTTTTTGGACGCGAAATTTTAAAATTTAGCCCGCTTTGCGGGTAAAATTTTGATTTGTCGCAGCCTGCTATGCGTGCAAGCACAGCGCGCGAAGATATGCTGCGGCGAATACGCGCCGCGCGTTAAGCCACGATAAAACACGAAGGTCGCGCAGGCGAAATTTTAAATTCCAAAATTTAAAGCGTACGACTTTTTAAATTTTAAAATTTGCCGAGCGTTTAAAACATCAGCTTCGCGCAAGTTGCGATCAGCGCGGTGTTTGAGCGCAAAATATAAGGGCTATTAAGCGCATAGGCGTTTTTGAATTTCTCCCTTTCGCGCGGCGAAAATCCGCCTTCGGGGCCGACGAACGCGATCTCATCGCCGCCGAAAATGTCGATGTTCTTGCCGCCAAAATCGATCAGGCTTACGTTTTCATATCTTTGCGCCAGCTCGTCCGAGCCGCCCAAAACCTCGATCTGCATGATGGAATTTCGCCCGCATTGCTGCGACGAATTGATCAAAATCCGCTCCATCCTCTGCAGATCGAGCCGCACATTTTTCTGCGACAGATCAGCATAGACCAAAACAAGCCGCCCGACGCCCATCTCGTTTAGCGCAGGCAGGCTCTTTTCGATCACGGCACTCTCGACGACCGCCCAAGCGACGCAAAAATCGTGGCTCGGCGTAAAAACGGAGCTTTTAAAAACTAAATTCAAAGCCGCGCCTTTGCGCGAAATTTCGGCGATCTCATATAGATAACTCGCCCCGTCCTCAAGATTTCGCACGTCTATGCGCTCGCCCGCCCTTGCTCGTCTGGCCTTTAGGTGCAAAAACTGATCATTCTGCAAAATCAGGCTCTGTTCGCCTGCAAGCTTATCGTAAAAATATACCATCAAATAACACTCGCTATCAAAATTATCGCTAAGTTTAGCCCCAAAATCACCCGCATTTTGCGCTGATACGGCGCAAAGCTTTGGCTTAGATACGCTATTTTCAGCCGTTTGTACGATACCGCGCTAAGCGCGATCATCGCTAGCGATCCGACCGCCATGAAGTAAATTCTAAAGCTCAGATCAAAGCACAACACCGGTAACATCACGCTTCCACTGATTATCAGCGCCGCGAGAGTCGCATAATATATCGGCAAAAACAGCCTGATGCGCCTAAGAAATCTAAGCCCAGATCTGCTCTTTTGCTTTAAATTTTCAGCTTGCGGCGCGGAGACGGCGGAATTTAAAGCCTTACCGCGCGAGCAAAATTCTGCCGCCGCATCGATCTTAAGCTGGGTAAAAATCAGATAAATTATCGTTAAAATCGCCGCAGCTAACGCGAAAAATTTATGAAAGCCCAGGGCGCTTTGATACAGATAATCCATCACTTCCGCCAGAGGGTTAAATTTGCAGGATAAAATTTTGCGCGGCTAGAGCCGAAACGATTAAATTTAGACGCAAATTTTTTCGGCGCGAGATAAAACAGACCTGTTCCGCGCCTTTGAAATTTTAAAAACCTTTCAAAGCTGCCGCTGCTATTTATTGCGCCAAAATTTACCGCGCGCGCTCTCAACCTCGGTTTTGCGCCGTATCTCTCGCGCCAAGAATAAAATTTCGCAATTAGGGCTTTATAAAATTTAAAATTTCTTTGCGCAGATCGCACGGGCAAAAATGACGCCAAAATCGCACTTGCACGTCGCATACGAACCACGCAAATTTTAAAAATTTTCAAATTTAGCCGCCGATTTTTCAACGCTCCGTCCTATTCGGTCACCGGAAGCGGCGGCATATCGGCATTTATATCGACTTTAGGCTCGCTAGGCGCGATAGGCACGTCCTTCGGCACCTCGCTATCTACCGGCGGCTTTTGCAAGGTATCCTTTTTCTCATCGTCGCAACCGCCCAAGGCAAGCGCGCAGGCAAAGATCGCGCACGCGGCAAAAATGCGAACGAGCCCCGCGCCAAATTTAAAGAAATTTCTCATCAGCAGTCCTTTGGATAGATGATTTTTTCACCGCGTAGAAGCTTTTGCCAAAGCTCCGGCTGCCTCCACTCCTCGCGCACGGCGGGCGAGAATTCTATCTCATCCAGCGCGATCTCGCCCATCTGCGCATTGTAGGCGTCCTCGCGGAAGCACTGCGCGTAGCCGGTGGCCGTTTCGTGCACGATGACGCTGTGAAGCTTTACTTCGCGCTCGCCGTTTTGCATCTGAGTCAGGCTCAAAAGTCGGTCAATTAGGACGAAAAAAATTCTACAAAACTGCTCCGCGCTCGGATTTAGCGGTATCTGTACCCAGCGCGCGCTGTGTTTTTTAAGATCCGCGATATAGCTCGCATCATCGCGCGCATAGATCGTCGTGGCGTGATCGAAACTATCGATAAGCTCGCGGATACCGAGCTTCATGTAGCCGAAGTCATAAACCATCCCCGCTTCATCCAAAAAATTTGAGCTAAGTAAAATTTCGCATCTGTAGGAGTGGCCGTGGATGCTCGTGCGGCACCGCTTCGAGCCGCACAGGCGCACGATGTGAGCGTTTTCGAATTCGTATAATTTCCTAATTGTCATACCCCGTCCTTCTCGCCCCAAATTCTAATGTGCAGGCGATCGGAGTAATTATAGCCGTTTTTTAAGCAAAAATCCACGCAAAATTGCGCGCCGCTTTCCAGCTCGCGACGATCTGCGCCGCGCGGCATGCAATAAACCTCGCTCTCGCACGCCGCTAAAATTTCTATGATCTCGGGCTGCGCGTCAAACTCGGGCGAGATGACGAACTTATAAAAGCTATCCTTTGCGTTTTGCTTTAAATTTCGTAGCGCGGCGAAGTTTAACCTGCGTTCGCGCGGCTCGGCGGAGTTTGAGAGCTTAGGCGAGATCGCAAAAACGCAGCTTTTGTAAGCGGGAAATTTTTCAAAATCCACGAAAATCGTACCGTTGGTTTCGAAGTGCACTGCGTGTCCGCGCGCAAGCAGCTCGCAGACGAACTCGTAAAATAGCGCCTCTTTGTGATGCAACATCGGCTCGCCGCCGGTGATAACGACGATCGGCTTTTGGTGAAGCTTAGCACTCTGCGGTGAGGCTGAGCTTTGCGGCTTTAAATTTGAAGAATTCTGCACCGCGGAATTTAAAGAATTTTTGCTCGTTAAATTTAAAGATTTTTCTGTGCTATCGTTTGGACGGGGAAGCTTTTGCGCGGCGGCGGAATTTAAAGTATCGCTTTCAGAAAAAGGCTCGGCGGCGCAAAAGCCCGGCATAGAGCGTGCAGGTGCAGAACAGGATGAAGCGGATAAATTTGGAATTTTATTCAAAAGCTGCGCTAAATTTAAAATTTCTTCATGTTCGAAGTGATTTGTAAAAACCGCGCGGATCGTATCACAGCCGCGTAGCGTCTCGCCGGTCTTTGGCGAAATGCACTCGCCGCCGAAGCCCTCGCAGCGCAGATTACAGCCCGCAAAGCGAAAGAAAAACGCGAGCCTGCCTGCGTATTTGCCCTCGCCTTGGATACTTAAAAAGCTCTCAACAAGCCTCATCCGCCCGTCTCGTAAAATGCACGGCTTGAAATTTCATTCGAAGCGTCCGCTTGCCAGCGATTTTTTTCGGGCTTATTCGCTAAAATTTTAGCCAAAATTTCGGCGGCTGCGGCGATGTCGCCCTCTTTGACCGCCTTTTTGATGCTTAGCGCGTCCTCGAAGTAAAGACACGGGATCAAAAGCCCCTCGGCGCTTAGTCTGATGCGGTTGCAGCTCTCGCAAAAATCGTGCTTGTGCGGATCGATGATGCCGAAGGTGTAGCCGTCCCCGAGCGCGTAAAGCGACGCGGGCGAGCTCTGCAATTTTGGCAGAGCGGTAAAGATAAATTTACGCCTTAAAATATCTAAAATTTCGTTTGATTTTAATCCTGTAAGATCGCCGGCATGGGTGTTTTCCATAAATTCTATGAAGCGAATCTGGCAATCCTTCTCGCGGGCAAATTCCAGCAAATAGATCAGCTCATCGTCGTTGATGCCTTTTAGCGCGACAGTGTTTAGCTTGACTTTTAGTCCCGCTTCAAGCGCAGCGTCAAGGCCTTCTAAGACGTTATAAAGCACGCCGCGCTGAGCTATAAATTTAGCCCGCTCCGGACGCAGCGAGTCAAGCGACATATTGATGCGCTTTAGCCCCGCATTTTTCAAGGCGCGCGCGTAGTTTTTGAGATAATATCCGTTGGTAGTAAGCGCAAGATCGATGTCCGGAGCATAATCCGCAATCATCTTTATAAAATCTTCGATCCCCTTTCGCACCAGCGGTTCGCCGCCGGTTATACGGATCTTTTTCACGCCGCCGTCGATCGCGACCTTGACGAATAAAAACATCTCCTCAAAGCTTAAAATATTCTCTCGCGGCACCCAGTTAAACGGCGTGCTCGGCATGCAATATCTGCATCTGAAATTACACCGCTGCGTAACTGAAATGCGCAAATAATCGATCGTTCGTCCAAATTTATCAATTAACATATTTTGCCTTAATATCAATTTGCGGCGATTATATAAAAAACAAAGCGATTTTGCAAAATTTTATTTTTATATTGCTCTGGCTATTTTCTTACCGAGCCGATGAGCTCTTTAAGCTGATCTAGTAGCGGTCTGATCTGCTTTTCTACCCGCTCGTCGATCATCGTAGGCACTACATCTAGTCTCTGCTCTATCGTCTCGTCGATTACGTCGGCAATCGCGTTTATATCGATATTAGGAGCGACTTTGCCGCCCGAATCGATCATCTCTTTTAACTCCTCGACCTTCTTTTTAAGCAGATAATTTTCCTGCATAGCATCGGTCAACACCTGATCGAAGCGCTCGAATTTTTTATCCGCTTGCTTATCCTTAAAATATATGACGAAAAACATCAAAAATATAACGACGCAAAGTCCTAAAATGATGATAGTGTTAAGATCCATAGGGGTTCCTTAAAATAAATTTACAAAAACAAAAGCAAAAAAGGCGACGCCCAAGTAGCCATTGAGCGTGAAAAACGCGCGATCAATCTTGCTAAAATCTTTCTGCACGATCCTATGCTCGAAGTACAGGATCGCCGCGCACGCAGCCACGCCCAGATAGGCAAAAAAGCCTAAATTTGCCGCTGCGCAAAACAGCAGCCAAAAAAGCACCGCCACGGCGTGAAAAATTTTGGAGATAAACATCGAAGCTTCCTTGCCGTAAAGCGCGGGGATGCTGTAAAGCCCAGCCGTGCGGTCAAATTCCATATCTTGAAGCGAATACAGCACGTCAAAGCCGCCTACCCAAAATACTACTCCAAAGCATAGCAGCACCGACCATAGCGGAATTACGCCGCTAACGGCGATCGCTCCCGCAATCGGCGCAAGCCCTAAGCAAAAGCCGAGCATTAAATGCGCGGTTTCGCTAAAGCGTTTAAAATATGAATACCCGCCCAATGCCGCTAAAATCAGCACCGAAAGCTTAAGCGCCAAAGGATTTATAAGCGCCGAAACCGCTATGAAAACCACTGCATTTGCGATGATGAAAAACAGTAAATTCCCGCGTCCGATCCGTCCGTCCACGCTAGGGCGCGAAGCACAACGCGGATTGGCGCGGTCGATATCTTCGTCCAAGTAGCGATTTAGCGCCATTGCAAAGCTTCTCGCGCTCACCGCGCATAAAATCCCCAAAAAAAGCAATTTCCAGCCGAACCATACCGAGCCGCTTTGCAGTTTGCTCGCGGTAATCATCGCCGTAAAGATAAACGGTAGCGCGAAAACCGAGTGTTTAAAAACTATTAATTCGTTGATATCGGATAAAATTTCTTTAAATTTAGCCATTTTGCCCCTTATTTTGGGCACCATTGTATCAAAAAAAAGTAAGAATAGCTCTAAATTTGATATAATTTGAACGAAAAATTTACGAAAGGAAATGCCTTGAACCAAAATCAAAACTCACACGCAAGCCCGCAGATCGCGATCATCGGCACCACCGCAAGCGGCAAAAGCGATCTTGCACTAAGTATCGCGCGCGAGACCGGCGCCGTGATTTTGAGCCTGGATTCGCTCTGCATTTATCGGCAGATCGACATCGCAAGCGCCAAGCCAAGCGAGGAGCAGCTGCGCGAGATCAGGCACTTCGGCGTAAATTTAATCTACCCAAACGAGTACTTCAGCGTCGGCGAGTTTATCAAAGAATACGCCGCCGCGCGGGCTTTTGCAGAGCGTAGCGGAGCGCCTTTGATAATCACTGGGGGCAGCGGATTTTATCTAAAAGCGATGCTAAGCGGGCTGGCGCCGAAGGTTCCCGATTTTAAAAGCGAAATTTCAAACGATGAAATTTACGCTCTAGCGCAGCAGATCGATCCGGAATTTGCCGCAAAGCTTAGCGCGGCAGACAGCTTTCGTTTAAAAAAATGGCTAAGCATCTATAAATTTTGCGGCGGGGCGCCGAGTAAATTTCTGCGCGAAAACACCGCCGCGCCCGTCATTTCGGATATTAAAATTTTTGAGATCGACGCGCCCAAGCAGTGGCTTGCAGGACGCATCGAAGCACGCACGAAGGCGATGTTTGAGCGCGGGCTTTTAGAGGAAGCGGAGTTCTTATTCGCCCGCTACGGCACGGAGTGTAGGGCGCTGGGCTGCATCGGGCTAAAGGAATGCGGGCAGCTTTTGCGCGGGCAGATCTCACGGGCGCAGTGCGAGCAGCTCGTAAGCCTGCACACGGTACAGCTTGCAAAGCGCCAACGCACCTTTAACCGCTCGCAGTTCGCGGATAAAATTTCAGCGCCGCCACAAGAGCTGGAGCGTGAAATTTTAAAATTTCTTCGCCGCGAGATTTAAAAGATCTATGCTGTTTAACTAGGTACGATGGAGTTGCGACGCGCCGTTTTTGTAAGAGAGTAAATAATCAAAAGCATAATAAAAGTATAAACCAAATAACCCGCTTTTGATATTTTTCTAGATATTTCCGAAATTTCGTCATCCAAAAGAATGTTATAAATTTGCACATATTTTTTATCATTTTTAGATTCTTCTAAATATGCAGAAAGGCAAAAATAACTGAATACATTTGATCTTTCTTTGGGCTTTGACTGACCATTTATACTATCTATTTTCTTTAAAATTTTAAGACGATGATCGGAAATTAATTTGATATTATAATCCATATTTTTGTTGCTATTGGTCTCTATTAAATCTAAAATTTCCTTTGGTGCACTTTCATTGTTTTCTAATACATAACTTCTAAATTTATCGGGCTCTATTTTTGTGCTTTGAAATATCCCGCTAAATGGATTAAAAAGTTCGGGCCTAACTAATAAAAACACTATAAAGCAAACATAGAGAAAAATATAAAAAACGTAAGAAATTATATATCCCATCTTTTCAGAGATATAGGTATATCCGCAAATAAGGAACAAAAATATAAGAATAAATACACCTATGGTATTAAGGATATCATTTAATTCTGACACAAATGAATAGTGTAAAAAAGATTTGGACATAGGTTGAAGCATAGCAATAAGGAAAATTGGAAGTATTAGGACAATTACGAGATTTTTCCACCTTTGAGCGACCGCCCTTATAATCCAAATTATAAACACAACTACTATAAAAATAAAAACAGATAAAAACAACCAATTTTGTAAGACATACTCTCCTTTTTCCAAACATACATACAAACGAGGGAAAAACCAATTTAAGACTCCATAAAGCACTACGATGGTGACGGCAATATTTACGATTTTTACGAGATTTGAATGATGGTCACTCGTAACGCGATAAAGTTTTAATAGCATTAAATCTATAAAATTTTTAATATTCTTTCTTGCCGGATCTTTAGATTCTTTATCTTTAAGATCGTCCTCTAGCTCTATCTCCTTACAATACAATTCAGAAACACGATACCTTATAGCATCAAGATGATTCCCTGTTTTAGTTACGATATTTTTTAAAGTCCTAAAACTATCGCGGAAATCATTCGCCACCTCTTTAATTGAGCTATTTTCTGCAGCTTTGGTTATAGCTTGCTTCAAATCTTCATATTCAAAGTCCAGTCTAGAATTTACTAAATTTAAATCTCCCTCAAATATAGTGGCGGAAAAATTTACAAAGTCTTTAAATCGTGCGCCATAGAAAGATACTATTTTTTTAAATATAGCCCCATGGAAGTCCGCACGATTATTAAATATGATATTATTAAAATAAGCGTTGTCTTGAAATATAACATTAGAAAAGTTTATTAGTTTTGAATATTCTTTCTCGTCAGGATTATCGAAATTTACCGATTTTTCAAATATGCAATTTGAGAAGTTAACGATACTATTAAATTCGGATTTCTCAAACGAAACGCATTTTTTAAATTTAGAATTTTCAAATGAGACCGCTTCGCTAAATTTACAACCGATAAAACTTATTTTTTGTTCTATAACTCCTGATATGCTTAGACTATAAAAATCACAATCTCTAAATTCTACTTCAAGCTCGCAAATAATCTTAGTTAAATTCAATACGCGATCTATTGCGCGAGGACCATAGAAATTTTTAATAATATACTTTCCGTTTTCCTTGTCAATATGTTCCGCGATATTGGCAAGCTCTACATCTTTGCCTATGAACCCTCTTGATTTTAAATCATCTAACCACTCTTTGGAATTCTTCATCTCATTCGCTTAAAAAAATAACTCTTAATACCCGCTTAAAAAGACGAAATTATTTACCGCGCCGGTTAGGAATTTCACCAAAAACGGCGCCAACACGCACGCCACGCTAGCTAGCACGACGGCAAATTTTATCTGCACCGAGACCGCTCCCAGCGAGCCGTCAAGCTCCGCGTCCTCTCGCGGCTCGTGCAAAAACATACGCACGATGAGGCGCAGGTAGTAGTACAGCGCGAGCGCGCTATTTACCGCCATGATGACGGCGAGGGCAAAGTAGCCCGAATTGACCGCCGCGCTTAGTAGATACATCTTGCCCCAAAACACGCTAAACGGCGGAATGCCCGCAAGCGAGAGCATAAAAATCGCTGCGCATAGCGCAAAGAGCGGATGGGTGCGGATCAGCCCGTCAAATTTCTCAAACGGATGCTCGAAGCGAGCCGCGAAATTGGAGCTTTGCTCGCAAATTTTAGCGCCGGGCTCGCAAGTTTCAGTACCGAAAGGGATCGCTTCCGCGCTGAGCTCGCTCGCTTTAAAATTTTGCTCGCTTGCTTTAAAGCTCCGCTCGCCGCAAGCTAAATTTTGTCCGTTCGCGCTCAAATTTAACTCGCCGGTAGAACCTAGCTCGTGATTTTGCGAAAAAGAGAGCTTTGCGTTTGAGATAAAATTCCCCTCCTCGCCGTTTGCATTTAAATTTAAAGCAATGCTTTGGGTTTTAAATTTTAAATTTAACGAGCGGGCGCGCCTTTGCCGCACGCACCAGATGAACGCAAACGCACCGAGGTTCGCCACGGCATATAGTATCCAGTAGGTAAAAAGCGCCGCGTTTGCCTGCGTCGAGCCGATCACGATAGCGCAGAGCACGAAGCCTGCGTGCGAAACGGAGCTGAAAGCGAGCATCCGTTTGACGTCGCGCTGTACGAGCGCCATGAGGTTTGATAGGCTCATCGTAAGCACCGCTAAGGCGTAGAGCACGATGTTTAGCCACTGCACGCCGATGCTTTGCAGCGCTTCAAATAGCCTGATCGCCACGACAAAGCCCGCGATCTTGGGCACGACGGACAAAAAGCCAGCCATAGCGGAGCTCGCGCCCTCGTAAACGTCGGGCGTCCAGGTGTGAAACGGGATCAGCGAGAGCTTAAAACCTATCGAGACGATCATAAATGAGCAGGCGGCGAAAAGCAGGACGTTGGTTTGTAAATTTGAATTCTTGGCGATCTGCGCGATATTTGAAATTTCCATAGAGCCGGTCGATAGAAAAAACATCGCCGCGCCGAATGCGAAAAAGCCCGATCCCAGCGCGCCCATTATGAAGTATTTTAGCGCCGCTTCGACCGATCTGGCGCGGTTGTGAAGCGCGATTAGCGTATAAAGCGCCAGCGAGCCCGTCTCAAGCCCAACGAGGATCATCATTAAATTTTCGCTCGCGACCATAAACTCATAGCCCACAAGCACGAATAAAAACAGCACGAAAAACTCCGCCGTGTGGTACTCGTGCGCGCTTCTTGCGCCCAAAGATAGAAAGATGAAAAATATCGAGCCTGCGAGCATGATAAGCATCGATAGCGTCGCGATTCCGTCCACCAGCATCACGTCAAAAAGCCCGCGTATGCCGCTGTTGTATCCGAAAACAAGCCCGAAGCCCAGAGCTAGCGCCAGTATCGTGATGACGGCGTAAAATTTATACGATAGCGTGCGCGCAAAAAGCGAAACCGCGAGCATCAGCAGGGCAAATCCTCCGAGCATCGCCATAGGCGCGATCGAGGCTAAATTTAAAAGATTATTTTGCATCGCTTCTTACCTTAAAATTTGCTTTTTCGATATAGGCGCGAGTCGCGGTCTGAGAGGCTTTTTTAAACATCAACTCAAGGCTTTGCGTCACGCTGGGCTCGATGCTCTTTAACATCAGATTCGGCGCGACGCCCAGCACTACCACTAGCACGCAGATCGGGATGATAGAGCAAAGCTCGGTTCTGTTTAAATCGCTTAGCTTTTTATTCTCATCATGCACGAGCGCGCCGAAAAAGGTCTTTTTATAAAGATTCATCGAATAGATCGCGCCCATTATGATGCCAAGCCCGCCCAAGAGCGCATAGCTAAAGTTGATCTTAAAAATCCCCGCAAGGCTTAGGAATTCTCCCACAAAGCCGATCGTAAGCGGAAGTCCTATCGAGCCTAGCAGCACGACGCAAAAGCAAAACGCATAAAGCGGCATCACCCGCGCAAGCCCGCCGAACTCGCTAAAAAGCTTCGTATGCCTGCGGTCGTATAAAAAGCCTACAAGCATAAAAAGCCCGCCGCTTACGATACCGTGGCTTATCATCAAAAATACCGCGCCGCTCATTCCTTCGCGGCTCATTGAAAAAATTCCTAGCATTATGACGCCCATATGCGCGATCGAGCTATACGCGATAACCTGTTTGATATCCTTTTGCGCAAAGGCGATGAAGCTTGCATAGATGATCATAACGATCGCCACGGCGCACATCATCCCGCTAAAATGCACGCTCGCATCGGGAAATAGCGGCAGCGAAAATCGTACGAAGCCGTAGGTACCCATTTTAAGAAGCACGGCGGCAAGCAGAACCGAGCCTATCGTAGGGGCCTGCCCGTGCGCGTACGGAAGCCAGGTATGAAAAGGAAAGCAAGGCGTCTTGATCGCAAAAGCGACCGAAAATGTCAAAAATAGAGGAATTTGCGTACTAAGCGGCAGCGATAGGCTCTGCCAGTTTAGGATATTAAAGCTATACTCGCCCGTAGCCTCGTGATAGAAATAGCTCATCGCTACGAGTCCTACGAGTAGAAACATGGAGCCTAGAAAGGTGTAGATGAAAAATTTTACCGCGGCGTAAATTCTCTTGCCGCTGCCCCACGCGCCGATGATATAGAGCATCGGAATAAGCGAAAGTTCCCAAAAGATGTAAAACAAAATCGCATCCAGCGCCACGAAAACGCCCACCATCGTCATCTCTAAAAACAGAATGCAGATGATTAAATTTTTGGCGCGCTCTTTAATGCTTAGGCTAAGCAGCGCTAAAAATGTAACCAGCGTGCTTAGGATCACTAAAAACAGCGAAATTCCGTCCACGCCGATGAAGTAGTTGATGCCGTATTCGCTTATGAAAGGGTGCAGCACGCTAAACGCGATGCCGTCCACCGGCTCGTAGAGTATCCACAAAACGAGCGAAAGCACGAACTCTATAAAGCTCATCGTAACGGCGTAGGTCTTAATGCTCGCTTCGTCGATCAAAAAGCCCAAAACCGCAGCTACCGCCGGAAAAAATATAACCAAACTTAAAAAGTATTCCATGCCCACCTCACAGCGCAAACGCCAAAATCAGCAAAATGAAAGATCCCAAAACCATCCACCTTAAATTTGCGCTCAAATCTCCGCTATTGCTTACGCGATCCGCACCTTCGCCGCTTTTTACCGCCACGCGAGCGATCAGATCGACGCTGGCATCTATGATCGCGCCGTCGCATTTAGCGCAGATCTCGCTAAGCTTAGCGTATCCGCGCACGATCACGCGCTCGTAAATTTGCGGGATAAAATACTGAGCGATCAAAATTTTATAAAATTTGCAGTTCTTTAAATTTTGGCTAAATTTGCCCTTGCCGTATGTCCAAATCGTGCCGATCGCTACCGCGTTTATCATCGCTAGCGTTATGGCGATCAAAATTACCTCCACGCCGTGCGGGATCGAAGCTTTAAAGCCCGGTAGTATGCTAAGCACGAACTCAGCAAAATCGTGCTCGAAAAAGCCCGCGATCACTGCAGGCACGGCTAACACGCCCATCGCGATGAGGGCAAAGCCTTTCGCCTCGTGCGGATGGTGGGTAAAATTTTGCTTGCCGAAAAACACGAGCATTATCAGACGCACGCTGTAAAACGTCGTCATCGCAGCGCCCGCAAACAGCAGCGCCCAGATAAAATATGCGTCCGCACTCCACACCGCTTCTAAAATTTTATCTTTTGAAAAAAAACCAGCGAACGGATAAAATCCGCAAAGCGCGAGCGAGCCTATGCACATTAAAATCGCCGTCGGTCGCATAAACTTATATAATCCGCCCATATTTTGGATATTTAGATCGTCTTTCATCGCGTGCATTACGTTGCCCGCGCCCAAAAATAGAAGTGCCTTGAAAAACGCATGCGTCGCCAGATGAAATAGCGCGATCCAATACGCCCCGAGCCCCGCGGCTACGAACATATAGCCAAGCTGCGAAAGCGTGGAGTAGGCGATGATCTTTTTAAGATCATTATGAACCAGCGCCATCGACGCCGCAAAGACCGCCACGAAAGCGCCCAAGCAGACGATAAAGCCGCTTACTTCGGGCGCGAGCGCGAAAATTGCGTTTGCGCGGATCACCAGATAAACGCCCGCCGTAACCATCGTCGCTGCGTGAATAAGCGCGGACACGGGCGTCGGACCCGCCATCGCGTCGGCAAGCCAGGTATGGAACGGAAACTGCGCGCTTTTGCCTATCGCGCCGATAAATAAAAGTGCTGCGATCAGAGTTAAAATTTCAGGCTCCAAGCTCGCTGCGTTCGCAAACACCACCTCGTACCGCAGCGAGCCGAAATTTAAATAGATCAGAAAAATTCCAAGCAGCATCCCAAGATCTGCGATGCGGTTCATTATGAAAGCTTCGTTGGCGCACCAGCTGTAATTGCTCCTATCATACCAAAAGCCTATTAGCAGCCATGAGCAGAGTCCGACCCCCTCCCAACCGATGAAAAGTCCTAAAAAATTATCGCTCGTTACCAAAACCAGCATCGAAAATACGAAAAGGCCCAGGAAGCTGAAAAATTTAGCGAAGTTTTCATCATCCCACATATAGTAGATCGAATACACGTGCACGACGCTGGATACGATGCCTACGACCACCATCATCACCGCACTGACGCTATCTATGAGAAAGCTAAATTTTGCGTCCAAAAATCCCGTGCTTATGAAATCGGCTAAGCTTACGCTGATTAGGCGGTTGTCAGAGACGAGCTCCATCAAAGCAAGCGACGCGATAGTACTTAAAATCACCAGCGCCGAGCAGACTACGCCAATAAACATCTTATCTTTGGCGCGAATGAAAACACCTGCGAAGATCGCCGAGGCAAGCGGTGCGAAAAGGGCGATTAAAAGCCACACAAAAACGGTATCAAGCATCAGACCCATCCTTGGAAGGATTTTTAAAGTTTACGAAGCTGTCAAGTTCGATACTGCCTGTTTTCTTATACCACAAGATGAGTAGTCCAAGCCCCACGGCCATCTCGCTCGCAGCGATTGCGACGATGAAAAGCGCAAAAATTTCGCCGTTTATGTTGTCGTAAAATTTCGCCACGGCGACAAGAGCTAAATTTGCGGCGTTTAATAAAATTTCGCTCGAAAAAAAGAGCATTATTAAATTCCGTCGCTTCATCATACCTGCAAGCCCGAGCCCAAACATCATCGCAGCGACGATCAGATAGTGATTTAGACCCATTTTATCCCTCGCTCTCTTCGTAGCTCAGGCTCGCGTCCATCTGCTCATGCGCAAGCACGATAGCGCAGATCATCGCCACGAGCAGCATCACGGCGGCAAGCTCGAAAATCGCCAGATATTTCGTAAAGATAATCATCCCAAGCGCCTCGGTGTCGTCGGTGTTTAAAATTTTAAGCGTTTCTACGTTGTTCGCAACCACCGCACCAAGCACGATAATCACGAGCAAAAATGCGATCACGCCGCTAAGCGCGAAAAATAGCCTTGCTCCTTTTTTCGGCTCGCTTACGTTTTTGTCCGCGCCCAAAAACATCAGCGCGAAGCCGTAAAGCACGATCACGGCGCCAGTATAAACTATGATCTGCACTACGCCCAAAAACTCCGCATCCAGCAAAAAGAAAAATCCGCTCATAAAGACCATGCCGCCGGCCAGCGCGCTAAGGGCGTAAAGGACGTTTTTGCTAAAAACGCTGATGCCGAAAAGCACCAGGCAAACCGCGCTGAAAAAATAAAATGCAAGCGTTTGTATCATTGCTCCTCCCCCTGCGCGGCGGAATCTTCGGCGCATTGCGAGGCGGAATTTTCTTTGGAATTTCGCACCGAATCAAACGTAGAATTTTCAGCTTCCGCAATGGAATTCTTTTTGGAATTTGCCTTAGATTTTTTACCTCGCGCGACGGAACTCCCCGAGTCTTGCATGGCGGAATTTTCTTTAGAATTTTCCACGGAATCGTCGTCTGTAGCAAGACCGCCTGTGGAATTCTCGACGTGCGGCGCAACCGAATTCTCTTTAAAATTTTTACTTTGAACGGCGGAATCGTCGGCGCTCTGCGGAGCGAAATTTTCTTTAGAATTCTCCGCCAAATTTTTACTATCCGTAGTGGAATCATCGGCGCTTTGAGAGGCGAAGCTTTCTTTGGAATTTCGCTGCGAATCAAGCGCGGAATTTTGAGCGTCCGTAACGGAATTTTCTTTAGAGTTTTCGACGTCCGCGGTGGAGCTTTCCTTTAAGCTCGCCCGTTCGGTATTTTGTCGCTCGGATAAAATTTTGCCACTTAAGTCCGCGCCTGAAAATAGAATTTTATCGCTAGCGGCACCCTCTTTTTTGGAGCTTTCCACGGCGCTATTTTTTAAATTTGAATCCGCGCTCTTTAAGCTTAGCTCGTCGCTTGCGGCGTCGCTTTTTATATAAGCGTTCGGCGTCACCTTGATCCGCGCGCCTGCGTTTTCATCCAGGCTGCCGTAGCCTGCAAACTCCTGCGCCGCGCCGTTTAAGCATAAATTTTCGCCGCGAATTAAAAGATCCTCTTTGAAGCCGTAGTAGGCTCGCTGTTCGCTAGCAAGCTCATATTCGCAGCCGTGCACGATAGCGATCTCGGGGCAGACGTCCGCGCAAAGCCCGCAATAGACGCAGCGCCCTAAATTTATCGAGTAGTTATCTACCTTTTTGCGGCCGTCGGCGCCGAGGCTGGTCTCCATCGCGATGCAGTTTGCCACGCAGATCTTCTCGCACAAGCCGCATCCGATGCAGCGTTCGCTGCCGCTTTCAAGCAGGCGCATAAGCTTGTGCACGCCGCGGTATCTAGGCGGCATGACAAATTTTTCCATAGGATATCGAAGCGTGTGCGAGCCGCCGCGCTTAAACATATTTTTTAGCACCACCCACAGCCCCACGAAAAGCTCGCCGCGAAAGGTGCGGGTTAGAAATCTACGAAGCTTATCACCGCCGGATTTAATAGGGGTTCGTTTATCGATCTGGGCGTATCTTGCCATCGTACCCTCCTTAAACGATCGCTAGCGCGGTAATTAGCACGCAAGCAAGAGCTAATGGCATGCAGACTTTCCAGCAAAGCCCCATCAGCTGATCGGGGCGTAGATGCGGCCACGCCGCGCGCGCCCATAGGAAGCAGAAAAACACGAGGCTTGATTTTAATACCATCATAACGCCGCCGGGGATAAACCAAAACGCGTTAAATCCGCCCAAAAACAGCAGCGTCGTAACAACTGAGTAGGTTATGATATTGGCGTACTCGCCGATAAAAAACATACCCCAGCGCATACCCGAATACGCCGTACCCGCGCCCGCTACGATCTCGGTTTCGTTTTCGGTGAGGCATAGCGGCGTGCGGTTGCACTCTACGAAAGCGGCGATGAGAAATAGCGCGAAACAGACGGGCTCTTTCCAGATAAACCACTTGTCGATGCCGCCGCTTTGGGCGCTTACGATGTCTATAAGCGAAAGCGAGCCGGTGATCATCACGATAGGGATTAGGCTAAGCCCGTTTATCACCTCAAAACAGGTAATCTGCAAAAACGCGCGAAACGCGCCTATAGTGCCCCATTTATTGTAGCTCGCAAGCCCTCCGATCAGCAGTCCGTAAACGCAGGTGCCGCTAGCTCCGAGTAGGAATAAAATTCCCACATTTATATCGCTTAAAATCGGCTGTATAGTCCGCCCGCCGATAGTAAACTCCGGCAGCAGCGGCACTACCGAAAGCGCCACGAAAGCTCCCGTAGCCGATATTATCGGCGCGATTTTAAAAAGAAGCTTATTCGCCCGCGCAGGGATCGCGTCCTCTTTGGTAAAAAGCTTTATCATATCCGCGCCCACCTGCAAAAGTCCCGCAGGCCCGACCATAGAGGGTCCGATCCTGCGCTGCATAAAGGCAAGCGCTTTGCGCTCGGCATAGGTCGCAAGCCCTGAGAGCAGCGCGATGACGGCTAAAATCACGAGCGCCTTTAAGACGGTAGCTACGAAATAAAATGCACTATCGCTCATCTGCCCTCTCCTTTGGAATTTGAAATTTTCTCGATTTTCACCCTTGCATAGCGCGAGGTTTTGAAAAACATCTCGCCGCGCAGCTTCTCATCAAAATACGGCAGATAGGCCCCGCTAAAGCCTGGATCGATCTTTACGCTAGCGACGATTTCGCGCTTTAAGCTTACGAGCCCCTCTGCGCCGCTTTCGCTATTTTCATTACCGGCGGCATCGGCTTTACGAGTACCGCTTGCACGATCCGCTTTTTTTGCACGACCGGCGCCGCTTTTATCATTAGCGGCACTCGTTTTGCCCGCGTCGCTAGTTTTTTTATCGTTGCTCGCGCCGTCTGCTTGGTAAATTTTAACGACGTCGCCCGCGCTTACGCCCAGAGCTTCGGCGATGCCAGGGCTTAGATACAGCGCGCCCGCTTCGCCCAGCCCGCTGCTTGCGCCGCTAAATTTATTGAATTGATGCAGCGGATTTGCCTCATAGATTAAAATTTCGCCCGCGCCCGCGCTAAGCGGCGCTGAAAGCGAAATTTCAAACTCTTCCTCGCTAGCAGCGAGCTCCTCGTTTCGCAGCTCATATCCGCGGTGATTTGCGCCGCCGTTGTCGTAGAAATTTTCTAAATCGTCAAATTTAATCGGCTCAAAATCCGCACCCAAGCTAGGCGTATAGTCGATCGCGTACTCCGCGCAAACCCCAAGCGCACAGGCGATGTCGTTTAGCTCGTATCCGCCGTAATCAAGCGCCGCATTGCTAGGCACTACGCGCTTGTCGTAGTTCGTAAACGTGCCCTCCTGCTGCACCAAGCTAGGCGCGTCCAGATCGGCTTCCAGCACGCCGAAGCTAATATCGCCCGCTTCATTGTAGCCTAGCGTCTCGCCCGCATTTTCTTGCGCGCTAAGCTCACAGATGAGCGCGACGCCCAGGCTGTTAGTGCGCGGTGGCACCACTAGTACTTTAAATGGTGTGTAGCGCTGCACTAAAGCCGCTAGGCGCGCGAGCGTGGCGCTATTTGGCGTGCGGATAAAATCCTCGCCGATGATGAGCGAAAAATGCTCCTTTTTAGCCAAAAGCTCATCCGCTTTCTGCTCGTTCAGACCCAGCGCGCGGGCAAAATTTGAAATTTTACTTTCCGCGGGATTCTCAGAATTCTGCGCGGAATTTTTTGCGGGATTTTCAGCGCCGCCGTCCGCGCTCGCGGAATCTTCGTCGCCGCTCGCACTCGCAACGTTCTCGGCACCATTTGCCTCCGCAGAATTCTCATGATTTCGCGAACCCGCGGGTTTCTCGTCTAAATTTTGCTTCGCCGCGGCGCGCGAAATTTTAAATTCCGCCGCAAGTTTCGTATCCAGCCACTCAGGCAAATCATGTCCGAATTTCTGTAAGATCCAAAGCAGGATCTGCGCCTCCAACCCCGCGGCGTGCGGCTGATGGATGAAATTTTTACTAAAGCCCTTAATGCCCTCGTCGCAAAACGGATGAAAATAGATCCCGCTTGCCTTATTTAGCTTGCAGGCGCTATTTACCGCATAGCCTAGATTTGGAGCGTCGCTACGTAAAAACGTGCCGCAAACTACTATAAAATCGCTGTTTTTAATCGTCTGTGAATCCGCATTATAAAATTTCGTGCCGCTAAGCTTTGAAAATTCGCACAGGAATTTTTGATACGCAAGCGCTTCGTCGTTAATCAGAGCGAGCTTAAATTTTTGCCGCAAAAGCTCTAAAATCCGAGCTTCCTCATTGGTGATGAAGCTATTAAATTTAATATTTTTAATCTCGCCGTCCTCGATGCCGCGCACGATGCAGTTAAAAACCGCTTCGTTTTTGCTCGCCCGCTCGTTTGAGAAATCCCAGCCAAAGCGCGCTCCTGCATGCAGAACGCTAAAATTTATGTCACTGCTAACGCGATAAATTTTTTCACGCGGATCGCCTATGCCGCGGCGTTTGATCTCGTAATAAAGCAGCTCGCAATCGCTGCTGTGCGGGTTGGAAGCTGGGATTTGACGCAGTTCCCAGGCGTTTGAAACGTATTTAAACGCGCTCTCTACCAAAGCCCCCGTCGGGCAGACCGCCGCGCTCTCGCCGTAGTTTACGCAATCATCATTTTCATTTACCCGCGCGATTAGACTTTTTTGCAGCTTATTCCACACGGCGTAGGCGTCTTTTGGCATCGCGTCCTTTTGCTCCTTACTAAGCGCGTCTCCGCCGCGCGGAACGAGCTTAAACGCATCCACGCCCAAGCGGTCTTTTGCGGCGGTGATACAGCGCTCGCAGACGATGCAAAGGCTAGGATCGTAGCTCAAATATCCCCAATCCTGCACCTCGCGCGCCGTATCGCGGATAGCGTAGCTTTGGGTATTTGTGCGCATCAGATGAGCTAAATTTTGAAGCTCGCACTCGCCGCTTTGATCGCAAACCCCGCACGCCATCGGATGGTTGATACAATAAACCTGCGTGATCGCCTCGCGCTCGGCGTCGATCTCGGGGCTGCGGCTGTAGATGACCATGCCGTCTTTGGCTTTGGCGTTGCAGCTATAGACACGCTTGCCGTCCGCTTCGACCATACAAAGCCTGCATGCGAGCGTCGGCGTACTGCCGCTTAGATAACAAAGCGCAGGGATAAAAACGCCGCAGCGACGCGCGACCTGCAAGATATACTCACCCTCGTCGCACTCGCAAGCTTTACCGTCGATCGTGATCTTTGCCATTTTAAACCTTAGAAATTTCTGCGAGTTCGAAATTATAACCGCCAAAGCCCTGCCCGCGCGAGCCTAAAAGCGCGATCGTGCCCTTTAGCTCCTCATCCAAAATAAATTCTTTTTCTAAATTTAGGTGCGGCGTCTTTATGCGGACGCGATCGCCGTGCTTGATCTTTGCGACCATACTAAAATACCTTCCGCCGATTAATCGGTCGTCCGCATCGTGTTTGAAAACCACGGCGCCGTCGAAATTCTCAGGCTCTTTTAGAGGACTTAAATTTGCCCGCCCTTGCGCGCCCAAATCCGCTTGCTCGCCGCGTAAATTTAAAATTTTAACACCGAACTTCGCCGCTATGAGAGATAGAAAGGCTTTGATATTTTCGGCGTCGGGATGGGTTCTAACGAGCGCATCATCGATCAAAAGCGCGTCGCAGCCGCTTTGCAGAAACTCCGCGATCTGCTCGATCTCCTCCTCGCCCACGCTGCTTTCGCCGCTTAGATACTCCAGATCCAGATCTGCGAAATATGGCTCGTCGCAAAAACTAGCGCAGATTAGCGCCAGCACGAAGCTTTGCGCGCCGATCTCGCATTTTATCAGCTCGCCTGGAAGATGCGGATCTTGCAGCGGCGATACGCTTAAAATTTCAGCGCTCTTAAAACCTTCTGCGAGCGTGGGATTTTGCAGGCTAAGCAGCGACGCGAAATTTAAAATTTTCATCCTCTCCCCTTTTTGGCGACGACCATCCAATCGACTTGGTTATAGCGGATCGAGCTTAAAAGCGTGGAATTTAGCCCCTCCACCAGATCGGCGCTCTTTTGAACCGCGCTGAAATCGCCCATCTCAAACATAAAGATCATCGTCTCGCCGCGAGCGGAATTTTTTAAAATTTCGCCCATGCGGTTTAAAAATTTATCGCCCAGATGCCTCAAATCATAGCGCTTCATCGATCCACCTCGCCTAAGATAATATTAGTGCTGCCGATGATCGCCGCGGCGTCGGCAAGATACTGCCCCGGTAAAATTTCCTCATAGACCGCGCAATGCCAAAAGCTCGGCGTGCGGATCTTAAGGCGGTACGGGCGGCTTTCGCCCATCGAGCGGATATAAAATCCAAGTTCGCCCTTAGGACTCTCGCTCGCGGCGTAAATTTCGCCCACGGGCGGGCGCAAACCCTGCGTAACCAGCACGAAATGCTGCATCAGCGAGTAGTTTTGCGTCATGATCTGCTCTTTGCTAGGATTTACGTAAGCGGGATCGATCGCTAAAATTTGCGGATCACTCAGCGGATAGAGCTTCGCGCACTGGCGCAAAATTTTAAGGCTCTCGCGCATCTCCGCCATATAGCATTTATAACGTGCGTAGCAGTCGCCCTCGCTCGCATACGGCACGTCAAAATCAAGCTCGTCGTAGATGAGATAGGGCTCTTCTTTTCGGATATCCCAAGCATGCCCGCTAGCGCGCAGCGTTACTCCGCTACAGCCGCAGCTAAGAGCGTCTTCGTGCGAGATCACGCCCACGCCCTCGGTTCGCATTAGCCAAATTCTATTCGTATCGAGCATATCTTCAAGCTCTTTAATGTCGCTTGGGAATTCGTCGCAAAATTTCAACATCTCCTCTAACCAGCCGTTAGGCAGATCCAAAAATACGCCACCGATTTTGATATTATTGTGCGTAAGGCGCGCGCCGCAGTATTTCTCTATGAGATCAAGTATGTATTCGCGCGAGCGAAAGCAGTAGAGAAACACCGTCATCGCGCCGATATCAAGCGCGTGCGTACCCAAAAACAGAAGGTGCGAGCTGATACGATTAAGCTCCAGCAAAATCGTGCGGATGATCTGCGCACGGCGCGGCACTTCGATGCCGCAGAGCTTCTCAACCGCGGCGCAAAAGCCGTAGTTGTTCGAACCCGATGCGACATAATCGACGCGGTCGGTTACGGGGACGAATTCCGCGTAGATCATATTTTCCGCCATCTTTTCGATGCCTCGGTGCATGTAGCCTACGCCCGGGCGGGCACGCACGATACGCTCGCCGTCAAGCTCCAGCACTAGCTTTAGCTGGCCGTGCGCGCTTGGATGCTGCGGACCGAAATTTAAGATCATATTCGCGCCCTCGCGCTCGTACTCGATGTTTTCGAAAAACGGTCTTAGCTTGCTTGGATTTTGCATTATTTTCTCTTTGTGATGATCTTGTAAATTCCGCGTTTAACACGTTTTACGAAACGCACGCCGCCTTCTTCCTGATATTCTTGTAAAATTTTTTCTTGCGGCCGCGGCTCGCCATAACCGCTCTCGTGATAGAGCCGTGCGAAGTTAAAGGTATCTTTTTCATCCACGAATGCGGAATTTCGGTTCTCTTCGCCGATCCGCTCGCGCGCGTCAGATCCAAAAATTTTATCCACCTCGTACCACTTGGCAAACTCGTCTCCTTGCAGCGGATAGGACTTTAAAAGCGGGTGTCCGAACCAATCATCGGGCATTATTAGGCGCGCCAAGTTCGGATGATTTTCAATCCAAACGCCCATCATATCGTATAGTTCGCGCTCCGCCCAGTTCGCGCTTTTATAGATGCCCGCAGCGCTTTGTAAAAAGCTCTCATTCGGCACGAAACACTTTAGCCGCGCGCGGCGCGCCCTTTTGATATCCAAAAGCTGATAAAAAACCTCGATGCCGCCGCGAGCCTCGGTGAAATCCACGCCGCTTAGCTCGCACAAAATTTCATATCCCGCGCTCTTAAGCGCACGCAGCGCCGCTAAATTTTGCGCAGACTCCACATAGAGCACAAGGGTGTTAAATTCCACATATGAGTTTAAAATTTGGACGCCTTCAAGCGCATCCAAATCGTCTTTAAAATCGCTCGCGCTTGCGTCTAGCTTCTGCGTCTCCTCGGGGATGAAAAATCTGTCTTTATAGTAATTTTTCTGGCTCGCATCGTTTTTTGGGCTATACTTTCTCATCAGATCAGCCTTTTTGCCTTTTGTGCGCGGCGCGGAGTTTGGGTACGGATCTTTTTTTGCAGCACCATCAGCGCAAACTGTAGCGTCTCGGGACGAGGCGCACATCCGGGCAGATAGATATCCACGGGCACTATTCGGTCGCAACCCTGCACGGTGGCATAGGTATTAAACATCCCTCCGGTATTGGCGCAGCTACCCATACTGATGACCCATTTGGGCTCGGGCATCGCGTCGTATAGGCGACGCGTAAACTCGGCGTGCTTTTTACTAAGCGTGCCCGCGATTATCATCACCTCCGACTGCTTGGCGCTTGCGCGAAATATCGTGCCGAAGCGGTCGAAGTCAAATCTGCCCGCGCCCGCCGCCATCATCTCGATCGCACAGCAAGCAAGCCCGTACGTCATCGCCCACAAAGAGTTACTCCTGCCCCACGCGATCAGTTTATCGACGGTGGTGAGAACTACGGGAAGCCCGTTTTCGCGCGCGTAGTTTATCTTATGCTCTGCCAATTTAGCGCTCCTTTTTTCCAGGCGTAGATGAAACCGATGCCTAATAATACGATGAAAAACGCCATCTCCACGAGCCCAAACACGCCTAAAATTTTAAAATTTACCGCCCACGGAAACATAAAGATAATCTCGACGTCAAAAAGTATGAAAAGCACGGCTATCAAAAAAAAGTGGGAGTTCATTCGGTTGGGCTGTTTGACGGCCTCGGGGCCGCTTTCGTAAATTTCGCCCTTTAGCCGCTCGTCGCGTCTATCTGCCAAACGCGAGCCTACCAAAGAGGATAGTTTAACGATGAGCGAAAAGACGCAAAAAGCTAGGATTAGCATTACGAATATTCCGAAATACGGGCTTTGCAGCGGAATTCTAGACATTTTTCGCCTCGGTTTTAAAATTTAATGTGGATTGTAACGAAGTATTGATTTAATAAAGCTTAGCGCGCGCCACTAAATTCGCTTTTAAAAGTAAAATTTAATATACCTCGCCCGTGCGATTTAGTGGGGATTAAGGCGCGTGTGGTAAAATTTCGCGGATTTTAAGGGAGAGCTATGAAATCTAGCAAGATAAGTCTCATTTTCTACGGCATATTCTGCGGCGTAACAATCTATTTTCTTATCTGGGGATTCGGTTTTATAGGAAGCGGCGATAAAATGCTATTTTTAGTTTCGGTATTTTTGGGCATCTTTATGGCCTTTAATATCGGCGGAAACGACGTGGCAAATTCCTTCGGCACCAGCGTCGGAAGCGGCACTCTTAGCATCGCACAAGCCCTTTGTATCGCAGCGGTATTTGAAGCAAGCGGCGCGGTAATCGCAGGCGGCGAAGTAACTTCGACGATCCGCAGCGGCATAATCGATCTTAGCAAAATGGACGTGCATCCGAGAGACTTTATCTACGTAATGATGAGCGCGCTTTTTGCGGCGGGGGCATGGCTGCTTTTTGCCAGCAGAAAGGGCTTGCCCGTATCTACTACTCATGCGATCATCGGCGGCATCGTGGGCTCGGGGCTTACGCTAGGCGCCCTGCTTAATACCGCAGAGACTTCCGCATTGTGGCTCGTGCAGTGGGATAAGATCGGCAAAATAGCGATCTCTTGGGTGCTCTCGCCGATTTTAGGCGGCGTGATCTCCTTTGGAATTTTCTGGCTCATCAAACATTACATTTTGGATTACAACCGCTACGCTCAAATAAAGATCGACCGCATAAAGCGCGAAAAAAAATCCCTCCGCAAGCTGCATAAAAAGACCTTCGAGACCCTGGACGACATTCAAAAGATCGCCTATGCAGAGGCGCTAAATCACGATATTTACGCGATGCGCGATCCCGATTTTGATCCAAGCGAGCTGGATAGCGAGTATTATAAAAAGGTGATCGAGCTTGACGCGAAAAAAGAGAAGCTAAAATCCCACAAAGCCCTAGAGTACGGAATTCCAGCCGTAGCCGGTATCGGAGCTTTCGTAATCTCGGCGATGCTGATATTTAAGGGGCTGCATAATCTAAATTTCGGGCTTACGAATTTTTACAACTACCTCATCATCGGTATGTCGACGCTGATTACCTGGCTTTTGATGTTTATTTTCGCTAAAACCCTGCGCCGCTCAAATTTAAACAAATCCGCGTTTTTGATGTTTAGCTGGCTACAGGTACTCACTGCTAGCGGCTTTGCCTTTTCGCACGGCAGCAACGACATCGCAAACGCCGTGGGTCCGTTTGCCGCCATCATCGATACGATGGCTACGAATAGTATCAATCCCTCCACTCCCGTGCCGCAGCAGATTATGATAATGTTCGCAGTAGCCCTCATAGCGGGGCTTTGGTTCATCGGCAAAGAGGTGATCGCCACCGTAGGCACCAATCTTACGAAAATCCACCCCGCCTCGGGCTTTAGCGCCGAGCTCGCAAGCGCCGTCGTCGTCATGGCGGCATCGGTGCTGGGGCTTCCGATCTCCTCGACCCACGTGCTAATCGGCGCGATTTTGGGTATCGGCTTGGTAAATCACAGCACGAACTGGTCGCTGATGAAGCCGATCGGGCTAGCGTGGATCATCACCCTGCCCGTCTCGGCATTGCTTTCGGCGTTTGCATTCGTGCTTTTGCGCCACGTATTTTAGGCTAAATTTAAAGATCCGCTCCCCGAAATTTTAAAATTTCGCAAAATTCTACGCAGGCTAAATTTTAAAATTTACGGCGGCGAACCGAGTAAATTTTACAGCTCCTCTTGCGACGCATAACCGCGCAAAACCAGCTCGCAGCAGCGCAGATCCCGCCTGCGCGCCCTGTAAAATTTAATAAAATTTTAGCTACAATCGCCCTTTTAAATTTAGGAAAGCTATGAGTAAATTTGAAATTTTCAGATCCACCCTTGCCGTGATGATGGGCTACGTGCCGCTGGGGCTGGCGTTTGGTATCTACGGCATCAGCCAAGACCTGCCCGTCTGGGCTCTGGCGCTGACCTCGCTGCTTATATACGCAGGCAGCGTGGAGTTCGTGTTGATCGCATTCATCGTAACCCACGCCTCGCTCGTAGATACCTTCGTCGTGGCGTTTTTGCTAAATTTTCGCCATTTTTTCTACACGATGTCGCTGCTGGACGAGCTGCGCTTCGTGCGTCATAAAATTTACGCCGTATATGCCCTTACGGACGAAACCTTTGCGCTGCTAAAAGCGCGTGCGTTTTTGCGCCCCGAGGAGCTTAGCGGCAAGCGACACGTAACGCCGCTAAGACTAAAAGAGCTTGATCTGCTCTATAATCTAACCGCGATTTTAAATCAATCCTACTGGGTTGCGGGCGTCGTTACGGGGGCTGTTTTGGGGGCAAGCTTAAAGCTTGATTTTAGCGGGGTCGAGTTTAGCCTGACGGCGCTTTTTGCGATGCTTACCTATGAGGTTTTCAAAGCAAATCCGCAATACAAAGTGCTATTTCTGGGCTTTGCCTGCGCGTTTGCGGGGCTTTTTATCTTTCCTGCAAAATACTTTTTATTCGGCACTCTGATTTTCGGCACTGCGGTACTGCTGCTCTTTCGTAAATACTTCGAGCGATCTTCGCGCGCGGGACGCAGGCTGCAAAAATTCCTAAAAAGGGGTAGGTAGTGGAAATTTTGCCCTATATCTTTCTAGCCTCGCTCGCTACGATTTTGACGCGATTTTTGCCGCTGCTGCTTTTTAAGAAAAAGACCGCGAGTCCAAATCTGGCGTATCTGCAGAAAAACTCGGGGCTTTTGATAATGGTCGTTTTGACAATCTATGCACTTAAAACTATGCTGCCTAGCTTTTCGGGCGAGCGGGCTTTTGGCGCGGACATCTTGCAAACGGCGGCGCTGCTATTTTGCCTGATTATGGCGTTTTGCGTGCATGCTAAATTTCGTAATTCGCTCGTGACGATAGCGCTTCCTACGCTAATATATATGGCGGTGCTACGCTTTTTATTGAATTCTTGATAAATTTATAAGTTAGTTTTCGATAAACTTCAAAAATTAATTTTTAAGTTTAAAAAAGGCTAAAGTTTTATGAATTTTATCAGTCAAATGGTGCATAGCTTCGCTAAAAAATACGCCGCCGAAACCATGCAAAAATCTCTTTATAACTCTCTTAGAATCGATATCGCGCAGGAAAATATCGCTAAAATTCCAAACTCTGATAAAAAATATATGCTCTACATGCATGTGCCCTTTTGCCACACGTTTTGCCCGTACTGCTCCTTTCATAAATACGCCTACGAGCGCGGTACGTGCAAGGCGTATTTCTGCGCGCTACGCACCGAGATGCAGCGCACGAAGGACGCAGGCTACGACTTTGAGACGCTTTACGTAGGCGGCGGCACGACGCTAATCGACGAGGATGAGTTAGCGCGCACGCTGGAGCTTGCCAAGTCGCTTTTTAGCATCAAAGAGGTCTCGTGCGAGAGCGATCCCAACCACATCGAGCCTGAGAGCTTGCTGCGATTTCGCGGGCTCATAGACCGCTTAAGCGTGGGGGTTCAGAGCTTTGATGATGATATTTTACGCAAAGCGTCGCGCTACGACAAATTCGGCTCGGGCGAAATTCTGCAAGAAAAGCTATCCCGAGCGGTCGGAATTTTACCGATTTTAAGCCTGGATCTGATCTTTAACTTTCCGTTTCAAACGCGCGAAATTTTACTTCGCGACATTGAAGCAGCAAAGGCGGTAAAACCGGAGCAGATCACGCTGTATCCGCTGATGAAATCCCCTTTGATGCGCGATCAAATAGCACGAAGTCTCGGCGTTAGCAATGTAGATCACGAGGAGGAGTTTTACTCCATCATCTGCAAGGAATTTTCTAGCTGGCACCGCAGCAACGCATGGGCTTTCGCTCGCGAAAAATCAAATATGAGCGACGAGTATGTAGGCACAAACCACGAATACGTAGGCATCGGAAGCGGCGCGTTTAGTTTCCTAGGCGGCAGGCTGCTCGTAAATGCGTTCAACCTCGAAGAGTACGCAAGCAGGGTGCGCAAAAACGAAAGCACCGTCATCGCTACCTGCGATTTTAGCAGATCCGAGCGCGCGAAATACCTCTTTTTGACCGAGCTTTTTAACGGCGAGATCGATATCGCTAAATTTAACGCCGCAAACGATCTAAATTTGCGCCGCGAACTGGGCAGAGAACTTAGCCTGCTAAGGCTAGCAGGAGCCGTGCGAATCGAGGGCGAGATCATCCGTACGACGGAATTCGGCGCGTATTTGTGCCTTGTTTTGATGAAGGAATTTTACACCGGCATGGACAAGGTGCGCGCGGCGTTTCGCGACGATGCCAAGATTAAGCGCGCAAAACAGCTCATCATTATGGATGAAAGCGAATCCGCCGCAGCTGGCGCGGCAAAAAGCGAGATAGCGTCGTAAATTTTGCGCCAGACCGCTACTAGCGCTTGAGTACACCCGCGACTTGAGCGCAAATATCGTCTGGCATTTAAAACACAAACGAATTTTTGATTTCAAAATTTAGGAAACGCCGTAATGAAACGTAGAGGAATTAAACTATTCATTTTATTTCTGTTTTTTGTCCTTGTATTTGAGCTCGTCGGCAATCTTTTTAATTTCGGCCACTTCCCGTTTCATAAGAGCTGCGAGCCGTTTATGATGATAAACCGATATGGTAGCGGCGATTCAAACGATAGGTGCATAATGCAACTTATGGATGAAAATCGAACGGCCGATCTTTTCTTATATTACTTTAAAACCAAATATAATCACGAAGAGCCATTGTCAGAGCTGGACGAAAAAGCTATAAAATTTTTAAATATTCCAAACTCGAAGATAATCACCGTAAATAAAGATGGCGTGGAAAAGAAATTTTTAATAAGCGATTAAATTTAAATAGCAAAGAAGCCCTGCTTCAATTGCAATATCAAAGCCTAACAAATTTAGAATTTTAAAATTTATAAAATTAAAGGAGGAGCAATGAATAATCTAAAACTCATACAAAACTGGTATGCTTCCAAATGCGACGGAGAATGGGAGCATCAATACGGACTTACGCTGGAAACGGTCGATAACCCGGGCTGGTGGATCGAAATCGATGGCGAGAGCGGGAAAAAGCCGATAAAAATAAATGTCGATAGAGATGACGAGGATTGGTTTTTCGTCAATGCCACGGAAAACAAACTCAAAGGAAGTTGCGGAGCCGAGAATTTAGAGGAATTATTGGAATACGTGGTAAAATGGCTAACGGATTAAAATTTAGCAAGGCAAATAAAGGAGCCTAGATGATCGAAGTCGAGATAAAAAACGAATCTTGTAAAAAGACCGAAGTTACGCTTGCAAATATTGAAATTGTTAAGGACGCCGTAAAGGAATTCGCCTATAAAAGCTTTAAGGGCAGCTATCTGTTTTTTGATATTTACGGCGAGATAGATATGGATTTTCGCGCGCTTGGAGCAATTGGCGAAGGAGATGAAAACAATATCCGAAAAATAGATCTTAAAAAATATGAAAAAAGCTCCGTAGGCGCCACCGACATATCGCAAGATATGGAGGGCGTGGAATTCTGCACCTATTTTAAGCTGGATCAAAGTGAAATTTTAAAGCAAATATTATATTATATAGCCTATGAAAGATTTGAAGGCGGCTATTACGCAAAGGGTAAATTTATAGGCAAAAACAGAGACGATCTTATTTTTATCGGTATCTGCGGCGATGTAAAAAATTGCGCCGAAATAAAGAGCGTCGATTTAGATGAAATAATAAAAAGTATGCCCAAGCTCTCGGAATCAAATAATTTTTATATTAACGAGTTTATGAGATCAACCAAACGGATCGATGAGGTAAATTCTATCGGCAACCGATTAAATTTAAAAAGGAGATACTATGAAATTTAAAATTTTGAAACCGAATGAACTATACGGCTGGGTTTTTAACAAAGATGAAGAACTTTATAAGGCTTTAGGATTTGATTGCTGGATGGATTCGTTTGTTCGCATATTAGCTCAAATTCCCGGTACCAGAAAAAAAGATATTTTGGATTACCTTGAATATGAAATCTTTGATTGGTACGAATGGTTTGAACTATATGGGATTATCCAAAGCGACTATAAGCTAGCGGACGAAGATAATCCTGAAATTTCAGCCTATCCGACATACGCGGGAGAATACTTCGGAGTAATGGGACAGCTATTTTTAGGGGGTATGATAGACTTCGGTATAGAGCGCGGAAATTTAAGAAAGAAATGGGCTGACTTCGATACGAATTTATCCAAGATCGATCTAGGTATGTCGCTTTATGAGAAGTGGATCTATTTTAGAGATAATTTCTTTTTTGGGTATAAATTTTTAGAGGAGGAGAACATCGCTCCCAAAGCAGAGATAACTTGGAAAGACCCTAACACATGGAGCAGATTTAGCCATTGGATATGTATGACTAAGGCAGGCAAAGAGTATCGTGATAAAATTTTAAAGCCGAGGCTTTATGAAAAGTATAAGGATGTGGTTATAGAGGTGTGAGGGCGAAAGGGTGAATACAGCATTGATGGCTAAAATAGATATTTTATTAAATTTGATAAATTTTGCTAACGATATGCTTAATGAAAGTATGCCCCCGACGACAAGCTACAGCCTAATGAGGCGCTATTCAAACAATGACAACTATCTCAAAAAAGCCATAGGAATAAAAAATGAGCACTAGGATAGGTTTAATACTTTTGGGCGCATTTTTTGTATTTGAAAGTATTCTTGGCTGCTTTAGCGGAAAGATGTATTTTAAATACGGGGGCTGGAGCGCAGTTGAGCCGGTCTATATTATCAAGATTTTTATCATCGGTTTATTATTTGTTTCTGCAGGAATTTTCATAAACAAAAAAATAGGTAGAGTGATTAATGCCTTGATAGGCTTAAACCTTTTAATAATATCTATAGAAATTTTTACAACGCAAGATCCCGCAGGAATACAAAGCAAAATCGGATATCCTTTTCTTATCTCGGGATTTTTGGTTTTACTTATTAGTATCTCGTTTTTTTACCTCGTCTTCCATCCTGAAAAGAGCATAAAAAGATATCCGCAATATATGTGGTGCAAGGACTGCTTTAAATTTTACCTGTACGAGGACGTCAAAGATACCGATCAAATTTGCTCATACTGCGGCAAAAAGCTAACGGAGTATAAAAATGACGGCGTGTATCAGCAAAGAAATGCTTCCGATCAAAGCGTTAAAACTTCAAAGCGTAAAAAGCGTAAATTTAAAAAGCGATGAAATTTACAAGACGGCTTTCTTGCTTTACTCTTACACGCTTATCTGTTACCGCTCTGCTATTCCGATACTCCGCCGCTTTGTAAAATTTCAGACGCAGACGCTAGATATACGCGCATTCAATTGCCGTACGAATTTCTAAAACTCCGCGTGAAATTTTAAAATTTCAAATCCTTTGCGTCTTGCTAAATTTCTAAATTTTACAGTTTCAAATTTCGCAGACTAAACTCCGCGCTAAGATTATCGTCTAAAGCAAGCCTACCGCAAGCGCGTGACAAACGAACTTCTAAATTTCGCCGCTCACCCGATGATTTGCCGCAAGCAGCCGCTTCGTGCGAGCGGACACTTTGCGCGCAGCTTTAGACTACGCGGGCGGCGGCGCGAAGCAACCGAAAGTAGCTATACGGCGAAATTTATGCCAAAACCTCGCCGCGAGCTTTATTTAAGCACCTTGCCTAAAATCCCCGCACCTTTGCCGACGGCGCTGCCGCGAAGCGCGCTTTCTTTTTCTCTCATCACCGCAAATAGCCCATCCAGCGTCTTTTGCGTGATGTAATCATTCAAGTCCTCGCCCTGCTTAGGCAGATATTCGCTCGCACCCAGCCCGCGCGCGATGTTTTGCACCGCCTCATTGCCCGCGATCTTGCTTTGCGCGAAGGAATTTAGCCCGTTATACGCCGTCGCGAAGCTGTTTTTGCTCATCATATCGCTTACGATCGGTCTGAAAACCGCCCGCAGCTTCGCGCCCGATTTACTCTGCAAATACTCGCTAAGCGCGGTGTCGCCGCCGCCGATGAGCTTTTTAACGTCGGCATCGCTCATCGATTTCAGATCTTGCAAAAATATCTTGCTCGCACCGCTCACCGCCTTGGTAGCGGCATCGTTCATACTCACGACGAGCTGCTGCTCCCATTTATCGCCGCCCACCTTTCTCGCAAGCTTCGCAGCCGCCTTAAGCGAAGGAGGAAGCTCGATTTTAGCGGTCTTGCTGTGGATGTAGCCCTTGGCGAGCTCACTTGCGGCGCGGTTCGTAGCGGAAGCGAGCAGCTCTTTGTAGTTTCCGCTCTGAGTCGCACCGAGTACGCTCGCGCCCTGCTTTAGGATATCCGTTACGTCCGCATGCGCAAGCGACAGCGACGCGGCGGCGAGTAAAACTATAAATTTTTTCATATTGCAACCTTTGGATAAAATTTGCGCCATTATGCCAAACTGCGGTAAACGCTCAGCCCGTGCTCGGTTTAAATTTACGCGCTGCGCGGGCGAGCTGAGATAAAATTTAGGCTAAATTTAAAGCGGCTTCGAGTTAAATTTTAAACGTCAAATTTCAAAGCTTTAACGGGCAAAATTTACCCGCCAAATTTAAAGATAAAATTTGGCAGCGGCGGACTTTGCACGCTTGCGGCTAAATTTAAAATCGGCACTATTTAAATTTACGTAGCGCACAAGATGTAAATGCAAGGCGCATAAAGCAAATTATAGCGATGAGCGGCTATATTCTTGGCGCAAACGATTGAAATTTTATCAAAACAACCAAAAGCTCGCCGTAAATTTAAAGAGCTAAATTTAAAAGCGAGCTGCCGCTTTTGACAAAATAAAGCGAGTTGAGCTTAAACCAGGCCTTGATCCAGCATCGCATCGGCTACGCGGCGAAAGCCCGCGATATTCGAGCCTAGCACGAGATTGCCCTCCGCGCCGAATTCCTTCGAGGTCTCGTAACTGGTGCGAAATATGTGGCGCATGATCTCGCGCAGCTTGCTATCGACCTCCTCGAAGCTCCATGACGCCATCTGCGCGTTTTGCGCCATCTCAAGCCCGCTTGTAGCCACACCGCCAGCATTCGCCGCTTTCGCAGGACCGAAAAGAAAGTCTTTTTGCGCGAGCATAAAATCGATCGCCTCAAGCGTGCTTGGCATATTCGCGCCCTCGCAAACCATGCGACATCCGTTGGCATAGAGAGTCTTTACGTCTTGCAGATTAAGCTCATTTTGCGTAGCGCTCGGAAATGCAGCGTCGCACGGCACGCTCCACACGTCGTTGCGGCCTGCGGGATAGGCGCTAACTGGGATAAATTTTGCGTTAGGACGCTCCTTGATATATTCGCAAAGCCCCACGCGCAGCTGCTCTTTTAGCTTTTTAAGAAGCGCCACGTCGATTCCCTCGGCATCATAGATAAAGCCCGTAGAATCACTTACGGTGACGGGCTTAGCCTGCATTTGATAGAGCTTTTCGGCTGTGTAGATCGCAACGTTGCCGGCGCCCGAGATCGTGCAAATTTTGCCGTGCAGCGAATCGCCTCTGGTAGCAAGCATCTCGTTTGCAAAATAGACCGATCCGTAGCCCGTAGCCTCGGTGCGCGCAAGGCTGCCGCCCCAGCTTAGCCCCTTGCCCGTAAGCGCGCCGTCGAATCTGCGGGTGAGCTTTTTATACGCGCCGTACATATAGCCGATCTCGCGGCCGCCCACGCCGATGTCGCCCGCAGGCACGTCGGTGTTGGAGCTGATTAGGCGGTGAAGCTCAAGCATAAAAGCTTGACAAAATCTCATAATCTCGCCGTCGCTCTTGCCCTTAGGATCGAAATTTGCGCCACCTTTTGCGCCACCGATATTAAGACCCGTGAGGGAATTTTTAAAAATTTGCTCAAACCCTAAAAATTTTAAAACGCCCAAATTTACGCTCGGATGAAAGCGCAGACCGCCTTTGTAAGGGCCCAGAGCGGAGTTGAACTCTATGCGATATCCCGTATGCACGCAGGGCTCGCCGCCGTCGCTCATATAGACGACGCGAAACATCATCGTGCGCTCGGGCGCTAAAATGCGCTCTAAAATTTTATTTTTCACGTATCGCTCGTCGCGCTTTAGAAGCGGTATGAGCGAGTATAAAATCTCGGTCGATGCCTGGATAAAGACCTCCTGACCGGGATTGGCGCGCTTTAAATTTAGCAGCAAGCCGTCGATGTAAGACTTCATAGTTCCTCCTTTTGAACCGGATTAAATTTTAATTTTTTGGCTTTAGCGATAAATTTTTTCAGCGCCAACTCCTCGCGGACGCCGATTTTGTAGCTTATAAATTTCAGATAATTTAAAATTTCACGCTCTTTTATGCCGCGCGAAAAGGCGTAGCTTTGCAGGATATATCTTGGAATTTTAATGCGCGAACGTAAAAATTTCGTCGCCAGGCGCGAGTAAGTCTTATCGTTTTTCACGCAGCACAGCCGCCCGAAAACAAAGGGCAAGCCCGTACGCTGCTGCCAAATTTCGCCCAGATCGTAGAATTTATCCTTGCCCTGCGAAAGCAGCGCCTTTAGAGCACTATCACCGATTAGCACCTCGCCGCTAAGATCCAGCACGCGAGCTAGCATATTTGAGCTCATCGACGCGGGATCAAGCCTGGGCGCCGAGTTTTTGCGCACGAGTACGCTTAAAACCTCGCGCTTTGCGACGATTCCCAGAGGCAGTTTGCGGTATTTTGCGCGGCGGCTTTCAATGCTGGAGATTACTGCGGCGTCTATCCTGCAATTATAAAGATCGGCGCAGAGTTTGCTCGGCACCCCTTTTTTAAATTCTATAGATTTTTTAACATAAGACGGCAGCGGAAGGGATTTTAAAAATACGTGAAATGGGAGCAAATTTAGATAATCGATTTTGCCTAATAACATAACTTTCTCCGAATTTAGCGCAGGAAAAGAGGTTAAATTCCGGCGCTAAATCGGAATTTAACCAAAAATTTCAGGATTTATTTGACCTCGGTGATCGGGATGGATTTGTATTTGCTAAACTCCACTATGCCCTCACCTTTTTTGAAGTGGATGCTCACTCCGTCCTTGTTCTCCATATAGATGCCGTCGGCGGCGCGGTCGCGCTTGAGGTCGTAGCTTTTGCCGCTATCGTCCTTTAACACGGCGGTATTGAAATCGTCGTTTGAGCTAAGCGATAGCTTTTTGCCCTGCTCATCGACGAAATAGAAGGTCTTTGCGTTCTCTTGAGTTATGGTTTTTTCGCTCTGTGCTTGCTTATTCATAGCGCTATCCGGGGATTGGCGGAGCTGGTTTGAGCCGCATCCTAGCAAAACTAACGCCAAAGCGGTGCACGATAGAACTTTAAACATATTTCTCCTTTAAATTTAGGTTACACTCGTTGATGAGTGATTTTCGGATATCCCAAAGCTTTTGAGAGAGATCCACTTTGTAGCTTTGCGGATGGACGTTGCGAAGGTGCTCGAGCCAAAATTTGCTCTTTTGCTCCTTGCTAAAACGCGCGATCTCGCTTACCGTGCGGCGCACGCCTACGAATTTGCCCTCCTTAAAAACAGGACGCAAGAGCTTATGCGCGCTGAAATTCGTTAAAATTTTACGCTTGTAGGTGTAAAGCGGATGGAAAATTTCAAGCGGCGCGCTCTCATCTATGCTCTCTTCATCAAGCGCGATCAGATCGGCAAGCGCCATGCCGTTATCTTTGTCGTAGAGTCTAAAGACCTGCTTGTAGCCGGGATTATTGATCTTACGCGGATCGTTTGAAATTTTGATCTTAGCCACGATCTCGCCATCTTTTTCGATACCGCTTAGCTTATACACGCCGCCGAGGCTCGAACTATCTCCGCCCGTAATAAGCCTCGTGCCGATCCCCCAGCTATCGATTTTGGCGTCGAAAAGCTTGAGTTGATCGATCGCGTATTCGTCTAGATCATTCGACGCAGTGATCTTTGCGTTCTCAAAGCCCGCCGCGTCGAGCATCTTACGCGCCTGCTTAGTTAGATACTCCAGATCACCCGAATCGATGCGAATCCCAAGCGGCTTATGACCGCTTGCGCGCAGCTCCTCAAAAACCTTGATCGCATTCGGCACGCCGCTTGCGAGCGTATCGTAGGTATCGACGAGCAGAAGCGCGCTATCCGGATAAATTTTAGCGTAAGCGCGAAATGCCTCCAGCTCGCTATCAAAGCTCTGAATCCACGAGTGCGAGTGGGTGCCGATCGCGGGCACGCCGAATTTCTTTGCGGCAAGCACGTTTGACGTGGCGCTGCAACCGCCTATAATCGCGGCCTTTGCGCCGTAGATGCCCGCACTTCGCCCCTGAGCGCGGCGCAAGCCAAACTCCATCACCAAATCACCTTTGGCGCTAAAGTTTATACGCGAGCTTTTCGTAGCGATGAGAGTTTGGAAATTTATCGTATTTAGGATCGCAGTCTCGATGAGCTGTGCCTCCATAATGTTTGCTTTGACGCGGATCAGCGGCTCGTGCGGAAATACGATCTGCCCCTCATCCATTGCGTAAATTTCGCCTCTAAATTTAAAGCCTCTTAAAAATTTCAAAAATTCCGGCTTAAATAAATTTAGACTTTTTAGATACGCGATGTCGTCATCGCTAAATTTAAGATTTTCGATATAATCCGCGACCTCGCTTAAGCCGCAAAATATCGCGTAACCGCCGCCGCTTGGGTTTTTGCGATAAAAAACGTCAAAAACCGCCGTCTGATCGGGCTTCGTAAAAAAATAGCCCTGCATCATGCTAAGCTGATAAAAATCGGTAAGTAAAGCCAAATCTTTCATTTACGCCTCTTAAATTTAATCTCGCCTCGTGCAGGAGCAAGGAATCATAGCTTTTTGGCTTCTAGGCTCTTTTTATAAGCCGCAGCGTCGAACTCTTTGACGCGAGCGACGCCGTCATCCACCGCAGCTTTTGCAACCGCCGTCGAGATCACGGCAAATACGCGCGGATCGAAAGGATTTGGGATCACGTAGTCTTTGCTGAATTTTAAGCTATCTTTGCCCAGCATCTTGCGGATTTCTGCAGGAACTTCTTCGCGAGCAAGATCCGCCATCGCGCGAGCGGCCGCAATCTTCATATTTTCGGTAATCTTTTTGGCTCTTACGTCAAGCGCGCCACGGAAGATATACGGAAAGCCCAAAACGTTATTGATTTGATTTGCAAAGTCGCTTCTGCCCGTGCCTACGATCGCATCGTTTCTTACTTCCTCGACCTCGCTTGGATAAATTTCCGGTACCGGATTTGCAAGCGCAAAAATGATTGGATGCGGCGCCATAGTCTTTACCATCTCTTTAGTTAAAACGCCCGGCTTGCTAAGGCCCAAAAACATATCCGCGCCCTTCATCGCGTCCTCTAGCGTGCGATCTGCGGTGTCTAGGGCAAATTCTTTCTTCTGCTCGGTAAGATCGGTGCGGCCCTTGTGGATCACCCCTTTGGAATCGAGCATTATGATATGTTTGGCGCCTAAATTACGATACATCTTTGCGCACGCTATGCCAGCAGCGCCCGAGCCGCTGACTACGATCTTCATATCCTCGATCTTTTTGCCGCTGATGAGGGCTGCATTGATTAGCCCTGCGCCCGTAATCATCGCGGTGCCGTGCTGATCGTCGTGCATGACGGGGATATCGACGGCTTTTTGCAGCTCGCGCTCGATCTCGAAGCACTCGGGAGCTTTGATATCCTCTAAATTTATACCGCCGAACGTAGGCGCAAGTGCTTTGCAAATTTCAATTATCTTTTTAGGATCTTTTTCGTCGATCTCGATGTCAAATGCATCGACGCCGCCGAATTTTTTAAACAAAACCGCCTTACCCTCCATTACGGGCTTTCCGGCGATTGCGCCGATATCTCCGAGGCCTAAAACCGCCGTGCCGTTAGTGATAACGGCTACGAGATTGGCTTTATTAGTGTATTTAAACGCAGCTTCGTGATCACTTTCGATCACTTTACAAGGCTCCGCGACGCCCGGCGTGTATGCAAGCGCCAAATCCTCCGCCGTAGCGCATGGGGTTTTTACATTCGTTCCGATTTTACCGCCTATATGGTACTTCAAAGCCGCTTCAACGTTTACTTTAGCCATTTTATAATCCTTTTTTGATTAAATTTGAAATTCTCGTTTTAACTTCGTCGCTTCCTAAAATTTCACAAATTTCAAAAATCGACGGACTAACGCTGCCTCCCGTGATCGCGACGCGCAGCGGCTGAGCAAGATCCTTTAGCTTGGCGCCGTTTGCGTCCAAAAACCCCATCGTCCTTTCCTCGCACTCCTTTGCATTTAAATTTGCGCTTAGAGTATCCGAAAATTTTGCGAGTAAGCTTAGCGAACTTTCGGTTACAAATTTCTTATACGCCTTCTCGTCATAGCAGCTCGGGCGGTTTAGAAGGATTTTAATGCCCTCAGCCATCTCCACTAGCGTCTTTGCACGCTGTTTGTACTGCTGGGCGATGAGATGTTTTTTCGCGTGCGAGCGGATATCGACGCCGAATTCCACAAGCTGCAAGACAAGCTCATCATCGCCCGAGTTTTTAATATAATGCGCATTGAGCCACTCAAGCTTGGTTTGATTGAAGGTGCTACAGCTCTTGCTGATATGGTTAGGATCAAAGTATCGCTTCATCTCCTCCATGCTAAAAATTTCATCATCCCCGTGGCTCCAACCCAGGCGTACTAAAAAATTTAGCAGAGCTTGCGGCAGATAGCCCATGCGCTTATACTCCATCACGTCGGTAGCGCCGTGGCGTTTGCTCAGCTTGCTGCCGTCGGTGCCGTTGATCATCGCGACGTGATAAAATTTCGGGATTTTAAAACCCAGCGCGTTATACAGCACGATCTGCTTCGGGGTATTGCTTAGATGATCGTCGCCGCGGATCACATCCGTGACGCCCATCAGCGCGTCGTCAATCACGACCGTAAAGTTATACGTAGGCGTGCCGTCGCTTCTGGCGATGATGAAATCGTCCAAAATATCCTCTACGTTAAATTTAATATCGCCCTTGATGCCGTCTTTGAATTCTATCGTGCCGCTAAGCGGGGATTTGATGCGTATTACAGGCTCGATACCCGCAGGCGGCGTGCCGGTAAAGTCGCGGTAGCGGTTATCGTAGCGCGGGCGCTCTTTACGAGCTTCCTGCTGCGCTCGCAGCTCGTCTAGCTCGTCCTTACTCATATAGCACTTGTATGCCTTGCCCTCATTTAACAGCTTTTGGACGTATTGTTTGTAAAGATCGAAGCGTGAGCTTTGATACACGATCTGCCCGTCATAGTCCAGATTGCACCACTTAAAAGCTTCCTCGATCGCCTTAGCAGCCTCCTGCGAATTGCGCTTCAGATCAGTGTCCTCGATACGCAGCAGGAATTTGCCGCCGTTTGCCCTAGCGTAAAGATAACTAAAAAGTGCCGTTCTAAGTCCGCCGATATGTAAATATCCCGTAGGACTCGGCGCAAAACGAGTTACTATCATAAAATTCCTTTGCAAAAATTACCATTTAATGTTATAATCGCGATCTTGTAATTATAAAGCAAAAAGACTAAATAAAGGTTAAAAATGATAAAGAAACTGCTTTTTTCCGCAATGATATGTGCCGTTTGTGCAAATGCCGAAGTAGTAAACGGAGTCATCGCCGTGGTAGATAATGAGCCGATCACCGGCTACGAACTAGCCAAAGTTCAAAAACTAACGGGCACTTCGCCGCAAGCCGCGATGGAAATTTTAATCGGGCAAAAGCTGCAACAATCCGAGATTAAACGCCGCGGCATCGCGGTAAATGACGCGGAGATCGATGCGAGACTCAAAGCAATCGCCGATCAAAATAAGCTTAGCTTAGACCAGCTCAAAACCGCCGTGCAAAAGCAAGGTATAAACTACGATGACTTTAAAGCAAATGTCCGCCGCACACTGCTTGAAGAAAAGCTCTATGGCTCGATATTCGCAGACGTACAGCACCGCACGACCCCTGAAAATGTCAAAAAATTCTATAGCCAAAATAGTTCATTATTCACGACTTTCGACAGCATCACGCTCACCCGCTATATCGCAAAATCGCAAGCTCCGCTCGATAAGATCCGCGCAAATCCGAAGCTCCGTCCGAGCGACGTGTATGTGATGAAGGGAACCCTCAAGGCCAACCAAATGGACGAGGGGCTGAAATATATCGTCACAAATGTCGAGCAAGGTAAATTTTCGCCGATCATCCCTACGCGCAACGGCTACGAGATGTTTTACGTAAACGACAAAAAAGGACTTCGTACGCTTGATTTTGACAGCGTGCAAGATAGGGCGATCGAAGGCTACGTGACCTCTGAGCGCAAAAAAGCGGTCGCCGAGTTCAACGACAGGCTCCGCTCAAACGCCAATATCCGCATCATCGAACGCCCGCAGGCAAAATCGCAAGGCGTAAAAACCGCCCCAAAAGTTAAAGTGCAAAAAAGGCGGTAAATTTTAAAATCTGCCGCCGTGTTAAATTTAATCAGAATTTTAAGATATGCTATCGCGAAAAAATATAAATTAGCGGCTTTAACGGCATTCAGTTTTAATAAGAATTCTAAAAACGTGAAATTTAGTTCAAATTTTAAAGGTGCCTAGCGATAATAATCAGTGATTTTACCGAGTTTGTAAGTAAATGACAGTATAATTGTTGAGGTTTTAAAACTTTTAGAAAAATCTTTAATTACCAAGATTTATATAAATTTCTATATCCGATATCTACTTCAATACCGACTTACGAATTAACTACCAATCTAAGCGTTAAAACTCTCATTTACTCTATGCTTTGATATAAAAATTATTGGCAAACACAATAAAAATTTAAAATTAATATTTCTAAATTTAAGCATTTTGTAAAAAAAGGGGGGGGGTATCATAATTTAAATTTTAAATAAGGAGATCACTTTGAAACTAATCATCAAAGAAAGAGCGGATAAATCTGAAGTTATGAACATCGTCACCCAATATTCTGAGGGAATAAAACTAAGAATTACGAAGATGGAGAATTCACAATATTCGCAAAATTCAGTAGATATCTATATGGGAGATAAGCAATTAACGTCGTTTTGTTGTAACAATGAAGATACAAATAAACTAAAAACCGCATTTGAAAAATTCTCCAATGCTTTAGAAATATGCGTTGAGCTTAACGAGCAAAGAGGTAAAACTTTAGCGAGCTTGCGCGAATTTTCTGCTGATAAATAATTTTAAGGTTTTACGCTATGCGCAAAATAATATTTTCTCTTATATTGACGATCGGCGCTTCGTTCGCTTATGATGCATGCGATAATAAAGAGGTACAAAAATTTCTAGTAGATAATAACTCGTTCTTACAAGAACGAAAAGCATATATTGGTTTTTTCTGCAAAAATAGTACAATGATGACCGGTACCGATTTGAAAAGATCTAAAAAAATATCTAAAAAAGAAGCTGCGTATTTAAAAGTAGAAGGAAAACTTGATAAAATCGCAGTCGATTCAATTTGCCCTGTTTTAGATACCTTTCAAAATTTAGGTCTAAAACGAAAAGCAAATTATATATATTTTTTTGATAGTAACGAGCCCTTTTATATAGTTACGATAGATGACAATTTTTGCAAAAAATATGATTATTGAATTATCTAAAATTTATTTAGTAACCATAGCGTGTAGAATATATACAAATAACAGAAGGGTCACAAAATGCGTAAAACAATATTTTTTCTTTTATTGGCAATCAGCGCTTCGTTCGCTTATGATGCATGTGATGGTAAAGAGGTAAAAAAGTTCCTAGTAAATACTAATTCATTATTTCAAGAACAAAAAGCATATATTGGTTTGTTATGCGAAAATAATACGATGATAGTCGGTACTGATTTAAAAAGATCTCAAAAAATGTCTAAAAAAGAAGCTGCATATTCAAGAGCAGATGGGTCACTCGATAAAATCGCAGCTGATTCAATCTGTCCTGGCTTGGACGCTTTTCAGGATTTAGGTTTAAACCGAAAAGCAAATTTTATATACTTTTTTGGCAACAATGAGCCTTTTTATATAGTTACGGTAGATGACAATTTTTGCAAAAAATATGATTATTGAATTATCTAAAAATTTATTTAGTAAGCATAGCGTGGAAAATATATGCAAATAACAGAAGGGTTAAAAAATGCGTAAAACAATATTTTTTATTCTATTGGGGATCAGCATTTCATTTGCTAATGACGGATGCAATCAAAATATTGCAGTTCAGATCATGAGTGATTATGATTTAAAACAAGAGGTTGGTGAAATTGCTACTATGTTCCCTATTTTAGTCTGTAAAAGTGATACTATAACGATCAAATACACATTTCATATTACTGCACCAAATATAGATAGAGAAAAATATAAGCAAAGGCTATATAGTATATTTCTTCATAACAACAAAAATAAATACGATATAGTAGATAGGAGCTGTAGAATTCTTAATATGAGCTTGAGTGATGGCTCGAAAGCAAAAGATGCTGGCATTAAATATATTTATCAGACATATTATCTCGATAACGAGATGCTTTTCTCAATAGTAATGAACGATGAGCTGTGTCGACGACGGGGATTTTAATATCTGATATATATGCGCTGATTTCTAATATGGACTACAAAAGCCTATTTTGACTTATATATTCATATCCCTAGAATTTTAAATCGTAAAATTTAACCACTAAGCCAAAATACTCAATGATTAAATTCTATGATTCTTGTAAGATGCTACCTTCCGCTTAGATACTCCTGTAGCGTTTTAACTTCAAGCGCGGATTCGTCCTTTATCGAACAGATCGAGCGCGTAGCCGCGATCGCCGCCTTCATCGTCGTAAAATACGGCAGTCTAAAGCGCAGCACGCTCTGGCGGATCTTCGCGGCGTCGGTAGAGCTTGATTTACTATCGCTAGTGTTGATGACGAGCGAAATTTCGCCGTTTTTGAGCTTATCCTCGATATTTGGGCGACCCTCGCTGATTTTATAGACAAACTCGCACTCTACGCCGTTTTCGCCTAGCAGCTTGTGAGTGCCGCTCGTAGCGGCGATACTAAAGCCCGCATCCGTAAACGCGCGTGCAAGCTCTACGGCTCGCGGTTTGTCATGATCAGCTAGCGACAAAAATACCTTGCCGCCGCTTGGAAGCGCATTGCTCGCGCCGATTTGCGATTTAGCAAAGCTCTTGGCGAAATTTTCGCCGATACCCATCACCTCGCCGGTGCTTTTCATCTCGGGCCCCAGGATCAGATCCGCGCCCGCAAGCTTGTTGAAAGGAAAGACGCTCTCTTTGACGCAGATATGGTTTTTAATACGCGGTTTTAAAATTCCCTTCTCTTCGACCAGCACGCCGAACTCGTCGTAAAATTTCAAAGCCTCGCGCAGACCCCCCTGCCACATTACGCGAGTAGCGACCTTTGCCATCGGAATTCCACTCGCCTTGCTTACAAACGGCACGGTGCGGCTCGCACGCGGATTTACCTCGATGATGTAAAGCTCGTTTTCAAAAATCGCGAATTGAATATTCATAAGTCCCACGACGCCGAGATTTAGCGCGATCTCTTTAGTTTGGCGGCTTACCAGATCGATCATCTCCGCGCTTAGGCTAAGCGGCGGCAAAATACTCGCGCTATCGCCGCTGTGGATGCCCGCCTCTTCGATATGCTCCATTATCGCGCCGATATACACGTCGCGTCCGTCGCAGATCGCATCGACGTCGAGCTCTGTCGCGTCAAGTAAAAATTTATCTATAAGCACCGGCGAATGATCGCTTACGCGCACCGCCTCGCTCATATACTGCCTAAGCTCCGCTTCGCTATGCACGCGCCTCATCGCGCGACCGCCGAGCACGTAGCTAGGGCGCACGAGCACCGGATAGCCGATCGCAGCGGCCTTTTCGATTGCTTCGGCTTCGCTTATGGCGGTATCGTTTTTCGGCTGCTTAACGCCGATGCTTGCGATAAACTCGCTAAATTTCTTGCGGTCCTCCGCTACGTCTATCGTGCGCGCGCTCGTGCCGATGATCTTGGCTCCCACGGTGCTTAGGCGCTTGGCGAGCTTTAGTGGCGTTTGGCCGCCGAAATGCACGATCACGCCGTCGGGGCCCTCAGCCTCGATGACCGCTCTAACGTGCTCGAAATCGATCGGCTCGAAGTATAAAATATCGCTTGTGTCGTAGTCGGTACTGACGGTTTCTGGGTTGCAGTTATACATTATCGTGGTAATGCCCATATCGCGCAGAGCGTAGCTAGCGTGCACGCAGCAGTAGTCAAACTCGATGCCCTGTCCGATGCGGTTCGGACCGCCGCCGATGATGAGGACTTTTTTATTATCTTTTGAAATTTTACGGCTTGCGATGGCAGGCGTTATGTTGGTACTGGAGTACAGATACGGGGTAAGCGCCGCAAACTCGCCCGCACAGGTATCTACTTCGTTGTATTCTAGACCTATGCCCTGCCTGGCGCAGGCAAAATGGATATCGTTTTGCGTAAGGCCCAAATTATCCTTTTTGTTGATCAAATTTGCGATCATCTTATCGCTAAAGCCCCAGCTCTTGGCCTGTCTCAAAAGCGCCGCGTCGTTGATGATCTCCATATCGATGCGCTCTTCAAATTTAACGATCTGCTCGATCTGGCTCAAAAACCAGCGATCGATCTTGCTAAGCTCATAAATTTGATCCACGCTCATACCCGCTCTAAAGCCCTGAGCGATATATAAAATTCTATCTTGCTGCGCGTTGCGAAGCCCGAAGATGAGATCTTTTTCGCTTAAGCTTAGCTCTACGAAGCCGAAGTAGCCCTTCTCCAGCGAACACAGCGCCTTTTGAATGCTCTCTTTAAAGCTTCGCCCGATCGCCATCACCTCGCCGATGCTTTTCATCGCAGTGCCGAGATAGGGGTTTGCGCCGGGGAATTTTTCAAACGCAAAACGCGGAATTTTAGTCACGATATAATCGATCACAGGCTCGAAGCTAGCGGGCGTGCCGGTGATGTCATTTTTGATCTCATCCAGGCTAAAGCCTACCGCTAACATCGTAGCGACCTTGGCGATCGGATAGCCCGTGGCTTTGGACGCGAGAGCCGAACTGCGGCTTACGCGCGGGTTCATCTCGATGACGATCATCCGCCCCGTTTGCGGATTTACCGCAAACTGCACGTTTGAGCCGCCCGTATCCACGCCGATCTCGCGCAAAATTTTAAAACTCGCGTCGCGCATCGCCTGGTATTCTTTATCGGTGAGCGTCAGAGCGGGCGCAACCGTGATGCTATCGCCCGTATGCACGCCCATCGGATCGAAATTTTCGATCGAGCAGACGATGATGCAGTTGTCCTTATGATCGCGGATCACCTCCATTTCGAACTCTTTCCATCCAAGCAGGCTCTCTTCGATCAAAATTTCATTTATCGGGCTCACGTCTAGCCCATTTTGCGCGACCTCTTTAAACTCGTCGATATTGTACGCCACGCCGCTGCCTGCGCCGCCCAGGGTGTAGCTGGCGCGGATAATGAGCGGAAAGCCGATCTCATTTGCAGCAGCCATCGCCTCTTCGATGTTGTAAGCGTATTTGGATTTGGGCAGATCCATTCCGATCTTAATCATCGCCTCTTTAAATTTCACTCTATCCTCGCCCTTTTTTATCGCTTCAGGCTTGGCGCCTAGAAATTTTACCCCTGCTAGTTCGCCGCTTTCGTAAGCTTCCATCGCGACGTTTAGCGCGACCTGTCCGCCCATCGTAGGCAGGATCGCGTCGACGCCCTCGCGCTTTATGATACGCAAAATGCTCTCTTTGGTGATCGGCTCGATATAGGTAGCGTCGGCAAAATCGGGATCGGTCATAATGGTAGCGGGGTTAGAGTTTATTAGCACTACGCGGTATCCGAGGCTCTTTAGCGTCTTGGCAGCCTGCGTGCCGCTATAATCGAACTCGCACGCCTGACCGATTACGATCGGACCGCTGCCGATCAGCAAAATCGTCTTAATATCATCTCTTTTGGGCATCAATTTTCCTTTGTAACGACATACAAAAACGCCGGCATCTCGGAGCTCACGTAGGGCTCTACGACGGCGCTTTTGTATAGCTTCCCGTTTTGAATTTCTTTAACCTTTCCTACCGGCACGCCGGCAAAAAAAATCCCGTCCTTGCCGCTGGTAAGTACCTCATCGCCTACCTTGGGATTGAGCCATTGCGGGATGTATCTGACTACGAGCTCGTTATTTTCGCCGCCTGCGACGCCAGGAATTTGGGTATCTCCTATGAAAACGGAGAAATTGCTCTTTTCGTCGCGCTGTAAGATCGCAAGCGGGCGCCCGTCTTTATTTACTAAAATTCCTGCGGTTTTACCCTCGCTGATGAGGCCGTAAATTTTGTTTGGGTTAAAATTTTCAAAATTTACGAAGAATTTGTTGTAGTCGTTTAGATTCGCGTAGCTCAACGCCTTTACGAGCTGGACTTTGGGCTCATAAATAGAGCTATTTTTATCGATCAAAATTTTATTCAGCTCGCCCGCGAACGTGCTAAGCAGCATCGCCGATTTTTTTAGCTCGGCATTTTCTTCTCGTAGAGCTTTGATCGTCTCTGCCTGGTTAAAATGCTCGTTTACAGCGCTTTTTACCCGATCGCTCACGCCGTAATAAACCTCTAAAATTCCTCCTGCAAATCCGATAAATTTGCCGTGGATATACGAGCCGAACGTAAGCGAAACGGCTACCAGCAAAACCGCGACGAGGAGGAGTTTGAGATTAGTCATTTGCCGCTTGTTTTAGCGATTTGATCTCTTCTAGGGCTTTTCCCGTGCCGTTTGCGACGCAAAGCAGCGGTTCGTCCGCGACGAAAACCGGAAGCTTTACGGTGTCGCTTAGATATTTATCCAATCCGCGAATGAGCGCGCCGCCGCCCGTTAGTACGACGCCGTTTTCAACGATGTCGGCGGCGACTTCTGGCTGAATGCTCTCTAGCACAAATTTCAGCGCGTCTGCAATCTCTCTGATCGAGTCTTTGATCGCCTCTCTAACGTCCTCGCTCGTAAGATCGACCGAGCTTAAAAGCCCGCTGATCTGGTCTTTCCCTTTGACCGTGTATGTAAGATCTTTTTGCTGTTGCACCGCCGTGCCGATCTTGATCTTAATCTCCTCAGCGGCGCGCTCCGAGATAAGCAGGCTATATTTTTCTTTGACGTAATTAACGATGCTTGCGTCGATCTTATCGCCCGCGACGCGAACGGATTTGGCGCTAATGATGCCGCCTAAAGAGATGACGCCGATCTCTGTGGTACCACCGCCGATATCCACGACCAGCGAGCCGCGCGCTTCATTTACGGGAAGCCCCGCACCGATCGCCGCAGCCATCGGCTCTTCGATTAGATAAACCTCGCGCGCGCCCGCTATCATAGCACTTTCGCGCACGGCTTTACGTTCGACCTGAGTTAGCCCGTAAGGAACCGAGATGATGATGCGCGGGCTTACGAAAAAGCGGCGCTTGTGGGTCTTTTCGATAAAATACCTAATCATCTTCTCCGTCATATCAAAATCCGCGATAACGCCATCTTTCATCGGGCGCACCGCTTCGATATCGCCGGGAGTGCGTCCGAGCATCTCTTTAGCCTCGGCGCCCACGGCGATGATCCTTTGCTTGCCGTAGCGTTCGTTTTGCACCGCTACGACGCTCGGTTCGTTGATGATGATGCCTTTATCTTTTAGCAGCACAAGCGTGTTTGCCGTGCCTAGATCAATACCCATATCCCTAGAAAATAATCCTAGAATCGAATCAAGTAACATTTATCCCCTTTATGCAGTTAAATTTTGTTTTACAAGTATCGGCTTGGAGACGCCGTCTACGACCTCTTTCGAGATGATGACATCATAGCCTTTAAGCTCAGGCAGATCAAACATAATATCGATCATGATCTCCTCGATTATGCTGCGAAGTCCGCGCGCACCGGTTTTGCGCTTGATCGCAAGGCTCGCGACCTCCCTTAGCGCGTCGTCGTCAAATTTTAAATTTGCGCCGTCTATCGCAAAGAGCTTTTGATATTGCTTTAAGATCGCGTTTTTCGGCTCGGTTAAAATTCTAACCATTGCCTTTTCGTCGATCTCATTTAGCGTAGCCACTACGTGCAATCGCCCGATGAGCTCGGGGATTATGCCGTAATGCACCAGATCGTCGGCCTCGACCATGTTTAGTAAATTTAAACTCTCTTTTTTACTGCGCTTGGTTTGGTTAAACCCTAACACGTTCTGCCCGATGCGGCGGTTGATGATCTCGTTTAGCCCGTCGAACGCACCGCCGCAGACGAACAAAATATTTGTCGTATCAATCTGGATGAAGTCCTGATTTGGGTGCTTGCGGCCGCCCTTTGGAGGGATATTTACGACGCTTCCTTCGATGATCTTAAGCAGCGCTTGCTGCACACCTTCGCCGCTTACGTCGCGCGTGATGCTGCGATTTTCGCTCATTCGCGCGATCTTATCGATCTCGTCTACGAATACGATACCGCGCTGCGCCTTTTCTACGTCGCCATCCGCGGCCTGCAAAAGGCGGGTGAGGATATTTTCTACGTCCTCGCCGACGTAGCCCGCTTCCGTTAGGCTCGTAGCGTCGCTAATGGCGATCGGCACGTCCAAAAATTTCGCCAAGGTCTGCGCCATAAGCGTCTTACCGCTGCCGGTAGGCCCGATAAGCAAGATATTTGATTTTGAAATTTCGGTATCGTCGCCCTTCGCGTCGGTCTGCCTGAAAATTCTTTTATAGTGGTTGTAAACGCCGACGCTAAAAATTTTCTTAGCGCGCTCCTGGCCGATGACGTAGCGGTCTAGTACCTCCATCAGCGCCTTTGGCTTGATAGCCTCGAAATCGATCTCTTTATTTTGATTTTGTATCGCCTCATTTTGGCCCTCGCTGCCGTGGATAGCGGCATATGCCATATCGATACAATAGCTACAAATAGCCGCCGTACCGTCGTCGTTAGGATAGATACGACGCCCGTCCGCGCCCGTCTCACCGCAAAAACTGCACTTATTTGCCATTAAATTTTACCTTTATCTAGCGGAATTCCGCGTTTTGTGTTGATTATAAACTCGCACATCTTGCGCACGTTTTGATCGCTCGTTTCGTTTAATAAAATTTGTGCCTGCTCCTTTAAGCCCCCGCCTTGGTTGAATAAAAATTTATACGCCCGATTTATCGTCTCGACCGTCTCTTTATCGAAGCGGCGGCGGATGCCCGTTAAATTTAGCCCGCGAATATAGGCGCGATTTCCCTCGGCTAGGCAAAACGGCACTACGTCCTGACTAAGCGCGCTAGCCCCCGCGATCATGCAGCTCTCGCCTATTTGGACGAATTGATGCACGGGGGTAAGTCCGCCAATAACGGCATAATCGCCCATTACGACGTGACCTGCGAGCGTAGCGTTGTTTGCTAGGATTATGTTGCTGCCCAGCACGCAATCGTGCGCGATGTGGCAATACGCCATCATAAAGAGATTATCGCCGATGCGCGTAAATCCGTCGCCCTTATGCGAGCCCGAGCTAATCGTGCAAAACTCGTGAATCGTAGCGTTTTTGCCGATGACTAACCCCGTGCGCTCGCCCTCTTCAAAGCTCATATCCTGCGGAATTTCGCCCACGATCGCGTATGAAAAAATTTTAGAGCCCTCGCCGATTTGCGTATCGCCGATGATGCGCGCGCCCTGTTTGATCGTGCAGCCCTCGCCGATTTTAGCCTGCGCGCTTATGAAAGCATACGGCTCGATCACAACCTCGGCTCCGATCTGCGCGCCGTCCTCGATGATCGCCGTGTGGTGAACTTTAGCCATCATTTATCCATTATCATCGCTTGAAGTTCAGCCTGCGCGGCCAGCGTGGCGCCGTCGTTGATGTAGGCTTCGCCCTTTAGCACCCAGATGCGTCCGCGGTGTTTGATTACGCTGATGCGATACTCAAGCTTGTCGCCGGGGCGGACCGGGTTTCTAAATTTAGCGTTATCGATACTCATAAAATACACGACTTTGTCGCTTAGATCGACGCCCTCTTTCTCCATGCTCTTAAACGCCAGCACGCCGCCCGCCTGAGCTAAGCCCTCGATTATCATTACGCCAGGATAGATCGGGTGGCCTGGGAAGTGACCCTGAAAGATCTGCTCGTTATAGGTTACGTTTTTATAGGCTTTGATGCTTTCGCCTATGCTGAGCTCTTCGACGCGATCTATCAGCAAAAACGGAAAACGATGAGGTAGGATGGAGAGGATTTCGTTTATATCTATCATTGATCTGCCTTTTTTAGAAATTTTGGAATCTTATCAAATTCTTACTAAAATTTCCCTAACGTCTAAAAATATGCGCGAGAGCCCGTAAATTTGAACTTTGGCGGCTCTTATCTCGTCCGTGACGATGATCGGCGAGAGCGAGCCAGCAGTGCACAGGGCGGCGCGAGTTTTATTTTGGCGCGCGAGACTCGGCGGGTTTTTTAGCATTTCGGATACGCTTTTGAAATTTGATCTTGAAATTTCGTTAAATTTCGCCAGGTTTAAAATTTTAATCTCGCCTTTGTCGCTGCAAAAAATTTCGCACTCGCGCTCTATGCTAAACTTCACGTTTTCGCGCGTAAAATGCGAGCCAAATAGCACAAACGAAGGCGCGACCTTGCCGTCAAATTTAATCCATGCGCGCAGCAGGCGGTAATTTAAAAACCGATCGCGCAGCACGCTAAATTTAACCCCTTTTCTTTCGATAGCACAAAGCTTTTTGTAAAATTTCAACTTCTCCTCTACCGAAGCGGGCAAGATTTGCCTATCGATCGGCGACATTAGCTCGTAAATTTCAGCATCGGGGGCGGAATTTCGTCTCAAATCCGCCGTCAAACTTCCGCCCGAATTTCGTTCAGCCCTTTGCTGATCATTCCGCTGCGCCGCAAGCGCATAGATGCAGCCGCAATAGTTTTGATGATAGAGCGCGTCTTTTTTCGCGAGCGTAAACTGCTCGTTCGTGCCGCCGTTTTTACGAAAATCGGGCGCGATAAACTCCAGTCCGCAGCGCTCGCAGATGCGCTGTAGCGAGGCGCAAAGTTGAGAGTGCGATTTTTTGGGACTCATAAGAAGAGTCGTAGTGATTTTGCGCTCGCACAAACTTAGCGCGAGCTCGGCTGTTTTTTGCATGCGAAAATCAAAGCAAAACTCGCAGCGCGCGCCCTTTTCTGGCTCGTTTTCAAGCCCGCGCGCACCCTGCAGCCAGCCCTGAAAATCATACTCGCCCGGGATAAATTTAATCCCTAAATTCTCGCAAACCCGCTTTGCATCGTGCATTCTAAGAACATATTCGCCATAGGGGTGGATGTTTGGATCGTAAAAATAGCCCATTAGCGGCTCTTGCGTGAGCTCTTTTAAGCGGCGCAAAAAATAATCGCAATCGACCGAGCAGCAGATGTGAACCAGCAAATTTTAACCCTTTGCACGAAATTTTTGGATATAATTTTACGCTATCAAAATTAATGAGCGGAAAAATGAAAAAATTTTTTATAAAACACTGGCGTAAGTTTGCTTGCGGCTTGAGCGGATTTGCGCTGTTTTACGTGCTTGCAGGCTTTTTCGGCGTGCCGCTTTTTATCGAAAAAGCGCTGCCTAAAATTTTAGAGGGCAGAGCAAGCTTTAGCGTGCAGGACGCCAAATTTAACCCCTTTACCTACGAGCTAAACGTCACCAAGCCAGAGCTTAGCACCTTTAAGCCGCTGTTTAGCGCCGATGAGATAAATTTAAAAATCGGTTTTTCGAAGCTTTTTAAAAAGACTCTCGCGGTAGAAATTTTGCATCTTAAATCCCCTAAATTTCACGTTGAGCGCGAGCAAAACGGCACCTTCAATTTCGAGCCGCTACTTTCGGAGCAAAAGAGCGAAAACAAGGATGAAAACTCCAGCTTCAACGTCACGCTGAATAATTTTAAGATCGAGCGCGGCTCTCTGGGCTACGTCGATAACTCCCTGAAAAGGCCGTTTTCGCTCATCTCGACCGAGCTAAATTATGAGATCAACGGGCTAAGCTTAAAGGACGAAACGATCGGCGAGCACGATCTAAGCGCCGTTTCGCGCACATACGACTCGCTGAGTTTCGATGGAGCCATCGATCTGGCGCCTCTGCGCTTGCACGGCAAAATAGATCTTAAACGGCTGAAAATCGATCCGTTTTGGCTATCGTATCTCGATCCTAGCGGCGTGCGGCTTAAAAACGGCTTTCTTTCCGCCACGCTGAATTACCGATTGAGCCTCGATGAAAATATAAAATTTGCGCTTGAAAACTCAAAGCTCGAGCTGCAAAACTTAGAAATTTTGCAAGATCAAAGCTTAATTTCTCTTGGCTCGCTAAAAATCCCGAGCTTCAGCCTAAATACGGACGTTTCTGATGAAATTTCTGGCGAAGTAGCGATCCCGCAGATGCTGCTTTCGGGCGCAAAATACGATATGAACGAAACCAAAATTTCCACGGGCTTTGAAGGGGCGCAGGTCGCGGATTTTGCGCTGGATTTTAATAAAACGGGCGCGAACTTGCGGCTAAACTCAGCCGTAAAAAGCGTAGATCTAAACCGCTCAAGCTTTGCAAACCCGCAAATTTCGGTCGTCTCAAACGACACTAAAATCACCGAAAATTTTTTGAAATTTAACGCCGAAGGTAACGATACAGCCCTTCATACGGGCTTTGGCGCCTTTAATATCGCGGACACGCAGATTACGCTAGCGCGCAGCGATAAAATTTCGGTCGCCGCAACCGAGCTGGGCGCGTTTAGCTATGACAAAGAGGGCATGCAAAACGGCGCAAGTCTGAAGTTTGCTAAAATTTCAAACTCCAAAATCGCAAACAAAAACGGAATTTTTAGCGGATTTGAAAGCTTCGGCGTACAAGGGGTGAAATTTAACGTCGCGGATCTAAATCTTGGCGTGGATAAAATTTTGCTAAACGCGCCGTTTTTCAACTCGGAGGTGGGCGTTAGCGGCGCCAAAAGCATAAACGATCTGGCGATTTTAAGCGCGATCTCTAAAAATCCCGCAAGCCCCAAAAAAACGGCGAGTTCTAGCGCCACAAACCAAGCGGATGCAAATTCTACGGCAAGCGGTGCAAATTTAGATTCTAAAAAGCCCTCCAAAAGCCCCGCTTTAAAATTTAAGATCGGCGAAGCCTCCGTAACGGGCGCAAAGGCTAAGATCGGCGAGAGCTTTATCGTCAAAAACAACGTGCACGAGATCAAGGATTTCAGCGCCACGCTAAGCGGGCTAAGCTCGAATTTCGCCGAGCCTTTCGGTATAAAAGCAAGCCTTATCACGGGCGAGATCACCGCTAACGCGGACGGCAAGGCTAGCATCGCGCCGCTTAATATAGGCGTGAACTTCAGCCTAAACGCGCCGAACTTGGGCGTCTTTAACAAATATGCGGCGGAATTTATCACGGGCTCCATCGCAGGCGAGCTCGCTATGCAAGGGCAGCTGAAGCTTTCAAACGCATTATCGCTCGAAGCAAAGCTATCCGGCAAGGGCTTGGCGCTAAGCTCGGGCAGAGATAAAATTTTCTCCCTTGCGTCGCTGAATGTCGCGCAAATCGCGCTAAGCCCAAGTTCTCTCACGTTAAACAAGATCGCTCTTGGCTCACCCGCGGCAAATATCTCGCTAAATAAAGACAGGCGTTTAAATTTGCTCTCGCTGATAAAACCCGCCGCGCAGGCAAAACAGGCCGCAAAGCCCGCCGAAGCTGTGCCTAGTAGACCCGCAAAAAGCAAGGCAAACTTTGCATGGAGCGTAAAAAATATCTCGCTTAGCGGCGGAAGTTTAAATTTCACCGATGAGAGTCTAGCAACACCCTTTAAACTGCGCATCAGCGATATGAAAGCAAGCATCAGCGAGATCAGCCCGAAGCGAGCGGCGGATATCAAGCTTAGCTCGCTCGTAAGCGGAAGCGGGCTAGCGAGCATCACGGCGCGCGCCTATCCGATGGACTTTAAACGCAAAAGCGACATAAACGTCGTTTTAAAGGAGATCCCGCTTGTGCCCGCATCGCCATATACCGCCAAATATATCGGCAACGAAATCGCGGGCGGCAAGTTAAATTTAAAACTTGCCTACAAAATCGACGATGGCAAGCTAAACGCAAGCAATGATCTAAATTTAGACCGCTTCGAGCTCGGCAAAGAGGTAGCGAGCAAGGACGCGCTTAGCCTTCCGATCGGTCTAGTGGTATCGATCCTAAAGGACAGCGACGATCAGATCGATATTAGCCTGCCTCTAAGCGGCACGCTGAGCGATCCGAAATTTAGCTACGGCGCGCTCGTTTGGGGCGCGGTCAAAAAGCTGCTATCTGACATCGTGTTAAGTCCGTTTAGATTTATGGGAAAGATCGCGGGCGTAGATACGAAAAAGCTCGAAAGTATCGATTTTGAGGCGGCGAGCAGCGAAATTTTAATCAGCGAAAACTCTAAAATAGATGATTTAGCCAAGGTCGCAAAAGCCAAGCCCGAACTTAAGATCATCCTAAACTCTGCGTATAACGAAAAGTTCGATACTCACGAGTTTAAGAGGCGCTCGCTGCAAAATACCCTCACGCTGATGTCCAATAAACAAGGCCTCTCCACGGATGAAGCCATAGCGGCGCTTAAGATCAAATACGGCATCAAATCCGGCGGCGATGAGGCGATGGAGGAGCTGATAGGGGCGCAGAAATTTACCCGTTCACGTCTTGATGAGTTAGCCCTTGCCAGGGCGACTGCCGTGCAAGCGGCACTCGTGCAGCGCGGTGTAAGAGCCTCTCGCATAGAGATCAAAAAACCAAGCGAAGCCGAGCTTAAACAAAACAGCTTCATCCCGCTAAATCTCGGCGTAGAGAGGTAGTGTAAGCAAAATTTGGCTATACTAAGCGGATTAAAATTTAAGGAGCGGCGATGATAAATATAGGAATTCACGGCGGAAGTGGCAGAATGGGCACGATGATCTACGAATGCCTGAAAAATTTCGATCAGGCGCGAGCAAGCGTGATCTACACGATTGCTCCGCTTGATTATACGCCAAGCTGCGCCGTAGTAAGCAGCTACGACGAGCTTTTTAGCTGCTGTGACGTCGTGATAGACTTCACGATCCGAGACGGCGCGATAAGCTTAATGAAATTTGCGCTTTCGCACCCAAAGCCGCTTTGCATCGGCACGACGGCTCTGGGCGAAGAGGGCGAGCGGCTACTGCACGAATGCGGCGCGAAGATGCCCGTACTGCACGCTACGAATATGAGCCTGGGCGTCGCGGTGCTAAATAAACTCGTAGCGCTTGCCAGCAGGAGCCTGCGCGATTTTGACTGCGAAATTTTAGAGATGCACCACCGCCACAAAAAAGACGCCCCGAGCGGCACGGCGATGAGCCTTGCGGAAAGCGCCGCAAGCGCACGCGAGCTAAGCTTAAAAGACGTGCGCGTAAGCGGTCGCGACGGGCTCATCGGCGAGCGCGGCAAGGACGAGATCGCCGTGATGTCGCTGCGCGGAGGCGATATAGTCGGGCGCCACACCGTGGGATTTTACGGAGATGGCGAATTTATCGAGCTAAATCATACGGCAACTTCGCGCGCGACCTTTGCCAGAGGCGCGATAAAGGCCGCAGTTTGGCTAGCGTCCCAAAATAGCGGGCTTTACGGTATCGACGACTGCTTAGGAATCTAGGCCTTTGCGGCTAAATTTAAGAGGAAAAAATGCCAACTAAAGATGAAATTTTAAATTTTTTACGTGAGCTAAAGCCCGAGCTTGAAAGCTTTGGAATTTACAAAGTCGGTCTATTCGGTAGCTACGCCAAAGATGGAGAGAATATCGCCGAGATGTTTAAAATTTCAGTCGATCTATTTAATAAGGCGTCGGCAAAATGCCGGACGGCGAGCCGTAAATGATAAAACAAAATATAGATAAATTTCTAAAAAATAAAATTTAAGAGGTTAGAAAATGTGCGCAATCGTGGGAGTCATAAATTCCGAAGGTGCGGCTAAAACCGCGTATTACGGGCTTTTTGCCATGCAGCACCGCGGCCAGGAGGCAAGCGGCATCAGCTCGAGCTTTAATCATCATATCAAAACGATCAAAGCCACGGGGCTCGTGACGGAGGTTTTTAGCCCCGCAAGCTTTGAAATTTTAAAGGGCAATATCGCGATCGGCCACAACCGCTACGGCACCGCGGGCGCAGACAGCCTAAAGGACGCACAGCCGGTAGCTGGCAACTACGCGCTAGGAGAGATCTCGATCGTTCATAACGGAAATTTGATCAATAAAGACGAAATTCGCCGCAAGCTCGTAAGCGAGGGGGCGATTTTTCAGTCCGGCATGGACACCGAAAACATTCTGCACCTCATCGCACGCAGCAAGCAGGAGCATCTAAAAGATCGCATCGTCGAGGCGCTGCAGCAGTGCGTGGGCGCGTATTCGCTTCTAATCCTGAGCCGCTCGAAGATGTTTGCCGTGCGCGATCGCTACGGCGTGCGTCCGCTCAGCATCGGCAGGCTAAAAGACGGCGGCTACATCGTCGCGAGCGAAACCTGCGCATTTGATCTCGTAGGGGCCGAGTTCATCCGCGACGTAAAGCCCGGCGAGATGGTGATCTTCGAAGAGGGCAAGGATGAGTTTAGCTCGCTTGAAATTTTAAAAGCCGCGGAGGCTAGAATTTGCGCGTTTGAATACATCTACTTCGCGCGCCCCGACAGCGTCGTAGAGGGCAAAAACGTATACGAGGTCAGAAAAAAGCTGGGCGCGGCGCTCGCGCGAAAATGTAAAGAGCTAAAGGCCGATTTCGTCGTGCCCGTGCCCGATAGCGGCGTGCCGGCGGCGCTTGGTTTCGCGCAAGAGAGCAAGCTGCCCTTCGAGATGGCGATCGTGCGCAACCACTACATCGGCCGCACCTTCATCGAGCCTACGCAAGAGGTGCGAAATTTAAAGGTCAAACTCAAGCTAAATCCGATCGCGGCGGCACTGCACGGCAAAAGCGTCGTCGTCGTGGACGATAGCATCGTGCGCGGCACCACGAGCAAAAAGATCGTCGAGCTTCTGCGCCATGCGGGCGCGGCGCGCGTACATATGTGCATCGCAAGCCCGGAGCTAAAGTATCCCGAGCGCTACGGCATCGACACGCCGAGCGTGCGCGAGCTGATCGCCGCAAATATGAGCACGGATGAAATTTGCAAATTTATAGGCGCCGACAGCCTCACGTTTCTTAGCGTACCGGAGCTCGTAGAAGCGCTTGGGGGCGAGCGCAAATACTCGCTCGTAAGCTTCGACGGCGATTATTTCATCAAGGATTAGCAAATTTAAAGGAGCAAACTATGACAAAATTTAAAATTAAGCGCGTCTATGAGAGCGCAGAGGAAGAGGATGGATTTCGCGTGCTTTGCGATAGGCTATGGCCGCGCGGCGTAAAAAAAGATGCGTTGGAGCTTGATATGTGGGCAAAAGACATAACGCCTAGCACCGAAATACGCAAGCTTTTCGCGCATAAGCCTGAGAATTTCGCCCATTTTAAGGAGCTTTACTTAGCTGAGCTTGAGCAAAATCCCGCCGTAGCTGAATTTTTGAAAGAGGTTAAAAACGAGCCGGTCGTCACGCTACTATACGCTGCAAAAGACGAGCACTGCAACCACGCGATGATTCTGCGTGATTTTCTGCAAAGCAAGGTGCGCTAAAATTTTGCGCTCAAAGCGCACTGCTCGCCATATTTTAAAGCAAATGTAAAATCGCCTCGCTCGCCAAAATCCACTCGTAAAAACCGATGCGCGAGGCGTAAAATTCAGCGAACAGGCGTGAGCGGAGCGCTCTTAAAGCCTTACTAGGCGTAATTTGAGATAAATTTTCTATCCGGATGTACACTTCGCAGATGCGCAAAACAAACGCTAAATTTTGCGTCAGAGCTCTAAAAAAACGCAAAATTTCAAGGAAAATGACTCGATTTAATATGCAAATTTAGAATTTCATCTATTTTTTAACGCTATTTTTCATAATGCAAGCTAGGAATTTAAAAAGTGGACTTAATATAAATTCGCAACAAATCAAATTAATTTCTTACATGCAGCATTTTTAAATTTCATTTAAGGATTTGCCGCTAACATTGCTCGTAATTTTTTTACAAGGAGAAACTATGGCAATAAGTGCTAGAAATCAGCTTCACGTCGCGATAAGCGACGTAAAAATAGGTGCGGTAAATTCGCTAATCACAGCTAAAACCAGAGGCGGCGACGTGTTAAAAGCGACCGTGACGGTTGATTCTGAAAAAACTTTGGACTTAAAAGCGGGCAAAGAGGCGGTATTTTTATTCAAAGCCCCAAATGTCATCATTTCAAAGGGAGAAAATGATCTTCGTCTAAGTGCTGCGAACCAGCTAAAAGGCAAAATCACCGCCGTTAAAGAGGGCGCAATCAATGCTGAAATCGATGTCAGAACCGCAGGCGGTGAGAATCTAAGCGCGATCGTCACAAACAGCTCTGTTAAAAATTTGGCGCTAGCAGTCGGCGACGAAGTAACCGCGATCATAAAAGCTACTCAAATCATCGTCGGCGTAAAATAATCCTGCATTGTGCGAACCGATGTGCACGCTTTAAACATCACAAAATCAAAGAGTGAAATTTTATAAATTTCGCTCCTTCTTCAAAAATCTCTTTTGATAAATCAAATTTCGTAGCAGCTCAAATCGCGCTATAAGCGCTCTTTTCTCTCATGCGCGCAGATGCACCCCGCGCGGCGACATCCAGCCCCAATAACACCAAGAGCGGTCTTGCCCTATTTTGCCGCAGTGCACGTTTCGCGCAGGCTTTGCATCTATGCAGCAGGTAAGTCCACGCGCGATATATTTATGAAACGCAGACCCCTCTTCACTCTGCCCGCTCGCTTATAGCAATGCGCTTTCATATTTTACGCGCTCGCGATGCGCCGCCGCTTTGCGCAGTAGTGATCGATCCTCGCGCAGATGTCCGCACCGAGAGTGAGCCGATCCGGATCAAAGCGACACGCGCTAACCGCGCCCGCCGATAGATAGCAGCACGGACAGATCATCGAACCGATCGGCTCGTTAAAAGGCGTAGATTCCGCGGATAAAATCACTCTTGTAAAATTTCAGCTCGTAACCGCGGGTAGCGGGCATTTGCTTTGCTAAATTTGATACTCGTCGGGGCCTAGTTCGCCTCGCAAAAGCTTACCAAAGCGTGCAGCTGCAGCCTCTACGGCATCGTCGCCAAACTCGCCCGGCTCAAATCCACTGCTGATAAACGGCACGGCAAAGTCCATCCCGCAATAGTTTGCCGTGATCTTAAGCGGCGTTAAAATTTCATCCAAGCTAAAGCCGATAGCGCCCTGTTTGGAGTATTCGCCAAGCGGAGTGCTGACGCTTAGCGCAAGCTGCAAGACCTTGCCTTTAAGCGCGCCGGAACCCACCAGCTCATGCGAAAAGACGATATCGATATAGGCTTTTAGCATAGGCGGTACGTTTAGCCAGTACATCGGGTACAAAAATACGATGCGCTCAGCGCCCAATAGCGCGTCTTGCTCTGCGCGAGCGTCAATGCGCGCAGTATCGGTGCCGTAAAGTCCCTCCAAATGGCGTACCTCTATGCCGGTAGCCCCCTTTGCGACCTGTGATAGGGCTTTGTTCACACGTGAGGCGGCGAAATTGGGATGCGATAAGATCACGAGCGTTTTCATGTTATTTCCTTTGTTAAAATTTGCAGAATCATATCGTTAAAAAGCTAAAAGTAGATTAAGAAGGGTTGTGAAAACGAGCGTTATTTTGCTTGTAAGGAACCTGGATTTGCGTGGCACGATAGATACGAAGCGCTCTCGTACCATACTGCCTCAAGGCATGTGCAACAAAATGTTTTTACGCGTGCCGCAAAGTAAGCCCCTAGCCCGCTCTTGTCTGGAACGATCTCGCTTGCGATCCACCCGATCGCGCGCAGCTGCGGCGCGGGGCAAAATTTTATCCAAGCAAGGATAAATTTATGAAAAAAGATTAAAATTTAGCCGCTATTTGGGCTACGAGCCCGAAAATTTCAAAAAAAAGGACACGATATGCAGAAAAAAACACAGATCGAAGGCGAGTTTAGCGCAGAGGATCGCGAGCGCAAAATCACGCTGCAAGCAGGAGACGTAGCACCCGCCTTTACGCTGCAAAATGCCGACGGCGCGAGCGTCGCGCTAAAAGACTTCGCAGGCAAGAGGGTCGCGCTGTATTTTTACCCCAAGGATAACACCCCAGGCTGCACGACCGAAGCGTGCGAATTTAGCGCCGCATACGATGATTTCATCGCCGCAGACTGCGTGATCGTAGGCATCAGCCCCGACAGCGCCAAATCCCACGCGGGCTTCATCGCCAAGCAGAGCCTAAAACACATCCTGCTGAGCGATCCGCAGCACGAAGTAGCCAAGCTATACGGCGCGTGGCAGGTGCGCAAAAACTACGGGCGCGAGTATCTGGGCATCGTGCGCTCGACCTTTTTGATCAGCAAGGACGGCAAAATTTTAAAGGTCTATAAAAGCGTCAAGGCGAAAGATCACGCGGCAAAGGTGCTCGCGGATCTGCTAGCTGCGGGGAAATAAAGCGCCAAGCGGCGTTTTGAAGCGGGGCTCCGGCGCATTTGGGCGCTAAATTTTAATTATATGAAATTTATGCGCTGAAATTTGCTACGGAATTTCGGCGTCAAATTTAAGCGTCGAAGCTTCGGCATTAAAATTTCGCTTTGAAATTTTGCCTTAGAATTCCGCCGATCATTTGAAAGCGAAATTTCTAAATCGGAGCTATATCTGCGATTTTAGCGGCAAATTTTATCGCCCCACACCAAAATTTTAAAGGAAAATATGAAAAACTTAATCATTCTAGCTCACCCCGACATCGAAAATTCGCTCATAAACAAGCGGTTTTTGAAAGAGGCCGCCGCGCAAAGCTTCTAGGAGCTTATCGCTTTTTCCTTGCCGCACTCACGGGCAAAAACGCTGCGAAATATCCGCTTTCTTGTTTTACGTAGCGGCATGCGATGCTGATAAGGCTGCCGAGCGGAGGTAAAGCAGTGCAGCGAGGTACGATACACAAATTTTAGCCTCGCGCAAAACTTACCTCGTAAATTATATCAAAGCTTCAAAATTTTACCTTATGATGAAAGTAGAGCACAAAAAATAAGTGCCTATCAATATATAAACGCTATAGGTAAATTGCAAGCAAGAGTATAGCCGACGATAACAAGTTTTATGCTCTACAACTAAATTACAAAATTTTAAAAATATTTTCTATTTAAGGCAAGGCTACTCGTCAAAGCAATATAATTCTATCTATTTTGAAATTCGGTAACTAAAGCACGCTATATCCTCGCGTTTTTTAGTATTGACTTTTCTGCTCTCAGCCAGTTTAAATCTTTTAAGATTATATTCCGCAGTTTGCCTATCTCTATCGGCATCTAATCTGCTATTTAAAGCATTGATTTCTGATATTGCAGACGCTTGAGCCAAAGGATCACCAGTCAACTTTCTAACATAAGCAGCTCTTTCCTCTGGAGACATAGAGTATCCGCCTTTGCTTCCATAGCCTATATCAGCTAGAGCCGGCGTATTAAGGGCCTCAAGCATTCGCAATTTGTTAATATATTTAGCATTATCAAATTCCTGTTGAGCTTTTACTTGCATATAATCCAATTCTTCCTCTTGTAAATCAATCAATTGCCTTTCTTGGGCTGTAGCCCTAGAAGCTAATACATTGGCTGCAGCATTTTGTGCCTCTGTACCACCTATGTCCAGATTAGCCAATCTTTTCATAATTTGTTGATTATCTTGAGCTTCTTGTTGTTTAGTTCTGGTTTTATTGGTTGGCATATAGTTTCTATCATAGAAAGCCATGGGTCCCATATTTTGCATAATTCGCAAATTCTCAGAATTTTGCTGCGCAAGAGCGGTAAGCTCTTGCATTGCTTCTTTATTATAATTTGGATACTTATTCAAAATAGCGTTAATTTGGCATTCAAAACTATCACATTCTCCATAACAAAAGCTTGCGGTAATAGACAGCAAAATAATTACTAAAATTTTCATTTTTTATCCTTTTTTTCACTTCATAGAATTTAATGCCGGTGCCAGAAACATTATAGCTACAACTATTATCGTCGCTATCGGCAAATGGAGATAATAAAATCTCTCGAAATCCGTTCGGTTAATTACCCTAAATGGAATTTTAAGCGAACACACTATTAAGTCCAGCGCATATAGCACAAGTAAAACGACGAGGGCAAATAATGCCTCCAATAAAAACAGAGCGTAAAATAACGTAGCACCAAATACTTTTGCTATAGTATTTTCAGGCATTTGAATATTTTTAGCACGATAATAAAATTTTAGACAAACCGATATTATAGCCCCAACTAAAAAAACCAACTAGAAGCTTTACCCCCAATATTAATCCTAAATTCTCCATATCTCATTCTTTTGATTTAGGTAAAGCATTTAAAAAAATCATTTGCTTTACCTAGTTAAATTTAGCAGCGCTACTTGTATTCTATAGGCTTCATTACCCTTACTTTAGCCTGATCCTCATTACTTAGATCACTCAAAAGCTTTATGGTAATTATCCCCTCGTTGGCTTCAATCTGCTTTTCATCTTTAGCTAACTGTGGGGTCAAATTCCACATAGCACCTGTCGCAGGATCAACAATCAGATAGCCAAGAAGTCCGCCAAATATCAGATTACCCCCTGCATACCAACCATTTACGGTGCCTTTAATTTCAAAACCGATATCTTTATAACCAGGTTTGGTAACTTGCACCCAATATTTTCCACCGCTAAAAAACGCATGTTTTTTATGTAGCGCGATGCTAAAAGGAGTATGGTTTTGGACGATAGTTTTATTGGCATCTTTCAAGTCCAGTATAGTAACCTGTGCGCTCGTAGGATCGGATTTAAAGGTAAAGTTCTCGTCGCCTCCGCCCTTAATAATACTAGCGCAACCGCTAAATAGCACCATAATTCCACCCAAAAAGGCAACTAAAAATACGTTTTTCATAAAAACTCCTCATTTAGAAAATACGGCGATATTCTACCCCCCCCCCTGAATTTGAGATAAAAAATAGAGGTAAATAAATAATTTATTTATAGAATTTATACAAATTTATAATTATAAGTAAAGTCATAAGATTTAAAATAAGAATTTAAATTGGAATTTTAATGTTTGCTCAAAAGTAGTAAATTTTACTGAAGCATAATTAGCATATAGATTGCTCGCGTATTGTTTAAGATAAGGCTTTTATATAAAATATCGCGCGAAAGCCAAGCTTCTTAATCGCCGACCATTAAAATTCTAAAATTCTGCCTTCAAGCTCGGCGTTAATTTTTAAAATTTAGACTGCCCTTGATTTGGTCCGCAAGCTAGCTCAAAGCCCATCCTTACGGCTCAAACGAGCAGGCTTTTAGGTTTCCGCCCGCTAAGCCCTTTTTAAACCACTCTTTGCGCTGTGCCGAGGTGCCGTGCGTGAAGGAATCGGGCACGACGCGACCGCTAAATTTGCGCTGCAACGTATCGTCGCCGATCGCGCTGGCGGCATTTAGCGCCTCGTCGATGTCGCCCGCCTCCAGCACGCGCCCGGCTTTTGCTAGATAATGCGCCCAAACCCCCGCGTAGCAGTCCGCCTGCAGCTCGACTTTGACCTGAAGCGCGTTTTGCTCGGCTTCGCTGCGAGCGCGCCTTTTTAGAGTGGCGACCTGCTCCAGCGTGCCGACTAAATTTTGAACGTGATGCCCTACTTCGTGCGCGATGACGTAGGCCTGCGCGAAGTCACCGCCCGCTTTGTATTTATTCGCAAGTTCGTCGAAAAAGCCGAGATCGAGATAAATTTTATGATCCCTCGGGCAATAAAAGGGTCCCGTCTGCGCGCTCGCAAAGCCGCAGCCGCTTGCGATCTGATCGCGGAAAAGCCGAAGTCCGGGCTCCTCGTAGCGCGCGCCCGCACTTTTAAATATCTCGCCCCAAACGTCTTCAGTTTGAGCTAGCACTGCCGAGACGAAGGCAAGCTTTTCTTGCTCCTGCGGGCTATCGGTCGGCTCTCTTTGCGTGCTGGCGCCTCCGTCTAAAAGCGCCAAAGGGTTGTAACCCATAAAATACGCTACGACGCCGATTACGAGCACTATTCGCCCGATCTTTGAGCCGAGCAAAAACCTAATGATCGGGATCAGCATCCCAAGCGAGCCCGAGCTCGTGCGCATGCTGCTTGCGCGGTCATCCTCTACGTTTGAGCTTCGTCTGCCGTCTTGCCATTTCATGTTTTTCCTTTAAAATTTTTTGAGCCATTATACTAAAATTTTAAAAAGAGCGCCGCCTCGCTTTTGTAAAATACTGCGCGCGTAGCGAAATAAATCTGAAATTTTGCTTATTTTAAATTTCTTTTAAGCTGTTTAAAATTTTAAATTCTATATAATCGCCCTTTTTAAATTTAAAAGAAAGGAGAATTTGTGGCAAAAGACGACGTCATAGAGATCGACGGCAACGTCATAGAAGCGCTGCCGAACGCGACTTTTAAGGTCGAGCTCGATAACAAACACGTGATTTTATGTCATATCGCGGGCAAGATGCGTATGCACTACATCAAGATAATGCCGGGCGATCGCGTAAAAGTTGAGCTGACCCCGTACAGCCTCGATAAAGGCAGGATCACCTACCGCTATAAGTAAGGATAAAGTTAAATTTAGATATACTCGCGATTTTGCGACTAAACTGTAGGAAGAAGTGTTTTCAAAATCCCCACTATTTTGAAAACAGTTGGTTTGATACTTTCGCTTTTGAAATTTCATTAAACCTAGGTGCAGTTTGCATTTAAAGTGGAGAAAATTTTAGGAGAGTGGAATGAAAGTTCGTCCATCCGTTAAGAAAATGTGCGACAAATGTAAAATTGTCAAGCGCAAAGGTGTTGTTCACGTTATTTGTGAAAATCCAAAACATAAACAAAGACAAGGATAAGTTATGGCTCGTATCGCAGGTGTAGATCTACCAAAGAAAAAAAGGATTGAATACGGACTAACTTATATCTACGGTATAGGTTTATTTACGTCGAGAAAAATTCTCGATGCGGCAGGAATTTCTTACGATAAAAGAGTCGCCGATCTGAGCGAAGATGAAGCCGCCGCTATCAGAAAAGAGATCCAAGAGCACTATATGGTCGAAGGCGATCTTCGCAAACAAGTGGCTATGGATATAAAAGCGCTTATGGACTTGGGCGGCTATCGCGGCTTAAGACACAGAAAGGGCCTCCCGGTTCGCGGTCAAAAAACAAAAACGAACGCCAGAACCAGAAAAGGCAAACGCAAAACCGTCGGCGCGGCAGCTAAATAAGGATTGAGATATGGCACAAAAAAAAGTAGTTAAGAAAAAAACCGTCAGAAAAAATATCGCCAAAGGCATAGTTTACATCTCCGCTACGTTTAACAACACTATGATTACCGTAACAGACGAGATGGGCAACGCGATCGCGTGGAGCAGTGCGGGCGCTTTAAATTTTAAAGGCAGCAAAAAATCCACCCCTTATGCGGCGCAGCAAGCCGTCGAGGACGCGTTAAACAAAGCCAAAGAGCACGGCATCAAAGAGGTAGGCGTCAAGGTTCAGGGTCCGGGAAGCGGACGCGAGACCGCCGTTAAAAGCGTAGGTAGCGTAGAAGGGATTAAAGTTACATATTTCAAAGACATCACTCCTCTTGCGCACAACGGTTGCAGACCGCCTAAACGACGTCGCGTGTAATTATAAAAGGAGAAATTTATGGCTAGATATACAGGACCGGTTGAAAAATTAGAAAGAAGGCTCGGTGTCGATCTATTTATGAAGGGCGAAAGAAGGCTTGCGGGCAAGAGCGCGCTTTTAAAACGCCCTTACGCTCCGGGTCAGCACGGACAAAGACGCGCTAAACTAAGCGAATATGGCTCACAGCTTCGCGAGAAGCAAAAGGCTAAATTTATGTACGGCGTAAGCGAGAAGCAGTTCCGTAGGCTATTTGCCGAAGCGGCTCGCAGAGAGGGTAACACCGGAGCGATTTTGGTTCAGCTTTTAGAGCAGAGACTAGATAATGTCGTTTACCGCATGGGCTTTGCTACGACTAGACGATTTGCGCGCCAGCTCGTTACGCACGGACATATCTTGGTAGACGGCAAGCGCGTCGATATCCCTTCTTACTCCGTCCGCGCAGGACAAAAGATCGAAGTGATCGAAAAGAGCAAAAATAACCCGCAAATTTCAAGAGCGCTGGATCTTACTGCACAGACCGGCATCGTAGCGTGGGTAGATGTAGAAAAAGAGAAAAGATACGGAATTTTTTCTAGAGTTCCGGAGAGAGAAGAAGTTGTTATTCCTGTAGAGGAAAGATTTATCGTAGAGCTTTACTCGAAATAGTAGGTGCTAATATGAGAAAAATCACAACATCAGCTCATATGCCAACTGAAATAAAGGTTGAGAATGTCAGCGAAAATGTTGCTAAAATCATAGCATATCCCTTTGAAACGGGATATGCCGTCACTCTAGCTCATCCTTTACGAAGGTTACTTTATACGAGCACGGTCGGTTTTGCGCCGACTGCGGTTAAAATCGAAGGCGTAAGCCACGAATTCGACAGCATGCGCGGTATGCTCGAGGATATGGCGGCTTTTATCATAAATTTAAAGGGCTTAAGGTTTAAAATCAAGGGCGATTCCCTGCGCGAGGTCGTAGAATACAGCTTCAAAGGACCTAAGGAAATTTACGGCAGCGACCTAAATAACGACGCCGTAGAGATCGTAAATCCAAGCGCTTATCTGGCTACGATAAACGAGGATGCCGATCTTAAATTTACGCTCATCATCGAAAAGGGCATCGGCTACGTCCCAAGCGAAGAGATCAGAGAAAATTTAGACGCCGATTTTATCGCGTTGGATGCGTTTTTTACCCCGGTAACCAAGGCTGTTTACGATATCGAAAACGTATTCGTAGAGGATAATCCCGACTACGAAAAGGTGGTCTTTACGATCACTACCGACGGTCAGATCAGCGCGATAGATGCGTTTAAAAACGCACTTGAGGCGATGTATCAGCAGCTGGCGGTTTTCAAAGGTATCGTAAATATCAGCGCTGCGGACACTTTCGGTAGAGCGATCCCCGCAAATTCCGAGTTTGCAAAGCTTTTTGAGAGCGTTAGCAATCTAAGCTTAAGCGCGCGAAGCTTTAACTGCCTAGATCGCGCGGATATTAGATTTATCGGTGAGCTAGCAATTATGGAGGAGAGCGAGCTTAAAGACCTTAAAAATTTAGGCAAAAAATCGCTTGAGGAGATCAAAGCCGTAATGGAGGAGATCGGTTATCCTATCGGCAACCAAGAGCTCGGCGATAAAAAAGAGCAGCTAAAACGCAAGCTTGACGAGCTGAAGGCTCAAAGACAAAAGAATGAAGGACAATAAATGAGACATAATCACGGATATAGGAAGCTAGGGCGCACTTCGTCTCACCGTGCCGCCCTGCTTAAAAATTTAACCATCGCTTTAGTTACTAGCGGCAAGATCGAAACTACGCTTCCTAAGGCAAAAGAGCTAAGAAGCTATGCCGAGAAGCTAATCACTCGCGCGCGCAAAGGCGACAGCGAGGCGCATAGATTTGTTTTCGCGGCGCTTCAAGATAAGGCTGCGACAAATAAGCTGGTCACCGAGATTGCCCCAAAATACGCAGGCGTAAACGGCGGCTACACTCGCATCATCAAAACCCGCCTTCGCAAGGGCGACGCCGCAGAGATGGCTTATATCGAGCTAATCAGCAAATAAAATTTCGGGATCACTCCCGAAATTTCTTCTATGAAATTTAAAATTTTACTTCCGCTTGTTATCGTAGCTGCGGGCTTGGCATGGGCATTGGACAATTATCTTAGCTATAAAAATATCGAAACGATCAACTCCGAAATTCCGCTAAAGCAAGCATTGGACGGCGAGCAAATTTCTAAAATCCGCGTCTATAAATCCAAACGAATTCTTGAAATTTTAACCTCAAAAGGCGTCGCGAAAAGCTACAAAATCGCCCTCGGACGCGAGCCTGAAGGGCACAAGGAGGTTCAAGGCGACGGCAAAACCCCGGAGGGCAACTACACCATAAACGGCAAAAATCCAAACTCGGCGTATCATCTAAATTTAGGCATCTCCTATCCGAACAAAACCGACGTAGCGCACGCAAAATCTCTCGGCAAGAGCGCAGGCGGCGATATCAAGATCCACGGGCTACCGAATAAATTTAGCTACCTAGGGCAGAGTATCGCGGCGTTCGGCGACTGGACGGAGGGCTGCATAGCGCTCGTCAATGACGATATGGACGAGCTTTTTGAGCACGTAAAAATCGGCACTCCGATAGAAATTTTGCCGTGATTGCACGCGCCCGCACTGAAATTTCACAGCCGCGATCGATATAAAACATAGCGTAAATTTCATCTGCGAGCTTTAAAATAATATTCGCCGTCCAGGCTTTTGTATGCCGCAAAATTTTACGATTAAAAGCAGGGTTGTTTTTATAAAATTTAATCGTATCGGCGTTTATCCCAATAATTTTAGACAAAATCACTTTAAATTTCCTCTCCCGCTCAAGCAAAATTTCATCTCAAATTTAACCATCGGCTCAGCTGAAATTTCATGCCAAATTTATGGCGCAAATAGGTCAAATTTAAATATATGCAAGCCCGATAATTCGCGGGCTTCGTCCTTACCGAATCGATAGAATTTTAAAATCATAGTTCCATTCCTCCGCACCGTATAAAATTCTTTGCGATCTATGGCACAAAATCCGCGTCCTCGCGCAAAATTTAAGATTAAATTTCATCCCCGATAAGCCTTTTTTTATCGCTTTTGGATATAATGCGCCAAAACTAAAATAAGGAATTTTAATGATACCATTTAGCGATGAAGAGCTTCTAGCTCCGGTACAAGGCAGCTTGGAGCTAATCCGTCCGATGCTTCAAAACGACGGCGGCGATATGAAGCTTTTAGGCATAAAAAACGGCGTCGTCTATGTCCGCCTTACCGGGCATTGCCACGGCTGCGCTGCAAGTGCGCAGACCCTAAAATACGGCGTCGAGCGCCAGCTTCGCATGGATATACATCCGGAGCTTAGCGTCGTAAACATCCCCGAAGGCGAAGAGTTTGAATTATAAAAAGCTGGGGCTAAAAGCCTTTTCGCGCGGGGAATTCGAGCTTGCAAAGCTGTATTTTTCGCTCGCCTACGAAAAAAGCGGCGAGGAAGAAATTTTATTTTTACTTGAGCTTTGCCAGACCGCGCTGGCAGACCGCGAAGAAGCGCTTATGCTCTTTGATTTTTACAACCTCAGCCCCAAAACTCAAACCGCGGAGCTTTTTAAAATTTTAAACTCCATCAACGAAAAGATCGCGAGCGAAGCAGCCTCCGAACCCGGCGCCGAGGACGAGATCGCCGTTATCGCCTATGCCGATTTTATGCGGGCGGTAGGCCAAAGGGGCTTTAAAGACGCCTTCGAATCGATCATTTTTTCCTCTAAAATCGCTATTTCGGATAAAAGCGAGATGATAGAATTTTTAGAAAATTTAATAGAAAACGGCTACTACGAGATGGGGCTTAATTACGTCGAAAGCTCGGCTGCTGCGTACGCAGGCGACGAGCGCTTCGAAGCGCTGATGCAAAAAATCAAAAATCATGAAAATACGACTCGAAAATAGCTTTATCACCGACAACTCCGCCGAGTGCGAGATGGGCTGCTTTTTTATGCGCACAGACGCAAACGCTAAATTTGAATCCGAAGCGGCGCAAAAAGGCGCGCAGATCATCTCTATCTCGCAAGCGAAGGAGCTTTTAAATATCGATCCGCGCATCAAAATCGTGGGCATTACGGGCACGAACGGCAAAACGACGACCGCGGCGGCGATCTATTCGACGCTGCTGGATCTGGGCTTTAGCTGCGGTCTAAGCGGCACGCGCGGCGCTTTCATAAGCGAGCGTAGAATCGACGAGAAGGGGCTTACGACGAGCTCGGTTTTTAAGACGATGAGCTATCTTTATGAAGCCAGCAAGCAGGGCTGCGAGTATTTCGTTATGGAAGTAAGCTCGCATGCGATCGCGCAGAACCGCATCCAGGGGCTAAATTTTGCGCTTAAAATTTTTACGAATTTGAGCCAAGATCATCTCGATTATCACGGCAGTATGCAAGAATATGCCGCGGTAAAAAGCTCGTTTTTCGCAGACGACGCGCCAAAGCTCATAAACGCCGACGATGGGCATATTAAATTTAACCCTGTAAACGCCCTTACCTACGGCATCAAAAACGCCGCGAGCTTCGGCGTAAGCGGGTATGGACTAAAGGGCGGCATCGACGCGCTCGTGCGCACCCCAAACGGCGATAATGCGCAGCTACAAAGCGATCTGATCGGCGAGTTTAACCTCTACAACCTTACCGCGGCGTTTGCGGCGGTTAAAATTCTGACCAAGCTGCCGAACGAAAAGATCGCAAAAGCCCTGGCAAACTTCGGCGGCGTCGAGGGTCGCGTGCAGATCGTAAATAAAAACCCGCTTGTAATCGTCGATTTCGCCCATACCCCAGACGGTATCGAAAAGGTGCTAAACGCGCTGCGCACAAGCGGCGAGATCATCGCGGTTTTCGGTGCGGGAGGCGATCGCGACCACGGCAAGCGTCCGAAAATGGGCGCCATCGCCGAGCACTTTGCCAAAATTTGCATCGTCACGAGCGATAACCCGCGCAGCGAAGAGCCGAGCGAGATCATCGAGCAGATTTGCGCCGGTATGCGCCGAAAGGATAAAATTTTAAAGATTGCGGATCGCAAAGAGGCTATCGCGCGCGCGATAGATCTTGCCAAAAACGGCGAGATGATCGCTATTTTGGGCAAGGGCGACGAGACCTACCAGGAGATCAAGGGCGTGAAGCACCCCTTCAGCGACAAGCAGGTCGTGAGCGAGCTCGTCGCGGCGCGAGGCGGGTCAAATTTAGACTAAATTTAAAGGACGGCCGATGAAAATCGAAATTTTATCAAGCAAAATCCACCGCGCGCGCGTGACGGACGCCAACCTCAACTACGTGGGCTCCATTACGATCGGGCCCGAGCTCATCGAGGCTGCGGGGCTTTACGAATATCAAAAAGTCGAAATCCTAAACATCAATAACGGCGAGCGGTTCGCCACATACGTGATCCGCGGCGAGAAAAAGGGCGAGATCTGCCTAAACGGCGCGGCTGCGCGCAAAGTCTGCGTCGGAGATATCGTCATCATCGTGGCCTACGCTCAGATTAGCGCTAAAAAAGCGAAAGATTTCGAGCCAAAAATCGTGCAGGTAAACGCACAAAACGAAATCGTAAAATAGCATGGCACCGCGCCTCGAGGAGCTTTTCGCCTCGCCGCAGCACTACGAAAAATACAAAGCGCAGTTGGGTAAAAAACTAGCCGAGTTTCGCTTTGGCTTTATGAGCGACGCAAAATGGCGCAAGCTCTTTGCGACGATCTGCGCCGAGAGTTCGCCCGCAAGGCAGTGCGAAATTTATGATTTCTTCGACTCCTGCGTAAACGAGATCAGATTCGCTCTGCCCGCCGCAGAGTACGCGCAAGGCATCTGCGAAAACTACATCTCGCAGCGCCTCACGACGAGCGAAAAGCCCACCTTCTACGCCGAGATAGAATACATAGAATTTGCGAAATTTTACGACTTCACAAGCCGCGGCGCACTGCTACCGCCGGGGCACAAAAGCCAGGACCTTGATACCATAGCGCGCTATTTAGAGCGCCTGGATTTGAGATGGAGTCGGGCGAGCAAAGCTTAAAAATTTACGGCTACAAACGCTAGCTCTTTACGCGGAGTTTTGCCCTCTTGTGTGCAAGCGCGCCTGCCACATCACGCGCAAGAGGCGCAATTTGCGCTAAATTTTACTCCAAACAGCCCGCTCTAGCCGCTTGTCAGTCCACAAAAAAGGAGCAAATTTGAACTACGAAGAATTTTATGGCGCCGTCTGCGAAATGGTGGAAAAATTTGAAGCGAGCGGGGCTGCGAACAAGGAGCTGGACGCATATCTACTCGCGCTTTTGAGGCTGCTTGAAGCGCGCAGCGGCGAGCCCTTTAGCGCAGAGCTAATGCTTGAAATCCTAAGCGCGGCGTTTGAAAGCGAGAGGGCGGGATTTAATGAGGCGTGGCTTGAGATAGAGCGAGCGCCCGAGCTTGCGCACTTCTGCAAAGATGATCCTGCGGGCGGCGGCGATACGTTTCGTTCGGCGGAGGAGCCAAAAACCGCTGCAGATATAATGCGCTACCTACCGGAGGGCTTTGAGATAAAATTTGACGAAAGCAGATCCGCAAATTTTAAAACCGCGCCAAGCGAGGCAAAATTTACGAACGACGAGCTAAAAAACGACGAGAGCAAAACGCAAGAGCAAAATTCCATCGCCGTAAGCGGTAGCGTCTCTGCAAAAACAGCGCGAGGCGAGTCCTTTGGGCAAAAGACCAATGGGGCCCCTGAAATTCGAGGCCGCAGACAAGCACGGCTGGCTTGCGTATTCCGCAGAGGTTATAAAATTTCAGCTAGCGGAGCTTAGCAGGATGCGCGCTAGCGGACAGCTTGCGGACGAGAGCAAGTTTTTCGGCATCGTATCGTCAGGCGGGCATGGCTGGTATAATTTCGATCCGTTTTCGCTGCTAGAGTGCGGAGCGCGCGGCCTGATGGATCACGCGGGCGAGGATGCGCCCCTGCGCGGTGGCTGGGAAATGCTCGGCGAACTGCTCGAAATGGGACGGACGTACGAGTAAGCGGCGAATTTTGGGCAATATCCTTAAATTAAAGCTAAATTTAGCCACGCTGCTTTGCTCGGCAAATTTTACGTCGCTAAATTTAGATTTTCGAGCGTGAAGTTTGGTGCCGCGGATGAACTTTTGCGCCGAATTTTTGTTGTTTTTGAAATTTACGAATTAAAATTTACCGCATCGCTAGCCAAAACGCAATGGTTTACAGAGAATAAAATTTACGCTTGCCTATAAAGCGCAAAAATTACAGCATAGTGCGAATTTGAGCCCATTTGAGATAAATTTTTTCAAAAACTACCGCATTTAGGGAAATTCCAAAAATAAATTTGCCAAATTTGCGGTAAAATTTGGGCAAAGGTACACAGCCATTGTTATCAAACGGACAAAAGGGAAGCGCGCCAAATATTTGTCAGTGTTTGGCGTTAAATTTGACGCGGTCGGCAAAATTCGGCGAAAATGGGCAAATTTGGCGCCTGAATTTAAAAGGATTCACAAAATGATAGCGATTTATTTCAGCTCCACAGGCAATACCAAGCATTGCGTGGAGAGATTTATAGAGCGTCTGGGCGGCGACATCCCCGCGGTTTCGATCGAGGATGAGTGCTGCGGCGAGCTGCTAAAGCACCACGATGACGTGATCCTTGCCTATCCCGTTTACTTTAGCGACCTGCCGCAGATCGTGCGCGAGTTCATTTGCGAAAACAGCGCGAATTTTCGTGGCAAAAACGTCTTTATCATCGCTACGATGGAGATTTTTAGCGGCGACGGAGAGGGCTGCGCGGCTAGGATCCTAAAACGGGCTGGCGCGAAGATAATGGGCGGCGCGCACGTGAAAATGCCCGCGTTTATCCTCGACGTGGCGATTTTTAGCTATTCGGCGCAGAAAAACGAGCGCCTAATCAAGGAGGCAAACGCCAAGCTAGAGCGCGCCTCGGAGGCATTTGCCGCGGGCAATCCACCGCAAGAGGGGCTGGGCATGCTATGCCGCATCGCGGGGCTTTTGGGACAACGGCTCTGGATGAAAATTTGGGACAAAACGCCGTTTGCCAGGCGCAAACCGATCCTAGATACGGCGCGATGCAGCGGATGCGGAGAGTGCGCGAAATCCTGTCCGATGCAAAATATAAAAATCACGCACGGCAAGGCGAGATTTGGCGAGCGCTGTACGATTTGCTACAGATGCGTGAACAAGTGCAGGCAAAAGGCGATAACGATCCTTGGCAAGGCGAAAAATCTGGAAAAATCGGTCGCGGCAGAGTTTAAAGATATCTGACGTGCGTTCGTTCGGGCGGTCTTGATCTGCCGACATATTTTATCGCTTTTTAACTCGTCAAAAGATTTCAAATTTAGCGGTCATCCTGCCCGCGCTATTTTAAATGCTCTTTTAGCTCCGTGATTTGCCGCTTAACTTCGTCTATTATCTGCGGCGAGTTTTCCCAAATTTCAAGAAAAGCCCATTCGTCGCTTGGCGGGTTGATCATATTTTCCAAAATCGCAACGACTTTCCGGATAGTCGGTTGCAATTTATCTAAAAAATCCGACGGACACGCATACGGCGAGCCAAAGCAGGCCAAAACGTGCGCGGCAGCCCTGATTTCATCGTAGTTTTCATTTTTTGGATCGAACTCTCCTGCCGTGCTTTGCAGCAGATCAAAATTTTTGCTCTCCCAAAATCTAGCAAACCAATCCGCCGCCTCGTCGTTTTCGTAAGCTTTGTAGCCCCAATCGCCCATTTTGTTCCTTTTAAAATAAATTTCATCGCCAAGCTTTAATGACGTCTCTTATTTAAATTTTACCTGCCCAAGCTAAATTTTAAGCCGCTTTTTGACTGCGCGTGCCCGCCGCAAAATCAAAGTCGAGAACAAAACTCGCAACGCCAAGTCAAACGCTAAATTTAGCTTAAATTTGCTAAAATAGCCAAAATTTAAAGGATTTTTGATGTTCGAAGGAATGGATTTTTCGAAAATGGGGCAGATGCTCGATCAGATGCAGGCTAAGGCCAAGCAGATCGAGGAGGAAAATGCGCGCAAGGAATTTACCGTAAAATCAGGCGCGGGTATGGTTGCCATCAGGCTAAACGGCGCGGGCGAGGTGCTCGATCTAAGCATCGACGATAGCCTTTTTAACGACAAGGAAAGCTTGCAGATCCTGCTAATTTCGGCGATAGGCGACGCGATAAAACTCGTCGAAAATGAAAAGAAAGGTGCCGCAGCGTCCATGCTAGGAGGGCTCGGCAGCCTAGGCGATCTACTCGGCGATAAGGGCTGAGGCGGTAAATTTGAACAGACCAGTCGGATGAAATTTTAAAATTTTATAGTTTCAGAATTTGCGAAGCAGCCGATCGGAGGGTTTAAAATTTACAAGCAGCGATCGCGATGTGCTTCGATCGTTTGCCTCTGCGCGAACACAAAAGAGATAAAATTTAAACGATACGCAAGACGCAACCAAATGTCATAAAACAGATAGTAAAAAGTACGAGCGCGGCAAACGAAACGAGCGTAAAAGCTGATAAACACAGGAAAGTAAGAGTAGCCGAACGAGCCACGCGTAAAAAGCGGCTCCAAAGCCCAACCATGCGATAGGAATTTGATGGATATTTTAGAAAAATTTAAAGACTACTTGGAGCGCAACGAGCTGAAGGCGCCGAGCTTTCATCCGTACTTTGAGGAGGCGCTCAATTACATGCTGCAAGCGGGCGGCAAGCACTTTCGCGCGCAGCTGTTGCTAGGCGTCGTCTCGGCGGTGGATGAGCGGCGCTTTGAGGGTGCGCTGGCGATGGCGATGGCGCTTGAGATGATCCACACCTACTCGCTTATCCACGACGATCTGCCCGCGATGGACGATGCGGATCTGCGCCGCGGGCGACCGAGCCTGCATAAAAAATACGACGAGGTCACGGCGATTTTGGTCGGCGACGCGTTAAATACCGACGCGTTTTTGATCGCCGCAAGCGCAAGCCTAAGCGATGAGATCAAGATAAAATGCATTAAAACTCTAGCGCGAAACGCAGGCAGCAGCGGCATGGTGCTGGGTCAGGCGATCGATTGCCGTTTTGAAAACAGCCCGCTAAAGCAAAACGAGCTTGAGTTTTTGCATCTGCATAAAACTGGCGCGCTCATCGCTGCGGCGTTTGAGCTAGGCGCCATAATCGGCGGGCTAAATGACGAGCTCGCGCATGAGCTTTATAAGATCGGCCTGAAACTAGGGCTTATATTTCAGATCGAGGATGACATCATCGACGCCACGAGCGACGAAGCAAGCGCGGGCAAGCCGGTAGGAGCGGACGGCGCGAAAAATTCCTTCGTAAATTTACTCGGACTTGCAGGTGCTAGAAGCTACAAGCAGCGCCTAATAGACGAGGTAAGCGGCGCAATGAGCGGCTATGATGCGAGCCTACGCGATTTGGTTTTAAATTTGATAGAAAAATACCTGAAAGGATGAAAAATGTCGAGCGAGCAGCTAAGTAAAATTTCAAACACGATCAAATTTCTAAGCGCGGATATGATCCAAAGCGCCAACTCGGGCCATCCCGGCACGCCGATGGGGCTAAGCGACGTGATGAGCGTCTTTATGAGCAAGGTCCGCCACAATCCCAAAAATCCCGCGTGGCTAAACCGCGACCGCGTCGTATTCTCGGGCGGGCACGCAAGCGCGCTCGTGTATAGCTACCTCTATCTTAGCGGATACGATTTGAGCATGGACGATCTGAAAAGCTTCAGGCGCCTACACTCCAAAACCCCGGGCCACCCGGAGATCACTACTCCGGGCGTTGAGATCGCTACCGGACCGCTCGGTCAGGGCGTCGCAAACGCAGTCGGATTTGCGATGGCCGCAAAATACGCCGCGCATCTGCTCAACGAGGAAGGAAGCGAGATCATCGATCACCGCGTCTATTGCTTCTGCGGCGACGGCGATCTGCAGGAGGGCATCAGCTACGAAGCGTGCGCGCTTGCGGGCAGACACAACCTCGATAATCTCACCATAATCTATGATTCTAACGGCATCACGATCGACGGCAGCACCGATATCGCGTGGTTTGAGGACGTGAAAGTGCGATTTGAAGCGCAGGGCTTTGAGGTCGCGCGCATCGACGGACATAATTTCGATCAGATAGAATTTGTCCTTGACGAGGTAAAAAATAAAACCAAACCCTACCTCATCATCGCAAACACCACGATCGGCAAGGGTGCGCTCGAGCTTGAGGGCACGGCCAAGACGCACGGCGCGCCGCTTGGAGAGGAACTGCTTGCGCGCGCCAAGCAAAGTCTAGGCTTTGATCCCGCCCAAAGCTTTGTCGTAAGCGAGGACGTGCTTTTTGCGACGCGCGCCGCGGTTGAGAGGGGTGATTTGGAAGAGCGGCTTTGGAAGGAGAAGCTCGCGAAACTAAGCGATGAAAAAAGAGCGCTTTTAAACGAGCTTTTAAATCCCGATTTTAGCAAGATAGAATTCCCTGATTTTAGCGGGCTTAAGGTCGCCACGCGCGATAGCAACGGTAAAATTTTAAACGCTATCGCAAACGCGGTGCCGGGCTTTTTGGGCGGAAGCGCCGATTTGGCGGCATCGAACAAGACCGAGCTAAAAGGCGGCGGCGACTTTCCGTGCGGCAAAAATCTACACTTCGGCATCCGCGAGCACGCGATGGCGGCGATCGGCAACGCCTTTGCGAGGTACGGGCTTTTCATCCCGTTTAGCGCGACGTTTTTTATCTTCAGCGACTATCTCAAAACGGGTGCGCGACTCGCGGCACTGATGGGCTTGCGCCACTATTTCGTCTTCACGCACGACAGTATCGGCGTGGGCGAGGACGGGCCGACGCACGAGCCTATCGAGCAGCTTAGCACCTTCCGCGCGATGCCAGACTTCTACACCTTCCGCCCCGCGGACGGCAACGAAAACGTAAAATGCTGGCGCACGGCGCTTACTCTAAATGCCCCCGCAGCGTTCGTCTGCTCGCGTCAGGGACTTGAGCCGCTACCTAAGGCGGTTTTGGGCGACGTGCAAAACGGCGCGTATCTGCTAAGGCAGAGCAAAGAGGCACGTATCACGCTCATCGCAAGCGGCAGCGAGGTTTCGCTCTGCCTAAAAGCGGCAGCGATCCTGCAAGAGCAAGGCATCGGCGCAAACGTCGTAAGCGCGCCGTGCTTCGAGCTTTTGTGCGAGCAGGACGCAGATTATTTGGCGCAAATCCTGCAGCCACAAACTAAAATTTTAGCCGTCGAAGCCGCAAGCGCGCTTGAGTGGTATAAATTTGCAGACGCGGTACACGGCATGCAAAGCTTCGGCGAGAGCGGCAACGCGAGCGAGCTATTTAAGCTTTTCGGCTTCACCGACGTCGCGATCGCAAAAGAAGCAAGGGAGCTTTTAGAGCAGTAGCGGAAAGGGTAAAATTTGAGCGAAAAAATCAAAATTTCGTATTTAGACGGATTTAAAATTTACGGATTAAAAGCCCGCACGAAAAATGCGGACGAGTTAGGCGAAAGCGGCAAAATTCCCGCGCTGTGGGCAAAATTTATGAAAGAGTGCTATGACGGGCAGAGCGAGATTTACGGCATCTATTACGATTACGAAGACGGCGCCGACGGGCTTTACGATATCTTTATCGGCGCTAAAGCGCCCCGCGGCGACGAAGCCTTGGAGATCAGAAGCGGCAAATACGCCGTTTTTAGTTTCCCAAATGAGCCGCAAAATGTAGCAAAATTTTGGAGCAAGATTTGGAGCTTTTTTGAGGCCGGCGAACTAAAAAGAGCGTTTGGAACGGATTTTGAGTTTTACGGCGGAGACGAGATCAAAATTTTTATCTCGGTTTTGTAGGGCGGCGCATGAAATTTATAAACGGCGAGTGATTTTTCTCCGCCGCGACGATATGCTTTTGCGTAAAATTTCATCCATAAAGCGGTAAAATTCCGTGCCCAAAACTATGCGCGAAAGCAAATTTTATGCCCAAAGCGCGCCGTACCTTAAGCCGTGGATTTAAAACGAAATCTAAATTTGCGCCGTTAAATTTCAACCCCCGATCGCAAAATCAGGCGAAATTTCAGGCGGAATTTTATTTTTAAATCTGTTATTAAGCCATTTTTGGCTTAAATTACATTTTCATTCGGGTAGATGTCCGAGCGGTCGAAGGAGCGCGCCTCGAAAGCGCGTAAGGCGTCAGCCTTCTAGGGTTCGAATCCCTATCTACCCGCCATTCATTCAAATTTCACCCAATACTTTGGAGTTAAGATGAGCAATAAACTCCTTTCGATGAGCCTGCAGGAGCTGTGGCGACTCTTTCCAATACGTCTCGTGCCGCACGATCCGCGCTGGAGCGTTTGGTTTAGGCAGGAGCGCGAAATTCTGCGCGGTCTGCTGCGAGATCATGGCGAGACCAAGATCCACCATATCGGCAGCACCGCGGTAAGCGGTATTTGGGCGAAGCCTATCATAGATATTTTGATCGAGTGCTCGGATATCGCCGCCGCCAAACAGCGCCTGATAGACGCGGGCTATCTGCTAATGAGTGAAAAGGGGAGCCGCTGCAGCCTAAATAAGGGCTACACCGAAGCGGGATTTGCCGAGCGCGTTTTTCACGTGCATCTGCGAAATTTCGGCGATGCGGATGAGATATTTTTTAGAGATTTTTTGCGGGCGAATGCGGATATCGCCAAGCGGTACGAGGCGCTTAAATTAGAGCTTTGCAAGCGCTACGAGTTTGACCGAGACGCCTACACTGCGGTAAAAAGCGAATTTGTGCTTAAATTTACGCTTATTGCTAAAGAAAACTCGAAATAGCCGCACAAATTTATCCTCTGCGTAGAAGCTCGCTCGCCAAGAGCGATAAAAAATGACTAAATTTTATAAACAAAACAGAGGGCTTGCGCCCTGCCCCGTGAGCTTATTTTTATAAAATTTTACAAATTCCGCCAGCAGTAAAGTCGCTCTCATAAAACGCGCCGTATCATTGCATCACACCAAGGGCTAAGGCTCATTTCCGCGCTTCGGTGTAAATTTAAATTTAAAAGCCTAAGCGTCGTAAATTTTAAACATCTCGCTAAAACATTGGCTCACAAACTCACTAAATTTAAAGCGGCGAAAATTTTAAATTCCTCGCCGCTAGCTAGCCGCACAAATCCGTCTGGCGCTTAAATTTAATGATCGCTCTTTAGCCCCGCGCCGCAAAGCGGGATGATGCTATCTCCTTGCAGATCACGGCTTTCTTTGTAGCGCAGATATGCCGCGTAGGTAGCCGCAGTCGTATGCTCGACGTAAAATCCGCCACGCGCAAGAGCCGCTCTAGCAGGCAGTATGTCGCCCTCGCTCGCCAAGATCACCTCGCGCTCGCCCGCGTAGCTAGAGCCAAGAATTTCGCCCGCACGCATCGGTCTTGCGATCGCGATGCCCTCCGCTAGCGTCGGCTGCGGCTCTATCGCTCGCGCCGCACCTTTGGCATCAAAAAGCGGGGCACAACGCTCGCCCTGAACGATGAAAATTTTTGGCAACGCCTCGATAAGACCGCCCTCATATAGCTCGCCCAGCGCCGCTTGAGCGCCCAGCAGTAGCGTGCCGTTGCCCACGGGGATAAAGATATTGCGCGGCACCCTGCCCAGCTGCTCGTAGATCTCATAAACGTAGCTCTTCGTGCCCTCGTAAAAGATCGGATTATAAACGTGGTTGGCGTAATAGATCTGCTCCTGCGCGGCCTTTTTGCGGCACGCATCCGCCGTTTCGTCGCGGCTGCCGTCAAATACCGTGACGTGCGCGCCGTGGCTTTTGATCATATCGATCTTTTTAGGCGACGTGCCCTTCGGGACGTAAATTTCGCACTCGATGCCCGCGCGAGCGCAGTACGCCGCCACGGCATTGCCCGCGTTGCCGCTGGAATCTTGCAGCACCTTTTTCACGCCGATATTTTTAGCATGCAACACCAAAACCGCCGCGCCGCGATCTTTGAATGAAAGCGTAGGCATCGCGTAATCGAGCTTGAGATAGAGGTCTTCGCCGAATTTTACGCTCGCCGTAAGCCCCTCGCCCATCGAAATTTCTCTAAATTTAGCCGTGTCGATGCCCATAAATCTTCGGTATCTAAAGATGCTAAACTCGCTTTGATCTACGAGCGCGGGGTTAAATTTAGGCGCGTCGGAGTTTAGCTTATACAGCCCGCCGCAGTCGCATTTATAACTCAAAGTATCGATGGGCGCGTGCTTACCGCAGCCCGTGCAGATGAAATCGCTCATTTTCACTCCTATTTTTTCTCTTTGATTTTTGCGAGGGCCTCGATCTCTACAAGGCAGCCGAAGTGTAGAGCCGTAGTCGGCACCACGACGCGGGCGGGCTTGTGCGCGCCGAAAAACAGCGCGTACTGCTCGTCGATCACGTCCCAATTCGCGACGTCAGGCGTATAGACGCGGCACATCCGCACGTCGCCTTTATCCGCACCCGCGGCGGCCAGCACTGCCGCGACGTTGCTTAGAGCCTGCGCGGTCTGCGCAGCAAGACTCTCCGCGATGGCCCCCGTACGCGGATCCACGCTTAGCTGCCCCGAGACGTAGAGCGTGCCGTCGTCGTCTAAGATGCCCGGCGCATAATGCGCCTTTTTCGGCGCGAAACCGCTTGGATAAATTTCTTTCATTTAAGCTCCTTTGCATATAAAATTTTATATAATTTTACTCTAAATTTATTAAAGATATAAGATCGGAA